>JAFQVJ010000067.1 GCA_017408025.1 Lachnospiraceae bacterium
CAAAGTTCTACGGAACAGGTAGAAGAAAAAGCAGTATCGCAAGAGTATATTTAGTACCTGGTACAGGTAAGATCACAATAAACAAGAGAAGCATCGATGAGTACTTCGGTCTTGAGACATTAAAGGTTATCGTTCGTCAGCCATTAGTTGCTACAGAGACAGTTGACAAGTACGATGTATTAGTAAACGTTCACGGTGGCGGTTACACAGGTCAGGCTGGTGCTATCAGACACGGTATCTCAAGAGCTTTATTACAGGCAGATGCTGATTTCAGACCAACATTAAAGAAGGAAGGATTCTTAACAAGAGATCCAAGAATGAAGGAAAGAAAGAAGCCAGGTTTAAAGGCAGCGAGAAGAGCACCACAGTTCTCAAAGAGATAATATACGCGTTGGCAATGAGCCATGCGACAGAAAATATGAAAAGGTTCGGCAAGAGTTTACTCTTAGCCGAGCCTTTTCGTATTTGATGGCATAGGGCGAAGCCCGCGACCGAGATGAAGCGAAGCGTAATCGAGGTGCATGGCGTGTTGAAGAAATATAAGAAAAGTGATAATATGGAATAAAAGGCAAGGGTTAAATGTGAATTAAAAAAATTGTTGAATTTATATTGGAAAATGGAAAGATTATCAACAAAGAAATTCAGCAGTTGCTTGGAGTGAAGGACTGGAGAGCTTTAAAGATTTTAAAGGAACTTGTGGAAATGAAGATTATTATAAAGCAAGGAAAATTGAAGTGAAGCTATTATACTATAAAAGATTGTGAGTAAAAAGGAGAAAATAAAGTGTTGGAAGCAATATATTCACGACGTAGCATTAGAAAATATACAGATGAACCAGTATCTGGTTCTATTATAGAAAAAATTATTGATGCAGGAAGAGTAGCGCCGTCTGCAAAGAATAGACAACCTTGGAAATACCTTGTATATAGTGGGGAGGCAAAAGATAGATTGCTTAGTATAATGAAAAAGGGAATTGAGATGGAAGAAATAAATCCAAGGCTCCCTTTATCGGTGAATGGAATCCCAGATGCAAAAAATACCCATCGGATTATGGAAACAGCACCGGTCGTAATTGTTGTTCTTAATACAAATGGAAAATCACCATTTGTTCAGTTAGATGCTGATGATAGATTTACGGAAATGAATGACCTATTGTCCATAGGTGCATCAATAGAAAATATGTTGCTTAAGGCAGAGGAGTTAAATATAGGAACATTGTGGATAGGCAATACATGTTTTGCATACCAAGAGTTGATGGAGCATATTGGTTCGACGGCAGAATTGGTAGGGGCGATTGCTTTAGGATATAAAGCAGAAACTCCAGCTATGCGATCAAGAAAGAAAATAGAGGATATTATTGTGTATTTTGATTAAATTTTAAGTCATAGAAGATAGGATTTTTCTTTAGCATTAATACAATTCAACCTATGGTTGAATTGTATTAATGAACTCCCCTTCGTGCTTATTGTCTGTCAATTGAAGGTAAGCTATTATAAAATAAAAACGGAGGTATTTATATGCTTGACAGTGTTAAAGTTGGAAATTTTATAATGGAAAAACGCAAGAGCCTTGGTAAAAGTCCGTCTTATTAGACATACATTTGTCTAAAATTAATTTATATTAATTTTAAGGAGGAAATTATGTCATTTGCAGATAAGATTTTTAGATGTTTTAAAGGTGGAAAGGAATTTACGCTGAATGATGCTTATACTCAAAACAAAGATAAGCCAAAGGAAACAGTTAGAGCAAGAATATATGATAATCTAGGTATTAAGTTTGAGCGAATCGCAAAGGGGATATATAAGACGATTGAGGGAAATGAAGCCTGTGTGGTCATAGAAGGTGATGGAAGAGATTTATCTATGCTATGAGATAGTTCTATAGATTGTATATTTACAGACCATCCGTGGCTAGATTTGAAATCAAATAAAGGTGGGGCACGGGCATTTGCTACATATGATTGCTTTAAATATACTTTACAGGATTTTAAGGAAAAGGCAAGAGTGCTTAAAGATGGTTGCTTTTTGGTTGAGATATTACCAGCTGAAAATGAAAATAATTATGAGTATTTACATCAGAGTGAATTACCATTATCTTTATGTGAACAGATATTAGAATATATAACATATGAAGGTGAAGTGGTTTTGGATAGTTTTGCAGGCAGTGGAGTTGTAGGGGAAGCAGCTCTGAAAAACAAGAGGAACTGTATCTTGATAGAGATAATGAAAGAGAATATTGAAAAGATAAAGAATAGATTGAGAAAAAATGGTTGCGTTCAAATAGCATTATGATGAGGATAATACGGATATTTGGTATATAGTAGTGATAAAAAGACTGGTAGCCTTAACGAGAACATGATATTATGAAAGCATAGAAAATATTTCAGATTGTTAGGGTGATTGTATGGCACAAAAAGATGATGTTTTAAAGAAGCTGGATATTGAGCCTAATAATAAGAAGTCGGATGAGTTGTTCACTCATACTTATTATCAAGGTATTGATGTTGAAATTGGAAATATAAAAAAATATCTGACATATGTACCTGCACAAGACAAAAACAAGAAATTCTTGGAAACGAAATTAACAGACTTGGTAACTGTTGATAATATACCACAGTTTACATATGATAGATTGATAAGAAGAGCAAAGACTGTAGATGTCATATGGTTTAATGAAAGACAAATGCCATGTGGGTTTTATGAAATCGAGCACACAACGGATATAAAAAATTCACTTAGCAAGTTTTATAAGTTACAGGACTTTAGGGCTGATTTCTCGATAATTGCTGATTCTAATAGGAAAGAGCAGTTTTTAGATATAATATCTGCCTCAATGTATAATCCTATAAGGGATTATGTGCGCTTCATATCGTATGACAGTCTTATAAAACAGTATGCAAAAGAACGTATAGTACTGGATGATGAATTATAATTGAAGGGTAAGATATTATATGGAAAAAATATTAAAAATACTAGGAAGTGAATCAGAGGTTTATTTATGTAACGGAAATTTAAACGAGCAGGGGTATGAGGCATACAGTAAGTTGGTTGATATTTTATGCGAATTACGGAGAATTGGTATTATAACAGAACAAATAGATGAGTGCGAAAAGAAATTTGCAGAAATCATTAGCATGGGATTTTAATAAGTATAAAATAAATTTCAGTACAATGAGGGCGTGGGAGCAAGAAACTACCGTGTAATTAAGTTGATAAGAGGTATAATTTTAGTATAGATGATTATACCGAGAGTTGTTGTGAGTGGATTAATTGCAATTAAAAAATACTGGGAGGACAAAATGGAGTTAAATGTAGATCAGATTAGAATTGTCAATAGTAAACCTAATGGTCATGTGCTTGTGAAGGGAGTGGCAGGAAGCGGCAAGACAACAGTTGCTGTATCAAAGCTTCCTATGCTGGTTAATCACTATTTAGATAAGAATGAGAAAATTCTTTTTGTGACATATAACAAAACGCTTATACAGTACACCAATTATCTTATGAAGGATATGGATATTCAGGGTAATTTGTTTTTTGAATTTGATGCAGCAAAACAGTTATTTATAAGGACAATTGATTCAATTATTACATATTATGGTGGAAGGCTTAATATAAATCGTAAGCTGGCTAGTAGCATACAGATGAAAGATAAGTTACTGCAGGCAATAGAAATAATTAAAAAGAATTATGGCCAGCTTGAATTAATATCTAGAAAGAATTATTCATTTTTAAATGAGGAAATTGATTGGCTAAAATCCTGTAGCTATATAGAAAGAGAGACATATCTGAACGTAGACAGAGTGGGACGAATGAGCAAAGGTGAGAATAGATATCGTCTCCAAAAGGCATCTGTGGAGAGAAATGCAATATTTGACATATATCTTTGTTATGAACAGTTGATGGAACGAGAGGGACTTATTGACTACAAAACCAATGCATTAATGGTATTGGAAGCATTTAGAGAGGGAAAGCTTCAGGCTGATTCTTATAGACATATTATAGTAGATGAAAGTCAGGATTTAACACGTGTACAATTGGAAATAATAAAATATTTGTACCACTCTGAACAAGAAAATAGCAGTATTATGTTTATTGCAGATATTTCGCAGAGTATTTATACCCAGAGCTGGTTATCAGGGCAGGCGTTCAAAAGTATTGGCTTCGATATGTCAGGTAAATCCAATATTTTAAGTAAAAACTATAGAACTACATTTGAAATAGCGCAGGCAGCATATTCGCTTATCGAAAAGGATGATGCCATAAAGCAGAATGATATTTTTGTGAAGCCATCGGCGATAGATAGACATGGTGATGCACCGTATTATAAGCATTATGATAATGTGACCAGTGAAGCAGAAGCTATTGCTGACAGAATTAAAGTAATGTCAGAAAGATATGCATTGCGTGATATCGTAGTAGTAGCAGCTACTAAGGGATGTCTTGACGGCATAAAGGATATTTTGTTAAAAAAGGGCATATTGGCGGAAATCTATAAGAAAACGGATGATGATTTTGATGAAGATGTTGTAAGGCTGTTTACTTTACATTCAGTAAAGGGATTGGAATTTCCAGTACTTTTTATAGCCTGTATTAATGAAGGAATTTTACCGTATTCTGAGGAAAATGTGTCTATAGGGCGAAGACTATTATATGTGGGTATGACAAGAGCAAAGCAGGAGTTATATTTAAGTAGTTCTGAAAAACAGTCGCGGTTTATTGATGAAATGGATAAAAAATTGCTTTTTACCGAAGATATGGAATTTTCACCATTATACAGAGTAAATATATCGGAGTATTTATTTGCGGAGAAGCTTCGTGATATTCATTCAAGAGAAGAGGCTGTACGTCAGTGGTTTATAAGAGAGTTAATTACCAAAAAACAATATCTTAGTAGCAATATAGATATTGAGTATCCAGTTCAGCATTTTTCGGAAAGAGGCTTTGTGGATATTGTTGTTTTTGCTGATGACGATGGAGGAAGAAGACCGTTTATTATGGTGGAGGTAAAGCAGCCTGGGGAGGATATGGACAGGGCACTTAAACAGTTGTGCTCTTATGCAAGCTGTTCTCCTTCGGTTAAGTACATAGTAGTTACAGACGGTGTTACTGTTTCTATAGAGAAGGCTAGTAATAATGGTTATGTACCAGTTAAGAGTCTTCCAGTATACGAGAAAAAGGAAAGTAATTTATACGAGAAATATGAGTATGTAAATTGGATAAACAAGAAGCATTATAGTTATGAGATAAATATTGAAGATAAAAATGAAATAATTATAAAGGATATTGATAATAGGGAAGCTGTAGCTTGTGACGGCTATACAGACATAAATGTAATAGGTGAAGTGGCAGCAGGAGCATTGAAGTATGCAAATAGAGAAAATGTTGGGACATATAGTTTGCCGAGCTTGTTTACATTAAATAAGGAAAAGCATTTTATGCTTAAGGTTACTGGCGACAGTATGATTAATTTTCAAATTAACGATGGAGACTATGTAATAATTAAAAGTCAAGATTTTGCTGTAAATGGAGATATTGTGGTGGCAGGCAGATTGGGAGAAAATGAAGTGACATTAAAGCAGTACTGCAACTTTGGCGGTACCATTGGGCTTATGCCAGGTAATCCTAAATATCAGCCGATTATGGTACCTGAAAATCAATTATTTGTGAATGGTATATTGGTAGGCGTGTTATCCCGTAAACATTTATAAAGGTTGTGAGTAAAAAAGTATGGAGAGGAACGGTAGCAGACAATAAGCTTATGAAGAACATCATAAGAGAGCATATTCATAATAATATTTATATGCTGAAAATCAGAGATATATGGCAAAGATATATATGAGAAGATACATATCCATACAAAACAAGAAAGTATAGAATTTTAGGAGGGACAAGAAATATGAGAAAAATAATGGTGTCAGGGCTTATTAACACAGAGACAACGGTTAAGGTAAAAAAATTTCCGATTGAATATTTCCCTATTGATTATCCATTTTTTGGAGTGAATACAAGAGTGTCTGGTGTGGCATATAATCTTGCCAAGGCCTTAAAAGCTCTTGGGGATGATGTAAGGTTGGTTACTATGACGGGAGCAGATTTTAGTGCGGATTATGTTAAAAGTAAGATAGAGGAAATCGGTGTATCGACACAAAACGTAAAGACTGTATTAAAAGAAACACCTAATTCGGTTGTGCTGTATGATGAGGAAGGAAAACGCCAGATATATTGCGACCTGAAGGATATACAGGATATGGCATACGATTTTGAGAGAGAGTTATATGAGGATTGTGATGTGATAATTGCGTGCAATACTAATTTTAACAGGAGTTTGCTGACTAAGGCTAAAGAGGCAGGAAAAATCATTGCAACAGACGTACACGTGTTAGATGATATAAATGATGAGTACAATAAGGCTTTTATGGAATCAGCAAATATATTGTTTTTAAGCGATGAAAACATAAAAACTGATTATAGAGAATTTTTAATGACTATAGAAAATAAATATAAAAATGATATTATTGTTTTGGGAATGGGAAAAAAGGGAGCATTGATGTATGTGAAACAGGAAGATGAGTTTTACGAGATGCCCGCTGTTACAGTGGGTGAGGTTGTAAATACAGTAGGCGCTGGTGATGCACTTTTTAGCTCGTTCGTACATTATTATACAAAAGGATTTTCACCAATAGAATGTCTTAAGAAGGCTCAGATTTTCGCATCGTATAAAATTGGATTTGATGGTGCCGCAGTTGGTTTTGCAGACGAAAAAATTATAGATGCCATAGAAAGGAAATTGATATACTAGAGGAAATTACAAAAGTCGTTATTTTAACGACTTTTTTTCTTTGGAAACAATTAAAATGATGATTTAATATAGAAAGGAACATAATCATATAATGAAGAACATTTTATGAGATGTAATTGTGAAGAGCCGTGATAAGATAAAACTAGTCTTAAAAGAGTTGCATAATGAAGATAGGAGTTTCGTGAAAATCAGGAAACTCCTTTTTCTATTTGTGAGGACGGATAAGGAAAAATTTTTAATATTTATAAAACCGATTCAACATTGTATGGAGTAGTGGCTGCTGTTATAACTTCGATTATTGCAATAGCAGCAACAGTTGGTCTTTTTTATCTTATGATTATCAGAAGAACAAAAAGCTTATCAGCTGTTTATCCTGATGACAAGTTTATTGGTGCAAAGGAAACATTTGCATGTATAGGAATGTCGCTTTATCCTTTTATAGCGATATTTTTAGTTATTTTAGCTATTTTCTTGGGAACAAAGGAAAAGAGAAGAAGATAATTTATTTTCTACATAACAATTTATAAGGGGGGGATATGGATGAAGATAAAAAAGAAAGAATAGAAAAAGATATGTCTATGGACAGTGAAGTAAGACTTGCATATGGTAATATGCTGTGGATTCTGTATAGACAATTGTCGAAGGATATAATTACAATAGAAGAGCTGAAAGAATTGGATAAAAAACTTAAATATAAAATAATATGAATATAATAGTTTATACTTGACAATACTGTGCGACATACACTATAATAGTGTGGCACAATAAGAGAGGTGATATATTTGGAAAAGGATTTACTCGAAAGCTTACTTTCTGAATTACGCCGTGGAACACTGATACTTTGTGTATTAAGCCAGTTAGGCCAGGCTAGATATGGCTATGCTTTGGTTCAAAATCTTGAGGAAAAGGGCATATCCATAGATGCAAACACATTGTATCCATTACTTAGAAGACTCGAAAAGCAGGAGCTTCTATGTAGTGAGTGGAATACAGATGAGGCGAAGCCGCGAAAGTATTATAAGAGAACAGTATATGGCGACACAATATACAAGGAACTGGTAGCTCAGTGGAAAAAGATGTCAAAGGGAATGAAGAGTCTAATAGGAGATGATAAGTGATGAGTGAAAATAGTTTGAATGAAAATGACATGATAGCAAGATATGTTTATGAGGTAACAAAGAGAGTGCCTCAAAATATGCGTAAGGAGATAAAGCTAGAATTAGAAACTCTTATAGAGGATATGCGGGAAGAGGAAGATTGCACGGTAGAGCAGGTGCTAGAGAAGCTTGGGAATCCTGCAGATTTTGCAAAGAAATATAGAGATGATAGTAGTTATGTTATAGGTCCGGATTATTATGACAATTATACTTGGATAGTGAAAATAGGTTTGTTTGCCATAGGAATTTCTGCTATTGTATCGGGAATTGTTCATGGTCTTGCGGGAGCAAAAGAATTCAAGGATTTTATGCAGGGCTTTATGGAAGAGGGTATAATATCAATCGTTTCAGGCGGTTGTACAATGGTTGGCGTTGTGACAATTATCTTTGCAGTACTTGAGCATAAAAAAGTAAAGGTTGATATCAAACCAGACACAAAGTGGTCTCCATCAGCATTGCCAGCTATCCCAGATAAGAAGTCATTGATAAGTCGTACAGATAGCGTAATAAATATAGTATTTATTATAGTTTTTACAGGAGTTTTAGTATTTGTTCCAGAAGTGTTTGGAGTGTTTGAGAAAACGGATGATGGAATAAAGAGTATATCGTGTATATTTAATTTGAAAGAGTGGAATCGTATAGTACCATTTGTTGTTTTTATTTTTGCAGTGTGTATATTTGACGAAATAATAAAACTTATATATGGTCAATATTGCAAGGTTGTCATGTATAGTAGCATTATCTGTAATGCTATAAGCCTTGTAAGTGCATTTATCCTACTTAAGTACATGAATATATGGAATACACAGTTCAGAGATGAAGTATTGTCGCAGATGGGCAGGACTGAGTTTTCTAAGGGTGATATACTTTTTTACTGGGGGAGCGATACTTTCAGCAATATGATAGTGAGTCTGATAGCTATTATCTGCTGTATAGAAGTGGCTGTTACTGTATACAAGACATATAAATACGGCAAGCATTAGCTTTTATTTCCAAGAAAAATATGTAGCTGTAGCTTGCAAGAAGGATAGCTCCATGATATGATTCTGCGGTGAAAATTTTTAGGCACTTATATAAATTCACAATTGGGTGAATGTTTCTACAAACTACCGTAATAGTTTTAAAACTATTACGGTAGTTTTTTCCCTGTGTATAGTTCTAAATCGCTCTCATCGGCAGCGGTGCTGATATACCCTGCACCATCGTTTAAGTCAGGGCTGGATTGCAGCTGATATCTGTGTGTAGTTATTTCCTTGCCTACACAGATATAGATATTTTCCACTTTATATCGCTCAGGTGTCAAAACCTTCTCAGTACGGCTGTTTACCTGAATTTTTCCTAGTGTACAACAATTACAGTATAGATATTCGTTTCTGTCGTTGACCATGTCGAAGTTTGGGTTGGCCATCATGTAATTGCCCTTGCATATAGGACATACGATTTCGCTGTCATATACTATTTGTGTCACGTAACGCTGCACTATGTCACCAATATTAAATTTGTTATTTATTTCTATTTCCATATAATCACCTCTACAAGTATCAATTTTTTCACGAGTAATTTATTTAATATTATCACTGTGAGCGACATTTGTAAAGGCTGATAAGTATTTAGGAGAAAACTGTACACGGTAAAAATCAGATTTGACAACAAGCAGAAATATTCCAGAAACAGTGTCTATGGACAGTGAAGGCTTTGGTGAATTTAAGGTGGCTAATGGTTCTGTGTCGATGTGGCTCAGAGAAAAAGCGTACGAGAAAATAGTGTTGTATAAAAATTGTAGCTGACGGGAAATACTAGTCTGAAAAACAGGGAAATATTATTATTTCCAGAAAGAATAGGCTAGAATATTATGAAAAACAGTCCAAGACATATTGGTATTATTCCAGATGGAAACCGCCGTTGGGCAAAAGAAAATGGAATGAATAAGCATGATGGTTACGAGCATGGTTTGCAACCAGGGTTAAAACTGCTACATCAAGCAAAAGAAAATGGAATAGAAGAGCTTACTTACTACGGCTTTACTGTGGACAATTGCAAACGTCCAGCAGAACAATTCAAGGCGTTTAAAAAAGCATGTGTTGATGCAGTGGAATTGTTGACCAAGGAAGGGGCAGATTTATTAGTAATTGGAAATAGTGATTCAAAGTGCTTTCCAGAAGAACTTTTACCGTATACAACAAGAACAACGGTAAACGGCGGTGGAATAAAGGTGAACTTTCTGGTAAACTACGGATGGAAGTGGGATTTATCCCATATTCAGGTGGATGGAAAACCATATTCGTCGGATATTTCAAGAATTGATTTACTTATAAGATGGGGAGGAATGAGGAGGTTGTCTGGGTTTTTACCTATACAGTCAGTGTATTCAGATTTTTATGTGATTGACCACTATTGGCCTGAGTTTAGGGAAGAAGATTTTATAAAAGCGTTGGAGTGGTATTCAAAGCAGGATGTCACGTTAGGTGGTTAAGATAAGGTTGACTGAACGTATAGCAAAAGATATACATGAATGGTTGGCTGGGAATCTTAAGAAAATCTTAAAATTATTAAAATCGGCTTGACTATTCTGGTTGCTTTAAGTATTATTACTGTGTTGTGTTAAAACGTAAAAGCCACTAGGGGTAAAAATGGAACTTTTTTGATGAAATAACACGAATACAGGGTGATAAAGGAGTTATAACAAAAGATGTATAATGTACTTGAATGGCTTGAACAAAGTGCTAATTTGTATTCAGAAAAAATAGCAGTTATAGATGAGAAAAGCAGCTTGACTTATGCAGAGCTTAAGGAAGACAGCAGGTGCATTGGAAGCGCATTATCTGGTTTGGTAGAGATGCGAACGCCAGTAGTGGTACTTGCTGACAAGGGCACAGACACTCTGTGCTTATTTTTCGGAAGCGCATATGCAGGCTGCTTTTATGTGCTTTTAAACCCTGAACTGCCAATAGTTCGATTGGCACAGGTGCAGTCGGTTTTGGAAGCAGAATATATAGTGACAGATAAAAAATATCTGGATATAGCAAGGGAGCTCGTACCAGAAAAACGTATACTTCTTATAGATGATTTGAAGAAGCATGATATAGATGATGCAACTCTTGAGAGTATAAGAAACAAAGCTGTTGATACTGACCCGATTTATGCCAACTTTACATCAGGTTCAACAGGAATTCCAAAGGGAGTAGTTGTAAGTCATCGAAGTGTGATAGATTTTATAAATGTATTCACAGATACATTCTCATTTGAAGAGAGTGATAGAATCGGCAATCAGGCACCGTTTGATTTTGATGTATCAGTAAAGGATATATACTCGGCAATAAAGACAGGTGCAACACTTGTTATTATTCCAAGACATTTATTCTCAAAGCCTGTGGAATTGCTTGATTATATATGTGACCATAAGATTACAGTTATGACATGGGCAGTTTCGGCGTTGTGTCTTATAAGTACATTTCATGGTTTGGATTATAGAGTGCCTGAAACGGTTAGAAAAGTGCTGTTTAGTGGTGAGGTAATGCCGTATAAGCATCTAAAATCATGGATGGAGCATTTACCAGAGGCGACATTTGTAAACGTGTATGGACCTACAGAGATAACATGTAACTGCACATATCATGTGATTGACCGTAGTCGAGATTATACAGATGGAGTCCCTATCGGAAAGGCATTTCTAAATGAACATGTATTCTTATTAGACGAAAATGATAAAGAGATTACAGCGGAAGATGAGGCTGGTGAAATCTGTGTCAGGGGTACGGCACTTGCACTTGGATATTACAGGGCAAAGGAGCAGACCGATAAGCATTTTGTGCAGAATCCGTTGAATGATAGATATATAGATATGATTTATCGTACAGGAGACTTGGGTAAATACAATGTCGAAGGTGAGATAAACTTCTGTGGCAGAAAGGACTTCCAGATTAAGCATATGGGACATCGTATTGAGCTGGAGGAGGTAGAATCAGCTATGGCGCAGATAGAAGGTATAGAGCGGGCTTGCTGCGTATTTGACGAAGCAAAGAGCAAGTTATACGGTTTCTATGTTGGAGATATGGATAAAAAAGAGCTACATATAAAAATGTCAGAAAAACTCCCAATATTCATGGTGCCTAGCGCACTTAGAAAAGTGGAGCAAATGCCACTTACCAAAAATGGAAAGATAGACCGAAAGGCCTTGTTAATAAAGTAAAAGGGGAATAAAAATGAATAATGAGAGAGTGAAGTTGCTACTGAATAATTATCAGACACCTATGTATGTCTTTGATACAAGTATACTAAGGCAAAGAGTCAATTATCTTAAGAATTGTCTGCCAGATAATGTTTCGTTGTGTTATGCGGTTAAGGCAAATACATTTATCATGAAAGAGCTGTCTGATATAATTGATCGTTTTGAGGTATGTTCGCCGGGAGAGCTTAGTATCTGTAGAGAACTTGATATGCCAATGGAAAAAATAATTTTCTCAGGGGTTTACAAGACGCCATCAGTTATAAAGGAGCTGACGGAAGCTGGTATACTAATAGGAATTTATAGCGTAGAATCAATGCTTCAGTACAAGTTAATTGTGGAAGCGTCAAAAAGGGCAAATCTAAAAGTAAATATTATGCCGAGACTGACAAGCGGTAATCAGTTTGGAATGACTGAGGATGAAGTCAAGGAGGTTATTAGGGAATCAAAAGCTAACAACCTACTCAATGTGTGTGGTATTCAGTTCTTCTCAGGCACACAGAAAACTTCTATGAAAAAGCAAAGAAGAGAGCTAGAGTATGTGGATGGATTTTTACAGACATTGAAAGAGGAATTGAGTTATACACCAGATGAGTTGGAGTTTGGTCCAGGATTTCCAGTGTCATATTTTCAGGGAGAGGAATTTGATGAGGATGAATATATGAAAGAGTTTACAAAGCTCTTATCAGAGATGAATTTCCAGTCAAAAATCACCTTGGAATTGGGACGAAGTATTGCGGCAAGCTGTGGAACATATCTTACAAGGGTTGTGGATATGAAGAATAATAAAGGACAGAATTATGCTATAGTCGATGGTGGTATCAATCAGCTTGTTTACTTTGGACAGTCAATGGCGATGAAGCATCCTATATGCAGTGTCTACCCAGAGAGAGCAGATATAGGAAATGCGACAGATGAGAACATTGTCAATTGGAATATCTGTGGTTCACTCTGTACTGTAAATGATATCATTGTGAAGCAGTTGCCTATACAGGATTTGAAGATAGATGATGTTTTGGTTTTTGAGAACACAGGTGCATACTGCATGACGGAAGGAATTTCCCTATTTTTGAGTAGAGATCTGCCAACGGTTGTCCTTGTGGATAAAAATAGAGAGCTTCGGGCTATAAGGAAGCTTGCACCTACATACCCACTCAATAAGCCAAGCTATGAGTAACTGTTAAGAGTAAGTATGGATAAATTATTAGCTGTAAAGCTTAAGCAACAAACATTAAGAGAATAAAAGGAGATTACAAAAATGGAAAGATTAATTGAGATTTTAGAGGACATTCAGCCAGCAGCAGATTATGAGACATGTACAACACTTATTGATGATCATATCTTAGATTCAATGGCGATTATAGCACTTGTTGCAGAGATTGAGGATGAATTTGACATTACTATACCTACAGTTGAGATTATTCCAGCTAACTTTAATTCAGCACAGGCGATGTATGACATGATAACAAGACTTCAAGAGGAAGAGTAGTCATGAGCAGCTTTTTTTCAATTTTATATGTACTAGTATTTCTTCCAAGTGTTGTTATCTTGTACAATATATTTCCAAAGAAATATAGACCGATTGTGTTACTTGTAGGAAGCTATATTTTCTTCTGGAGTATGAGCGGAAAGCTTTTGGTTTATTTGCTATTTTCTACGTTGTCTGTTCACCATATCGGTCTCTGGCTTACAAATCTTCAGTCAGAGCGCAACTTGAAGCTTAAAGAAGTGGAAAAGTCAGAGAAGAAAGAGCTGAAAGGGTTGTATCAGAAGAAGCAGAGAAGAGTTGTATTATTCGGAGTTCTCTTACATATTGGAATATTGCTTGCAGTTAAATATACGCCATTCTTTACAGAGAATATTAATTCACTATTTGGTGTGTTAAATATACCAATTACATTGGATATACCAAAGATTATGATGCCTATTGGGATTTCATTCTATACACTTCAGGCAGTGTCTTACATCTTTGATGTATATAGAGAAATTATATCGGCGGACAGAAATCTTTTGAAAATAGCTCTCTATATGGGATTCTTTCCACAGATTATGGAAGGACCAATTTGCCGCTACTCAGAGACTGCTCATATTTTATGTGAAGGTGAGAGAACAAGCTACCAAGGTTTAACTATGGGCATACAGAGAATACTTTATGGTATGTTAAAGAAGATTGTAGTAGCGGACAGACTCAACAGTCTCATCAAAACAGTGTTTGACAATTATAGTCAGTATGATGGCGGTATAATCGTGGTGGCAGCAGTGTGCTATACATTACAGTTGTATATGGAATTCTCAGGAACAATGGATTTGGTAATAGGCACAGCTCAAATATTCAATGTAAAGCTACCAGAGAATTTTAGACAGCCATTCTTCTCTAAAACAGTTTCAGAGTTCTGGTCGAGATGGCATATTACACTTGGGATATTCTTCAAGGATTATATATTTTATCCATTGTCAATGTCAAAGCCACTTAAGAAGCTGACTACTAAGGCGAGAAAGCTTGTGGGAAATCATTTAGGACCGCTTGTAGCAGGTGCAGTTGCGTTATTCTGCGTGTGGATATGCAATGGTTTATGGCATGGTGCAGGCTGGAATTATATATTTTTTGGAATGTATCATTTTGTATTGATTTTAACAGGAAATATAGTTGAACCATATGCTAAAAAGCTTTTAGAGAGGCTGCATGTCAAAAAGAAAGGTGTAGCTTACCACACATTTTCGGTAGTCAGAACAGTTATACTCGTGGTTATAGGCGAAATGTTCTTCCGTGCCAATGGTCTTCGTGCAGGGATGTCAATGTTTAAGAATATGATTACTAACTTTAGTCTTGCATCATTTAGTGATGGCACTATCCTCACACTTGGCATGGATGCACAGGACTTTATGATTGTGGGCATTACAGTTGCGATTGTAATGGTGATTAGTATATTGAAAGAGAAGGATGTAAGCGTTAGAGAGGGAATCGCTAAGAGAAATCTTGTTCTTCGTTGGAGCATTTACTATGCACTGATTATATTTATTGTTATATTTGGTGCGTATGGCAGAGGATACGTTCCAGTTGATCCTATCTATGCAAACTTTTAGGAGGTGAAGGAAATGAAATGCTTAAAGCAGATATTGCGATGCGCAGTCTTTTTAGCAGGACTTGTGCTCATACTCACAGTGCTTCATCCTATTTTTGCACCGAAGAATAACTCTGAGGGTTCAGGCATAGAAGATGTAAGTGCAAACGGCATACTCAGCGAGAAAAAGAATTCTATTGATGTACTTGTTTTGGGAGACAGCTTATCACATACAGCTATTTCTCCTATGATGCTATATAAGGATTATGGAATCACATCATATCTGTGTGGCTCTTACGGGCAGTATATGTATGATACACTTCGCTATCTGGAGCAGGCATTTGAGAATCAGTCGCCTAAAATAGTTCTTTTAGAAACAGATACCTTATATAGAAGATTTAATGTCACTGATGCAATTGCATCAAGTATACAGTGTGAATTTCCGGTTTTCAGATATCATGACAGATGGAAAGATATAACAGCCAGTGATTTTAAGGGTGATATTAATTATACCTGTATTAATGATTATAAGGGCTATCGAGGAAAGGACATTGTCAATGGTATTCCAAACCCGCAGTACATGGTGCCTACGGATAAGATAGATGACATATCAACACTCAATCAGTATTATATGAATGAGATAGTAAAGTTCTGCAAGGAGAAAAATGCTGAACTAATTCTTGTCAGTACGCCAAGTGTACTCAACTGTAATTATGAGAGACACAACGGAATACAAGAAATTGCTGACAAGTACGGACTTGAATATGTAGATATGAACCTTTTGGCAGAGGAAGTACCTATTGACTGGGAGAAAGATACACGTGATAAGGGTGATCATTTGAACCATGAAGGTGCAAAGAAGGTTACAAGCTATCTTGGAAAATACCTTGAAGATAAGAATGTTCTAACAGATCATCGAGGTGACAAAGAGTATGCACAATGGGACGATTCGTTGGCAATTTATATGGAGAAAATAGAAACAGTTTTTGTAGGAACTAATGAATAAATACATTTTTTGTTTTGTTTTTTAAACAATCTTTTTATTGATATTATATGTCGAATTTGATAGAATACGTCCATGAGTAAAAAAAATAAAATAGGATATAAAATTCAATATATTAAGAAAATAGATGCGATAATTCTTGGAATTGTATTTATAATGTTTATTGTTCTTATAGGAGGTGTGTGGATATCAACAGAGAATAATAAAGAACAGCAGCTTTTGTTGATTCAGGATACCATGGACATATTGTCTGATAACCAAAAAACACAGTTCGAGAATTATATATCTGAAAAGGTTGAGAGATTACAGGGCTTTGCTACTTTCCGAGAGATAAATGGAATGGATCACCAGGTGCAGAGTAAGTTTTTAAAAGATCGTTCAGATGAGTTTGGTTTTCATCACATTTTTATAATGGACAAGAATGGAAATAGCTTTTACATCGATGAGGGTATAACTCGTAGTCAGAAGAACGAACCATTTTACCAAAATGTTATGAATAATGATATATACATAACAGAACCATTCTACGGTGAGTATGAAGCATATATGACGGTATGCGTATCAATGTTCGACTACTCTGGTGAGAAGATTGGCGCACTATGTGGTGCTGTTGAGTTGAATACTGTTCGTGATATTTTTGTTGAAACTAGAACGGTTGTCAATGGTGATATGTTCTTGATAAATCGCGATGGTGTATATGTGGTTGCAAATGACATGCAGCAGGTTTATAACAAGAAATCTATATATGATGCGGTAGACTCGGATTATTCCTTGGTTGAGACAGCGTTTGAAAAGAAAACAGATCAGACTGGTGTGATTATACAGAACGGAAAAGAATATCAGGCAGATATTACATATCTTGAGGATTATGATTGGGCAATAGTTCAGTGCATAGAGACAGAAGAAATCTTTAAAGATTTAGCAGAAATGGAAATGTGGAGATATTTTTCATATGTTATAGTTGCCATAATCATTATATGTGTAGGCAGAATTGCTATCTACTGGCGTAGAAGTCTGAAAGGTATCAATACTGATACTCTCACAGGCTGTCATAGCCGAGCTTCTATGGAAAGTCTTATAGCGAAGCTTGAACACAGTAGGAAAAACCAAGTTACAATTTGCTATATGGATTTAAACAAGTTTAAATCTATGAATGATACATATGGTCACGATATGGGTGACAAGGTATTATGTATATTTAGCAAAGTGCTTATGGAAGTATTTAACAAGAAAGGCTATGTCGGTCGTATGGGTGGCGATGAGTTCATTGTTATTCTCTTGAATACAAAAGAAGAGGAAGTGTTAGAGCTATGCCATGAGATTGAGAGGCTACTTAAAATTAAGAGTGAAAAGCTGGAATTTGAGTATAGTATAAGTACATCCTATGGATATGCAACAAGACTTAAGGGAGAAAAAGAATCGCTGCAAAATATTATTAATAAAGCAGATGAAAACATGTATCGTTTCAAAGAAGAGCATAGATAGGAATAAAAGAATAGAAAATATACCACTGACTGCTTGAGAATACAAAGTAGTCAGTGGCAAATATGTAAAAAAGAATGAATAAAAAGTGGCTGTTGCACAATTATATTATAATTGTGCAACAGCCATTTATTACATAGAAACTATAAATGCTAAGCTACTATGGAATCTTTGGTTACTGCCTCTGTGTTATTTCGGCAGAATAAGAATTTGAATACTGTGCTGATAAGTGGCTGTATAAAGAACAGCTGTGTAAAGAATGCAAATGGGAAGTTGTAGCATACAAGCTTTAACCAATTTGCAAGGAATGTAAACACATCAAATCCAGCATAGTATGGATAGTAAATGATAGCTGCAAGGAAACTCATTGCAGGGCACATAAGACCTACAGTTGCACATATGATAGCTGTCTCAAATAAAACAGGATGAGTTGTTTTTGGATTGAAAACTTTGCTTGCCAGCTTGAATGAAAGTGGGCTTCCGTATACGAGTTCCAATGTGTATGCAAGTGCAAATTCAATAAGAACTACAGCCCATATAGGGAAAGTTTCTCCAAACATCATGACACCACCATTCTTGTTTATACCGTCTAAAACGCCAGTAGCACCAGGTATAGATGAGAAGAAATTGCCATTCACAACATAAAGGCTGAAGAATACATAAGCGTGTACAGTTACGATTACAGTGAGAAGTGCAAAAATGCATCTCTGAAATTGATTTTTTGGCATAAAATGTCTCCTTTTTTGAACATAAAAAAACAAGTAATTCATGGTATACGAAAAATGATCTTACATATAATGATTATACATTGTACCGTGATCAGATTTACGTGCCAAGCACTACTTGTGTCGTTATGCATTTATTTATATTTTTTTTGCGTAGGAAGTATATCAGATCATGTGAAATAAAGCCAAGCTGTAAATAAAAAATATTAAGAAAAAATGTCATATTATAGTAGTTTTTTAATTCTTATAGTGCTAAAATAAAACAGGTCGTGTGAGTGCTAGAACCAAAAGCACACTATTTTAATATAATAGATAGACCTATTTTTACAAAAGAAGGTGGAATCATGGAGAAGATTTTAAAATATTTGAAATACATTTATTTTCCAGTGATATTTATATATCTGGAAATTATGTTTAAGATTTTTGGAGGAAAAACTTTTTCTGGTAATATTATTTATCCAATATTGTCTGCAATTACCCTTGGTGGAATAGTGGCGTTAGTTACGTCCTTTGCTGAGAAGAAAAAGATTAACAGAATAATTGGATACACAATAGTTTCTTTGGTGTGCGTACTGTTTTGCGTTCATTTAGTATATATCAATGTGTTTAAGACATCATTTACCTTTGCGCTTGTATTTGGCGGTGCGGGTGGAGCAAATGCGTTGACGGAGTTTGCAGGAGAAACGATGACTGGCATACTAGATAATCTTCTGGGTATTATCATGTGTATACTTCCTATCCCAGCTACAATTGTTTTAGATATTAAGGTTGGTCTTTTTAAGAAGGAAGAGATGAAGATAAATCTGCTGACAGGCTTGACAATTATAACTATACATGTGTTTAGTCTTGTTGTAGTGGCATTTAGTGGAGAGGATGGTTATACAGCCAAGGTTTTATATTTTGATCATTTTGTTAGAGATATAAGTTTTGACAAGTTAGGTGTTATTACTTCCACAAAGATAGATATAAAAGAGATGCTTTTCGGAGCGTCAGAATCTGTTGGTGAGATAGAAGGTGTTCAAGAGGTACCTACGTTGCCGGGTGTGGAGAATGTTACAGAAAATAGTACTGAAAGCAGTGAGGCAACAAGAGGTGAACAAACCACAGAGGAGCCCACAACTGAAGTACCTATCGTGTATGAACCAAATGTTCTCAATATAGATTTTGAGGCATTCACAGCAGAGGCGGATGGCAAGTATATAAAATGGCTTAATGAGTTCTATGCAGCAAGTGAACCAACTATGAAAAATGAATATACAGGTATGTTTGAGGGCTACAATCTTATACTTTTAACTGGAGAATCCTTCTCGCCATGGGCGGTTAGTGAGAAGTATACACCAACTCTTTACAAGCTGGTAAATGAAGGCTTTGTGTTTGAAAACTATTACGTCCCAGCGTTCAACAACACAACTCAGGGAGAGTATATGGTATGTACGGGACTGCTGCCAAATGGTCTTGGCGATATGTGCTTCGAATGTACAGTTAGCAATGGAAATAAAAATATGGGCATGTGCATGGGTAAGATACTGGGAGGCTTAGGTTATTCAACATTTGCCTACCACAATCACACATATTCTTACTACAATAGAGATGAAACACATCCAAACATGGGATATACATACAAGGGACTTGGCAATGGACTTGATGTAAAGAAGACATGGCCGGAGTCAGACCTGGAAATGATGCAGAAGTCTATAGGAGATTACATTGATGATGAACATTTCCATGCATATTATATGACAGTTAGTGGACATATGAATTACTCATTTACAGGCAATTCTATGGCTGGTAAGAACAAAGAGTTAGTGGCAGATATGGATGATACAGAGTCTATGAAGGCATACGTTGCATGTAATATAGAGCTTGATAGGGCGTTAGAATATCTTATATCAGAGCTGGAGGCAAGAGGAATTGCAGACAAGACAGTTATAGCTATGGCCTGTGACCACTATCCATACGCTCTTGAGGAAGAATTGACAGCTAAGATTGGTGAGGAGAACAAGGAATGGTATGGCTTGTATGAGAATAATCTTATTATATGGAGTGGTTCTATGAAGGAGCCGATTCATGTTGATAAGGTCTGCTCAAGCATAGATCTTATTCCAACACTTTGCAATCTCTTTGGCGTTGAGTATGATTCCAGACTATATTCAGGAAAGGATATATTGTCGGATACACCTGGCCTTGTAATATTTAGTGATATGGGCTTTGCCACAGATTATTGCATCTACAATGCAACAACAGGCAATATAAAGGCTACCACTGACGTGGAAGTGACGGATGAATATGTTTCATCAGTTAGCTCTCTTGTAAAAAATATTTGGGCGGCATCTGGTAGAATTATATATGATGACTACTTTGAGAAAATGCAGAAATATATACAGTAATTATTAAGTAAAGGAGATGTCATGTATATGGGTATCTCCTTTTGACAGCCTAATCTGGATTCCACGGATTGCTGCGTGCTTCGCACTCCCACAATCCTACACAATATTTCCATAAGGATGACATTGATTATGGTGGTTTATGAGGAGATTTAGGAATATGAAAAAAATACTATTGGTGGCAATAAATGCCAAATACATCCACTCCAATCTGGCGGTGTACAGCTTGAAGGCATATGCAGACAGATATGTGCATAATATCCATATAGCAGAATATACAATAAACAATCAGGTGGAGGATATAATAGACAGCATATACGTAAAACGACCAGACATGCTGGCAATATCCTGCTATATATGGAACATTGAGTATGTGTGTAAGATTTTAGAAGAGATACATAAGCTGCTGCCGAACTGTAAAATATGGCTTGGTGGACCAGAGGTATCCTACAACACGGACTATTATCTTGATAAATATGATTATATAGAGGGCATTATTGTAGGAGAGGGAGAAGAGACCTTTAAAGAGGTGTGCATGCTGTATCAGACAGAGCCATCATGGGATAAGGTCAAACATGAGCTTGGGAATATTGCCGGAATAGTCACGAAGGATAAGCGTCAGATGATTGCACGTGAGGCTGTTGATATGTCAGAGCTTCCATTTCCTTACACAGATTTAAAGAGGTTTGAGAATCGTATAATTTACTATGAAAGTAGTCGAGGATGTCCTTATTCTTGTAGCTATTGCCTGTCATGCATAGATAAAAAGCTTCGTTTTAGGGATATAGATATGGTGGAAAATGAGCTGCGAATTTTCCTTGAGAAAAGGGTGGCTCAGGTTAAGTTTATAGATAGAACCTTCAATTGCGACAGAGAGCGAAGTGCCAGAATATGGAGGTTTATAGCTGACAATGACAATTGTGTAACAAATTTTCATTTTGAGGTATCATCAGATTTGATTACCGATGAACACATAGAGGTTCTAAAAGCTATGCGCCCTGGTCTGGTGCAGCTGGAAATAGGCGTCCAATCTACAAATGAAGATACATTGAAGGCGATAAGAAGAAAAATGAATATATATAAGCTGAAAAACGTTGTGAGCAGCCTTAGAGAAAACAAGAATATTCATCTTCATCTTGACCTTATAGCAGGTCTTCCCTACGAGGGCATGGAATCCTTTAAGAAGTCCTTTAATGATGTTTACAATATGAAGCCAGACGAGTTACAGCTTGGCTTTCTTAAGGTTTTGTATGGCTCATATATGTATGATGATGCGAAGGAGTATGGCATTGCATATAAATCCTTTCCGCCATATGAAGTTTTGTATACCAATTGGTTGACCTATGATGATATTTTGAACTTGAAAAAGGTTGAGAATGTTTTAGAGATTTATTATGGAAGTGGGCAGTTTGTCCATGCAGTGGCATACCTTGAGCGTTTTTTTCATAGTCCATATGATTTTTATGATAAGCTTGGAAAATTTTATGCCAAGGAGCATGAGAATGGTGAAAAGCATTCAAGAATAGAGAGATATAATATACTGTTAAAATTTGCTCATCAATATAATATTGTAAAAAATTGTAATGACATAGATGTGAAGGTGTTGTCGGAGCTTATGACACTTGACATTTATTTGAGAGAAAATATTAAGAGCAGACCAGCATTTTCTAAAGATTTAGAACCATATCGAAATGATATAAAGGCTATGGCAAGAAGCTTAAATATAAGCAAGAGTGATCACATAGAGATATTTACAGCCAGCATCATGCCATATGTTAGGGATGTACTTGAAATAGAGGCTCATGATATGGACACTCTTATATATGTAAGGTTTGCATATAATGAAAGAAATCCTGTAAATCACAATGTAATTGCGAAAGTAATTTGTGAAAAATAATTGTTAAATAAAACTCATTGCTTTTTCTAATAACTTGGTATAAAATTATAGATTGTTGCATTATAGGCGCAAACAGGAGATACGAAATGAAAGATAAGATTAAGAACGTACTGCTATATACGCGAACAAAGACATGGGAACATAGACATGTATTGTATATTGCAATTCCATTTGTAATGATGGACTTTTTTTTGCGAGTATTTATATGTGATATAGATTTCTTTCCAGCATATTATCCTATTCCAAATATTTTTACTTTGTCTTGGATAGTATTGTTTGTAGGAATTATCCATTCCTTGAAGGGAAGATGGGGCAAGGCTGCTTATTGGGTTATATTTGCTATAAGCTACGCCATGTTTCTTGTCAATACAATATACTTTTCACTGACAGAATTTTGTTTTAGTTTTACATTACTTGAAATGTCAGGAGAGGGAAGCGCATATATTATGGACGCTATCCTTGGTGCAAAGCCGTGGATGTACCTGCTATTGCTGTTAGTATTGGTGACGGCAGTATTTGTATTCAGAAAGATTCACGTTCCAGATAAGTTTGAATCAAAGCGACTTTTCAAAACGATTATAGCATTTATTATTATTCATGTTGTAGCAGTTTTAGCACTTGGTCCAGCTAATTCTGAGCTTAAGTGGAACACATTTAAGAATCCTAGAAATATATATGATGATTTTAGTGATATCAATAAATGTATGAAGGTTACAGGCTTATATGAATATACCCTTAGGAACTTCTATGTGACATTCTTAAAGCCAGAAGAGGTCATAAGTGCAGAAGATAAGGAATTTCTTGATGAGATATACTCACAGCCTGATGACAAGGCAGAGAACTTCTATACAGGAATCTTTGAAGGAAAGAATATTATATTTCTTCAGTTAGAGGGTATGGATGATTGGCTTCTGACCGAGGAGACAACGCCAAATCTATACGCATTGATGCAGGAGTCCATTAACTTTAAGAATCATTATTCTATGTACACAGGTGGCGGTTCCACATTTAATTCGGAATTTGCTGTCAATACAGGATTTATAACTCCAATATCATATATAGAAAATGTTTACTCCTTCCACAGCAATACATTTGATAACTCAATGGCGAGACTTTTTAAGAAGCTAGGTTATACAGTCAATGCATTCCACATGAATTCTGGAGAGTTTTATTCGCGAGGAGTCAACTACAATAGCTGGGGCTATGACAATTATTTTGGACTGGTTGATGTAAAGAATTATAAGGATAATCAGCATAAGTTAGATAGAGAGCTGATACTTAATACCACTTTCTATAATGAAATGTTTAAGCAGGATGGAAAGTTTGTAAACTATATTATAACTTACTCACCACATACGCCGTTTACTACTGGGAAAGAAGTGGGAAAGCTTCTGGCTGAAATGTATTACGGTGAGGGTGAGATTCCGGAGCTCACGGAGGAAGAATGTGCTAAGCTGATGGCTGGCGAGACAGATTACATGGTTGGTCTGCTCATTGATGCGTTGAAGGAAAATGGACTCTATGAGGACACGGTAATAGTAGCGTATGCGGACCATTATCTATACACAGTTGAGGATAAATCTATTCTTGAACAGTACAAGGAGACAGATAATAATCTTATAAACCATACACCATTCTTTATATGGAGCAGTGATATTGAGCCGGAAGAAAAGAATGTTGTCACCATGCAGACAGATATTCTGCCTACAGTGTTGAATCTTTTTGGTATAGACTACAACAGCAATAACTACATTGGCAATGATGCTTTGGCTGATGGCTACAAGGGTTATGCATTCTTTTCAGATTACTCTTGGTATGATGGAAATGTTTATGTACTAAATGGTGAGATAACCAATGGAAAAACAGCAGATCAGGAATATCTGGAGATGATGAATGAAAAAATTGGAGCAATTATAAGAAAGAACGATTTGACCCTTAGATATAATTATTTTAAATTGAGAAATCAAGAGTAAAGTAAAAGGAATGTCCATTCAGACATTCCTTTTATATTTGTATAGGAAAGTTCTTGAAACTTTCCTATACAATAAAAATAAGATTATCTGTTATTCTGCTTAGCATTCATACCAGTCTTTATATCATCGATAGTAACCTTACTTTGATGTGGGATAGGCTTCCATGTAACCTTCATAAATATTGCAAGATATTGTGTGTATCGTCCAATGATATCGAAGGTTGGCCATGTGAGGCAGTAGAGAATTTTTTTCCAAATGCTTATCTTCATGATTCGCTTATGCTCAACGATGAAGAGGTATACAGCACCAAGAGTTGCGATGATGTAGTTGCATATTCTTCTCCAAAGATTGAACCAGATTACCAGGCCTATACATAGGAAATATGTTTTAAGTCCTGGTCCCAAATCAAATACAAAATCACCAAATACGTTTGTCAAAAATTTTCCAACATAAGTTGAGTTGTAGAACAGCTTTACAGTTCCCATACCCAGCTGATAACAAACAAATGGATAAAGGATAAGCTTGCAAATAATCCATTTAACAACATTTATCAGACTCTTTGGAAGGAGCTGTGCAAATGTATCAAAGGACATAAATCTATGTCTTAGTGAACGACCGAGGAAGCGGTACCATGTGTCGCCTTCCTTCCATTTTGTAGTTCTGTCGATAAATATATTTTTAAAAAGTCCCCAACCACTTTCCTGAAATGCCATAAGATGACCTTTCGACCAGCGGAGACGCTGGCGAAGTGCAACCTTTAAGCTTACAGGCTGTTCATCGTAGAACTCTGCATCATTGTTATATGATATCTCGTAGCCTTGAACTACGCAGTCGGCGGTGAGGGCTCTATCTTCTGTAAGAGATGTGTATTTCCATCCGTCCTTTACGATTTCGCTGGCGAATAAGAAACCAGTTCCCTGAATATTTGTCGCCAGATGGAAAAATGATCTTACGCGGTGGCGGGTTCTGATAGAACGAATCCAGTGGAGACCGTATGTGGAAGCTATCCAGCTTTCTGTAAAGTTCTTTGTATTACGGTAAGAAGTTATGATTTTTTCACCAGCATCGAATGAATCATTCATTCTTGATATGTAATCCTCTTTTAAGAGGTTATCTGAGTCGAAGATAAAATAGCCTTCAAATGACTGAGTCCCGTAATCCTTTTCTATATTTTCAAAAAGGAATTTTAAAGCAAAACCTTTTGTTCTCTCCGCATCGTTAAATCTTTCATAGCATATAGCGCCCTTTTCTCTGGCAACCCTGGCGGTATTGTCAGTACAGTTGTCTGCGACTACGAATATGGTTATAAGGTCGCTTGGATAGTCCTGCTTGTGAATGCTGTCGATAAGGTTTCCGATAACGGCTTCCTCATTTCTGGCAGGTATAAGCACAGCATATTTATGAAGGTTTTTCGCTGGCTTAAACTTTCTGGTAACAAAAAATCCCAATATAGAATATGGGGTGTCTAATATAACACAGAGGGAAATAAACGCTGCAAGGAGCGAATATATCACCATGCTTGGGTCATACAGACCTGCAATAAAATCTACCATATTTATACTCCAATCTAGTGACCAAAATTCTAGAAGAATCTTGGCAATATATCATCATAATTGACGCAACGTGGCGATTATAACATATTATGTGAAAAAAGCAAAGAAAAAAGTCGTATTCACAGTATGCCTAAACTTCTGTTTCATATAGTTCTAAGAAAAATTGCTTAAATTCACTTTCGCTCCAGTCAAATATCTCATCATCAATGATGATTATGCCCATTTCGCGGGCCCTTTCGTTTAATGTCTCGTCGTTAGACTGAGGGGAGAGAATAACACGCTTTGAGTATTTACCACCAAATTTGTTGGCCACAGTGTCCAATTCATAGAGGGCGTCCTTGTCAACACGACCATTTTTGCATGAAATAAATGTAGGAATGTTATCCTTCAATAGCAGCACATCTACCTCATTAGTCACATCTGGCAACCATCCGTTTATGATGCCGTCCCAGTCCAGGTGTACACCTATATCGCAGCAATCAAAGTAGTTACACTCTGAAGCTATCAGAAATGAATACAGCTCCAATATACTTCCAGAGTCGCAAAGACAATCCTTGATGTCCTGATTTTTATATTTGAATCTAAAGCAGTGCTTATTCTTGGTTAGCTTACTTATGGCACCTATAGCCTCAAGCTCCTTTAACAGTTTATATACGTCCGACACTTTATCTGTGTGAGTGTAGGGGCTTGATACAACAGCTTCTATAGGAGTATCAGCGTTATTTCTGAAGAATTTTCCGTATACATTCCACTGCTTGCCGTACCTTCTACATATTTTCCAGAGATTTTTAATGTCGGTTACAAATTCTACATTATTAAAATGCGATTTAAAGACCTTGTGCATTCTTGTGTTGATACAGGTACCACGGAATTTCATGTATTGTGATAATGTCAGTCTTATCTTCTCCTTTTTAATAGAAGAAATACTGTCCAATTTCTTTTTTAAAGTATATTCACGTAATTCGCCACTATACATATCTAGTTGGTGCATGGTGATGCCATGCTTTGCTGCAACAATACCGGCAGCTACCAGTATCAAGTCATCACCACCAGTCAGGTCAAAATAACATTTGTTTTTAGCGCTTTTTTCACGAGTAATGATTTCCTCTAATTTTTCCACTGCATCATCAAGGTCGTACTGGCTCACTTCTACAAACTCTACGTGCTCCATATGTAAAATATTCTTAAGGAGTCCCGCAAAGTTACGTTTTATTGCTGTGTTCATCGGTTCGTGATAGCCCACGAATATGACCTTATCTATGCTATAATCAAGGCAGGTTGCGATGTTTTCAAGTGCATCATCACTGAAAAATTCAATGTCTACGTTCATACTATGTACCTCGGATATTTCATTGTCTTTTGTTTAAAATTTTCTCTATTATTATAATAAAATAATATAATGCAGGTGTCAAAATCAATTTGATATCTATGAGCTTTTTTATTGTATAGGAAAGTTCTCGAAACTTTCCTATACAACAAAAATAAGATGAGCACTCGCACGAAAAGAAAATGTCAGCTGAAGCTGACCGTGCTCGGCTCTCAAAGTGGAGCAAGTCCCTCATGAATGAGGGATTTAGGGAGTTGAAGTGGACTTGCCCACTTTGTTCCAAACAGAAAGGATTTGTGATTTTGACACCTGCATAATATTATAGTAGACTACTTAATGTAAATATAGAAGCGAAAAGGAGAAAGACATGAGATTTGTAATACAGCGTGTTACGCATGCAAGTGTAACTGTTGATGGTAATATAGCTGGAGCTATAGACAAAGGATTTCTGGTACTTATAGGTGTAGAGGAGGCTGACACGAAGGAAATAGCTGACAAGATGATAACGAAGCTTGTGGGTATGAGGATATTCGAGGATGAAAAGGGCAAGACCAATCTGGCACTAGCAGATGTGGGGGGAGGTCTTCTTCTTGTTTCACAGTTCACACTCTACGCAGACTGCAAGAAGGGCAATAGACCATCTTTTACAAGAGCAGGCAACCCTGCTATGGCAGAAGAAATATATGAATACATAATTGCTGAGTGCAAAAAGAGCGTTGAAAATGTGCAGGTAGGCATATTTGGTGCAGATATGAAGGTTGAGCTTCTGAATGACGGACCGTTTACCGTCATACTTGATTCAGCAGAGATATGTTAATGATATATAATCAAAAAATGGATAAGTCCCTCATGAATGAAAATATAAATATAATGTGCGGTATATCAGGTACAATATGGGCTAGTGTCGGACAATGGAATGTATTTGACTGTTTCAGGAAAGCAATTGTCAGAAAATTCACAGATTGTTTAAATGAAAATTAACATCTTAGATTATAGTTTCTCTTCACAAGCACATAAATTTATGTTATATTACAATGAGGTAGAAATGCCAATATAGGGAAAGTAGGACGAAGCGATGAAAAGAAATGATGTACACAAAATTATGATAATCGGTTCAGGCCCAATTATCATCGGACAGGCATGTGAGTTCGACTATTCAGGAACTCAGGCATGTAAGGCATTAAAGAATCTTGGTTATGAGATTGTCTTGGTTAATTCAAACCCTGCTACAATCATGACAGATCCTGAGACAGCAGACATAACATATATCGAGCCTCTTAACGTGGAACGTTTAGAGCAGATCATTGCAAAAGAGAGACCAGATGCTCTTCTTCCAAACCTTGGTGGACAGTCAGGACTTAACCTTTGTTCTGAGTTAAATCAGGCAGGTATATTAGATAAGTACAATGTCAAGGTTATCGGTGTTCAGGTAGATGCTATCGAGCGTGGTGAAGACCGTATTGAGTTCAAGAAGGCAATGGATAAGCTTGGTATAGAGATGGCAAGAAGTGAAGTTGCATACTCTGTAGATGAAGCAGTGGCTATAGCTGACAAGCTTGGTTATCCGGTAGTTCTTCGTCCAGCTTACACTATGGGTGGAGCAGGCGGTGGCCTTGTTTACAATATTGATGAGCTTAAGACTGTATGTGCCAGAGGGTTACAGGCATCACTTGTTGGTCAGGTTCTTGTAGAGGAGTCTATCCTTGGATGGGAAGAGCTTGAACTTGAGGTTGTTCGTGATGCTAAGAACAACATGATTACAGTATGTTTTATTGAAAATATCGACCCTATCGGTGTACATACAGGTGACTCCTTCTGTTCAGCACCTATGCTTACCATTTCAGAGGCTACACAGAAGAGATTACAGGAGCAGGCATACAAGATTGTTGAAGCAATCGAGGTTATCGGTGGAACTAACGTACAGTTCGCACATGATCCTGTTTCAGACCGTATCGCAGTTATCGAGATTAACCCTAGAACATCACGTTCTTCAGCACTTGCTTCCAAGGCAACAGGTTTCCCTATTGCACTTGTATCTGCAATGCTGGCAGCAGGATTAACACTTAAGGATATCCCTTGTGGAAAATATGGCACATTAGATAAATATGTTCCCGACGGAGATTACGTTGTAATCAAATTCGCACGTTGGGCATTCGAAAAATTCAAAGGTGTAGAAGATAAATTAGGTACTCAGATGCGTGCCGTAGGTGAAGTTATGAGTATCGGTAAAACCTACAAAGAGGCTTTCCAGAAAGCTATCCGAAGTTTGGAAATCGGTCGTCACGGACTTGGACATGCCAAAGATTTTGACACTCTTACCAAAGAACAGTTATGCAAAATGTTAGGCAGTGCATCCAGTGAACGTCACTTCATCATGTACGAAGCATTAAGAAAAGGTGCTACTGTTGATGAATTACACGAAATCACCAAAGTAAAAC
>JAFQVJ010000068.1 GCA_017408025.1 Lachnospiraceae bacterium
AAATATGATTTCGGAAGAAAAATATAGTATTATTCTACCACCACTTATGGATTTTGTAATAAAAAACTTTTAAATAATTTACATTTTTCACTCTATGGTGGAATTTAATCTTTCATACGGAATTTAGTTTTACAATTCAGCTTTTTTTAGTTTTCTTTTTAATAATAATATGGTATACTAACTAAAATTGTTATATTATTGGAGGATGCTATATGAAAGGAAGAATTACAAACAGCTTAGGTGAGATATTAATTGACGAAAATGTTATTGCAAAGTATGCAGGAACAACTGCCGTTGAATGTTTTGGTATTGTTGGTATGGCTGCCGTAAGCATGACAGATGGTCTTGTGAAACTTTTAAAAAAGGATAGTATCACAAAGGGTATAGATGTTGAGATTGATGAGATAAACAATATTACAATTGATTTCCATGTTATTGTGTCATATGGTGTTAATATTTCATCTGTAACAGACAACTTGGTTGAGAATGTAAAATATAAGGTAGAGGCGTTTACAGGTCTTAAGGTTGCAAAGATTAACATTTTTGTTGAAGGCGTAAGAATTATCGATTAATTATAGTACTTGTTTTTTGACATATTATTTATAATATAAATTTGTTGATTTGAACTTATTAAGGAGGAAAATATCGTGGCTATTTCTACTATAGACGCAAAATTGTTGCAGAAGATGTTTTTAGCTAGTGCCAAGAACCTTGAAGCAAAAAAAGAATGGATAAATGAATTAAATGTTTTTCCTGTTCCAGATGGTGATACAGGTACAAATATGACACTTACAATTATGTCAGCTGCAAAAGAAGTGAGTGGTATTGAAGAGCCTGATTTTGTTAATATTTCAAAAGCTATTTCGTCTGGTTCCTTAAGAGGAGCAAGAGGAAATTCGGGAGTTATTCTCTCTCAGCTTTTTAGAGGCTTTACAAAGGAGATAAAAGAGGCAAGCATAATAGATGCGAAAGTAGTCGCAAGATCATTTGAGAGAGCGGTAGAAACTGCCTATAAAGCAGTTATGAAGCCGAAAGAGGGTACAATTCTTACAGTTGCTAAGGGTGTGGCTGAGAAAGCAGTGGAGATGTCAGCTAAGACAGAGGATCTTGAAGAGATTTTTAAAGCTGTAATCGAGCATGGTGATTATGTGTTGAGCCAGACCCCAGAGATGCTTCCGGTTCTTAAGCAGGCAGGCGTTGTAGATTCTGGTGGACAGGGACTTATGCAGGTTCTCAAGGGCGCATATGATTGTTTCCTTGGTAAAGAGATTGATGTTACTATTGAGGGCGCAAAGGGTGCATCGGTCAACGCTGTTATGTCAGATGACAATATAGATATTAAGTTTGGTTACTGTACAGAATTTATCATTATGCTTGAGAAGAAGTTTGATGATAATGATGAGAGACAATTTAAGGCATATCTTGAGTCTATTGGTGATTCTATTGTATGTGTGGCTGATGATGATATAGTAAAGATTCACGTTCATACAAATGATCCTGGTCTTGCTATCCAGAAAGCTTTGACATATGGTTCACTTACAAAGATGAAAATCGACAATATGAGAGAGGAACATCAGGAGAAGCTTATTAAGGATGCAGAGAAAATAGCTGCCCAGCAGAAAGAAGAGGTTGTACAGCAGGAATTACCGATGGAACATAAAGAAGTAGGTTTTATTTCAGTTTCAGTAGGTGAAGGTGTAAATGAAATATTCAAGGGTCTCGGTGTTGACTATATTATTGAAGGTGGTCAGACCATGAATCCAAGTACAGAGGACATCTTAACTGCTATTGACAAAGTGAATGCTGATGTAGTCTATGTTCTACCTAATAATAAGAATATTATCCTTGCAGCTAATCAGGCTGAAAGCCTTGTAAAAGACAAGAAAGTTGTTGTTATTCCAACAAAAACAGTTCCACAGGGTATTACAGCTCTTATTAACTTTATTCCAGATAATTCTGTAGAGGATAATATTGAGCGAATGACTGAAGAAATCGAAAGAGTAAAGACAGGTCAGGTCACATATGCTGTCAGAGATACAGAGCTTGATGGTAAAGTTATCAAGGAAAATGATATAATGGGTATTGGCGACAAAGGTATAGTGGCAGTTGGTCAGGATATCAAGGCCACAACTGTTGAGATGGTTAAAGAACTGATTGATGACATGTCTGAACTTGTAAGCGTATATTATGGTGCAGATGTGACAGAAGAGGATGCAGAGGCCGTTGTTGCAGAGATTGAAGAGTTGTATCCAGATGTAGATGTGGAAGTAAATTATGGTGGCCAGCCAATTTACTACTATCTTGTTTCTATCGAATAATGATTTAATAATAGTCTTCGTACATTGTGTACGAAGACTATATTGATTGTTGGAGATTTATATGAATATAAGGGAAATTAAAGGTATTGGTGAAAAAACTGAAAAATTATTCAATAAGCTAGGTGTCACTACGACAGATGAATTATTGGAATATTATCCTAGAACCTATGATGAATATACAAGACCATTATGTCTTGATGAAATAGATTCCACAGTGGGTATACCAGCAATTGAGGGTGTAATTATGTCTGAACCATCTCTTGTGCGAGCCAGAAATTTGCAGATTTTATCGGTATTTATAAAAGATCGTAAGGGTGCAAAGATTAAATGTTCATGGTTTAATATGCCTTATCTTAGGAGTACACTTAAAGTTGGAAGCAGAATGGTATTTCGAGGCATGATAAAATGGGATAAGAATATGAGAAATGCAACTATAGAACAACCAGTTGTGTTTACTGTAGATGAATATGAAAGGAAGCTGGGCGTGTTGCAGCCAGTTTATCCATTGACCAAGGGATTGTCAAACAATCTTGTGACCAAGACGGTGAAACAGGCGCTTGAAATGTTAGAAGAGAATGAATCAGCCAGTGGAGATTATCTGCCTGATGCTATCAGGGAACGGGCTGGGCTTATGGAATTCCTTGAAGCTGTAAAAACAGTTCATTTTCCAACTGATAAGGAGAAGGTTATAGCTGCTAGGAAACGTCTTATATTTGATGAATTCTTTATATTTTTATTGGCGCTTAGGAGCTTTAAAGATAATACAGAGGTTGTTCATAGTGATTATATAATTACTGATTACAGCCAGTCAGATCTGTTAGTTGAGAAGCTGCCTTATAGGTTGACTGAAGCACAGCAAAAGGTCATTCTTGAAATCAGACAGGATATGAAGTCTGGAAAAATGATGAATAGACTTGTTCAGGGGGATGTTGGATGCGGTAAAACCATAGTTGCATTTATGGCACTGGCAGATCTAGTGGCATCAGGATATCAAGGAGCACTTATGGTTCCTACAGAGGTTCTTGCAAAACAGCATTATGAAAATCTTCTTGAAATGAAAGAAAAATATGGATTAAATGTTCGTCCAGTATTACTTACGGGCTCGGTTACGGTTGCCAATAAGAGGAAAATCTATGCACAGATAGAGAGCGGTGAGTTCGATATAGTTATTGGTACACATGCACTTATACAGGAAAAAGTTGTGTATAAGAATCTTGCACTGGTAGTAACTGATGAGCAGCATAGATTTGGTGTAAAGCAGAGAGAAAAGCTATCTGGAAAAGGAAAGGAACCTCATATCTTAGTTATGAGTGCAACACCAATTCCAAGGACATTGGCTATTATTTTATATGGTGATTTGGACATTTCTGTAATTGACATTTTGCCTGCAGAAAGATTACCTATCAAGAACTGTGTGGTCGACAGAGGATACAGACCAAAAGCATATAAATTCATAGAAAATCAGGTGAGAAGCGGTCATCAGGCCTACGTAATCTGCCCTATGGTAGAGAGTATGGAGGATGGCGAGGGAAGCAGTGATTTATGTGATGTTATTAGTTATACAAAAATGCTAAAGAAGGAGTTGCCTGATGACATTAGTATTGAATATCTTCATGGTAAGATGAAGCCAGCACAAAAGAATGATATTATGGAGCGTTTTGCTGCAAATGAGATAAATGTTTTAGTATCAACAACAGTTATCGAAGTAGGTGTAAATGTTCCAAATGCAACTGTAATGATGGTAGAAGATGCTGAACGTTTTGGTTTGGCAGGACTTCATCAGCTAAGAGGTCGTGTTGGAAGAGGAGCGGCACAATCATATTGTATATTTGTGTCTGGTGCAAAGAATAAGGATACAAGGGAGCGTCTTGAGATATTAAATAAGTCAAATGACGGTTTTTATATAGCAAATCAGGATTTAAAACTCAGAGGACCAGGAGATTTTTTTGGTATACGCCAAAGTGGTGATATGAGTTTCAAGCTTGGCGATATCTATGCTGACTCAGCTACGCTTAAACTTACATCAGATATTCTAGGGGAGATTGAGAGTGGCAAATTATCATTAGATAAATCTGAATCAGACAGGATTACAAGAAAGCTTGATAATTATTTGACACTACATTATTCAATCAATTTATAGTAACCACATTTTTATGTTTATTTCTGTGGTAGGTATTTCAGTAATATTTAGAAATGTTGTAGAAATCTATGTATAATGTGGTATACTGTATCGTGGATGTTATGAATATAATTAGTAATATCATTAGTAATATAATTTGAGTTAAACAGATATATAGAATGGAGAATAAAAATGAAGATTGTTGTATTATGTGGAGGAACAAGTACTGAGAGAGCCGTTTCGCTTGTCACTGGTTCAGATGTATGTAGAGCACTTAGAAGTAAGGGACACAAAGCTATATTGATAGATGTTTTTCTTGGACACAAGGATATAGACGTGGAAAAGATTTTTGATGAAGAGTTTTCTGTAGATGAAGAGTTAAAATACATAGAAGAGAATTCTAAAGATTTTGATAATATTAAGAAAAAAAGAAGAAATTTCTTTGGTGAGAATGTTTTAGAGCTTTGTAAGGCATGTGATATTGTATTTATGGGACTTCATGGAGCATGTGGAGAGGACGGCAAGGTTCAGGCTGCTCTTGAACTTATGGGTGTTAAATACACAGGTGCAAATGCACTTAGCAGTGCAATGGCTATGGACAAGGCTGTAACAAAAAAGATATTTGCAGCTGATAATGTTCCTATGGCAAAAGGATTTAAAGTATCTAAGGATACAGCAGAGAAGATGCCTGAAAGCTATGGATTAAAGTACCCTGTTGTAGTTAAGCCAAATTGCGGTGGTTCATCTATAGGCGTGTACTTTGCAGAGAATAGTCAGGAATATGAAGATGCACTTGAAAGAGCGTTTGCATATGAAGATGTTCTTGTTGTGGAGGAGAAGATTACAGGAAGAGAATTTTCTATTGGTGTTGTGGAATATGAGGCTTATCCTATCATAGAAATCATTCCAAATGAGGGATTCTATGATTATGAAAATAAATATAAGCCTGGTGCAACAAAGGATGTTTGCCCAGCGGAGGTAGATGAGGAATCAGCTGTTAGGATGCAAAAAGCGGCAGTTGATGCGGCAAAGTCATTAGGACTTGACACATATTGCCGCGTTGATGTATTGATGGACAAAGAAGGCAATTGCTATTGTCTTGAAGCAAATACACTGCCAGGTATGACTCCAACCAGCCTTTTACCACAAGAAGCAAAGGTTATAGGGCTGGATTATGCTGAACTTTGTGAACATCTTATAAATATTTCATTAAACAAATAGATGACAGATATTTATTAAATTATAGTAACAGAATGGAGAATTGTATGAAAAACATGACATTGGAAGCTATAGCTAAGGCTGTAGATGGAGTTGCATACAACATAACAGATAAAATAGGAAATGTTACTGCAAAGGGTGTTGTTATTGATAGCAGACAGGTTGAGGAGGACTATATATTTATAGCTATAAAAGGTGAGCGTGTCGATGGTCACTCATTTATCAGCCAGGTTTTTGAAAAAGGTGCATTGGCTGTTGTGTGTGAGGAAAAACCACAAAATATCCAAAAACCATATATTCTTGTAAAATCTTCCACAGATGCCTTGAAGAAGATGGCAGCATTTTATAGACAAAATCTGGATATAAAGCTTATTGGAATTACAGGAAGTGTCGGTAAAACAAGTACAAAGGAATTTATAGCGGCAGTGCTTTCCGAGAAATATAATGTCCTCAAAACAGAGGGCAACTTTAATAATGAGATTGGTTTGCCGCTTACAATTTTAAAAATAAGAGATGAGCATGAAATCGCTGTAATAGAGATGGGAATTAGTCATTTTGGCGATATGAAGCCCCTTGGAGAGATTGCGAAGCCGGATATATGTGTTATCACAAATATAGGCTATTGTCATCTTGAGCATCTTATAGACAGAGATGGGGTCCTGAAAGAGAAGACAGATATGTTTAATTATGCTAAGGATGACGCACAGTATATTCTCAATGGAGATGATGATAAGCTGGCTACTGTGACAGAGGTTCGAGGAAAGACACCGATATTTGTAAGTATTGACGATAGTGCGAAACCAGTTCACATTAAAGGAATTCTAAAAAGTGGTATAGAAGGCAGTGTATGTGTTGCGTCTGTTCATGGAGAGGAAGTAGAGTTAAGCATACCTGTACCTGGCAAGCATATGATATCAAACGCCTTAGTGGCATGTGCAGTTGGCAAAATCTGTGGTGTCAATACTGAGCACATGAAGCGGGGAATTGCAAAGATAAAGCCAGTTGGTGGAAGAGTTAATATTATCAAAAGCAATAGATATACAATTATAGATGACTGTTACAATGCAAATCCTGTGTCGATGAAGGCTTCTATTGATGTACTCAAGTATGCCGATACTCGTAAGGTGGCTATTTTAGGTGATATGTTTGAGTTGGGTGCAGATGAAGCAAAGCTTCATAAAGGTATAGGTGAGTATGTGGCAAAAACAGGTGTAGATATGCTTGTGACGGTGGGAAATATCAGCGAAAATATTGATATTGGCGCAAAAGAAAAAGAATTTAATGGAACATTCATGCACTATAGTACTTTAGAAGAGTGCCTTGAGAATTTGGAGAATACATTAGAAAATAATGATACAATCCTTGTAAAAGCATCACACGGAATGCATTTGGAAAAGATTATAAATTTATTGACCAAATAAATCAAGTAATATATAATGTTAATGTATTTTAAACAAAGAGGATAAAGGAGATTTAAGAAATGTTTTGTATTAATTGTGGAACAAGACTTGCAGATGACGCAGTATTTTGTGTTAATTGTGGATGTAAGATTACAGCAGAAAGTGTTGGTAAGCCAGAGGTACAGCAATCAGTTGTTACAGAACAACCAGTAACTATGGAACCAGTTGTTATGGAACAGCCAGTTGCTGAACAGCCTGTATTTCAGCAGGATGCATATAATCAAGGACAGTATAGTTCTCATGGTGCATTCCAGACAACACAGCAGATGTATCAGCCACAGCAGCCAGTTGCTCAACAGGCGTTTTATAATACACCTGCACAGCCGGTAAAGAAGAGCAATGCTTCAGTTCCAGCTATAATATTTTTAGTAATTGCAGCTATTGCATCAATTGCTATATCAATTGGTCACTTTGTAGATGGTGAAATAGGCATGGGTGTTATGAATCTTTGTTATTTTGCAACATCCATTGTGCTTATTGTCTACAGTGTCTCAACAAAGAAGATTGGCTCTATATTAAAAGGTGTATTCTTCTTGCTAATGTTGGTACTTAATGTTATTTTTGCTGGTGTTTCAGCATTTGGTGCAGCATTTGACATTTTTGGTAATGCCAAAGCAGGTATTGATTACTATTACGCAATTATAATATTGTTACAGTACATATTCCTTTATGTATATATGTTGGTTTCTATTATAAGAAGCTTCATAGGTAAGGAAAAGGTATCTTACGCAACATGTCTTTTTGGTTACTTTGCAATGATTTTAATTATTGCAGCATTTGTAGTGGATGTAGCGTCTGATATAAATGGATTATTTATCTTTAATTTTATTCCTGTTGATTTAGGAATTGTTACACTTATTATAGGTGACATATTTGCAGCAACACGTAAGGGCAAGAAGGTCTCTGAATAATTTTACTTAGAGAAACGCAAAAACAAGGCGGTAGCATATGCTACCGCCTCATTTTTATGATGTTTAAATCACAATCAAGGGTCTGGTACTTACTTACCAGCCATCTGTCTCTCCTGAGCCTCGATCATTTTCTTAACCATATAACCGCCTACAGAACCATTCTGAGCAGATGTTAAGTTACCGTTGTAACCATCTGTTAAAGGTACTCCAAGTTCTGTAGCAACCTCCATCTTGAATCTGTTCATGGCTGACTTAGCCTCAGGAACGTTTGTCTTATTTGATGAACTTCCCATTTTCATATCCTCCGATACATTTTATATTTGTAATCGAAACTGACTTGATAGCTTATGCCGTCGTGTCTGTCTCTTGGTTACGGGATTATTATATGGATTCTTCGGAATATTAAACTGGTATTTTTTGTCTACTTTATCTTTATTAAAAAATCTAATACATGTTTGACGTAATGCAAAACTTGTTCACCGTCGCCTAAAAACTCGTCGGTTACCTCAAAATATGTCTTTTTATCATGATACTCCTTTTTGAAATATGGAGTAACAATTTCTTTATACTGTGGTAAAAACTGCCCGGTTTTCTTACTATAGCAGTTTGCTGCTTTGGCTTTCACTCGATAGTTTTTATCTACATAAAAGGCTACACTTTTATGTATAGACATATCCTCCTCTGGAAGGTAGTAGTAGTCCTTATAATTTGGATAAAAGAACTTAAGTTCATCAGTATAAACTTCAATTTTAAGCTTCAATTTTTCGTCATAGGCAGTCATGTAAAATTCCTGTGTACCAAAGGAAACTCTTTTAGGAACAGGAGTGTTTAGAATTAATTCTATAATCACATCCTTGCGAGGCATTTCATCTCGTGCTCCATGATCTTCTATGGTAAGGGTTTTTAAGGCATATTCTTCCTTAAAAATATCTGAATAGGACAATATATCAAGAAGGGTAACCATTCCTTGAATATCCTCATAATTGTGCAAAATAAGAAATGCCATAGCTCTAGGATCACGCTTGTCCATATATTCAAAATACATAGAAATTAAATCCCCACCAGAAAAGATGTCTTCTCTGTTTAAATCAAAAAATTGTTCCATGGTTTTTTGTTTCAAGTTTTCTGTCTTAAAAATATTTTTTATAGGTGAAGCATACTTATATAAATCAATATGCTCAAATTGAGAAAAATCAAACAGAATGTTATATTTTTTACACTTTTCTTCCATATACGGAATGTCAAACCCTTGACCATTGTAGTGAATCAAAGTGGAGTACGACCTTGAAAACTCCATAAAAGCACATATCATAGCAGCTTCATCATTGTAATTATCCAGAAACCATTGAGTAGCATGGAATGTTCCTGTTTTTGAGTTTGTGTATAAACAACCAATCATGTATAGTTTAGTTTTATTGGCAGAAAATCCGGTTGTTTCAATATCAAAGAATAAAGCCTTATCTAAAGATATATATTTATATTTTTCCATTATTTGGTTGTAGCTTATTCCAGTGTCCTTTGTTATTATCTTCATGATTATCATCCTAATTTTATGTCATTTTGTGAGACAATTTTTTAATATAAACAGTATAGCAAAAAAGTTTTAAAAATAATATAAAGATTTCAAATTTTTTTAAATATTACTATTGAGAAAAAAGTTCATTTATATTAAAATTTATATATCATGAATAAGGAGGTCCCATATGTCTATTTTGACTTTTAAGGGTGGTGTTCACCCAAATGAGGGTAAAGAGTTATCTAAGGCTAAGGCTATTAAGAAACTGCTTCCTGAAGGAGATGTTATTATTCCATTGTCACAGCACATCGGTGCACCGGCAAAGGCGTGTATTGCCGTAGGTGACAAAGTTCTAGTAGGACAAAAGATAGGTGAAGCAGCTGGCTTTATATCAGCCAATGTTCATTCGTCTGTTTCAGGTACAGTAAAGAAAATTGAGCCACATCTTGTGGCAGGTGGCAATATGGTAGAATGTGTTGTTATCGAAAATGATGGTCAGTATGAAGAGTGTCTTTTGGAAATAAAAGAATATGAAGAAATGACCAGGGAAGAGAAACGTGAAGCAATCAAGGAAGCCGGAATCGTAGGTATGGGTGGTGCTGGATTCCCAACCAACGTCAAGTTAAGCCCCAAAAATGATGATGAAATTGAATATGTAATTGTTAATGGTGCTGAATGTGAACCGTATCTTACATCAGACTACAGAAGAATGATTGAGGAACCGGAGGTTCTTATCCAAGGTCTGAAGATGGTGCTTTCGCTTTTTGACAATGCAAAGGGCATTATTGCTGTGGAGGATAACAAGCTTGATGCCGTTATAATGTTGAAAAAACTTGTTAGAAAAGAAGATAAAATTGATGTAAAGGCTGTTTACACCAAGTATCCACAGGGTGGTGAGCGTGCTCTTATCAATGCTATCACAGGCAGATCAGTAAATTCTTCTATGCTACCAGCAGATGTAGGATGTATTGTCAGCAACGTTGATACAATATTTGCAATACATAATGTACTTAAGAATCATAAGCCACTTATTTCAAGAGTGGTGACTGTATCTGGTGATGATATTGTTGAACCAGGTAATTTCCTTGTTCCCATTGGAACAAACATGCAACAGGTTATAGATGCAGCAGGCGGTTATAAAGCTGAGCCAGAGAAGGTTATAAGTGGGGGACCAATGATGGGAATATCTGTATTTACAACCGATTATCCTGTCACAAAGGGTACAAGTGCGCTACTGGTATTTAAAAGAGATGAAGTGTCAGCATACGAATCATCTCCATGTATTAATTGTGGTAAATGTCTGTCGGTTTGTCCAGGTCGTGTTATGCCATCAAGACTTGCGGATTATGCAGAACATGGCGATGTAGAGAGTTTCGTGGCAAATTATGGCATGGAATGCTGTGAGTGTGGTTGTTGTTCGTATATATGTCCAGCAAAGAGAAATCTTACACAGTCTATTAAGTCTATGCGTAAGGATGTCCTTGCAAGCAGGAAAAAGTAGGAGGTAGCAAAAGATGAGTGATTTATTAAAGGTGTCGTCGAACCCTCATGTTCGTGACAAAAACACAACATCATCAATTATGCTTGATGTGATTATTGCACTTATACCTGCTACAATATTCGGTATCTACAATGCAGGTGATAATGCGTTATATACAATAGCACTTATATTGGTGACAGTTGGTTCATGTGTATTATTTGAATTTATTTATCAAAAGGGAATGAAGCAGAAGGTAACTATAAGCGATATGAGTGCTGCTGTCACAGGTTTGCTATTGGCACTGAATTTACCTTCAACATTTCCGATATGGATGGCAGTTATCGGTGCGGCGTTTGCAATTATCGTTGTAAAACAGGTATTTGGAGGCTTAGGACAGAATTTTATGAATCCGGCTCTCGGTGCAAGATGTTTTCTGTTCCTGTCATTCAGTTCTTATATGACTAATTTTGTTTATGATGGTGTATCAGGTGCAACACCTCTCTATATATTAAAGACTACAGGAGAGGTAGATAGCTTGAGAGACATGTTCATCGGTAATATAAGTGGTACTATCGGTGAGACGAGCGTTATTGCTCTTCTTATTGGTGCAGTATACCTTTTGGCTAAGAAGGTTATTGATTTTAGAATACCATTGGCATACTTGGCAACTTTCTCAATATTTATACTTATATTTGGTGAAAAGCAGCTTGATTTTGAGTATCTTTTGGCACACCTCTGTGGTGGTGGACTTATGTTAGGTGCGTTCTATATGGCAACTGACTATGTAACATCTCCTATAACACCATGGGGCAGAGTTGTATTTGGTGTACTTCTTGGTATACTCACAGGTATATTCAGAGTCTTTGGAGCTAATGCAGAAGGTGTATCATTTGCCATAATCTTCAGTAATCTTCTTGTACCTCAGATTGAGAAGATTACTAGACCGAGACCTTTTGGCTATGTACATATGAAGAAGAAAAAGGAGGGAAAATAGATGAAAAGTTTATTTAAAGATGCCCTCATTTTATTCATTATAACATTAGTAGCTGGTGTAACCCTTGGATTTGTATATGAGCTAACAAAGGAGGCAAGAGATGAACAGGCTGTGATAAAGCAGAACAATGCATATAAAGCGGTGTTTGAAGAATGTGAAGAATTTAAAGACAAAGATGTTGACATGTCAAGTATTACCTTTGAAGAAATGTCAGTTGATGCTATAGCAGGTTTATCAGATTCTTTAAGTGAAGCTGGTTACTCATCTTCAGTAGTTACTGTTGATGGTGTTGCACAGTTCCTATCTGGTACCAATACATACGGATATGTAGTTACGGTTACAGCTAAGGAAGGCTACGGTGGAGATATTCAGTTTACAGTTGGCTTTGATATGGAAGGTACAGTTACGGGTGTGTCTATGTTATCAATCAGTGAGACAGCAGGACTGGGTATGAAAGCTAAGGAGGCGGAATTCCTTAATCAGTATGTTGGTAAATCAGGTGGTAGCTTTGTGGTTAATAAGGATAATAGCGCAGGCGCTGCCAACGAAATTGATGCCATATCTGGTGCAACAGTGACAACAAGAGCTGTGACAAAGGGTGTTAACGCAGCATATATCACAGTGACACAGATTTTGAACGGAGGTGATATCAATGAGTAATGGAGAAGTAAAGGTTTCAAAGCTTGCAACAGCAAAGGAAAGATTATTCAATGGTATCATCAAGGAGAATCCTACGCTTGTTATGATGCTTGGTATGTGTCCAACACTTGCTGTAACTACTTCATGTATGAATGGTATTGGCATGGGACTTACATCCACAGTGGTTCTTGCATTATCCAATGTGTTTGTATCACTCCTTAGAAATATTATACCATCAAAGGTTAGAATGCCAGCATTTATCGTTATTGTAGCAAGCTTTGTTACAATGGTACAGTTTCTTCTTGAGGCATATTTACCTTCACTTAATGAGTCACTTGGTATATATATACCGCTTATCGTTGTAAACTGTATTATTCTTGGACGTGCAGAATCATATGCATCTAAGAATCCAATCTGGTCATCATTCTTTGATGGACTTGGAATGGGAATTGGTTTTACAGTGGGACTTGGTCTATTAGGCGCAGTTAGAGAAATCATAGGTGCCGGACAGATATTTGGTATAGATATATTGCCAGATGCGCTTGAACCTATAACTATAATCGGACTTGCTCCGGGTGCATTCTTTGTACTTGCCTGTCTTGTAGCTATTCAGAACAAGATTAAGCTTAGAAGTGGCAAAAAGGTTAAGGAAGAAGCCAGCTGTAACGGAAATTGCGCAAGCTGTGGTTCTACCTGCACTGATGATGCTATGTTAAAAACAAATGCAAATGAAGACAAGGAAAAGGCTAAAAAGCTTATAAAAATGGACAAGAAAGAAGCAACAGAAAAGGAGGAGGCATAAGTATGGAAGATTTATTAAAACTTGCTGTTGCCACAGCACTTATCAATAACGTAGTATTAAGCCAGTTCTTAGGTCTTTGTCCTTTCCTCGGAGTTTCTAAAAAAACAAAGACAGCGGCAGGTATGGGATTTGCGGTAATATTTGTATTAACTATTTCTTCAGCATTTGCCAGTGTTGTTTATGAACAGGTTCTTGTTAGGTTTAATGTTGAGTATCTTGAAACTATTGTATTCATTTTGCTTATAGCAGCTCTTGTTCAGTTAGTTGAAATAGTTCTCAAGAAGTTTAGTCCTTCACTTTATAAGGCATTGGGAGTGTATCTTCCTCTTATAACAACGAACTGTTCGGTACTTGGAGTTGTTATCATCAACGTTCAGAAGGAGTATGGATTTGTTGAGAGTATTGTAAATGCATTAGGAACAGGTATAGGATTTACATTGGCAATTGTTATTCTTGCAGGATTGCGTGAGAAAATGGAATACAATAAGATATCACCAGCATTCAAGGGAATGCCTATAGTGCTTATAACAGCAGGTCTTATGGCTATTGCATTTAGCGGTTTTGCAGGCATATTGTAAGGAGGTAGTAGGATGAATGTAACAGGTATTCTCGTGGCATGTCTTGTTGTCGGAATTACCGGACTTATCATAGGTGTTCTCCTTGGATTTGCAGGTAAGGCCTTTGCAGTAGAAGTAAACGAAAAGGAAGTATTGGTTCGTGAAGTACTTCCCGGAAGCAACTGTGGTGGTTGTGGTTATGCAGGCTGTGACGCCATGGCAGAAGCAATTGCAAAGGGGGAAGCACCGGCAAATGGATGTCCTGTAGGCGGTGCAGCTGTAGCAGAAAAGGTTGCAGCAATCATGGGAACTGAGGTGTCTACAACAAAATATGTTGCGTATGTAAAATGTAGTGGTGACTGCGAAGCAGCACCAGTTAAATACCAGTATTCAGGAAATATGAGCTGTAAAGAGGCTGTTTATGTAACTGGTGGCGGTCCTAAGAAATGTTCATATGGCTGTATGGGCTTTGGCTCATGTGTTGGAGTCTGTGATTTTGGTGCCATTTCTGTTGTAAACGGAATCGCAGTTGTTGACAGAGAAAAATGTGTTTCATGTGGGAAATGTGTCAAGGAATGTCCTAAGAAGCTTATTGAGCTTGTTCCGTATAAAAGCAAGGTTCATGTTGCTTGTAGCTCAAAGGATAAGGGCATAGTGGTTAAGCAGTCGTGTACAAATGGCTGTATAGGCTGTAAGCTCTGTGAAAAAAACTGTAAGTTTGATGCAATTCATGTAGAAGATAATGTGGCACATATTGATTACGATAAATGTATTAATTGTGGTCTATGCGCTATGAAGTGTCCGACAAAGGTTATTAAAAAAATATAAAATAATTAAGAGAAATGTTGAAAGTCCATGATTTTTCTTGAAAAACATGGACTTTTTTTAATATTAATGATATATTAATTTTATGTTATTTTGCGTGGAATTATATTTAGACATAATTTAAGGCACAAAGGAATTTGGAAAATTGAGGTGAACTTTATGGAAGCAACTGAAAACAAGTATATAAAACTACAGCTACAAAAAACACTAGGGGTATTTGAGGAGTGTACTGATGATTTAATATTTATATATGATATGCTTAATGATCATTATACTATATCAAAGAGAGCTCTTGATACATATAATTTGCCAGGAGAATCATTTAACAACGTTTCAGAAACTTTGTTGAGTATTGTTCATCCAGATGATAGAGAAATGTTGGCAGATGATTTGAATCAAATTATGGATGGCAAGAAGGATTATCATAATCTTGAATATAGATGGATGGATCGCGAAGGTAAAGTTACATGGATAAGTTGTCGTGGTAAGGTTGTAGACAGTGAGTCGAAGATGTTTGTTGGAAGAGTTTCACGACTTGACAGACGTAGAAAAGCGGATCATTTGACAGGCTTTTTGGCTGAGACACAGCTCAAGATAGATTACGCAAAGAAGATGGAAAATAAACCTAATGGTTCAGAGAACTTTTTAATAGTCGGAATAGATAACCTAAAAAAAATTAACCAAAAATTTGGAATGGATGGTGGAGATAAGGCTATAACATATGTTAGTACAGCTATTAAGAGTTGTATACATGAAAAGACAAAGTTTTATAGAATGTATGGTGATGAGTTTGTTGTATGTATAGCAGGTGATACGGAGGTTGTAAAGAATGTTTACAAAGATATTCGTATCAAATTAGATGAACTTATATCAGAAAATAATTATGAATTGTTCTTTACTATATCGGCAGGTATAGTTGAAGTGACAGATAGTATGTCATATGATGAATTAAAGATGAAGATGGAGTTTTCAATCAATCAAGCAAAGAAAAAGGGCAAAAACTGTGTCTGCATCTATGATGAAGAAGAATATCAGGAGTATATGAAGATACTTGATATACAAGAGCTTCTTAGAAATTCAATCAATAATGATTTCAAGGGATATGAAGTATTCTATCAGCCTATAGTAGATGTTTCAACTGGCCGTCTTCTTGGTGCTGAGGCACTTCTTAGATGGCGTTGTGAGAAATATGGAAATCTTTCTCCTGTAGAGTTTATACCAATATTGGAAGAAAGTGGTCTTATTATACCAGTGGGAAGATGGGTTGCATACACAGCCATAAAACAGTGTAAAGAGTGGCAGAAGTATATACCTGAGTTTAAGATGAATATCAATATTTCCTATATTCAGATAAAGAAGAGCAACATAGTTGTTGATATATTGAACCTCATTGATAAGATTGGCATTGATCCAAAGTATCTTACTTTTGAATTTACAGAGAGCACATATATTGAGAATGATTCTATAGTAAAAAAGCTTATCAAGACCTTTAGTGATGAGGGGATAAAGCTTGCGTTGGACGATTTTGGTACAGGATATTCAAATCTTGCTTACTTACAAAATCTCAATGTTGATGTTATCAAGATTGACCGTTCATTTGTCAATAAAGCGATGGCAGATGAAAACATTTATAGTGTTATAAATCATATCATAGATATAGCACATAGTATGAAATTATCGGTATGTATAGAAGGAATTGAGAATGAGATAGAGAGGAAAAAAATCTCACGTCTTGTTCCAGATTCAATGCAGGGATATCTCTATGGGAAGCCTGTTAATGCAATTCAATTTATGCAGGACAATATTTTATCTTCTATGGCATAAATTATGTTTTAGCTAATATATCATATAATGTACATAAAAAATAAGTTTATATCCATAATAAGGCAGAGGACAAAAGTTCCTCTGTTTTTTTATTATATAGGATTGTGGGAGTGCGAAGCACGTAGCAATGGACCGTGCTAGGCTCGGCAAAGCAGCCAAGTCATTCATGAATGAGGGATTTATGGAGTTGATGCAGACTTGTCTGCGTTGTTCTTACCTAATAAATCAGAGTAAACCAGAATGGAGTGTATATGTATAGCAATATTAATAAGAGTATAAAAGAGATAAATCAGCTACTCAGAGTTGAAGAAAGCTTTGACTTGGTTTATAAAACCTTTGATATAGCGGGAAAAAAATCGTGTATCTATTTTATTGATGGATTTGTGAAGGATGAAATCATGCAAAAGATATTGGAAAGCTTTATAGATATAGATGAAAAGTGTTTTCCTGAGAATGCATATAAGTTCTTGAAGCAAAGAGTCCCCTATGTTGAAGTTGATTTGACTGATGATATAGAGAAGATTAAAATGGGAATATTATCAGGAAATACATGTCTTATCATAGATACTTACACCAAAGCAATCCTTATTGATTGCAGAACATATCCTGCCAGAGGAGTGGAGGAACCTGATAAAGACAAGGTTTTACGTGGACCACGAGATGGATTTGTGGAGACAATAGTCATGAACGCAGCACTCATAAGACGACGTATTAGAAGTGAATATCTAACCATTGAGATGCACAATGTAGGGACTTTATCAAAGACTGATGTGGCAATAGTGTTTATGAGTAATAAAGTAAATAAGAAACTGTTAAATGATATAAGAAATCGAATAGACAACATAAAAGTAGAGAGTCTTACAATGAATCAGGAAAGTCTTGCGGAATGCTTATATAAAGGCAAATGGTACAATCCCTTCCCAAAATACAGATATACTGAAAGACCAGATGCCACAGCTTCAGCAGTTCTTGAAGGTCACATAGTAATATTGGTAGATAATTCACCTTCAGCGATGATTCTTCCGACTAACTTCTTTGATGTAATAGAAGAGCCCGACGACTTCTATTTTCCACCTATCACTGGAACTTATCTAAGACTTACTAGAATGATTATATCTATATTTGCATTGATTTTAACACCTATATATCTGTTATTAACTATGAATCCGCATTTCGTGCCAGAGTGGTTGGAATTTATATTGATAACAGAAAAAATAAATGTTCCAATTATAATTCAATTGCTCATCTTAGAGATTGCTATAGATGGATTAAAGCTAGCAGCTGTAAATACTCCTAATATGCTGAATACTCCGTTAAGTATTATAGCTGGGTTGGTGCTTGGCCAACAAGCGGTGGAATCAGGTTGGTTTAATTCTGAGGTTATACTGTATATGGCATTTGTAGCCTTTGCAAATTTTACACATGGAAGTTTTGAGCTTGGATACGCATTGAAGTTTTTTAGAATGGTGTTGCTCATATTGACAGCTATATTTGATATAGGAGGATTTATAGCTGGTTGTATTATCATCGTTATTGCGCTGTTTACAAACAAAACTGTGGCTGACGAACATTATGCATATCCATTATTTCCTCTGAATATTAAAGAATTATTTAAGAAATTTATTCGTACACAAAAAAAAGGATGATTTCTTGTTTAGCGTACTGAAAACGGCAACTATACAATAAGAGAGTATATATTTTCGTCGCCTGGCTTTTACACTCTAATCATTGGCGCATGCACCCTTTATAGGTATTTTTGTGACATATTCGTAGAGTTTTTTGCATACTCTCAACATTTCTTCTAACCATAACCCATATTTATGACTAATGTGTTCCATAAAGAGATGGGAGAGAAAAATATTTTAAATATGTATTGTGCAATGACCATGCCGACACTCGCAACGAATAAAATTGCATTTGAACTGCAATTTTATTCGTTGTCGTGGCGTCGCCGTATATATATATAAATATAAGCGACCATTTAGGAGCAAGCTCCCAATGGTCGCTTCATTTATATATGTGCATGGCTCATTGCTTCGCGCATAAAAAAGAATTTACTTTAAGAAGATGTATTTGCATATAAACAGAATTGATAAAATATACATAAGCACACTAATCTTCTTTTCCTTAGCTTTACCTGTGATAAGGTTAATCACTGTGTAAGATATAACACCAATTGCAATACCTTCTGATATGCTATATGCGAAAGGCATAGTAGCGATAGTAAGGAATGCTGGAATAGCTTCAGCCATATCGTCAAAGTTAATCTTTGCAACCGAACCTATCATATAGAACCCAACAACAATAAGTGCTGGAGCTGTAGCAAATGATGGTATTGTGAGGAAAAGTGGTGCAAAAATAACTGAGATAAGGAACAGGAAGCCTGTAGTTAAAGCTGTAAGACCTGTCCTACCACCTTCTGTAACACCTGAGGCACTCTCGACAAAAGTCGTAGTAGTAGATGTACCAAGAACAGCACCTGCACATGTAGCTAATGAATCTGCAAAAAGTGCACCCTTAATACGTGGAAGTTTTCCATTTTCATCAAGCATATTTGCCTTTGAAGAAACACCTATAAGTGTTCCCAATGTGTCGAAAACATCAACAAAAAGAAATGCAAACACAACAGTTATAAAGCTGAGAATGTCCTTTGATATCTGCGAAAAATCAATAGAAAATACCTGTCCAGCTGTCTTGCCAAGTGGTGAAAAATCAAAGCTTATAATAGAGCTTGGAACAACCGAATACATACCAACCTCTGGATTAGGAATATATATGTTTGTAAGCTCTGCAATGATACCCAGTATCCATGTTATGAAGATACCCAAAAGGATGCCACCCTTAACCTTCTTTACTAAAAGTACACCAATAACCAGTACGCCAATGAGTGCAAGAATAGCACCAACACCAACCGAACGGAAATTATCTGTGAATCTCTGATATGTAAGTAAAGTTGAATCGTCATTTACAACAATTTTCGCATTCTGGAAACCGATGAATGCAATAAATAAACCGATACCTGCGCTTACAGCATGCTTTAAGGTAAGGGGTATTGAATTAAAAATGGCCTCTCTTACGTTAGTAAGTGACATTACGATGAATATTATACCTTCTACAAGAACAGCAAAAAGTGCAACTCTCCAATCAACACCTAAACCGATACATACCGAATATGAGAAATAAGCATTAAGACCCATACCAGGAGCAAGTGCGAAAGGATAGTTTGCCAGGAACGCCATTAAAAATGTACCAATTGCGGCAGATAACGCCGTTGCAAGAAGCACAGCCTGCTTGTCCATTCCTGAAACAGATAACAAGTCAGGGTTTACGGCAAGAATATATGCCATGGTCATAAATGTAGTAATACCAGCAAGAACCTCAGTCTTTACATTGGTATTGTTGTCTTTCAATCTGAATAGTTTTTCAATCATTTTCTCTCTCCTATTATTATGTTTGTAATATGTTGCTATTTTAGCACAATATAATCATTATTGTAAGTCAATCCATCTGACAAAAGCAAATTATAATTGCTGTCAATGATTATACATTCCACCCCCTCTGTATCATTTATTAAATTCATAGCATTATCCTTTCCGAGAAGAAGGCAACCTGTGCTGTAGCAATCGGCCATCAGGGAATTATCTGTAATAATAGTTACAGATAATATATCGTTGTCAGCAGGGTAACCGGTAGAGCAGTCAATTATATGGTGATAAATATTACCATCTTGCTCGAAATAACGCTCGTAGATACCAGATGTGACAATTGACATGTCAGCAACCTGACATACTGCGTACGATTGGTTTTCTTCTGAAAAAGGTTTTTTAATGCCAATTTTATACATAGAGTCATCATATTTATTGCCTATGACAACTATGTTTCCACCTAGGTCTATAATAGCATCCTGTATGCCATTATCAATTAAAAATTCCCGTAGCTGTTCTGCGATATATCCCTTAGCAGAAGCACCAAGATTAAGCGCAGGATCTGGCAAGGAAATATTTGTCTTATTGTTATCAATGTCTATGTATCCAAATTTCTCTGCAGAAAATTGGAAATCAGCAATATTAAAGCTGAGCTTTAGACTATTATTCTTTACAGCTAAATCATATGAATCGATGGAAATACAGTTGGATGCTATAGACTTATCGTCAGGAATTACAGCATTGTTAAAATCCCATATATCACAAAGCGAACCCGACATAATAGAATATTTTTCACCAAATACCGCTGAGTACTCAAGAGTCTTGTTTATGCAATCAGCAAGAGTGTTTGATATAGGCGTGTCAACACCATTTATAAAGTCTTTATTATGATTAATTTTATACAGTTCAGAAGTCTCCAAAGTCCTACTGAAAATATTTTCATAATCCTTACACATATTCATACATGTTTCCAATAACGAGTAAATATCATCAGTAGTAGTTAAATCATGGGAATAATTATCTTTTGAATCATAAATTGTCACAGACACATATGTATCAAAAAAGAAACCATCCGTTGTAAGAGGTTTATTGGAGTAAGTGGAAGAGCCTAAATTAAAAAAAGAGGTCTTCTCACTGATAAATATTATCAAAAAAGAAAGTATAACCATTGCCAATGCAACGAAAATCTTGCGGGATATAGCCGATTGTGTATGGTTTGCCATGAACATAATACGTACCTTTCTCCTTAATCAAAAAATATTGATAAATTATAGCATATAAATGTGAATAATACTAGTATAAAGGTATCTTTTACAAAAAAATATTATATTTATTAAAACTAAAAAACAAATTAAACTTGCAAATTCTATAGCAGTATGCTACTATAAGAACATAAGTTCGTTTGGGGTGAGTATACAATGAAAGCTAATAATAAGAAAATTAGAAATGATATAATTTTAATATGTATTCTGTGTGTTACAGCAGCAGTAGCATGCTTTTTCTTATATTTCAAGGCTGATAATGCAGAAAAAATGCAGTTGCAGATTTTAATTGATGGTGAGCTGATTGAAACCTATGATTACAGTACAGACGAAGACTTTTACAAGGAAATCGCCTTAGATATTGGTAATACAATTGTTGTTGAAAATGGACAGATTTACATGAAAGAAGCCAACTGTCCTGATGGACTTTGCATTAAGCAGGGTGAAATCTCAAAAGATGGACAATCGATTATATGTCTTCCACATAAGCTTGTAGTCAGGCTCGTGGAACTTTCAAGAGATAATTTCTCTGAGAATGATGGATTGGATGTGATGCCACGATGACTCAAAATATTCAAAATAAGGACATAAAGATTGTAGGTAAGCTACATAGTAAGGCGCAGTTTGTAGCGATAGTTGGTGTTATGGCAGCATTTGCGGCTATATTAAGCTATATAGAAACTATCATTCCGTTTAGTATATGGATACCGGGTGTCAAGCTGGGACTGGCCAACATCGCCATAGTTGTAATTTTATGCCTTTATGGTGCAAGGGAAGCTTTTGCTGTAAATATTGTCCGTATACTTGTAGTTGGACTACTATTTGGCAATATGTTCAGCATTTCCTTCAGTCTGGCAGGTGCATTGATAAGCTTTGCAGTCATGGTACTGGCAAAGAAGACAGATTTATTCACGATTATAGGCATAAGCGTGACAGGCGGTGTAGCACATAATTTAGGTCAGATGATAGTTGCATCCGTGGTTATTGAAACATACAGTGTTGTTTATTATATGCCAGCCTTGATGATTGCAGGTGTTATAACAGGTATTATCATTGGCATGGTTGGAAAAATAATTCTCAAATATATGACTAAGATAGTTAAAAATAAAAGATAAGTATTGGGAAGTGTTATACAAGTAATATAGCAAGTAATTCAAAGAGCATAGTGATACAGAATGAGAAAGGTTTGGTATAAGAATGATAGGCTTTGTAAATGGTGAAATTGAAGATATATTTGAGGACAGAGTTCTTGTAGATTGTGGATTTATGGGGTACAATATATTTGTGCCAGGCAATGTTCTTGATAGTTGCGTTATTGGCGATGAAGTTAAGCTTTATACATATCTCAGTGTTAGAGAGGATGCTATGAATCTTTTTGGTTTCCTGACAAAAGATGAACTGAATGTATTCAAGCTACTTATTACTGTAAATGGCATTGGTCCGAAAGGAGCGTTGGCTATTCTTACAATTATGACGCCTAACGACCTTAGATTTGCTGTGGCATCTGAAGATGCAAAGCTTATAAGCAAAGCGCCTGGTGTTGGCGCAAAAACAGCACAAAAGGTCATACTTGAATTGAAGGACAAGCTTAATATAGAGGATGCATTATCTTCAGATGGTCATGTGACCTTAGAGACAAGAGCTACAACTGCTGGACCATCACGCAACATGACAGATGCGGTTGAGGTTTTAGTGGCACTTGGTTATTCTCAGAGTGAGTCCTTGAAAGTAGTTAAATCTCTTGATGTTTCAGCTGATATGGAGACAGAGGATATCGTTAAGCTTGCTTTAAAGAATATATAAAGATATAGAATTATTGGAATTTATTAGAAATGGAGTACTTTCAAGTGGAAAGACGTATTATAAATACTGAACTAAAAAAAGAAGAAATTGTCATGGAGAACAAGCTTCGTCCGACATGTCTGGACCAGTACGTTGGGCAGCGTAAGGCAAAGGAAAATCTCAAAGTGTACATAGAGGCTGCAAAGCTTAGAGGAGAATCACTTGATCATGTGTTGTTTTATGGTCCGCCTGGACTTGGGAAGACAACTCTTGCATGTATTATCGCAGAGGAGATGGGTGTTAATATAAAGATGACAAGTGGCCCGGCCATTGAAAAGCCAGGAGATATGGCGGCAGTTCTCAATAATCTTCAGGAAGGAGATGTGCTTTTTGTCGATGAAATACATAGACTAAATCGTCAGGTTGAGGAGGTTCTCTATCCAGCTATGGAAGATTTTGCTATAGATATTATGATAGGAAAAGGGACAACAGCCAGATCTATACGCCTTGATTTGCCTAGATTTACATTGGTTGGAGCTACTACAAGAGCTGGTCTTTTAACAGCACCTCTTAGAGATAGATTTGGTGTTATGCATAAGCTTGAATTTTATGATGTAGATGAATTGCAATCAATAATCATCCGTTCGGCAGGCGTTTTAGGCGTGGATATCGATACAGCAGGCGCAAGAGAATTGGCAAGACGTTCAAGAGGAACGCCTAGACTTGCCAACAGACTTTTAAAGAGAGTCAGAGATTTCGCCCAGGTTAAGTATGATGGAGCTATAACAAAAGATGTAGCTGATTATGCTTTAGATATTCTTGAGGTTGACAAATATGGTCTTGATAAAGGCGATAGAAGTGTGCTGCTCACTCTTATAGAAAAGTTTGGTGGTGGTCCAGTCGGCATTGACACGCTGGCAGCTGCTCTTGGAGAAGATACAGGAACAATTGAAGATGTATATGAACCATACCTTATTATGAACGGATTTATTAACAGGACTCCTAGGGGAAGAATGGCAACAGAGTTGGCATACAAGCATTTGGGCCTTTCTTAAAAATAATTACAATATTTTGTTGTTTATTTTCAAAGATGGTGTATAATCTTATGTATAAAATCGTATAGAGGTTTGGTTAGGAGAGATACATATATGTCAAGTAAGAATGATACAGAAGTTATTATCAATGGTAAAATATATACATTAAGTGGCTACGAGAGTGAGGATTACCTTCAGAAGGTAGCAACATATATCAATAATAAGATTAGTGATTTTAAGAATGTTGAAGGATATAAACGTCTCAATGTTGATATGCAGAGAGTGTTACTTGAACTAAATATTGCAGATGATTATTTTAAGGCAAAGAAGCAGGCTGATTCTATAGAAGGTGAGCTCCATTCTAAAGACAAGCAGTTATATGATGTAAAGCATGAGCTTATAGCTGCTCAGATTCAGATTGAGGCACTTGAGAAGGAAAATGCAGCACTTCAAAAACAGCTCAGTGAGAATCAGTTAAAGATAGTTAAGCTTGAGACAGAGCTTGAAGAATCTACACCAAAGAGGAGAAGAACATCATCATCTTCATCATCATCATCTACTTCATCAGATAATTTAGAGTAAGCTAAAAATGTGTGACATCTGCCGGACAATTCTATTGTTCGGCATTGTTTTGGTTAATTATCATAATAGAAAGGCATGAATATATCATGAGGACTCTATATAATACAGAAAAAACAAGTAAATATGAGGTTCTTGCACCAGCCGGATCATATAAATGTATGGTTGCAGCTTTTAATGCTGGCGCAGATGCTGTGTACCTTGGGGGTAATATGTTTGGTGCCAGAGCTTCTGCTGATAACTTTGATCATGAAGAGTTGATAAGTGCTATAGAATACGCGCACTTACGTGGGAAAAAGATTTTTTTGACAGTAAACACATTGCTGAAAAATACACAGATAAACAATCAGCTTTATAATTATATAGCTCCACTTTATGAAGCAGGTCTTGATGCCGTCATAGTACAGGATTTGGGTGTTATGGAGTTTATTAGACGACATTTTCCTAATATAGATATTCATGCAAGTACTCAGATGACTGTTACAGGACCAGAGTTTGCGAAGGTGTTGAAGGAATGTGGTGTTACTAGAATTGTTCCGGCTAGGGAATTGTCATTTAATGAGATAAGCTCTATATACAAGGCTACAGGTATGGAGATAGAATGCTTTGTACACGGTGCTCTGTGTTATTGTTATTCTGGTATGTGTCTATTGAGCAGTATTATAGGTGGCAGAAGTGGTAATCGTGGACGGTGTGCTCAACCTTGTCGTCTGCCATATGATGTACATTTTGACAAAAACTCAAAAAAGATATCTGGTGAATATCCTCTTAGTCCAGCTGATTTGTGCACCTTAGATATTCTTCCGGATATACTGGATTCAGGTGTATATTCGTTGAAAATAGAAGGACGAATGAAGAAACCGGAATATGTGGCTATAGTTGTTGCTATGTATAGAAAATACGTTGATTTATATGAAAAGTATGGACGAAAAGATTATAAAGTAGATGATTACGACATTCATATGCTTAAGGACATCTACAATAGAGGTGGATTTACAGATGGATATTATAAGAGACATAATGGCAGTGAAATTATGTCTATAAAGCGTCCAAACCATATGGGAACAAAGGCTGCTGTTATTATGAATTATAATCAAAAAAAGAGAGAAATAACTGCAACAGCATGTACTGATTTGCATGAAACGGACATACTTGAGATATTTGTGCAGTCTGGCGAAAATGTGGCTGTTAAATCGGTTAATGTGAGAAAAGGTGAGATATTTACACTTAAAGCACCTACAGATATACAAAAAATACTGCCAAATAAAAATACGGCTAAAGAAATATTTGTTATGCGTACACGAAACAATATGCTCATATCCCATATTGAAAAGGAATATATATCTAACGATAAGCTGTCAAAAATAACCATAGGCGGTGCAGTTGTGGTCTGTAAGGACACTCCAATCTCTGTTGATGTATGGTGTGGCGATGTTCACGCACACAGTGAAGGGGCTATGCCACAACCAGCTTCCAACAGACCTGTAACCAGTGATGATATATTAAAACAAATGAAAAAAACAGGGGCTACGGACTTTGAATTCGATGAAAATGATTTATCTATAACAGTAGAAAATCAACTTTTTATTAATATTAAGGAGCTCAATCTTCTTAGGAGAAACGCACTGGAAAATCTAAAAAACAACCTTCTTGAAACAAGCAGACGACATTTATGTACCGATAAAACATTTGTTCAGAAGGAAAATTATAATGATAAAGAAGATTATATGGATAATCTAATAAAATATCATAAGGGGTACAATTTGGCTGATATCACTTTGAATTCTGCTGGTGTGTGCTCTAAAGAACAGTTTGACATAGTTGCAGCTAATGACAGCATCAATCAAATATACTTTGAGGCAGACATTTTAGGCATCAATGGACCAGATGGATGGAATGAACTTATAGAAATTGCCCACAATAACAATAAAGAAATATATATGTGTTTGCCGTATATTTTTAGAGATCACGGTAAAGCTTTTACTAAAAAACACATAAATTTTTTTAATAAAAACAACCTAGACGGTTATGTCTTTAGAAATATGGAAGAAATCTGTTGGTTTGACAATAACAGACTTGACAGAAAGAAGACAGTGATTGATAATACCATCTATAGCTTCAATGATGAGGCACTTAAATTTATAGAAAAGTATAATCCATACCTTATCTCCACAAGCTTTGAATTGAATATGAAAGAGCTTAATCATCTTCATTGTGATATATTAGAGATATGTGTATATGGCAATATTCCTGTTATGGTTAGTGCAGGGTGTATAAAGAAAACGTATGGTAAGTGTGATGGCGAAGAGGGCATTACTATATTAAAGGACAGATTAGGAAATGATTTTAAATGTAGAAATCATTGTAAATTCTGCTATAATGTTATCTATAACAGCAGACCACTTTTGCTTGATGAACTTGTAGATAAGCTGGAGCGTCGCTTTGTATCAAGGAAATATATGTTTACTACAGAGGATGCAGCAGAAACTAAAAAGATATTAAATGACCAATTTAGTGGCGATTTTACGAGGGGACATTTTAAACGAGGGGTAGAATAATATGCAGGAAATAATTATAGCAATTTCAAAATATTCCATAATCATATTGATGGCTTTTTATGTATATGAAAGCTTTCAAGCTATAAGAGATACAGATGATTTAAAAAAGAGAAAGTACTGTTTTAAACAGACGTTTATTATGTATCTTGTTCATGCACTATGCTATACAACTATATATCTTCATACCTTACAGGATAAGATTATTATTTTTTACGGTGTCCAGCTGATATATTTTATATTGGTTATTGAAATATGTAAGCTAATATATAAAAAATATAATCGTCCACTTATGAATGTTATGTGTATGATGCTTATGATTAGTTTTACTATGCTGAGTCGTCTGTCCTATGATAAAACTATACGACAGTTTATTATATGTGTAGGTGCAACGATAGTAGCAATGACTATAGCATTCTTTATGAAAAAGGTAAAGAAAATGAGAGAATTCAGTTACATCTATGCCATTTTGGGAATAGGTGCTCTTTCTTTGGTCTATGCACTGGGCGCTGTGACATATGGAGCGAAGCTTTCCATTGATTTAGGATTCGTTTCTGTTCAGCCTTCTGAATTTGTAAAGATTACATATGTTATGTTTATAAGTGGGATTTTGTACAAAAGCCAGACCTGGAAAAGTGTTCTTTTATCTGGAGTTTTGGCTGCTATACATGTTGTAGTTCTTGTATTCTCAAGTGATTTGGGAACAGCTCTTATATTTTCTGTTGTATATTTATTCCTTGTATTTATGGCGACAGGAAAATACAGCGTTTTGTTTGGTGGATTGATTGCTGGAAGTGGAGCTGCTTTTGTAGCATACAAGATATTTGACCATATTAAGGTCAGAGTGGCAGCATGGATTGATCCGTGGTCTATCATAGATAACAAAGGATATCAGATAGCCCAGTCCCTTTTTGCTATAGGAACAGGTGGAATATTTGGCATGGGTTTATATGAGGGTATGCCAAATTCTATTCCGGTCGTTGATCAAGACTTTATATTCTCGGCTATTTCAGAGGAATTCGGTGCCATTTTTGGTATATGTGTTATACTTTTAAGCTTAAATGTATTTCTTATATTTATCAGAACTGCATTTAAGTGTAAGGATGATTTCTACAGACTTATCTGCGCAGGATTTGCAGTATCATATGGTATACAGCTTTTTTTGACTGTAGGTGGAGCTATTAAGCTTATTCCATCTACGGGTGTAACCTATCCGTTGTTAAGCTACGGTGGAAGTTCACTGATGTCCACTATATTTATATTCTTTATAGTTCAGGGGGTAAAAATAAATGAAGAAGATGAATGATAATATATTAAAAACAACGTACGTTTTTATTGGATTATTTACTATATTGGCGGTTTATCTCCTTGTGTATTTGTTTACTGACAGCAGGGAGGATATAAACAATTCTTACAATAAACGACAGGCATTGCTTGCTGAAAAGGTGGTTAGAGGCAGTATTCTTTCAAACGATCTAAATATATTAGCTCAGACTGTTGTTGATGAAAATGGAGATGAGACACGTGTATATCCTTATGATGAGTTGTTTTGTCATGTTGTTGGAAGCTTTGACATGGGAACATATGGGTTGGAGGCGTCCTATAATTTTGATTTGCTAACATCCGAAAGCTCCATAATAGATGAAGTTGTAGCAGATTTGAACAATGAAAAGCTTATAGGAAATAATATCGTTACAACCCTTGATATCCAGCTTCAGAATGTGTGCTATGAGGCTTTGGGGCAGTATGATGGTGCTATTATGATAATGGACCCCAAAACAGGAGATGTTTTGTCTATGGTTTCTAAGCCGGGATACAATCCAAATGATATAGAAAAGATATGGAATGATATTAAAGATGACGACAATGGTAGGCTTCTAAACAGAGTTACACAAGGGCTATATCCACCAGGGTCTGTGTTTAAGCTATTTACTTTGGGAAAATATATTGATTCGAACAAAGATACTTATGATGATTATTCATACACATGTGAGGGAACTGTCAGTTTTACTGATTTTTCCATGAAATGTAGTAATAAAAAAGCACATGGTCACCTTGATCTTATGAGTGCATTTGCAAACTCATGCAATTGCGCTTTTGTAAATATAGGTGAAGCAATTAATTCTGATTATTTAAAAGAATATTGCAATGAAAAACTGTTTAATCAGGATTTGCCATTAAAGATTCCATACAAAACAAGCTCTTTTACATTGAATAGCTCAGATAGTGAGTTTATTAAATGCCAGACTGTTATAGGACAGGGAGAAACACTAGTCACTCCTATCCATATGTGTATGGTTATGAGCAGTATTGTCAATGATGGTATCCTTATGGAACCTAGATTTGTCACAGGAATTACTGATAAAAACGGTAACACTGTAAAATCATATGAACCAGAGGAATATACTCAATTGTACTCAGAAAATGACTCGGAGCTGCTAAAAGAATATCTGAGAGAGGTAGTGAATACAGGTACTGCATATCGTCTTAAAAATGATAATATGGATATATACGGAAAAACAGGTACCGCTCAGATAAATACCACTGGTATGGCTGATTCATGGTTTGTGGGCGGAGTTGAAACAGAAAGTGGCGAGACATACGCTATAGCTGTAGTTCTTGAAAATGTAAGCGAGAATACGTCACCAGCTGTTGTTGTTACCAAAGAAATCCTTGAAATCCTTGATAAGTAGTAAAAATAAGTGTATACTTATATTTAGGTCAATTTGATACACCATTTATAAGGCAGGGGGGATTCAAATGGAGGCAACCAGCTGTGGAGGTGTGGTTATTTTTCGTGGTAAGGTACTGGTCCTTTATAAAAATATTAAAAATAAATACGAGGGCTGGGTGTTACCAAAAGGGACCGTAGAAGAAGGCGAAGAACATAAAGAAACCGCCTTGAGAGAGGTTCGTGAAGAAAGTGGTGTGAACGCGTCTGTTATACAATATATTGGCAGTAGTCAGTATTCTTTTGCTGCTGGTGAAGATATTATCAACAAGCAGGTTCATTGGTATTTAATGATGGCAGATAGCTATTACAGTAAACCACAACGAGAAGAATATTTTATGGATTCTGGATATTATAAATTTCATGAGGCTTCTCATTTATTGAAATTTCAAAATGAGAAGCAGATTCTTGAAAAGGCATATAATCAGTATATAGAATTGAAGAGAGCAAATTTGTGGGGAACGCAAAAATATTGATTGGACAGGATTAGTTATATGAATTACCAAAAGATTTTAGATGAAACAATCAAAGAAATTCAACTGAATAATAGAATTCCTAAGCTACTGATTCATAGCTGCTGCGCTCCGTGTAGCAGCTATTGTCTTGAATATTTAAGTCAATTTTTTGAGATTACCGTATTGTACTACAATCCTAATATCTTTCCCGAAGAAGAGTATATGTACAGAATGGATGAACAGAGAAGGTTTATAGAAAATTTTCCAGCAAAGCATTCTATTAAACTCATAGAGACTGCTTACACCCCAGAAGATTTTTACGCTATTTCGAAAGGGTATGAGAATGAGCCTGAGGGTGGCTTAAGATGTTTAAGATGCTTTAAATTGCGACTTGAGTATACAGCAAAGGTTGCTAAAGAGATGGGGATGGACTATTTTACCACAACCTTATCAATCAGCCCCTTAAAGGATGCTTCAAGTCTCAACAGTATCGGGCAATCTATTAGTGAAATATATGAAGTTCCGTATCTTTTATCTGATTTTAAGAAGCGTAATGGATACAAAAGAAGTGTGGAATTATCTAAAGAATATGATATGTATAGACAGAATTTCTGTGGTTGTGTTTATTCTATGGGAGAAGCAAAAGAGCGGGAAAAACCTCAAATAAATAATAGAAATGTATAAATAGTGTAGAAAATATAAAAAAATCAAAAAACTAGCTTGCATATTTTAAATCTTTATGATAATATATTCAATGCTAAATAGCATGCTGGTGTGGCGGAATGGCAGACGCATCAGACTCAAAATCTGACGTGGGCAACCACGTGCGGGTTCAAGTCCCGCCACCAGCATTTATATAAGATTATTTAAGATAGACATTGTGTTTTACAGTGTCTATTTTTGTTTAATAGGAAAGTTCTTCAAGCTTCCCTATTAAACAAAAACGCTCCGCTAAGAGTTCTATTGAAATATCTTGAAAAATCTTGAAAAATAGCCATTTTTGTAGTATGATAATAAGAGCGTTTTATGACCGATGAATTAATCGTATTTGCATATTATTTGTATTTGATTGGAGACAATATGGATTGCAATGAATTCAGAAAAGAAATGAGTAATTTTATGGATAATACAATAGATGAAGATGTGGTGGAAGATTTTATTAAACATTACAAATCGTGCAAAAATTGCAATGAAGAGCTTGAAATATATTACATGATTAATAAGACATTTAATCAAGATTCTACAACTGGTAATACTACAGTTAGCTTGGCAGATTCATACGATTTTAAGAAGAGATTGAATCACAAAATCTCACGTTATGATGAGATTATATATAAAAGGTATAAACGTCATTTCTTTTATAAGCTTGCTATTGCGGGAACAGAGTTAATATCTCTAGTGCTTGCAGTATATTTTATTTTTTTGACTATGGGAGGAGACAATGTCTGGTAAACTTGTATTAATAGATGGTCATAGCATTTTAAATAGGGCTTTTTATGGAGTTCCTGATTTATCTAATTCAGAGGGCTTACACACTAATGCAATTTATGGTTTTTTAAATATTATGTTCAAGATTCTTGATGAGGAAAAGCCTGAGTATCTCACTGTTGCATTTGATGTTAAGCATCCGACGTTCAGACACGAGATGTTCAAGGAATACAAGGGTACAAGAAAACCTATGCCAGCAGAGCTGCATGAACAGGTACCTGTCATAAAAGAACTTTTAAAAGCCATGAATATTCAGGTTATGGAGTTGCCAGGCTATGAAGCAGATGATTTGCTCGGTACTTTGGCAAAGCGTGCAGAGAGAGATGGACATGTGGTTCGCATTGTGTCTGGAGATAGAGATCTTCTGCAGCTTGCTACTGATAAGATTATGATTCGTATACCGAAAACAAAGCAGGGCGGAACAGAAATAGAAAATTACTTTGCGGATGATGTTGTTGCTAAATATCAGGTAACACCTACTGAATTCATAGATTTAAAGGCACTTATGGGGGATACAGCAGACAATATTCCAGGTGTGGCTGGTATCGGCGAAAAGACCGCTACAAAGATTATATCAGTATTTCATTCCATCGAAAATGCCTATGAACATGTTGATGACATTCAGCCAAAACGAGCAGGAAATCTTTTAAAGGAAGACTACGAATCAGCAAAGTTAAGCAAGGTGTTGGCAACGATTAATACTGATGCGCCAACAACTATTGATTATAAAGCTGGTACGCTAGATAATATATATACAGATCAGGCTTTAAGTATGATTATAAAGCTGGAATTCAAAAAGCTTGCTGAAAAGTTCAAAGCAAACGGTGTTCAGGTTTCTGCTCAAGATACTGTTAAATTGGATGAAATCATCAAGGAAGTTGATTCTTATAAGATTTTGTACGATGTGCTTGAAGGCACTGAAAAAGTTGGTTTTTATGGTGTAAAAATAAACGGAACTGGAAGTGAACCTGCACAGTTAACTTTTGATTTTTTAAATGCAGATAACGTTGATACACATAATAATGTATTTATAACAGCTACAGCAGTAGAAAATTCCAGTGAAAACAAAACAGTGGTATATATTTCAGAATTTGATGATGAAATTGGATTTAATAAATATATTGACTACCTAAGCAATAGTCATGTAAGCATTTCAACATTTGATTTGAAAGCCCTTATTAAAGATTTCAATAATTGTTTTAATTGGGAAGAAAAAACAGTACTTGACTGTGGGTTGGGAGCTTATCTCTTAAATCCACTTCGTGACACGTACACCTATGAAAATATTGCCAAGGATTATCTTAATATTGTTGTTGACACTTTAACTGATCTTAAGGGTAAGTCAGAATATGAAGAATTATATAAAAGCAATAGACATAATTTAATTATGTTAACTTCATGGTATGCATATGTATCTTTAATGGCGTCAGACATTATTTGGAGTCGCCTTTCAGAAGCAGGTATGAGCGATTTATACAAGGACATAGAGTATCCTTTGGTTTATTCTCTTGCCAGAATGGAGAAAGAGGGTGTGCGTATAAATGCATCGGAACTTAAAGCATACGGAAATCGTTTGAAGGACAGTATTGCTGTTATTGAAAAAGAGATTTATGAGGAAATAGGCGAAGAATTTAATATTAATTCCCCTAAGCAGCTGGGTGAAATTTTATTTGGGAAGATGCAAATCCCAGGTGGGAAGAAGACAAAAACAGGATATTCCACATCAGCAGATGTACTTGAAAAGCTTGCGCCAGATTATCCTGTTGTAAATAAGATATTAGAATACAGGCAGCTTACAAAGCTTAAATCAACCTACGCTGATGGTCTTGCGACATATATCACTGACGATGGAAGAATTCATGGAACATTCAATCAGACTATTACAGCGACAGGACGTATTAGCTCCACTGAGCCAAATCTTCAAAATATTCCAATTAGAATGCCTATAGGCAAGGAACTTAGAAAAGTATTTATACCTAAGGATGGTTGTGTATTTATTGATGCGGACTACTCACAGATAGAGCTGAGAATACTAGCACATATGTCTGGTGATGAATCTCTTATAGATGCATATAATTCAGCTCAGGATATCCATAGAATTACGGCGTCAAAGGTATTTAAAACACCTTTTGATGAGGTTACAGAAATCCAGCGACGCAACGCTAAGGCTGTCAACTTTGGTATCGTTTATGGTATAAGTTCATTTGGTCTTAGCCAGGATTTAAGCATCAGTCGAAAAGAGGCATCTGAATATATCAAGCAATACTTTGAAACCTATCCAGGTATAAAAGCATTTCTTGATGATACTGTAAAGCAGGCAAAGGAAAATGGCTATGTTAAGACATTATACGGTCGAATAAGACCTATTCCAGAGCTTTCTTCAAGTAATTTTATGCAGAGAAGTTTCGGTGAGCGAATCGCTATGAATTCACCTATTCAGGGAACTGCTGCCGACATTATGAAGATTGCTATGATAGCAGTTGATAAAAAACTTGTCACTGGTGGTTTTAAATCCCGAATTGTACTTCAGGTACATGATGAACTGTTACTTGAGGTTTATGAGAATGAATTTGAAGCAGTTAAGAATATAGTTTCAGAATGCATGAGTAATGCTGCCAAGCTTAAAGTGAAGCTGGAAATAGGCATAGAATCTGGCAAAAACTGGCTTGAAGCTCATTAAAACAGCCTCAACAGAAAGGTGTTATATGAAATACGAAGGCAAGAGGGTCATAGGTATTACTGGTGGTATAGGCTCCGGTAAATCTAAGGTCCTTGAAATTATAAAAAACAAATACAATGCAGTTGTTGTGGAGGCTGACATAATTGGTCATGAGCTTCAGGCACCATGTGAAGAAGCGTACAATCTTATAATAAACGAGTTTGGTGAAGGTATATTAGAGGAACCTTGTGTGGCTGGTGTTTCAAACATAGACAGAAAAAAGCTTGGGGCTATTGCATTTTCTGACAAAGAGAAATTAACCTTTTTAAACGGTGTTATTCATCCAGCTGTTCACAACAAAATAGAAAAAATAATAAATGATACGGCTAGTACATTTATTTTTATCGAAGCAGCTATATTGACAGAAACTTCTCTTGTAGAATTGACTGATGAAATCTGGTATATATATGCAGACAAATCTGTTCGTTTGGATAGATTACAACAATTTCGTAATATTTCTAAAGAAAAAGCTGAGCTTGTTATGAAAAATCAACCGGACGAAGAATGTTTAAGGAGAAAGTGTGATAAAGTTATAAATAATAGCGGTTCTATAGATGAAACAATGAAACAGATACAAACTATTTTGGATAAAACGCAGGAGGATCATTATGAGTGATATGAGATTGCCTGAGCATCTGGTATTTGGTTTGGATATCGGAACAAGAAGTATTGTAGGCTCAGTAGGATATATGGAGGGAAGAAAATTCAATGTGGCAGGTCATTATGTGAAAGAACATGAAACACGTGCTATGATGGATGGACAGATTCATGATATTGCAAAGGTTGGTCAAACCATCAATCAAGTAAAAAAAGAACTGGAAAATCAGATAGGAAGGCCACTTCATGATGTATGTATCGCAGCCGCAGGTCGTGTGCTTAAGACTGTGACGGTTCATGTTGATATGGAGAGAACAGATGACTTAGCTATAGTAGATGAAGATATATATTCGTTAGATATGCTTGGTGTCGAAAAGGCATATGATGAGATGAGATGTGACTATGCTGATATAGATTTTTACTGTGTGGGATATACTGTTGTTAAGTATTATATGAACGGCTATATTATGGGAAATCTTGAGGGACATAAAGCAAAAAGTGTTGGGGCTGATATTCTGGCAACATTTCTTCCGAATGAAGTTATCGATGGACTTTATAGTGCAACATCTCTGGCCGAGTTAAATGTGGCAAATCTCACTTTGGAGCCTATTGCAGCTATAAATATTGCAATTCCTGAAAATTTCAGACTACTAAATATTGCATTGGTTGATGTTGGTGCTGGAACATCAGATATCTCTATCACAAAGGATGGAAGTATCATTGCTTATGGCATGATACCTCACGCAGGTGATGAGATTACAGAAGCTATAGTTCAGAGATGTCTGTGTGATTTTGCGACAGCTGAGCACATTAAATTGGATTCCATGAAAAAAGGGATTAAATCTGTTTCATATCAGGATATTATGGGACTTACACAGAAGCTTACATCTGATGAGGTTAAGTCTATATATAAAGATATTGTTACAAATATGACCCGTGAGATCGCCGAGAAAATCAAAGAGCTTAACGGAGGAAAGAGTGTTAGTGCTGTATTTGTTGTAGGTGGTGGTGGTAAGGCCGATGGTTTCACGGAGTCTCTTGCAGAATTCCTTGAATTACCAAAGGAGAGGGTAGCTCTTCGAGGTGAAGAGGTGTTAGGAGACGTCAATTTCCTTATGGACGGTGTCAAAAAGGATCCTCTTCTTGTTACACCTATAGGCATTTGCATGAATTTCTATAACCAGAAGAATCATTTTGTATTTGTAAATATCAATGATGAAAGAATAAAGCTATACGATAATGATCATTTGACAGTTGTAGATGCAGCCATGCAGATTCGATTTCCAAATGAATCGCTGTTCCCTAAGAGTGGACCTGCTCTTAATTTCACCCTCAACGGCAAAGCTCGTATGATTCGTGGTGAGCTTGGTGAACCGGCTAAGATTACAATCAATGGTCGCGATGCAAATATCAATTCAAAAATTATAAAAAATGATAAGATATATATTACAGAATCCACAGCAGGAGAAGCTGCTACACATACCATCGGACAGCTTTCGGAATATAAAGAAAACATCAATTTTATTATAAATGGTGTAAATGTTACATGTCCAAGATTTGCTGATGTAAACGGTCAGCTTGAACCTGCATCTTATGAAATTAAGAATGATGATGTAATCAATATCAGGGATTATTATTCTGTTGAACAGCTTCTTGCTTTTATGGACATTGATTCAACAGGTAAAAAAGTTCTAGTAAATGCTCATACGGCAGCTCTTGACGAACCAGTTTATGCAGGCTTTAAGGTTGTCATTGAAGAGAGAGACTATCTTAATGATGAGGACCTTGAAACTGTTTCTGAAGTTAAAGAGAGTAGGTCTGAGGACGCTTCTCAAGAGCAAGCTATCAGTGATGATTTAAAGAAGGCCCTAGATGATGCTATTTCAACTGAAAACAATGTTAAGAATTATACTACACCAGTTGAAAACAATTCATATGAAACAAATACAACAGAACAAAAGCCAGTTGCAAATGTAACAAATAATACTGCAACAGATATGTATATAATGGTCAATAACAAACCAGTTGTATTAAAGAATAAGCCAAGGTATATATTTGTTGATATACTTGACTTTTATCCATTTGATACACGAACTGCTGGTGGAACTGAGCTTATCACAAAGATTGACGGAGTGAAATGCGACTTCACATCACCATTATATGAGGGTTGTAGTGCAGAAATATACTGGCAGTAATATTTAAAGTTATAGTGTTGTCTGCAAGTGCATATCATGATAAATGAGAAAAATGATATGTGAAATCGATGAAAAATAATTTAGGTATTTATAAGGCACTGGTAATATACACATATTTGCTTGTAATTATAGCAATACTTCTGTATAAATTTCCAGGTCTTATACAGTATAACGTTAAACATATGGAAAATAATAAAGCGTTAAGTCATGAGAACTACATTTCAGGAGGTTATCTGTCTGACACGACAAAATTTTCCATTGATGATATGTATTTCCCTGTAGCAGTCGACGGTAATATTGATGAGAAACTGTATTATTACGATACATATGGTGGTGAACGGACATATGGTGGTGAGAGAACTCATGAGGGTTGCGACATTATGACGAAAAATAATGTACGCGGTGAGCTGCCTATAGTTTCTGTCTGTGATGGTATAGTGGAAAAAATCGGCTGGTTGGAGTTAGGTGGATACAGATTAGGAATAAGAGATAAATCAGGTGTATATTATTATTACGCCCATCTATACAGATATGAAGACGGTATAACAGAGGGTATGACTGTGTATGCAGGTCAGGTTATCGGTTATATTGGCGATACTGGGTATAGCAAGGTAGAGGGTACAACAGGGAATTTCGATGTGCATTTACACTTTGGCATATATTTGACAGATAGTAAGGGTACAGAATATACAGTTAATCCTTATTTCATGTTAAAAAAGTTAGAAAAATCTGTAATAAATTATTCATTTAAAAATCAGTAAATATATGGTAATATAAAACTATAAAAGAAGTTGTAAAGGGGTAAAAAAATGGATATTAAACTTTGGAGAGAGATTCTCTACCCATATGAAATGGCGGTAGATGAACTTACTCTAAAACTAAACAATATAATAAAGGAATGTCATGCAACTGGTGAGTATTCGCCTATAGAAATGGTTACTGGCCGTGTCAAGAAGGTTTCAAGTATTCTGGAAAAGTGTCAGAAGAAGAATATTGCATTGAATAATGTTACACAAAAGGTAGAGGATATTGCCGGTATTCGTATTATCTGTCAGTTTGTTGAGGATATTGAGCGGGTGGCTAAGATGCTTGAATCAAGAATGGATATAACTGTTATACATGCTAAAGATTATGTTAAAAACATGAAACCAAGCGGATACAGAAGCTATCACATGATAGTAGAATATCCTGTGGAGACCCTCAAAGGGTTGCAACGTGTTAAGGTTGAGATTCAGATTAGAACTCTTGCCATGAACTTCTGGGCAACCATAGAACATTCACTTCAGTACAAGTATCGTTCCAATATGCCAGAGCATATCAGAGAGCGACTTAGTGCAGCATCTCAGGCTATTATTTCTCTTGATAGTGAAATGAGCTCAATACGTGAAGAAATTATGGATTCACAGAATTCATTTAGAATAAAAGCCAATATTGTTGCAGAGATACTTAACCTTATTCAGAATTTATACAAGGTTGCTAATAAGCGCGAGATTGTTAAAATTCAAGATGAATTCTATAGAGTATATAAACAGGGTGATATACCTACATTGGAGCATTTCTTAAGAGAGCTTGATGTTATTGCAGAAGGTTATAGAGCTCAGGGATGTGATTCCCATGATTTCTAATTTTTAGAAAGAAAACTCTTATTGGGAGATTTATCATGTTAATTAGGTTAGATAAGTACCTGGCTGATATGGGGCTCGGAACCCGTAGCCAGGTAAAGGAATTGATTAAAAAAGGTAAAATAAATATAAATGGGATTGTCATAAAAGATGGGAACCTTAAGGTGGATTCTCACAAGGATATTGTATATTTTGAGGGCAATCCCATTGTTTATGAAGAATTCGAATATTATATGCTTAACAAACCGTCTGGTGTTATATCTGCTTCCAACGATAAACATGAAAAAACCGTGGTGGATTTGATAACGGATAAAAAGCGTGATGACCTTTTTCCTATAGGCAGACTTGACAAGGATACGGAAGGACTTTTGATTATCAGCAATGATGGTGAATTGAGTCACAATCTTTTAAGTCCTAAAAAGCATATTAACAAAACATATTATGCTGAATTGGACAAGCCTTTAAGCAAAGATAAGGCCGATAAAGTATGTGAAGGCGTTTACATTGAAGCTGGAGTTAAGTCTATGCCGGCGAAGCTTGAATATGTAAATGATATAAATGATACAAAAGTTTATCTTACAATCCACGAAGGCAAGTATCACCAGGTAAAGAGAATGTTTCAAGCAGTTGGATGTAAGGTGACTTATTTAAAAAGAATATCAATGGGGCCATTAAAACTTGATGACAAATTACAGCTTGGTGAATATCGAAGGCTTACAATTGAAGAGGTTGAAGCATTGAAGAAATGTAATATATAGAAAATTAAAGTATACAGGAAGGGATATTTAAATATGATAGACAATTATGAAGCTGTATTATTTGATTTAGACGGTACATTGATAGATTCAATGTGGATGTGGCCAGCTATAGACGTGGAATATTTAGCTAAATTTGGACTGGAAGTTCCAGAGGATTTAGGCCGTTCAATAGATGGTATGGGCTTTACTGAGACAGCAATCTACTTCAAGGAACGATTTAAAATACCAGATTCTATTGAGAATATAAAAGAGACATGGCATCATATGGCACACGATATATATTGTACAAAAGTTCCATTAAAGAAGGGCGTTTTTAAGTTCCTAAAATTTTTAAAATCAAAGGGAATTAAGACTGCCATAGGAACAAGTAATAGTATTGAGCTTGCAAATGATGTGGTAAAAGCAGTAGGCATTCACAAATATTTCGATACTGTTGTAACTGCATGTATGGTATCTGCTGGCAAGCCAAAGCCTGACATATATCTAAAGGCCGCAGACAACTTAGGTGTTGCACCGGAAAAGTGCCTTGTATTTGAGGATATTACTCAGGGGATTATGGCTGGAAAAAATGCAGGCATGACAGCTATAGCAGTTGAAGATGATTATTCCATAAATCAGACCGAGGAAAAGATTAAGCTTGCAGATTATTATATTAAAGACTTTGATGAATTTATGGAAAAATATTGTAAATAATTTATTAGGAGAATAATATGACGGAAGGATTTTTACCGATTTCAAAAAATGATATGTTTGCCAGAGGCATCGAGCAGTTCGACTTTGTTTATGTAATAGGCGATGCTTATGTTGACCATCCATCCTTTGGTCATGCTATTATAAGCCGTGTTTTAGATGCTGCTGGATACACAGTAGGTATTATATCTCAGCCTGATTGGAAGGATGAGGAATCAATCGCCTTATACGGCGAGCCAAAACTCGGTTTTCTGGTAATGGGTGGCAATATGGATTCTATGGTCAATCATTACTCTGTTTCAAAGAAAAGGAGAGCAACTGATGCGTTTACGCCTGGTGGTGTTATGGGAAAAAGACCTGACTATGCCACTGTTGTGTATTGCAATCTTATCAGAAGAAAATATAAAAACACACCGATTATTATAGGTGGAATTGAAGCAAGTCTTAGAAGATTAGGTCATTACGACTATTGGTCAAACAAAGTCAAACGTTCTATATTGCTTGATTCCGGCGCAGACCTTGTATTATATGGTATGGGTGAACGTTCCATTATAGAAGTGGCTGATAGCCTTAAAAGTGGTATAGATATTAAGGATTTGACATTTATAAAAGGAAGCGTTTACAAAACTAAAGATATAAGTAATCTTTATGATTATAAGCTTCTTGAATCCTATGATGAGATAAAAAGTGAAAAAACAGCTTTTGCAAGGAGCTTCTATGTTCAGTACCAAAATACTGATCCATTTACAGCAAAGACACTTGTCGAGCCATATCCAAATGGAGTTTATGTTGTGCAGAATCCTCCACAGGAGCCATTATCAACAGAAGAGATGGATAGTGTGTATGCATTGCCTTATATGAGAAATTATCATCCTTCATATGAGCCGCTTGGTGGTGTACCAGCAATCACAGAGATTAAGTTTTCTCTTGTTAGCAACAGAGGTTGCTTCGGCGGATGCAATTTTTGTGCTTTGACATTTCATCAAGGTCGTATCATTCAAACCAGAAGTCATGAAAGCATTATAGAAGAGGCTAAAAAAATCACAGAAGACAAGGATTTTAAAGGATATATTCATGATGTTGGAGGTCCTACAGCCAATTTTAGACATACCTCATGTGAAAAACAGTTAAAACATGGTGTATGTACTAATAAACAGTGTCTTTTCCCTGAAAAATGTAAGAATCTAAATGTTGATCATAAGGATTATCTTAAGCTTTTAAGAAAGTTGAGAGAGTTACCAAAAGTAAAAAAGGTTTTTGTGCGTTCAGGTATACGTTTCGATTATCTTATATATGATGAAGATGATACATTCTTTAGAGAGTTGGTAGAACACCACATAAGTGGACAGTTGAAGGTTGCTCCTGAGCACGTTTCGGACAATGTTCTTGCCATGCTTGGCAAACCGCGAAACGAGGTTTATGAGCGATTTAAAAAGAAATATAAACAGCTAAACGAAGAAAAAGGAAAGAAACAGTTTGTGGTTCCTTATCTCATGTCATCACATCCTGGTTCAACCATGAAGGATGCTGTTATATTGGCGGAATATTTGAGAGATTTGGGATACATGCCCGAACAGGTGCAGGATTTCTATCCAACACCTTCGACTATATCTACCTGCATGTACTATACAGGAATAGATCCAAGAAACATGAAACCTGTATATGTTACTACAAATCCACATGAAAAGGCAATGCAGAGAGCTCTGATCCAGTATCGCAATCCTAAAAATTATGATTTGGTATGTGAAGCTTTGAAGATTGCCGGCAGGGAAGATTTGATAGGTTTTGACAAGAAATGTCTTATAAGACCACGTGGTGAGAGAGCAAATATTCAAACTGTGCACAATCAGAAAAATAAGTTACAGAAGACATCAAAAAAGAAGACAATAAGAAATGTTCATAAGAAAAAAAGCAAATAAAAAATAGCAAATAAGAAAGAAGGTTTAGCTATGAAAAATATAGTAGTAATCACAGGTGCATCATCTGGTTTTGGTGAATTGTTTGCTCTTCAGCTTGATGCAAAGCTTAAATCAATTGATGAATACTGGCTTGTTGCCAGAAGTACTGATAAAATGCAGGAAATTGCCAAAGCTATGTCTACTCCATGCAGAATTTTATCATATGATTTAACAAAAGAGCAAGCTGTAAAGGATGTTATAAAGGCTGTTGAACGTGAAGTAGACAACTGTTATGATGAATTAAGCATAAAGATGCTTATCAATTCTGCTGGATATGGTAAGCTGGGAGAATTTGTATATGCAGATGATAAAGATGTATCAGGTATGATTGACTTAAATATCAGAGCTCTTACATGTCTTACGAAGGGACTGCTTCCATATATGGGTAATAACAGTAGAATTATCAATATTGCTTCAGCAGCTGCATTTCTGCCACAGCCAGAGTTTGCTGAATACGCATCAACCAAAGCATACGTTTTAAGCTTCTCAAGAGCATTAAATTCTGAACTTCAAAAATATGGTATTTCCGTCCTTGCTGTGTGCCCAGGTCCTGCATCAACTAACTTTTTTACTATTGCAGAGGGCAACGGAAAGATGCCTTGGTATAAGAAAATGTTTATGGTTGACCCAAAGAAGGTTGTGGATAAAGCCATACATGATTCAATCAATAAATATGAAGTGTCAGTTTATAGCTTTCCTATGAAAGGATTACGCATTATTTCAAAGCTTATACCTCATAGCTTAATGCTTAGAATGATGAATAGAAAGTAACTACAAAGTGAAAATAATTATAAAAATTGAAAAACAAAAGAGAGAATAACATGTTTAAATCTAGTAAAACTTTAAATAACCCACAAAAAGGCTCTTTTGGTTATATCGACTATACCAAGAAGAAAGCACTGATAACCTCGGCTTTAAGCTTAGCATCTGTTTTGATAATATTTTTTACTGGTGTTATTATATATAATTCCAATAAAAGCCTATTTTCTATAATTGCTGCCGTAGCTGCTATACCCGCCGCAAAACTTATAACAGGATATATTGTAAGAGTACCTTATAAGACAGGTGATGCTAAGCTCTATGAAACACTTAAGGCGAAATCGGCAAAAAATGCTGAATACGAGGCTATTATAGGTGCTGATTTTATCATTTCCTCAAGCAGTAAGAGTATGGGGATAACATTTGCATATATAATCAATGGAAAAGTAATTTGTTATACAGCATCCAATAAGACTAATACAAAAGAAACGGAAAAATACATCAAAGAAGTGTTTGACAATGAAGGAACTCAATATTCACAAATAAAGGTATACAGTGATGAGAGTAAATTTCTAAAAAATGTAGACGAGGTATCTACAGAAAAAGGAAAAGAATGTACAGATAAGAGAATATTTGAAAAGCTTTGCGTTTATTCAATGTAGTCAGGAGAACATATGCAGGAGATAATCATTAGTAAAAATGAAGCAGGACAGCGATTTGACAAATTTCTTGTCAAATATTTTAAAGAAGCCGGATCGGGTTTTATATATAAAATGCTGAGAAAAAAGAATATTGAATTAAATGGGAAAAAAGCAACAGGCAATGAAAAATTGTCTCAGGGTGATTCTGTCAAATTTTTTATGGCTGACGAAACAATTGCAAAGTTTAGGGGGCATATTTTGGCTGCTAATTCTAACACTCCTGAGCAAAAACATAGTAAAAAATCTGGTTTTGCCAAAGAAAATATGAATATTTTAAAGCTTGTAGCAGACAATATAGTGTATGAGGATGAGAATGTTTTATTTCTCAACAAGCCATCAGGTATTCTCTCACAGAAAGCAGCTCCTTCTGATATATCAATAAACGAGATGATTATAGATTATCTTTTAGAAAAAGGAGATTTGACAGAGGATGTGCTTATGACCTTTAAACCATCTGTCTGCAATAGACTTGATCGAAATACCACAGGCCTCATATCCTTTGGTAAGTCTTTAGCTGGCCTTCAGGAGCTGTCTAAGGGCTTTAAGGACAGAACATTTGAAAAATATTATCTTTCTGTTGTATGGGGAAATGTTATTGAAAATAAAACTATAGAAGGCTATCTTTCAAAAAATATTACAAAGAATATAGTTAGTATAACCACAAAAGTTTCTGATAACAGTTCGTATATCAGGACGTACTACGAACCATTAAGCCATGGCTACATTGAGGTAAATGGTAAAGAAAAGAGTATTACATTACTTAAGATAAAGCTCATAACAGGAAAAACTCATCAGATCAGAGCACATTTGTCATCTATAGGTCATGGAATCCTAGGTGACGATAAGTATGGCAACAAAAATGACAATACATATTTGAAGAGTAAGCTAGGTATAAAATATCAGATGCTTCATTCATGGCAGCTGTGTTTTGGCCATTTGACAGAATACGAAGTACTGAAAGTACTTGAAAACAAAAGCTTAGTAGCCAAACCGGATATAATGTATAAAAGACTATTCAATATAGATATTGACGAAAGTATGTGATTGCACATTTTGACAGGATGAAAATATGGGAACATGGAAAACAAGAGGTCTTCGAGGCTCTACCTTAGAAGATATGATAAATCTTACAATTGACAAATATAGAGAAAATGGTATCGCTTTGATACAGAAGATTCCAACGCCTATAAAACCTGTGGCTATGGATAAGGACACCAGACGGATAACTCTTGCCTATTTTGACCAGAAGAGTACAGTTGACTACATAGGTGTCGTACAGGGTATTCCTATATGTTTTGATGCCAAGGAATGTAATACTGATACATTCCCCTTACAAAATATTCATAAGCATCAGGTTGATTTTATGGAATGCTTTGAGAAACAGGAGGGCATATCATTTCTAATTATATATTATACTCACAAGGATGAAATGTACTATCTTCCCTTTTCTTATGTGAAGAAATTTTACGACAGATGCCAGCAGGGCGGAAGAAAAAGCTTTCGATTTGAAGAGATTGATACAAGCTACCGAATAGAAAGCCAGCGTGGTGTCCATGTGCATTTTTTACCATTGTTACAAAAAGATATTGACAGTAGATGTTGACAAACAATAATGTTTCAGTTAAAATAATCTTTGTGTTAATTTGGTAGCACGTTACCGTGATAAAGTAATACTGGGTATCAAAAATTGTTTTCAAGTTATGAATAACTTAACTGAGATACTGAAAATAAACGAATAACTCTCGTTTACATATAATTTTACATATAATAGAGAAAGGATTTTAATATGAAAAAGAAACTTTTACATACACCAGAAGGTGTAAGAGATATATATAATGAAGAATGTGCAAAGAAGCTCCATCTTCAACAGACAATTCATGATACATTGAAATCGTATGGTTACGAGGATATTCAGACACCAACCTTTGAGTTTTTTGATATTTTTAGCAAGGAGCATGGAAGTGTAGCCTCTAACAATATGTATAAATTCTTTGACAGAGAAGGCTATACATTGGTTCTTCGACCAGATATGACTCCAGCAATTGCCAGAGCAGTATCTAAATATTATATGGATGAGGATATGCCAGTACGTTTCTGCTATATGGGTGAAACGTTTGTCAACCATGCTGAACATCAAGGTAAGCTAAAGGAGATAACACAGATTGGAGCTGAGCTTGTTGGCGACAATAAATCGGATGCTGATGCTGAAATTTTAGCTATGACTATTGATTCTGTATTAAAATGCGGACTTGAAGATTTTAGATTAGATATAGGACATGTTGATTATTTCCATGGACTTATGGAAGCTTCTGGTCTTAATGATGAACAAATTGAAGAATTGATGCAGCTTCTTGAAAATAAAAATTTCTTTGGAGTTGAAGAGCTTATCACAAGCTGCAATGTTCCAGAGGGGGTAAAAGAAATTTTCACTAAGCTTCCAGAGCTTTCTGGCTCTATAGAGGTTATAACAAAGGCAAGAGGTTTATTTACAAACGAAAAAATCAATAATGCACTTGATAGACTTGAGAAGGTTTATAAAATTCTTGAATATTATGGATTTGAGAAATATGTATCATTTGATCTTGGTACTATAGCTAATTTTGATTATTATACCGGTATAATATTTAAGGTATATACATATGGAACTGGAAACCCTATTGCCCGCGGTGGAAGATATGATAATCTTCTCCGTCAGTTTGGTAAGGATGCTGCATCTATTGGATTTGCCATAGATTTAGATCAGCTGCTCATTGTTCTTAGCAGACAAAAAATAGATGTGAAGGGCTCAACTGCAAAAACACTTATTATATATGATGTAGACCAGACAGCCGAGGCTGTTAAGCAGTCATTTATATCAAGAGATCACGGTATTCCTGCTGTGACCATGAGAAAGAGCAGTCGTATGGATATGGATGCATACGTGGACTATTGTAAGAAGCTTAATTTCGACACACTTGTATATATCACAGGTGGTGATATCATCAGAAAGGAGTTTTAAACATGAGATATTTAACATTTGCCCTTGCAAAGGGACGTCTCGCAAAGAATACTCTTGAGATATTCGAGAAGATTGGTATTACCTGTGAGGAGATGAAGGATAAAGATACAAGAAAGCTTATATTTGTAAACGAGGAGCTTAAACTTAAATTCTTCCTTGCTAAAGCTGGCGATGTTCCTACATACGTTGAGTATGGTGCAGCCGATATAGGTGTAGTTGGCAAGGATACTATTCTTGAAGAGGGAAGAAATATACTTGAAGTTGTTGATTTAAACATGGGAAAATGCCGTATGTGTGTATGCGGGCCAAGATCAGCAGAGGAATTATTAAAGCATCATGATATGATACGAGTTGCCAGCAAATATCCAAATATAGCTAAGGATTATTTCTACAATAAGAAGCATCAGACAGTAGAGATAATCAAGCTCAATGGTTCAGTAGAACTGGCACCTATCGTTGGATTGTCAGAGGTTATCGTGGATATCGTAGAAACGGGCACAACACTTCGTGAGAATGGACTTGATGTTCTTGAAGAGATTTGTCCACTTTCTGCAAGGATGGTCGTAAATCAGGTATCAATGAAAATGGAAAATGAGCGTATTATGAAGCTCATAGCAGACCTTAAGACAGTTCTATAAGCCAATAATTACTATAATATGATGTTTAAATAAGAATTCTATATTATTTTTCCGTATTGGAATTTGTAAATATCTGGGATTCGGGAAGGTGAAGAAATGAGAATTGTAAAATTAAATGAGGAAAAAAAGAAGGACATTCTGAACACTCTTTTAAAGAGAAGTCCAAACAATTATGACAGCTATGCCGATACAGTAAACGAAATAGTTAATAATGTGAGACAAAATGGTGACAAAGCTGTAGCTGAATATACATTAAAATTTGATAAGACAGAGGTAACAGCTGATAATATTATGGTGACGGCTGACGAAATCAAGGAGGCATATGATTATATCAATGCCAATGATGAAGGATTAGTTGATGTTATTAAAAAATCAGCTGATAATATTAGAGATTACCACAATAAGCAGATGCAATACAGCTGGTTTGATTCTAAGCCAGATGGAACAATGCTTGGTCAAAAGGTTACAGCCCTTGGCAGTGTAGGCGTATATGTTCCAGGCGGTAAAGCTGCTTATCCGTCATCTGTTCTTATGAATATTATTCCTGCTAAGGTTGCAGGTGTTGAAAAGATCGTTATGGTCACACCACCCGGCAAGGATGGTAAGGTTAATCCTGGAACACTTGTAGCAGCTGATATAGCTGGTGTTGACTGTATATATAAAGTAGGTGGTGCACAGGCAATTGCCGCACTTGCTTTTGGAACAGAAACTATACCAAAAGTTGACAAAATAGTTGGACCTGGTAACATCTTTGTAGCTCTGGCTAAGAAGGCGGTATTTGGTTTCGTAAGTATTGATTCTATAGCCGGACCTAGCGAGATTCTCGTATTGGCAGACGAAACTGCAAATCCACGTTTTGTAGCTGCTGATTTATTGTCACAGGCAGAGCATGATGAGATGGCTTCAGCTATCTTGGTCACAACAAGCATGGAGCTTGCTAATAAGGTTTCTGAAGAGGTTGACAAATTTGTTGCCGTTCTAAGCAGAAAAGAGATTCTTGAAAAGTCTCTTGAGAATTATGGATACATATTAGTTACTGATTCTATGAAGGATGCCATAGATGTAGCAAACGATATTGCTTCAGAGCATCTTGAAATCGTTACTAAGAACCCATTTGATACAATGACAAGAATAAAGAACGCAGGAGCAATTTTCCTTGGAGAATACAGCTCTGAACCACTTGGTGATTACTTTGCTGGTCCAAACCACGTACTGCCTACAAACGGTACAGCAAAATTCTTCTCTCCACTGAGCGTTGATGACTTCATTAAGAAGTCAAGCATCATATCATACTCAAGAGAAGCACTTGAAGCTATCCATAAGGATATTGAGCACTTTGCAACATCAGAACAGTTGACAGCACATGCTAATTCTATTAAAGTAAGATTTGAATAGTTGTACATTTAATCTATCCTTCCAGATTAATTGAAGGATAGATTTGAATTTGTTATAGGAAGGATAATGATATGGCTAGAATAGGAAACGTTAAAAGAGAAACTGGAGAAACACAGATAGAAGTTACTATCAGCCTTGATGGTACCGGCAAGGCTGATGTTAATACAGGTATAGGATTTTTTGACCACATGTTGAACAATTTTGCAAGACACGGTCTGTTTGATTTGACTGTAAAGGCAACAGGAGACCTTTATGTGGATTGTCATCATCTTGTAGAAGATACTGGTATCGTTCTTGGTCAAGCCATATTGATGGCACTTGGAGACAAAAAAGGTATCAGGCGTTATGGCAACGCCATATTACCTATGGATGATGCATTGATTCTCTGTGCCTTAGATCTTTCTGGCAGACCGTATTTTGCATATGACTTGAAGTTTAGTCAGCCAATGTGCGGATATTTTGAAACAGCCATGACACGTGAATTCTTCTACGCAGTATCATATAGTGCCGCTATGAATCTTCACTTTAAGATGCTGTCAGGTGAAAACGATCACCATATTATAGAATGTGCATTTAAGGCATTTGCAAAGGCAATGGATATGGCAACGCAGAATGATGAGAGAATCACGTCAGTACTGTCCACTAAAGGAATACTGTAGACGAATATAAAAAACATTGAGAATAAAAAACGTTAGACGAGTTAATACTCAAAGAATCAGGAAAGGACTACATAAGCATGAGTCAGGTTAAGATAATTCAGGAAATATATATATATATAATGGTGTGGCAGGCTATATGACTGCTGATGAAGAGTTTAAAGCATATGGACATAACAATACAACAGTTGAGCTTTGCAGAAGCATCGACAATATGGGGGCTGATGTTCTCTATATAACAGAGCTTTCTGAAACTGATGCTGAGCATGACAAAAATATAGATACTGTAAAGGAAATTGTTACTGCAATTGATATTCCAGTAATGCTCGGAGGTAATATCAAGCGCCTTGAGGATGTTAAGAAATATCTCTATGCAGGTGCCCAGGTAGCGGTTCTTGATTTCTCTAAGGATTCCAACAAAGAAATGTTTAAAGAAGCTTCTGACAGGTTTGGCATTACGAAGATTGGTGTAAAATCAGATGATATCATAACAGTGCACAAGTCAACAGAAGAGTCATCAGATATTAAGCTTAAGTTTTCGCCAGACAGTGAAAATGCAGCTTCATATATTACATATTGTAAAGAAAATGACGATTCAGTTTATGGCATTGGTTTTGTTGCAGATAAATTATTGTTCGGTAATGGAAATTGTCAGACAATTGACTATGTTTTTATAAAAACTCTGTTAAAAAATGACGGAATAGCCGTCAAAGAATATGTTGCAACTGCAAAATTTGACGAATTTAAGTTGAATAGTGACGGAATGATACCAGTAATTGTTCAAGATTATCAAACAAATGATGTTCTCATGATGGCATATATGAACGAAGAAGCATATAACCATACTGTAGAAACTGGCAGAATGACATATTACAGCAGAAGTAGGGATGAACTGTGGGAAAAAGGTCTTACATCAGGTCATTTCCAATATCTAAAATCTCTGGAAATTGACTGTGACAAGGATACCCTTCTTGCAAAGGTTTATCAGGTTGGTGCTGCCTGCCACACTGGTAGCAGGACATGCTTCTACACAAACATATATAAGAAGGACTATAAGGATAATAATCCTCACAAGGTATTTGAGGATGTATATAATGTAATCCTTGACAGAAAGCAGAATCCAAAGGAAGGCTCTTATACAAATTATCTTTTCGATAAGGGTATAGATAAAATACTTAAGAAGGTTGGTGAGGAAGCTACAGAAATTATCATAGCAGCTAAGAATCCTAACCCAGAGGAAATCAAGTATGAGATATCTGATTTCTTATATCATGTAATGGTACTTATGGCGGAGCGTGGAGTAAATTGGGAGGATATTACAACAGAGCTTTCAAGAAGATAGGAAAGAATAAAGAAGTTATCTTGAAATAACTGGACTTAATATGTGAATACTGATAAAATATTAAGGAGTGTGAGTTCCTAAGAATTCATACTCCTTAATTGTATGTTAAAGTCAAAATTTTTCATAACTATAGTAACATATTTGATAATACACAAAAAAGAGGTGTCACTTATGAAAATTAACAAACGAATTATAATAACTAGTGGAATTGTACTTTTTGTTCTTATTGCTGTTATATATCTAGGTGTGGCAGTATTTTACCAGTATCATTTTCTACCTGGAACTACTATAAACGGGAAAGATTATAGCAATAAATCCATAGATAGCGTTGAAAAATCCATTCAGAACGATATAAGAACATACTACCTTAAAATACTTGAAAGAAATGGCGGTGTTGAACATATCGCTGCTGCTGACATAGATTTGCAGGTATCTATAGATGGTGACCTGTCGACCATAAAGGATGGACAAAACCACTACCTTTGGTTTCTAGCTCCAAAAGAAGACGCAAGGTTAGACGTTACGGTGACATATGACGAGACTAAATTGGATTATGCCATTGCAAATCTTGACTGCCTCAACGATGAATATATCAATGCTGGTGTGGCTCCAGAGCTGACATATGATGGTGTAGAATTCACCATGACAGAGGCTATACCTGGAAATGAGATTGATAAAGAGATGACAAAACAATATATAAAAGAATCTATAACTAATATGGATGCTGTATTAAATCTGGAGACAAAGAACTGTTATCTTAAGCCATTAGATACAGAATCGGATAAAACGATGCAGGATACTTTAAATAAACTTAACAGCTATCTTGATGTGGTTATAAATATTACATTTGGTGAAAAGACCGAAGTAATTGACCGTTCAAAGATCAATAAATGGTTGTCTGTAGATATGAATAATAATATTATTCTTGACAAAGATGCCATAATAGAGTATGTGGATTCATTTGCAGAAGAATACGAAACAATGGGGCGGACAAGAGAGTTTACAACTTCCTTCGGTGAGACTATCCGTGTGAATGGCGGTGACTATGGATGGTGGATAAACAGAACTGCCGAAGCCGAAGCTATCATAAGTGATATTGAGAATCTTAACAGCTGTACCAGAGAAGCAAACTATCTACAGATTGCTGGTGCCTACGGAGAGTCTGATATAGGTACGACATATATTGAAGTAGATTTATATGCCCAACATCTCTATGCATATAAAGAAGGTGAATTAATAGTTGATTGTCCAATTGTTTCAGGAGATCCGGTAAATGGAAAGAGGACACCTACAGGACTGTACAACATGCGTTTTATGTTTACAAACTATGACTTTGTCAGAGGCTCATTTAAGAAAAAATTAAAATACTGGATGGTATTTTATGGCGATTCAGTGGAGACAAACATAGGAATTGCTTCCTGTGACTGGCTCACAAGCTTCGGTGGCTCTGCATACAAGTCAGCTGGTTCACTTGGTTCAATATACGTTGACGAAGAAAATGCCAAGAATTTGTATATGCAGCTTCCAGGTAAGGATTTCCCTGTAATTATATACGATTACAAGCATTAATCTGCCAAATAAATATATATTTCAATATGAGAATACTTTATGAGAACGGAGAGAATCATGACTAAATTAGCATTATCAGATGAGATACTGATGAGTATCGATAAACCTGCCAGATATATCGGTCACGAAGTAAATATGGCAGTCAAAGACCTAAAGGATATAGATGTTAGGTTTGCTATGTGCTTTCCTGATGTATACGAGATAGGTATGTCCCATCTAGGAATCCAGATATTATACCATATGTTCAATGGCATGGATGGCGTTTACTGTGAAAGAGTTTATTCACCTTGGACTGACCTTGATAAAATCATGAGGGAACAGCATATTCCATTATTCACATTAGAAACACAGACACCAGTAAAGGATATGGACTTTTTAGGCATAACTATTCAGTATGAGATGTGTTATACAAATATTCTACAGATTCTGGATTTGAGTGGTATAACTATGACCGCTGCCCATAGAGCTGAGGATGAGCCTATTGTAATTGGTGGTGGTCCTTGTACCTACAACCCTGAACCTATCGCTGAATTTTTTGATATCTTCTATATAGGTGAGGGAGAAACAGTATACAAGGATTTAATCAACGCATATCGTCATAATAAGGCTAATGGTGGAAGCCGACGTGATTTCTTAATGGCTGCTGCCAATATTCCCGGACTCTATGTTCCACAATTATATGAGGCTTCCTATAACAATGATGGAACTTTGAAAAGCTTTACACCAACTGTAGAAGGTGTCCCTACAACAGTAAAGAAGGAAATTGTTATGGATATAAGCAATACGGTATATCCTGAAAGACCTATTGTTCCATATATCCGTGCCACACAGGACAGAGTAGTTTTGGAAATTCAGAGAGGTTGTATCAGAGGATGTCGATTCTGTCAGGCGGGTATGATTTATCGTCCAGTCAGAGAGAGAGATGTAGAATTCCTCAAGGATATGGCCGTAAAGATGCTAAAGAGTACTGGTCACGAAGAGATTACATTAAGCTCCCTTAGCAGTTCGGACTATTCTAAGCTTGATGAATTACTGAACTTCTTAATTGACGAATTTAAAGGTAAGGGTGTCAATATATCATTGCCATCACTTCGTGTAGATGCATTTTCCCTTGATGTAATGAGCAAGGTTCAAGATGTTAAGAAAAGCTCTCTTACATTTGCCCCTGAAGCTGGTTCACAACGTATGAGAAATGTTATAAATAAAGGACTTACGGAAGAAGATATATTAAACGGCTGTGCCCTTGCGTTCAAAGGAGGTTGGAACAAGGTTAAGCTATATTTTATGCTTGGTCTTCCAACAGAGACAGAGGAGGATATGAAGGCGTTAGCTGAGCTTTCGGAGCTTGTGGCTGAGAAGTATTATGAGATACCAAAGTCAGAGCGAAATGGCAAGGTTCAAGTGACAGCCAGCAGCTCATTCTTCATACCAAAGCCATTTACTCCATTTCAGTGGGCAGCTATGTGTACCAAGGATGAATTCCAGCGTCGCGCCTATGTTGTAAATGACCGAATGAAGGAAATGCTTAACAGAAAGAGCCTTAAATATAATTACCATGACCCTGACACATCTATCATTGAGGGACTTCTTGCCCGTGGCGACAGAAAGGTATCTAGTGTCATAAAGAGAGTATATGAGGCTGGTGGTATATATGATGCATGGGGCGAATATTTTAACTACGATAGATGGTTAGCAGCTCTTGAGGCAGAAGGTCTCGACCTGGATTTCTATACTACAAGAGAACGTAGCACAGATGAATTGTTTCCATGGGATTTCATAGATACAGGTGTGACAAAGAATTTCTTAAAGAGAGAGTGGCAGCGTGCACACGAAGAACAGATTACTCCAAATTGCCGTATGGAGTGTCAGGGTTGTGGCGCAGCAGTATTTAAAGGAGGTGTCTGCTTTGAAGATAAGAATTAAATTCAGTAAAACTGGGGCAGTGAGATTCATCGGTCATCTAGACGTAATGAGATACTTTCAGAAGCTTAACAGAAGAGCAGGCATAGATGTGAAATATTCTACAGGATTCTCTCCACATCAGATAATGTCCTTTGCTGCACCTTTAGGTGTAGGACTTGAAAGCCACGGTGAGTACGTTGATATAGAGGTTAATTCAACAATGTCTTCGTCAGAATCAATCAAGGCTCTTAACAATGCATCTATAGAGGGTATACAGGTTACTTCGTATGTAGAACTTCCAGAGGGAACGGCAAATGCCATGTCATCTGTAGCAGCAGCTGATTACATAGTTCGCGTCAAGGAACAGTACAAGCCAACTGTCATTGCTGATAACGCTATGTTGAAGAAACGATTTGAAGAATTCTTAAGTCAATCATCAATTGTAGTTACCAAGGCTTCTAAAAAATCTGAACGTGAGGTAGATTTGCGACCACTTATATACAAGGCTTCTGTTAATGAAAATGGCGAAATATTCATGCAACTATGTACTGGAAGCGCTGAAAACCTCAAGCCTGAGCTGGTATTAGAGACTTTCTTTAGGTATGTAGGTGACAAGATGAGCCAGTTTGCACTGGATATATGCCGTCTTGAGGTTTATGGTCTGTATACTAGCAAGGATGAAAATGGAAATGTTATAAGCGAAAAGCTTATACCTCTTGAGCAATTTGGCAAGGAAATCTTATAAATCATATGAATAAAAATAAGACAGTCATGCTATTGTCTGTCTTATTTTTTAGGAGGAAAAATGGATAATGCAAATACTCCAAATAATAATGTAAATAACAAAATAGTCCTGACAAGGCTTAATCTGGACAATATGCAGCCAGCAACATTTTTTGCTATTTATGAAAATGGTAAGGCACAAAGGGTAGAGCTTTTCTATGATGATGACAGATATGATCTTGGCAATATATATGTTGCTCATGTCAATGATCTTGTTAAAAATATTAATGCAGCATTTGTAGAATATGCACCAGGTCACAAGGGCTACCTTTCCTTGGAAGAGTATCACGAAAAGAGCGATAGCGTATTCTTCACAAACAGAAAGAATACTAGAAAAGTCTGCCAAGGCGACAATATCCTTATACAGGTAAAAAAGGAGCCCATAAAGACTAAGGATGCTGTTGTATCTACAAATATAGAATATTCCGGAAAATATATTGTGCTTACATATGGCAAGTCTGACATATCAGTCTCATCAAAGATAACTGATAATTCTATAAGAGATGTTTTAAAAAAGCTTGGTGAAAGCTTTATAGCAAGTATAGATTTTGACAATCAGCAGTATCCTTTATTCACAGAAGAGATATTTATGTCTATTTTACATGGTACTGGCATAATATTCCGCACAGAATGTGGAACAGAAGAAGCTCTCGAAAATCAAGGTTTAATTCGTGAAGAGCTCGTAAGGCTTTTTCAGGAATTTCTCATGATATTTCATAAGGCTATGTCGTCTAAGGGCAGGACTCTTATCAAAGAGGCACAAACCCCCATAATAACCATGACAAAAAATGCTCTTAAACACACTGAAAATGAAGACAATGAGGTTATAACAGATTCAAAGGAAATATTTGATACATTGGCATCGGAAGGCATTAAAGCAAGACTTTATCTGGACGAGCTATTGCCGCTATATAAGCTTTACAGTGTAGAATCTGTTTTGAATGAGATAATATCTAAAAAGATATGGCTTAAATCAGGTGGTTATCTTATCATTGAATACACAGAGGCCATGACTGTAATCGATGTGAATACTGGCAAGTGCGACCAAGGCAAAGATAAAGAGAAGACTATCATGAAGATTAACACAGAGGCTGCTGATGAAATATTAAGGCAGCTCCGTCTTAGAAATATCTCAGGTATAATCATTGTAGACTTCATTGACATGAAATCAGAGGATTTCAAGTCCCAATTAATGCGACAATTAAAGTCTAAAGCAGCAAAGGACCAGGTACGAACAACCATAGTTGATATGACCCGACTAAATCTAGTAGAAATTACTAGAAAGAAGATTCGTGAGAGAATCATAATCAAAAAAAGCTAAAATTATTTACTTATCATATTTTTGTTGCCTCCTGCATATACTGTTGTGACACAGTACAGGAGGCGAATTTTATGACAGAATACAATTGTAATAAAGACATTTCCATAGGAGTTATAGCCTGTGATTTAAGACAGGTATATATGGCAAGAATGCTTGCCAAGGTGGGGTATAAAATACATCTTGTTTATTCCGAGAATCTTGATAAAGAAAAGCTTTACAGAATCATGCTTGACTCCGACTTTTCTGAATTCAAAAATCTTCGCATTTCCAACGATATAACAGACATCCTTATATCTTCAGAAGTTATAGCTGGTCCTGTACCATTTGACAAAATCAGCGAATTTATAACTATACCTAAATTTATAAATGCCTTGACAGATAGAGCGAATTTAAACAAAACCCTGCTTTTTGCAGGTGTTATTGATGCTGATTGTAAAGAGATTCTTCTAAAAAATGGTGTTGAATGTATAGATTTTATGGAGATAGAGGAGCTTGCAGTATATAACACTATAGCCACCGCAGAAGGAATTATCGCTGAGGCCATCTTAAACAAAGAAACTAATCTTCATAATAGTGAATGCATGGTCTTAGGATACGGTAAGTGCGCAAAAACACTTGCTAATAAATTAAAGGGTATAGGCGCTAATGTGACAGTAGTTGCAAGAAATCCAATGGATTTAACAACAGCATCAAGTCTTGGACATTCAACCTTAAATATTGCATCATTAAAAAATCACATTTATTGCTTTGAATACATTTTTAACACTATTCCTCACATGATTCTTGATGATTCAGTATTAGAGCACGTACATCCTGAATCTGTCATATTCGACATAGCATCATTACCTGGTGGAGTAGACAAATATTCAGCTGCCAAAAGAAATATAAAGCTAGTTCATTCTCTTGGCATTCCTGGAAAACACGCTCCAAAATCAAGTGGTGAGGCAATTGGAAATTATCTGATGCAGTATATAGAAAAGCAAGTAGACATAATATAAATATGTAAATATATTATGTAATAATTTAATAATTTTGTTTATCACACACTATACCTTCCTGAATAGAATACATTATCACATTATTTTTAGGAGATTATGATAATGGATATTAAAGGAAAAACAATAGGTGTAGCCTTTACAGGCTCCTTTTGCACATATAAAAAAGCATTTACAGAATTAAGAAAGCTTGTGGAGGCAGGAGCTGATGTATATACAATCTTTTCCGATAGATCTGCATCCATCACTTCAAGATTTGGTGAACCTTCCGCTTATCTTCAAGAAGCTGAAGATATAACTGGACACAAGCCTATTCTCACAATTGAAGGTGCAGAGCCTATAGGCCCGAAAGCATACCTTGATGTAATGATTATGTTACCTTGTACTGGAAATACTGCTGCAAAGCTTTGCAACGGTATAGTTGACAGTCCGGTTCTTATGGCTGCAAAAGCTCATCTTCGTAATGAAAAGCCTCTTGTAATTACCATATCTACAAATGATGGTCTCTCAATGAACTTAAAGAATATAGGATTGCTTATGAATACTAAAAATATTTATTTTGTTCCTTTTGGACAGGATGATCACATCAAGAAACCCAATTCTCTCGTTGCTCATATTGATATGGTTATACCAACAATTGAACTTGCACTTGAAGGGAAACAGATTCAGCCTGTGGTTGTAAGTCCATTTATTAAATAATTTATCATCATGCCAAGAAGGCAGAAAGGTCAAGTATATGTGTGGAATATCAGGATTTTTTAACCCTTACATGAACTTTTTTAAGGATGAAGCTTATTGGCGCCACACCATCAGAAAAATGAATACAGCCATAAGGCATCGAGGTCCTGATGATTCCGGTGGCTTTCTGACAGAAAATTGTGGTCTCGGTCATGTTCGTCTGTCTATAATTGATTTGGAAGGCGGACACCAGCCGATGACAAAGATGTACGGTTCATCAAAGTACCTCTATAAACAGAATGAAAATGTTAAAGTATGCCATTACAGTCGTTCAAGAACTGTTGCCATAGTCTACAACGGTGAAATTTATAATATGAATGAGCTTCGAAATGAGCTCATCTGTGAAAGCGAAGCTCGCAAGAACATGCCTGGTGATGTTTCTGAACCTGTATTTTTTGATACAAACAGTGATACAGAGGTTATTTTAAACGGTTATATTCTTCATGGTATTGACTATGTAAATAAGCTTAACGGTATCTTTGCATTTGCCATCTACGACAGTCTTAATGGACTATACATTTGTCGAGACAGAGTAGGTGTTAAACCTTTATTTTATACTGAAATTGGCAATGACATTATCTTTTCCTCAGAGATAAAAGGCCTATTTGCACATCCGCTGGCTAAACCAGTTATAGATATTAACTCACTTAGAAGCGTGTTTGGTCTTGGTCCCGCAAAGAAGCAAGGTAGTGGAGTGTTTAAAAATGTCCGTGAAGTTTTGCCTGGACATTATCTTCATGTAACCTTTGACGGTGTAGATGATGTAGCATATTGGCAGCTTGTAAGTCATTCTCACGAAGATTCACTTGAAGAAACTATCGAGAAAACAGCTTATCTTGTCAAGGATGCTGTGGAAATGCAGATGCTTGCAGATATTCCTATATGCACATTTCTTTCAGGTGGCATTGACTCAAGCCTTGTATCAGCTATATGCGCCAAGAAGCTTGCCAATGATGGCAAAAAGCTGACCACTTATAGCTTTGATTTCAAGGATAATAACATTTACTTTAAATCAAATGATTTCCAGCCTTCCGAGGACAGACCGTATGTTGACATCATGAAGGAACACATCAAATCTGACCATATTTACCTGGAGTGTCCGTATGAACAACTGTATGATTATCTCTTTGATACTGTAAAAGCAAGAGACTTACCATGCATGACCGATGTTGAGAGCTCCCTGTTATATTTTTGTGGTCTTGTGGCTGACAATCACAAGGTTGTACTCACGGGTGAATGCGCAGATGAAATCTTTGGTGGCTATCCATGGTTCCATAAAAAGGATTTGCTTGAAGCTGGTACTTTTCCATGGTCCACAGATTTATCTCCAAGAACTATGCTCTTAAAGGATGAAGTTAAAAATGAACTGGATATACCTGCCTATATCCGCCAAATTTACGATCAAAGTATCGCAGCCACGCCTAGACTTATAGGTGAGAAGGGCGAGGAGGCTATGCGACGTGAAATTTCATATCTTAATCTGACATGGTTTATGACTACACTTTTAGATCGAATGGATAGAACCAGCATGTACAATGGACTTGAAGCCAGAGTGCCTTTTGCGGATCACCGTATAGTCGAATATCTTTGGAATGTGCCTTGGGAAATGAAATACCACAATAATACAGTAAAAGGGCTGCTACGCGAAGCTACAAATAGACTTGGGGTATTGCCTGACAGCGTGCTTAATCGCAGAAAGAGTCCTTATCCAAAGACTTATCACCCCGGCTATGAGGCTTTACTTGGGCAGCAGTTTAAAGAGCTTTTATCATCACCAAATGAGCCGATACACGAGCTTATTGATAAACAGAAGGCTTTACAGTTTATAAGCAGCGAAAAGGATTACGGAAAGCCTTGGTATGGTCAGCTCATGGCTGGTCCTCAGCTTATAGCATATATGCTGCAGGTTAATTATTGGATGAAAATGTGGTCTTAAAATGTGGACTTGAATGATATTTTGATGTATAATGAGGGATATGATTAAAGACAGATTACAGATATTGTTTAATCTGTAGAAGTCTGATATTTCATGTGGAGGATACAGTGACTGATAATCATAATAGAAGAAACAATAGAAGAGTAGTTAAATATAGAAAGCGACGCAATATAAATATCGGTGTTCTTATATTTGCATGTATTTTCATATATTTCGTTATCTACATCGCCATGTTCTTAACGCGCGACAGGATTTCAGTATATGAAGTTGTCTATGGACAGACAGCCGATTCATCAAACAAGTTTTATGAGGGTCTTATTATTAGAGACGAAACACCATTTTATGCCCCAAGCGCAGGATATCTTAATTGTTTTGTGCGTGAAGGTGAGAAGGTGGCTGTTGGTTCGACTGTCTACACCATAGATGAAAATGGAAATATTACCGAGCTTTTGCAAGAAACACTTGCTGAAAGCGACACTTTAACTGACGACAATTATGCGTCTATTAAGAATATGATTTCTGACTTCACACTTAAATATAGCGATACCAATTTTGATTCAGTATATGATTTTAAAGTGGATATTGATGCTGCATTACTTGAATATGTCAATCTGAACGCAATCAATGATATCATTGGTTCAATGAGTGCAGAAAGTCTGGCATTATTTAACATGGTAAAGGCTGAGCAGTCTGGCATTATCGCATATTACGTTGACGGCTACGAGGATAAATCTGTTGAAGGGCTTACCACAACAGATTTTAATAAAGAGGCATATGTAAAGACCACTAACAAATCTAATGACCTTGTGGCAGCAGGTAGTCCAATTTATAAAACCATAAACAGTGAAAAATGGGATATTGTCATACCTTTGTCAGATGAAGATGTAAAAAAATATTTTGAGGATACCCGTATCAAGATACGTTTTCAGGAAGATAATATTACGGCTGTGGGTGACTTTGAGATTATGTATATAAATGGACAAGCCTATGGACGTATTTCTCTTGAACAGTATATGGTTCGTTATGCTTCTGAGCGTTTTATAAATATTCAGATTGTAGAGGATCAGATTGAAGGACTAAAAATTCCGAAAACCGCTCTTGTGACTTTTGATTTTTATATCATTCCGGAAAAATTTGCAACTTATGGCGGCAATACTTCTGATGCTGGCTTCCTTGTAGAAAAATATGATGAAGATGGCAATGTGTCAGTTGAGTATATCAATCCAATGATTTATGAATTCAAAGATGGATATTATTATGTCAGTACAGAGGATTTTAGTTCAGGCCAAAATCTTATATTAGAAGACAATTCCGAAAAATACACAATCAGTGCTAAACAGTCACTTACAGGTGTATACAATATCAATAATGGATATTGTGTATTTAGAGATGTAAATATTTTAGCTACAACGAATGATTATTATATAGTCGAAAGTGGTACAGCATATGGTCTGTTAGTCTATGATCATATTGTTCTTGACAGCTCAGCTGTCACGGAAAATCAGGTTGTATATCACTAAGGTATAGGAGTGTGAACAGGATGTTAATAGAAAATTACAATGATGTAAATGAAAAGGTTAATGCTGCCTGTAAAAAAGTTGGCAGGAATCGGGATGAAGTTACACTTATTGCTGTCAGCAAAACAAAGCCAGCTGAAAACATTGCCGAATTATATGAATATGGTGTAAGAGATTTTGGTGAAAATAAGGTCCAGGAAATGGTTGAAAAGTATGAACTTCTTCCAAAAGATATACGTTGGCATCTCATAGGTCATTTACAAACCAACAAGGTTAAATATATAGTTGATAAGGTTCATCTGATTCATTCGGTAGATTCTGTAAAGCTTGCCGAACAAATCGAAAAAGAGGCGGCAAAAAAGGGTGTCATTGTCAATATTCTTGTTCAGGTAAATGTTGCCAATGAAGAGACAAAGTTTGGTCTTGATAAAGATGAGACGATAAAAAATGTAGAAGCAATATCAAAATTTGAACATATTAGGATAAAAGGTCTTATGACTATAGCACCTTTTGTGGAGGATAGCGAAGAAAATCGTAAATATTTTAACAATTTAAAGCAATTATCGGTTGACATACAAAAGAAAAACATTGATAATGTAGATATGGATTTTCTCTCCATGGGAATGAGCGGTGATTTTGAGACTGCCATAGAAGAGGGAGCAACGCTGATTCGCGTTGGTACAAGCATTTTCGGAATGAGAAATTACAATAATTAAGATATAGGAGTGTAATGATGAGTAAATTTGGTGATAAGTTTTTAAACCTTTTAAGATTGAATGACGACGAAGACTATGATGATTACGAAGACTATGATGATTACGACGATTATGATGATGAGCCAAAGAAGTCATTTAAAAAATCAAAGAAAGAAGATTTAGATGATTTTGATGAACCTGATTTGAAAAATACAAATGATGTTCAGCCTAAGGTTCAGAAACCACAGAAAGTCGCAGCACGTGGAAACAGCAAAGTTGTTCCAATGAGAACAGGGAGAAACAATATGGAAGTTTGTGTAATTAAACCTGCAAATGTTGAAGATGCAAGAGAGATAACAGATACACTTTTAAGTGGTCGTGCCGTTGTCCTCAACCTTGAAGGTCTTCATGTTGATGTTGCACAGAGAATCATTGACTTTACATCTGGTTCATGCTATTCAATCAATGGAAATCTTCAGAAGATATCGAGCTACATATTTATTATCACACCTGAATCAGTTGAGATTTCAGGTGATTTTCAGGAGCTTCTCGGTGGTGGATTTGATGTTGCTACATTCAAACAGCAGTAATTTTTAATCAAACATATTCCCTCGGCTGGACAGGCTAGAGCTTGTTACATCCGAGGGACATTTATTATTGTATAGGAAAGTTCTAGAAACTTTCCTATACAATAATAATCAGATGAGCACTCGCGCGAGAAAAAATGTCAGCAAAAGCTGACCGTGCTCGGCTCGCAAAGTGGAGCAAGTCCCTCATTTATGAGGGATTTAGAGAATTGAAGTGGACTTGTCCACTTTGTATAACTATTTTAAAATTAGGAGGCAATTATGAATGACAGACTTACAGTTCACGATAACGGAGAACCTGTATACGATATAGTTTTTACTAACGGTTTCGAATTGTTAGTATCAGAACTTGAGAAACTTAAGATTGCTGGAAGAAAAGTATGTATAGTAACTGAGACAACTGTTGGTGCTATCTACAGCCAACAGGTCATGGATATAGTTACAAAAGCTGGTGGAAATGCTTTTGTATACACTTTTCCAGCTGGAGAGGAAAATAAAAACCTTGATATTGTTAAGAAAGTGTATGAATACCTTATATTAAATCATTTTGACAGAAAAGATGTGCTTATAGCCCTAGGTGGTGGCGTAACTGGTGATTTAACCGGATTTACAGCTGCAACATATCTTAGAGGTATTGATTTTATACAGATTCCTACATCATTGCTTTCGCAGGTTGACAGTTCTGTCGGTGGAAAAACTGGTGTTGACTTTGATTCATACAAGAATATGGTTGGTGCATTTTATCATCCAAAGCTTGTATATATAAATACTGACACATTGAAAACTCTTACTAAGAGACAGTTTTTATCTGGTATGGGTGAGGTTGTTAAGTATGGTCTTATCAAACGCCGTGATTTCCTTACCTGGCTCATGGACAACTGCGATGCAATCAAGAATTATGATGTGGAAGCTCTCAAATACATGATTTATGTAAGCTGTGATACAAAGAGAGAAGTGGTTGAAAATGATTTCACGGAGCTGGGAGAACGCGCTCTTTTAAATATGGGACACACTCTCGGTCATGCCATTGAGAAATGCGTTGATTTCAGATTACTCCACGGTGAATGTGTTTCTATCGGTTCAGTGGCATCTGCATATATATCTTATAAGAAGGGATATATAACAAAAGAAGATGTAAATCTTATAATCAATGCCCATAAAATGTTTGAACTTCCTGTTTCAGAGAATACTTTTGATGATAATGCCGTATTGTCTGCAACACTAAATGATAAGAAGATGGAAGCAGGTACTATTAAATTCGTTGTGTTGAACGAAATTGGTAAGGCTGTCATCGATAGGTCCATCACTAAGGATGATATGGCCGATGCGCTCTCAAAAATTAAAGCTGGAGATTTTGAAAATTATGCATAAAAAAAAATCACATTTATATAAATATCTGGGTTACTTTTTCTTAGTAATAGTTTTAACTGCATTTGATCAGTTTACAAAGCTGCTTGCAGTAGACAAATTAAAAAATCAGGCTCCATTTGTTATTTGGGATGGTGTTTTTGAATTTTCATATGTTGAAAACAGAGGTGCAGCTTTTGGTATGCAACAGGGTATGATTGCTTTATTCGTTGTTATCACATTGATTATAGTACCTTTGATGATATTTATTATACACAAGATTGACAAACTCATATATGTTATGGGAACAAAAGTAAATAAAAAGGCATTCGTTTTTTTACAGATTGTATTTGTTATTCTCATAGCTGGCGCTATTGGGAATCTTATTGACAGATTAGCTCTTGGATATGTAGTGGATTTCCTTTATTTTAAGCTTATCGATTTTCCAGTGTTTAATGTGGCTGACTGTTATGTGACAGTTTCCACAATAGCACTTATATTGATTGGATTCTTTATGCTTAGCGAAAAAGAATTGGATTATCTCCTATATTCGCAAAAGAAATGGTCTGTAGATATTGCCAGTTCTGATGAAGATGTAAAAAATGAAACTTCTATAGGTTCAGATGAAAAAGTTGAGGAAGATACAGACAATGAAGATTAATAATATTGTGGTAAGTGAAGATGATGATTTAATCCGTATAGATAAATATCTGTCACTTTCAGCACCTGAACTAACGCGAAACAGAATACAAGGGTTAATAAGTGATGGAAATGTTTCTGTAAATGGCAAATCGGTTAAAGCTAATTATAAGGTTCGTGAGAACGACAAAATAGAGCTTTTGATACCTGATGCAGTTCCAACCGATATTCCCGCTGAAGATATACCATTAGATATTGTTTATGAAGATGATGATATTTTGATCGTAAATAAACCAAAGGGGATGGTTGTCCATCCAGCACCTGGTCATTACACAGGAACCCTTGTAAATGCCTTAATGTACCATTGTAAAGACAAGCTTTCAGGCATAAATGGAGAGTTAAGACCAGGTATTGTCCACAGAATCGACATGGATACCACAGGACTTTTAGTAGTATGTAAAAATGATTATGCTCACAATTTTATAGCAGAGCAACTAAAGGAGCACTCAATAACAAGAAAATATCAAGCTATAGTATACAATTCATTTAATGATACTGAAGGTACTATAGAAGGCAATATCGGTCGTCACCCAAATGATAGAAAGCGTATGACCATAACCCCAAATGGAAAACCGGCCATTACTCATTACAAAGTATTGCAAAACCTTGGTAAATATGCTTTGGTTGAATGTCAGCTTGAAACAGGTCGTACACATCAAATTCGTGTACATATGAGTAGTGTAAATCATCCTTTACTTGGTGATGAGGTTTATGGTCCGAGGAGCTGTCCATTTAAACTGCAAGGTCAAGTTCTTCACGCTAAGACAATAGGCTTTATTCACCCCACAACTAAGGAATATATGGAATTTGATTCGGAGTTGCCAGATTATTTTATGAAATTGATAGAGCATCTCTCTAACACATAGATATGAGTCTCTTTAACGAGATTCTTGTAAAATAAGATATCAAGGAGGTAACCATATGGAAAAACATGTTGTGATTACAATAGGTCGCCAGCTCGGCAGTGGTGGCCGTGAAATTGGCTATCTTGTGGCTGAAAAACTAGGTATTAAGTGTTATGATAAAGAGCTTTTTAGCGAAGCTGCTAAACGAAGTGGTATGTGTGAAAAAATTTTTGAAGCTCATGATGAAAAGCCAACAAGGAGTTTTTTATATTCATTAGCAATGGATACACACGTTATGGGCTACATGCCCTCTGGATATGTTGATATGCCCATTGGTCACAAGCTTTTCCTGGCTCAGTTTGAAACTATAAAAAATATTGCTGACAAGGAATCTTGTGTAATCGTAGGAAGATGTGCAGATTATGTGTTGGAAAATAATCCTGATTTAATATCTGTGTTCGTACACGGTAATATGGGCACAAGAATAAAGCGTATCATGGAAAAAAGGGACATTACAAAGGAATCTGATGCCCGAGATTTAATACAAAAAACTGATAAACAACGTGCATCATATTATAATAGTTATTCAGATAAAAAGTGGGGCGACGCAAAAACTTATAACTTTTCAATTGACAGCGGATTGCTGGGGATTGATGGAACAGCTGATTTAATTGTTGACATTGTCCGCAAGAAGAAGTAAAATTGTATGGTGTGATTTTACTCAAGAAAGGTTAAAAAGTGTTAAATGGATAAGAAGAAGTACCTGTTAAACGGAATGTTTCTTATTGTGCTTATGGTCGGTACATTATATTTTGTACTCAAGGATCAAGAAATTGACCAACTTTTTGTATATATTTCTAAGGCAAATCCTTTATGGCTTTTAGTAGGATTAGCACTAGTTTTAGTATACGTTTCATTTGAGTCGGTTATTATACATTATTTGATGAAATCCCTTTCCTATGCGATAAATTTCATCCACTGCCTTAAATATTCTTTTATAGGCTTTTTTGTAAGTGCTATTACACCTAGTGCAACTGGTGGACAGCCTGCTCAGATATATTATATGAAGACAGATGGTATCCCTATGACAATATCGTCACTTGTGCTTATGGTTGTGACAGTTGCATACAAAGCTGTTCTTTTGGTATTAGCGGTGTTTATGCTTTTGTTTGAGAGCGATTTTGTTATAGCACATATATCAGGTATTGAATTTATTTTGGTATTTGGAATTGTTGTAAATGTAGTTATCATTGGTTTTTTGATGCTTGTAATATTTAAGCAGTCTTTTGCAAAGAAAATTGTTGGAAATCTGTTATTGTGGCTTGGACGTCATGGTATAATTAAAAATTACCAGCATAGGATAAAAAAGACTCTTGCTGCCATGAGTAAATATAATCAGAGTGCAGAATATCTTAAAACCCATAAGAGAATTATCTTTAATGTATTTGTTATAACGATGTTGCAACGTATAGCATTATTTGCAGTTACATGGGCTGTGTACAAGGCATTTGGTCTTTCAGGCTGTAGTGCTTTTGAGATAATAACTCTCCAGCTTATTATAAGTTTGGCTGTTGACAATCTTCCTTTACCTGGTGGTATGGGCGTTTCAGAAGGTATTTTCCTTGTATTTTTTGAGGAAATATTTACTAAGACTTTCCTTACAGCTGGATTACTTATAAGCAGAGGATTAAATTACTATTCAATTATTATTATAGGCGGTGTTATAACTGCTGTAGCGCAGTTGACCCGAAAAAAACGAACGACGGAGTTAGAAAAATGATAGGTTTTTATAATTATACAGTTATCCTTACATATATAGGATTAGTATCAACATTTATAGGTATAACACAGGTTTTTAATGGCAAATATCTTCCAGCTATGTTCTGTTTGTTAGTATCTGGTTTATGTGATATGTTTGACGGTGTAGTTGCCAGAACACATAAAACAAGAAGCGAGGATGCAAAGAAGTTTGGAATCCAGATTGATTCCCTTTGTGATGTAATATGCTTTGGTGTGTTCCCAGCCATAATTAATTATGCTTATACATTGCATTTCAATTCTGATTATACAGTATTAGCTATATGCATATCATCATTTTTTGTACTTGCAGCTATTACACGTTTAGGTTACTTTAATGTAATGGAAGAAAAACGCCAGAAAACAACAAAAGAAGTGCGCAAAGCTTATCAGGGTCTGCCTGTAACAACAGTGGCTTTAATTTTACCTGGTATTTATATGCTTAGGCAACGTCTTATAGCTTTAGATGTTAATTTTGCCATTGTAATAAATATTGCTTGTGTAATTGTAGGATTATTGTTTATTCTTAATATTCCAATTCCTAAGGCTCATAAGCGCGGAATTATTCTTATGACTGTTTTAGGTATAGCAATGCTAGTAATTTTAATACTTCAGTTTAATGGAGTGACAAGTTTCTAATTATAATTTGATTATATATAACAGAAGATAAGCCGGCGTCATATGCCGGTTTTTCTATATAAAATGTAAATATGTTTTCATGTTATTTTATTAACACTATAAACTTAACACTATAAACGATGTAGTGATGTGCAAGGAGGTTGTTCATATGAATTGTAAAAACAGAGAAGGAAAAATTGTATTTAAAGACAATGGTCAGGATGATTTTTTGAAGAAGCTTTATGGCAGCGAGCTTGGACGTGCCGCATTGGGTGTTATGGTTAAGCCTGGTGTATCTAGATTTGCTGGCTGGTTACTTGATACTAAATTGTCCACAATCTTAATTAAGCCGTTTATAAAATCCAATAATATAGATATGACCGACTATGTAGACACAGAATTTAAGTCATATAACGATTTCTTTGTTCGTAATTTAAAAACAGGCAAACGATTCATAAATTACGATAAAGACGTCCTTATTAGCCCAAGTGATGGACGTGTCAGCGTTTATGATATCGATGATAATTCCGTATTTAAAATCAAAGATTCATATTACACAGTTGAATCTTTGACAAAAAGTAAAAAAGCAGGTGAATATTATAAAGGTGGCAAGTGTGTGATTATACGTCTATGTGTTGATAATTATCACAGATATTGTTATATAGATGATGGCTACAAATCAAAAAATAAGTTCATACAAGGTGTTTTACACACCGTAAATCCAATTGCCTGTGAACACTATGACATCTACAAGGAAAATTCAAGAGAATGTTCTATACTATATACAAATAACTTTGGCAAGGTTATGCAGATTGAGGTCGGTGCATTGATGGTTGGCAGAATCATCAATTATGATCAGGTGTCATGTATAAAAAAAGGTGTTGAAAAAGGTAGATTTGAATTCGGTGGTTCGACGATTGTGTTGTTATTTGAAAAAGATTCTGTAGATATAGATGCAGATCTTATTAAGAATACTGAGGATGGCTTTGAAACTGCTGTAAAAATGGGCGAACGAATAGGCTTGTCAAAATAGACTTTTTTATGATATAATACCCACAACACTTCGTAAAACCTGCGTTTTGCGAAGTGTTGTGGGTAACTTTATACACTTCTCTTTTTAGTTATGTATAGTATTTTTAGCTAAGATGCTTATTAATCATGTTATCAATTAAAGGAAGCTTAACTGTCTTACCCTTGAATGCACTGATAGCTAAGATTAAAAGGAATATCTTACCAATAACATCAATGATATTAGTAAAGAATGAGATGATTCCAAATCCATCTACAATGTTAATATCAGCAAACTGAAGGAAGAAGTTTATGAAATCTAAAAGGTCATAAACAAATCCAAATAAGAAGCTTACTAACACTAAAAATATTACTAAGAATACAGCCTTAAGCGCAGAAGCCTTAAGCCATAAATCCTCTTCCTTGTATAATACATAAGCTACTAAAAGCACAAATGGCATTGCATATACCCATGAGCTGCTAACAAAAGTTGTTACAATAGCTAATAAAAATACAAGTCCGGCTGTCATACATGTTGAAATACCTAACTTAGTCTTCATGATGTGTTACCTCCATATTTATTTTACTTTAAGTTACTCTTTCACCTTAAAGCACTGAGATAAATTATATGACAATTATTGATTTTAGTCAACATTTTACACAAAACCAATAAGCTTTATATTATAATATATTTTATACTTTATATTACGCACATGTAAACTTAACAATCAGTTTACAAATATGTTTTTAGAATGGAGAAAAAACAATGAAACTTCAGCAATTACTCAGCTATACAAGACGCGGCGTTGATGATTACAATATGATAGATGATGGAGATGTTATCGCCATTGGCATATCTGGTGGCAAAGACAGTCTTACTCTACTCTACGCTCTTCACGGTCTTAAGCGCTTTTATCCTAAAAAATTTGAATTAAAAGCCATTACCGTAGACCTTGGATTAGGTATCCAAAAGCTGGATGAAATAACAGCATTATGCAAATCAATGGATGTTGAATATCATATTGTTAAAACAGAGATTGGCGACATAGTTTTTAATGAGCGTAAGGAAACAAATCCATGTTCGTTATGCGCAAAGATGCGTAAGGGCGCATTAAACGATAAAGCCCTTGAAATTGGCTGTAACAAGATTGCTTATGCTCATCATAGAGATGACATAATTGAAACAATGATGCTTTCTCTAATATTCGAGGGGCGCTTCTACTCTTTTTCTCCAAAGACATATTTAGATAAAACAGGACTTACATTGATACGTCCACTTATGTACGCCAGTGAATACGACATCAAGGGATTCCAAAATAAAACAAATCTACCTGTGGCTAAAAATCCATGTCCAGTTGACGGACGCACTAAACGACAGTATGTAAAGGATTTAATTGATAACCTAAACAGAGAGTTTCCAGGTATACGTGAACGTTTTTTTAGAGCCGTTTTAGACGGAAATATCCAAGGCTGGCCAACTCCTATTCCAAGACAACCTAGGACAAAGTCTAGAGATATTAAATAAAATCATAGCTATAATAATAGCTATAACACCACAAAGGAGAAATGACTATGGCAAAAAATGATAACTCATATCATGCACAAAAAGACAAGGAACAGATTAAAAAGCTTGACCAGCTTTTGGATGAATTACCTAAATTCTGTAAAACCTTTTTCAGAGGTATTGAACAGACTACCAGCTCCTCTACTCGCCTTGGATACGCATACGATCTTCGTATATTCTTTAACTTTATTAGAGAAAAAAATCCTCTATACAAGAATAAGGAACTCTATGAGATAGATTTGACTTTATTCGACCATTTGGATACTGTGGATATTGAAGACTATCTTCATTATCTCCAGATGTATTACAAGGATGATACTGAATATATGAATAAGGAACAAGGCGTAAAACGAAAATTCTCTGCACTTCGCCAGCTATATAACTACCTCTATTGTCATAATATGATAGATGACAATCCTGCTTCAAAGGTTTCTACTCCAAAGCTTCGTGCCAAGGAAATCATTCGTCTTGATCCTAACGAGGTTGCCGACATGCTTGATCAGGCTGAATCCGGTGTAAAATTGACTAAAAAACAACAACAGTTTCATGAAAAGACAAAGCTTCGTGATGTAGCACTGCTCACTCTTCTGCTTGGCACTGGTATCCGAGTATCTGAATGCGTCGGTCTGGATGTGAATGATGTTGACTTCGACAACGGATGTATCAAGGTCATAAGAAAAGGTGGCAAGGAAGCCATCGTTTACTTTGGTGATGAGGTCGAGGATGCATTAAAAGAATACATGGAACACAGACTAGAGCTATTTACACCCGTTGAGGATGATTTAAACGCTCTTTTTATCTCCTCCAAGCATAGACGTATAAGTGTCCGTGCCGTGGAGCTTCTGGTTAAAAAGTATTCTTCTCTTACCACAACCCTTAAACACATCACACCACATAAGCTTAGAAGTACATACGGTACACAGCTTTACAAAGAAACTGGTGATATCTATCTTGTTGCTGACGTACTTGGGCACCGTGATGTAAATACAACCAAGAAGCATTACGCTGCCATAGATGATGAGCGCAGATTGAAGATACGAAATGCTGTACAGCTTCGCGAAAAGTAAAATGAGAATCCTATGATTTTCATTTTACTTTTATATTTGGATAGGAAAGTTCTCGAAACTTTCCTATCCAATTTGAATTATATAAAAATTATTTTTCTACTATATATACTGGTACTATTATATAGTTACCAGCCGTAATCTTATCATCTCTAACAAGATTGTTAATAATCTGAATATCTTCTATATATTCCTCTGTTGAATCATTAGATAATGTCTCATCATTGTACTCAAGGGCAATACTCCAAAGAGTATCTCCCTCTTCTATTCTAATTGACTTGTACTGCTTCTGAACAGGTTTATCACTTCCTTCGGCTGTAATATTAAGAATACCAGCAACACATATAAAAAGAACAAGAAATGCGACAAACGATATCTTAAAAAGTCTACTATTAATAATAACTGAATGTCTTCCGATTCTACCATCTGCTCTTCTGACAGTATTCTTATTGTTACTAGTACTTATACCTCTGTATGCAGCTGTTCTCCTTGTGTTCTGTGTATTCATAATATCACTCCTTTGTACTTATAAGATAGGTCTATAACCTTGCTTTGACCGTTCATCCGAACAGTTGTTTGTTGTTATGTCCTTATATTAACACTCGAACAATTGTTTGTCAATACTTTTTTTCGAACAATTGTTTGCAAAACGAACAAAGGTGTGGTATACTACCTATAAGCTAAGAAATACAAGTATTATTAAGGAGGTTTTTATATGTCATACGGTAAGATAACGGAAAAACAGACCGAAATATTAGAATACATAAAGAAAGAAATTCTTGCAAAAGGATATCCACCAACAGTGAGAGATATCTGCACTGCGGTTAATCTCAAATCTACATCATCTGTTCATGCTCATCTTGAAACACTTGAAAAAAACGGATATATTAGACGTGACCCAACTAAGCCTAGAGCAATTGAAATCATTGACGAGAATTTTTCTCTCACAAGAAGAGAAATGGTTAACGTTCCTATGCTTGGTCGAGTTGCAGCAGGTGAGCCTATATTAGCTACACAGAATATTGAAAACTACTTTCCTATTCCAGCTGAATTTATGCCAAATGGAGAAGTGTTTATGCTTCAGATAAAAGGAGACAGCATGATTAATGTTGGTATTTTTGACGGTGACTGGATAGTTGTAGAAAAGAAAAATACGGCTCGTAATGGCGAGATTATTGTTGCATTAGTGGATGATTCTGCTACTTGTAAAACATTTTATAAAGAAAATGGACACATTCGTCTGCAACCAGAAAATGATCATCTTGACCCTATTATCGTACCAGACTGCACTATTCTTGGCAAGGTTATCAGTCTTTACAGACAGATTGTATAGATAAGAACAAAGTGGAGCACGGTCAGCTTTAGCTGACATTTTCTTCTCGTGCGAGTGCTCATCTTATTTTTATTGTATAGGAACGTTTCGAGAACTTTCCTATACAATAAAAAAATAAAGGGGAAGCCACCAGCTTCACCTTTATTTTTTTACACATCCTTCATATAGTTTCTTTTCTAATATGTATCTTTCCATAGATTTCTCTTGAATATACTCAAGCTTAAATCTATCAAAAAACAATACTATATCTTCCCTATCAAAAAATCTTTTTAATCTTCCATCAGATGTCTGATATAGATTTCTTTCTATTTGCTTTCCTTTGCCTGCACCAAAATTAACATCATTTACAGAATTAACCCTAAAAATCAAATATCCTTCTGGCTTTAACACTCTATATATATCGTCGATAATCCTCTCAGTATCATCACTTCTAAAGTAATGTAAGCTCAAATCTGCAATTATAATATCGCAAAACTCATCATTAAAAGGTAATCCATCAAGCATATCAAAGCAAAATGCTTCTTTAATCTCAGGAAAATTCTCTCTTATGCAAGTTATAGCGTTGGCTGACTGATCGCATGGTATAACTTCTTTATTTCTCTGTATTAAGCATAGCGTGTCATTTCCAGAGCCACAGCCCAAATCTATAATCGGTAGTGACGTAGCTTCGATTATTTCACTAAACTTGTCAAGCCAATCATCAATCTGTATATTATTCCTTTTATTATGTTGATGCTTTTTATCCCAATATTCTTTCGATTTATTTATTTCTAACAGTTTGTCCATAATTATTGCCTCATCTATTCCGCAACCTTTGCCACCTGAAACTGTATTACCTTGCCTAAATCCTTTAATGATAGTTCTACCTGATAACCAATCTTTCCAGCACTAAATATAATAGTATCAAACTCTTCTGCCTGTATATCCACAGTGGTCTTATAATTCTTTTTCATGCCTATAGGCGAACATCCACCATGAATATATCCAGCAACCGCAAGCAAATCCTTTGATTTAATCATCTCTATAGATTTTTCACCTACACTGTTAGCAGCAAGCTTAAGATTAAGCTCCTTTTCAACAGGCACTACAAATACATAATAGTTCTTGCTCTTGCCAACAGTTACAAGGGTCTTAAATACTCTTCTTGGGTCTTGTCCAACCATAGCCGCCACTTCAACCCCTGTAGTAGTTCCATCACCATCATATGTATAGTGCTTGTAATCTATCTTTGCCTTATCAAGAATTCTCATAACATTTGTTTTAATCTCTGCTTTTGCCATTTTTCATACTCCTATAATTATAAATAACAACTATAGTAACTATTCTGCAATCTCTATAAGTTCTGCATCCTTCCATATTCTCTCAAGATCATAGAATAACCTGTCTTCCTGATTAAATATATGAACAATAAAATCGTCGTAATCCATAAGAATCCAATTTCCTGATGGATAACCTTCAACCTGCCTGCAGTGAACGCCTATCTTTAAAAGCTCCTCTTCTACATTATCAGCAAGTGCCTGTACCTGATTTTTATTAGAACCACTAGCAATAATAAAATAATCTGCCATAACAGATATTTTGCTTATATCTAACACCTTAATATCCATGCCCTTCTTATCATCAAGGGCATTATATACTACCTTTACTAATTCCTTGTCAGTTAAGTTACTCATATTTCCTCCTTATACAATACGACTTTTTTCGTCATGAAGCTTTTTGTAAAAAAGATATGTTTCCTCAGTAGTCGGGTCAATCTCTCCCTCGCCACCTTCAAGATACTCCAGCGTATCCCTAAGAATCATATACATTGCCTCGTCTATATCTTCAAATGATATTTTTCTAATCTCTGCAAGATTCTTTTCTTTATCCCTTCCAGGCTCAATATAATCAGCTATAAATATGATTTTTTCCAGCGTAGTCATATCTGGCTTGCCTGTTGTGTGACATCTGATAGCTGACAGAATTTCCTCATCATCTACGCCATATTTTTCTCTGGCATAGACCGCACCCAGCTTACTGTGTATAAGAAATGGATTTCTTTTCTCCACATCAGTTATCTTCACATTATATTTCTTACATTCCTCAAGCTTTTCTTCGTCATCTATGCACTTTGCACAGTCATGTAGAAGCCCTGCAAGCTCTGCCATGTCAATATCAATACTGTATTTCATCGCCATAGCTGCGGCAGTAAACTCAACACCTAAGGTATGCTGATATCTTGACTTAGATAAGCAATCCTTTAACTTTTTTCTGATTTTTTTTAAATCCTCTCTCTGTATCATAGGTGTATAACCTCCTACATTTTCAAAAATCAAAACACAATGTTAAATATGGACTAAAAGCCATATAAATCATTATCTCTTATATACTGCGCCACCTCTAAAGGTACATCCTCAAGCTCGCCTGCTCTAACCTCTGTTGATGATATATCATGCTTTGGCATTTTTACCATACGGATATCTGCATTATAGCGTGTGTTTAGCTCTTTTATACGAGCTGATAGCACATCATCATATATATCATCTCTCCCGGCAGCCAAAAGCGTACACTTAGCCAGAACAATCTCCGGATGATACCATTTATCTATTGCATCAAGTGAGTCACCGCCAACTATAAAATAATAATGATTGTCTGGATATTTTTCGTTGAGTAATGTAAGTGTTTCTGCTGTATATATAAAGCCTTCACGCATTTGCTCAAAATCCGAAAACTTCATATACTCATAAGGCTTTATAGCAAGCTTGACCATAGCATTTCTATGAACCACATCCGCTATAACCTTGCCTGCCTTATGAGGCGGATTTGGTGATACCATTATAAGCACCTTTTCCAAGTCATACTGCTCATAGGCAGCTTTAGCAAGTTGGATATGTGCTATATGAATTGGATTAAATGTTCCACCTAATATGCCTATTTTACGCTTATCCATATATTAATGTAGTCCTTTCTAACATGCCTACACCAGTTGCTTTATTCCTTCAATGCTTCTGCGCCAACACTATTTAGTAGGTAAGACGATTTTAGGATTCTCCTTGCGTGGTCTGTATAACACAATTTTCCTACCTATAACCTGTACAACCTGTGAGTTTGTTCTCTCTGCAAAAATCTCTGCAAGAACCTTTGGGTCATCTGCACAGTTCTTTAAAACATTCATTTTGATAAGCTCTCTAGCTTCAAGTGCTTCATCAATAGCCTTTGTAAACTCCGGTGTTGCACTTGACTTTCCTATATGAAGAATTGTATCAGAAGTCATTGCTAATGATTTTAAATACGCTCGCTGTTTACTTGTCATAATTTCTATCCTTTCTATTTGTAATATTCAAATGCATGACCGTATATTTGTACAGTATCGCCTTCCTGAATTCCTAACTCTTCCAACTGGTCAAGGATTCCATTATCCTTCATAAACTTCTGGAAGAATATAAATCCCTTTTCAGACTCAATATTTGTGTAACCAAGCATCTTGTCGATACGAGGTCCCTCGATGTGGAATACACCTTCTTCTTCCTCATCTGCGAATACATAGAATGGCTCTTCTGGGTTGTCGTAATACTCTTCTGGGTCAATTTCCTGTTCGTAAATGATTGGAGCTTGATCCAGATTATCTAACATGCCCTGAACCTCCCATAAAAGCTCCTTTAAGCCCTTGCCACTTACGGCTGATATAGGGAATACCTTTATTCCCTGTGGCTCAAATTCCTCTCTTATAAGATCTATATAAGTTGTATCATCCTCTGGCAATGCATCAATCTTGTTGGCCGCGATAACCTGTGGACGTTTGAGAAGCTCTGGATTGTACTTTTCAAGCTCTTCATTTATAGATTTGATATCATTAACAGGGTCTCTTCCTTCAACACTGGCAGCATCTACCATGTGTATAATAACCTTTGTTCTCTCAATATGTCTTAAAAACTCATGACCAAGACCGATACCTTCGCTTGCCCCTTCGATAAGTCCAGGGATATCAGCTATAACAAATCCCTTTGAACCATCCATATCAACAACTCCAAGGTTTGGTGCAAGAGTTGTAAAGTGATAATTGGCAATCTTTGGACGAGCATTTGTAACCCTTGAAAGAAATGTTGATTTACCCACATTTGGGAAACCAACCAGACCAACATCAGCTATAACCTTAAGCTCAAGTCTTACCCAAAGCTCCTTTGCTGGTTTACCTGGCTGTGCGTACTTAGGAACCTGCATTGTAGCTGTTGCATAATGCATATTTCCCTTTCCACCTTTTCCTCCATGAAGAATCGTTACACGCTTATTCTCTCCAGACATATCTGCAATAACCTTGCCTGTCTCATCATCTTTTATTACTGTTCCTTCTGGAACTTTTATAATAAGGTCTTGACCATCTTTTCCATGCATATTTTTCTTGCCGCCTTCTTGTCCACTCTCAGCAACATACTTTCTGATATGACGGAAATCAGTAAGTGTATTTAAGCCTAAATCAACTTCAAATATGATATCTCCACCATTACCACCATCGCCACCGTCAGGACCACCTGCGGCAACAAAAAGCTCACGTCTAAAGCTTACATGACCATCTCCGCCTTTTCCGGATTTTATAAATATTTTAGCATTATCTGCAAACATGAATATTTTCCTCCTTAAATCTAGGAAACAAACTACAAAACATTTTTATTTTAAACTAAAACACTGTTAATGTCCAGTGAGAATAGAGTTTCTATAAAAAAAAGAATCTTGCTTGCAAGATTCTCCGCCTACGGAGGGTCGCTTCAGCGACATCTTCCTATCCGCCGTAGTGCGATCCTTAGCGGAGCGTTTTTTGTTTAATAGGGAAGTTTGAAGAACTTTCCTATTAAACAAAAAAGAGCCTCAATCATAGGATTGAAGCTCTTAATATGTCTATATAACTTATTCAGCTACAGGGTAAATAGAAACCTGCTTCTTATCTCTACCCTTTCTCTCGAAACGAACAACACCATCTACTAAAGCAAATAATGTATCATCTCCACCCTTACCTACGTTTACACCAGGATGAATCTTTGTTCCTCTCTGTCTGTAAAGGATGTTACCAGCCTTTACGAACTGTCCGTCAGCTCTCTTTGCGCCTAATCTCTTAGACTCAGAATCTCTACCGTTCTTTGTAGAACCAACACCCTTTTTATGAGCGAATAACTGAAGGTTCAACTTTAACATGACTTACACCTCCTTGTAAGATATCTTAATATAAGTATCTCCATAGCTCTCTCTTATACTCTCTAAACCGATTACAAGAGAATCAACCAGAAGCTTTGATTCATTACTTATGGACTTACCGCTAAAGCTCATACTGAGAAGACCCGTGTCCTCATCAACATTATATGAGATTTCATCATCAGTTAATTTCTCAATTGAATTAACTGCATTTGTTGATAGCATAGACGCTGCGGCACACACAATGTCACTTCCTGACTCTGCATATCCTGCATGTCCAACCAATGAAAATCCGCGATATAAATCCGATGAATCTTTGAAAATTGTTACGTTTATCATAACTGCTATATCTGCAATAATTAAGCGTTAATCTTTGTAATCTTAACTGCTGTATACTGCTGTCTGTAACCATTCTTCTTATGGTAGCCAGTCTTTCTCTTGTACTTGTAAACGATAACCTTCTTGCCCTTAACGTTATCAATAACGTCAGCTTCTACAGAAGCACCAGCTACAGTTGGAGCACCAACCTTAACGTCATCGCCACCAACAAGGAGAACCTGATCAAAAGTATACTTGTCACCAGCGTTCACACCAAGTAATTCTACATTGATTATATCGCCTTCTGATACCTTATACTGCTTTCCACCTGTTGCAATGATTGCGTACATATTCGCACCTCCTATAAGTTCACACCTGTGAACAATACTCGCCAACTTTGGTGCCATTCTCTCTATATAAACATATAAAAGAACAGACTTATAACCTCATTGTGCGGCAAACATAGAAATGATAACATATCCTTTTGGTATTGTCAAGCCATTAATTGTTTTTAATTGCTTTTATCACACAACAAGTATTATTCGTGGTGCAATCAATAACCAAATTTCCATAATGGCTGCTCATCTATTCAAACTACATCACTTTCTATTATTTATTATCAAATCGAATCTTACTAACAATTTGCGCCAATATAATCTCCGCTAACAAACCTCGATTTTCCTCTAAATAAGCTTTATGCATATAGTCATCCCATGTTCCTAACACTTCTGTCCTTATTCCTCTCTCATAAATGACACCTAATGACAGCTCATTCTCTAATAAAGTTTGTGAGAAAATTCCTGCTTCTTTAATAGCATTAGCATAATTTTTTCCAAAATAAAAGAAATCAATTTTATCATTGTAGCTTATGTCATATATTATCTTCAAATCTTCTTCGTTCAATGTTACACTATTATTCAAATCATTAATAATAAACACCGTATATACATATGATTCATCGGATGTTAGATTTTCTTTAGATATCTTATCAATTTTTCTAACATAACAAGCTTCATCAAATTCAATATCTTCACCATATAGGATTATTTCTGTTTTATAATTTTGGGTTACAATAGATATATCCTTTTCTACACTTTCCTGAAATTCACTATCATCACTTCCTAGCATAAATAATCCTATAATCACTATAATCACTGTAATTACTATGCCTACTAATACCAATATTTTTTTCATATTTTTTCTCCCAAAATCATTAAAAATAGTAATAATTGTTCTGTTGCCACCATTATATTATAGTTAGCTGTAAGTCTTTTTACATTTTTATATTTTCCATTATTTAGTGTGATATTTTTTTTAATTTTACAAACAATATAATTATCATTTAAAAATGATTGCAATTGATTTAGGTTACTATACCCTAAACTATTGCACAACAACAAGGAGGTATCTCTATGAACACTAAGGGTTTAGATTATACAATCCTTACAATTGCCATAATTGGTGCAATTAACTGGGGACTGATTGGATTTTTCAGAATAGATTTGGTTGCCATTCTTTTTGGAGAAATGTCCATGATATCCAGAATAATTTACTCTATCGTAGGTTTATGCGGTCTATACTTAGTAAGCCTCTATGGTCGAGTAACTAATGCTATGACCAGCAGATAGTTGTGTACAAGAGTTCCGTTTTTACAACAGAACTCTTGTATATACATATATTTTTAAAGCTAAAAGGCTCCGCTAAGGATCGCACTACGGCGGATAGAAAGATGTCGCTAAAGTGACCCACGTAGGCGGAGAATCTTGCAAGCAAGATTCTTTTTAATTATATATAACTTGTCACTTAGCACTACAACTTGTACATTTCTCTCCACTCAAGATCTCCTCTCTCAAGTGCCTTGATAAGTAGCTCTGCAGTAGCGAGATTTGTTGCCAAAGGTATATTGTTCATATCGCATGACTTGAATATATTCTTGATATCTGGCTCATGCTTACGAGGCTTAACTGGATCTCTAAAGAATATAACCATATCTATCTGGTTGTTCATAATCTGAGAACTAAGCTGCTCCTCTCCACCTAAATGTCCTTCGAGAAACTTATAAATATTGAGATTTGTGACCTCCTCCACTAATCTTCCCGTGGTTCCTGTAGCATATATGTCGTGTTTACTGAGAATTCCACGATATGCTATACAGAAATTCTGCATAAGCTTCTTTTTCGAATCATGTGCAACTAATCCAATGTTCATAATCTATACCTCTAATCTAAAAGTTTTTTATGTTGTAACCCCACATTTAACACAACACCCATTCCAGCCATAAGACTTAAAAGAGAACTAAGTCCATAGCTTACAAACGGTAACGGAAGTCCCGTATTAGGCAATAGCTTCGTTGCCACACACATATTAACAAAGGCTTGAAAGCCTATGATTGCTCCTATACCACAACAAATAATTCTTCCTGCCAAATCAGGTGCATGAGCTCCCATATAAAAGCATTCGAAACATATCAATGCCACTAATATGATAACTGACATAGTACCGACAAATCCTAATTCTTCACCTACTATAGTAAAGATAAAGTCTGTCTGCGCTTCCGAAATATAATTACCATTTTTCACACTGTCTTCCCTGTCATTGTTAAGACCTTTTCCCCATATACCACCTGAGCCGATGGCTATAAGGGAGTTGGTTTGCTGATAATTTATTCGCTCAGCAACCTCATTATCTTCATCAAAAAAACCTAATAATCGGTCTACCTGATATTGCTTCATAATAGTCTGATCAGGTTGCAACAGCAAATAGACTACGATTACGACTGCTGGTACTGCTACAGCAAACACACCTGCTATAATCTTATAGCTTAATCCACCTATATACATCATTACACAAAAGCATACACATATAACAATACTGGTAGACAAATCTGGTTGCTTCAATATAAGGAACAACGGAACAGCAAAGGTTAATATAAACAATAGTAATACCTTTGGTGTGTTAAACTTATCCTTGTATTTCCACATAAGCTTTGCAAAGAAAATTACAAGTAGTATCTTTGCAAACTCCGATGGCTGAATCTGTATTGGACCAAATTCAAACCAACGCTGTGCGCCCTTAACATTCTTACCGAAAAACTTAACCGCTAACAACAATACCAAGGTAAGAAGGTATATCAGCCAGTAGAATTTCAATATAAAATGATAATCTATCAATATGAGCACTAAAATAGCAACAGTTCCAACTATTATACCAAAGAGCTGTTTTGATTCATAGGAATCTTCCTTTGTCGCACTGGCAATTACATTGAGACCAAGTATCAAAAGTGCATACAACCATATGATAAGTCTCACATTAATGTGCTTATAATTATAGCTCTTTAATCGTTCTTTTATTTTAGTTAAAAATGCTACTATCATAATACAATGAACCTGCTTTCGCTAAAAATATAAGTTCCGTTACTAATGCTTTACTTCCTTGATTGGAATATTTGCAACAAGGGCCGGAACATTACCATTTCCACCATCCGACTCAGTGGTTGTAATCTGTATATCAAGACCCTCACAATCAATCTCCATATATTTTGCAATAACCTTGATAATGTCATTCTTTATCATTTCCATAACTTCAGGAGAACAACTTGCTCTGTCTGATACAAGTAAAAGTTTAAGTCTATCTTTCGCAACTGAACCAGAAGATTTTTTCTTAAATATATCTAATAAACTCATAATATCCTCCAAATCTAGTTCTTCTTAAACAAACCTGCAATCTTTGAGAAGAATCCTGTTCCACCTGATAAATCAAGCATAGGAACCTCTTCACCAATGATTCTCTTACAGATGTTCATATAAGCCTGTCCTGCAAGTGTTGAATTTCCTACAAGTGGCTCACCCTGGTTAGTAGATATAACGATATTCTCATCATCTGGAACAGCACCGATTAAATCTATAGCAAGTATATCCACAACATCCTCAATAGACATCATGTCACCCTTCTTCACCATATCCATTCTAAGACGATTTACAATTAAGTCCACCTTCTTGATTTCTTTTGCATCAAGAAGTCCAATAATTCTATCTGCATCTCTGATTGCTGATACCTCTGGTGTTGTAACCACCAATGCTCTATCAGCAGCAGCTATGGCATTCTGGAAGCCCTGCTCAATACCAGCTGGACAATCAAGAATTATGTAATCAAACTCTTCTCTCAATTCATCTACGAGCTTAACCATCTGCTCTGGTGTAACACTAGACTTATCTCTTGTCTGTGCTGATGGTAAAAGATACAGATTTGAATACCTCTTATCCTTTATCATAGCCTGCTTTGCACGGCAGTTTCCTTCAACAACATCGACAAGATTATAAACTATTCTATTCTCCAGACCCATTACCACATCTAAATTTCTAAGTCCTATATCTGTATCGATTAATACAACCTTATACTCCAACTTTGCAAGACCTGTACCAACATTTGCAGATGTAGTTGTCTTTCCTACTCCACCCTTACCGGATGTTACTACTATTACTTCACTCATTCCTCTTCCTCCTAAATAGTGTTTTTAAAAGTTTAAATCATTAAGAACCTCTCTATTTAATGGTTCTATATATATATTCTCACCATCAACATATGCAATCTTTGTCTCTGGTTTAGAAGACTTCTTTGGTTTGTCTGCACATCTCGCTATGATGTCACCAATCTTTATCTGAACTGGATGCATCTCAAGTGCCACGACAAAAGCATTTGGATTACCTTTTATACCAGCATAAACTGTTCCTTTTAAGGAACCTAGTATAACTACATTCCCGGCAGACAATATCTTTGCTCCTGGATTAACATCACCTAAGATAATAATGCTTGAATCACTCTCGAGAACCTGACCACTGCGAAGTGTCCCTTTATAGAACTGCCCTCCACTATAGTCATTCATATTACTCAAAACTTCTTCAACACGATTCTTACATCGTTCCTCATCAGCACTATCCATTACACAGACAATGTTCAGCTCTGTATTCTCCTGGATCATATCAAGAATTTCTCTCTGCTCATCATTTGAAAGCTTTTTTCCTTCAAAGGAAATTGCCATGGATGATGAATTGTTAAAGAATTTTGACGACTCTTCAAATTTCATTTTCAATTGCTCCTTGAGCTTAGAAAAATCTTCCTTTTCGTCAAGCACAACTACTATACCATATTTATTTCCTTTTATCATCACAGAATTTTTCAAAGAATCACCTTCCTTTCTATTTATTTTCATCATTTCATATTTTACTGTGCTGGCTGTTCTCCACTTACTGCTGGCTCAATATATGGACCATCATAGTTACCAGCAAGTATCTGTTCTAAAGTATACTCTCCATAATAAAATCTTGCAACCTCTGATCCGATTTTAATACTATAAGTTGAAGTATATCCATTCTGTACAACGATTGACATACTTACCTCTGGATTATCACTTGGAGTATATGCAATTAAAGTAGCATGGTCAGGCATATTTGCATTTTCCTGTGCTGTACCTGATTTAGCTGCAATCTTATAGCCCGTTGATTTTAATGCGCTATAGCTATTTGCCGCATTCTCCATTCCTTTTTTTGCTGTTTTAATGCTCTCTTCCGATACTTCCATCACACTGACTTCCTTCTCTGGTGCACCAAGGCTATTGCCCTCATAATCTACAATATCCTTTATAAGTGTAAGTTCTCTGTTTACACCGTTTCCAGCTATAGTATTGACATATCTTGCAAGCTGTACACCTGTATAGCTGTGAGAACCCTGTCCGATAGATGATGCAACAATATTAGTATCAGAAAAATGTGGTGCATATTCTTCAACCTCAACACCAGAAGTCTCTGTTAATCCCACCATGGCACCATACTTTTCGAGTAATGAAAGACCGTTTGCGTCATTATAGCTTCCTGTGTGTTTACAACCAAGTCTGTAACCAACTTCGTAAAAGAAACAGTTACAAGAAACTTCTATAGCCTTTGTAACGTTTATCAAACCGTGTCTTCGTGGATAAATCCAGCATTTTGGAGAAGGAACAACCTTTGTAAATATACCTTCTGTCTGTATGGTAGAGGTTGGAGTTATGACACCTTCCTCTATACCAGCTATTGCCGTAAGAGGCTTAAATGTAGAACCTGGTGCAAGTCTCATCTTTGTTGCACGGCTGTACAGTGGACTTGACAGATCCTCACTGAGCTGTGTCCAATATTCATAATCAATAGCTCCAGAAAATACATTGTTATCATAGCTTGGATATGAAACCATGGCCAAGACATCACCAGTATCCACATCTACCAATGTAACTGATGCAGAACAAGGTGTAAGTGCAACCTGCGCTGGTGTTATGTTGATAGCCTTTATCTGATCTATCATAAAATCATATGCAGAGTAGCTTCCTCTTTCCAATCTATTATAAGTGTTAGCATCAAACTTCAACACATTCTGATCAAACAAAAGAAGACAAATCTCTTTCCCTGCTATTCTACCTGTATTAATAAGATATTCATATATAAGTTTTGTAAAATTTTTGTCATTTGCAGTAAGCTTTTCAATAATATAGTCGACTAAAGCGTTATACACAGTTTCGCTGTCGGCATAATTCTTATCAAGATTAAGCTTTGAAAGTTCAACATAATTGGAAGAAACACTATATAAAAGCATCTCCCTCAGGGAAAGATTATCTCTCATCCACTCAGCATATGTTTCATCCTCACTGTTGAAATTTGTTTTAGGAATAACATTATTTCCATATGATGTATCTGAAAGCATATTGAAAATATATGTGTAATATGCATTTTTTTCATCTGTCAACTGACTTAATGGCACTGCCTCATCATTATAAAGCTGCTGCTTTATCTCTGCTATGATTTCATCTTTTCGTGTTGTCATCCTTTGAAAAATACTTTTTTCGTTATCCGTAGCATCCTCGTCATCAAAATGCTCCACATCAACAACATTATTGTTAATCATCTGGAAATAAACATCCTTAATTGGAATCTTATTATCTTCCTTATCAGCCTCAGTAAGATCCCTGTTTACAATATTTTTAACAAGAATATTGGCAAGATTCTGCTCTAACAGGTGATAGATACCTATCTGATAATCAGATTTTATAGTTAAATATACATCTTCCCCTGCAGTAGCAGCCTTTGACTCGCTTATATCTATAACCTTACCAGTGTTATCAACAAAAACCTTTTCGTAGCCTTTGTTACCACTTAAAGTAAGCTCCATGGTGGCTTCAATACCATTTTTCCCAACTATATCATTTAAGACATATTTGTCTGTCTCGTCATCTATTTCGTCATTTAAAGATGTAAGCTGCTCTTCAGATATCTTTCCTGTGTACCCTACAATAAGAGAATAATACATTGCATTATTGTAAACTCTCTTTGTATCCTCTGAAATACTTACACCTGGTATATCTGCTGCGTTTTCGTATATGGCCGCAACAGTTTTCTCAGAAACATCTTCTGCAATGGATGTAGAAATATATTTCTGATATGCATTAAGAGACAGATTGTATCGAACCATTACAATTTTTATAGCATCCTCTCTCGTATATAACTCATTATCTACATCATATTTTTCTTCTCCACAAAGATATTGAAATACATTTTCAGCACTTTCCTCTGAAAGCTTTTTATCCTCTGTATCCAATTTCTCTGTCCCGTATATATCCTTTAGAAAACGCAATCTTGTACTCTCGGATATCTCCGAAGAGAATGAAACTACTCCACTAGCATCCATAACCAGTGGAAAATCCATAATGATTGAATCACCATATTTCTCTATAATACTAATTGTTTTATAAATAATGGCATTTAAGCTGTCACTCTTTGTTTTACCACTATCCAGCGTATCTTCCATAGTTACAGAATAGATAGGTTCGTTATATGCCAATATGTTACCATCGGCATCATATATATTGCCTCTTGTACCTGTAGAATACCTTATTTTCTCAGACATCTGCGTATATCCCACGGCATAATCTTCTGAATTTACAACCTGTAAATTAAATACTCTAACTACAAGAATTGCAAATAATCCACAAAAAAACAAGCTCAATATAAAAACTCTGGACTTAACAAAATTTAAAACTAATTCAAGAATTTCCCTAATCAAGCTCCTTTTCACCTCTCTTTTCGAATGCTTCAAGCTTTTTGTTAAAATACATAAGTAAACGATATATAAAAACAGTAATAAAAATTGTATATACCATTTCCGGGAGTATTATCGCCTTTATGTAATATATAAAATCAAGCTTATTTCTTAAAAGAAACGTTATTACATAATAAATAAAGTTGTATAAAAAATCGCACACACCAACAACTGCCATAGGTATAAGAATATCTTCAAGATAAAATATTTCATGAAACATTCCTATAACAAAGCCTATAATCATATATAAAAAAGCATTTATACCTATAACGTCATAATAGCCATAAAACAAATCTACAAGAATGCCTAAAATAAACCCAACATACATGCCTTCCTTCTTACCCCTCAATAGGGCGTAGGAACAGACAAATGCCATGATTATGTTAGGTGCAGCCACTCCAAATGAAATTCCACTGGAAAATGTTGTCTGGAATACATATGAAATTATGATTGATATTCCCACAAGCACTACTCTTAGCATTCTACCAATTACTCCTCACCAGTTACTTTTAATTGTGTTATTACAAGGACTTCTTCCATCTGAGAAAAGTCCACAATCGGTGTAACCCATGCTGATTTTGTCAGCTTATTTCCATCATCCTCTATGCCTGAAACATATCCAATAAGAATTCCTGGAACATACTTATCTGATATCTGTGATGTAATAAGCATGTCTCCTTCCTTCACATTGGCATCAATATTTATGTTTGTAACTCTTATCATACCTGATTCAAAATTCTTCAAATCGCCTTGAACAATACAAACATCAGATGTAGATGCAAATTTAGCACTGACATTGGAATCATCATTGATTATGGTTGTTATCTTGGCATAATTTTCACCAACATATGTTACGCAGCCTACAAGTCCACCATCCGATATAACATTCATTCCAAGCCCAATTCCATCACTTAAGCCCTTATCAATGGTAAATATAGAAAACCAGTTTCCAGTTTCTTTCCCTATGACTCGAGCTGCAATCTTTGGATAGTCTGCATATACATCATCCAACTCTAACAGCTCTCTCAATCGCTCAAGCTCTGCTCTCTGCTGTGATGCAATGACATTTTCATGCTTTAACTCTTCATTTTCTGCCTTCAATCGTTCATTTTCCTCCTGCAGATCTGCTAATTCCTTTAGCATATCTGCCTTGTCAGAAAACCATTCACCTATTTGATTCATTCCTTTCTGGACAGGAAGAATGATTGTGGACACAGCCTCACGTATAGGTCTTGCAATATTACTATTTATCATGGTTAAAACCACAAGCCCTGCACACAAAACGCACAAAAATGATAAAATATATTTAGTTGGGATTACCTTTTTTCCCGGTTTTTTCATATAATTCTCCATTCAGCGTCTATATTTTAAACACACAAATATGATTATTCGTACTGCTTCTCCCTTGGAACGTACGCAAGCTTTAACAATTCAGGTGAAGAAAGTATCTTCGATATACCTCTAATAACTGATTCAGAAGGTTCTTCACTGATATTCACCTTAAGACCTGTCTCCTTCGTTATAAGTTTGCTTAAATTCTTAACATTTGCTGAGCCACCTGTAAGATATATACCTCTGGCAATAATATCAGCTGAAAGCTCTGGTGGAGTTCTCTCCAAAATGACTTTTATATTCTCAATTATCTGATGAAGAAGATCCTCTATAGCCTCGTGAACAAGATCTCCACTTATCTCTCTTGCATTTGGAAGACCTGTAACAATGTTTCTTCCGTATGTCATCGCTATCTTCTCTGGCTCTTCGTTCATTGCATCTGCCAATTCCTTCTTAACGATTTCTGCAGAACGATTTCCTATGATAAGATTATATTTCTTCCTAATGTTACCAGCTATGGCGTCATCAAGCTTCATTCCACCTGTTTTTATCAGCTTGCTTAAAACAATTCCACCCATTGATAAAACAGTGATTTCTGTTGTATCTGCACCAATATTTACAAGAAGATGTCCATTTGGACTATTTACATCAATGCCTACACCTACAGCGTCTGCAATAGGCTTCTCAACAACAACAATTCTTTTAGCCTTAACCTTGGCATCCATGATTACATCATAAAATGCTCTCTTCTCGACCTCTGTTATATCTGTAGGAACAGCTATACAGAAATCTGCTCCTGTGATTGCTTTGTTATTATTGATTTTCTTATAGAAGCACGAAAACAATGTTTCCATATTCTGAATATCAGCAATAACACCAAACTTAACAGGGAATGTTACCTCTATATTGCCTGGTGCCTTCTCGTACATCTCAAATGCAAAATCACCAAATTTAATTATCTCATTCTTATTCTTAATCGCTATAACGTTCTTTTCATTCAATATTGTATCACCTGAAAGTGAATACATCTTAATATTACTTGTTCCAAGATCCACTCCGTAAAAATGCTGTGCCATCTTATTTTTCTCCTTCCATCACAAAAAATCTTCTACATGAGATTTCTTTTACATTAAATTTTTTTCCTTCAAACTCACATAAGTATTATCACCAATAATGATATGGTCAACCAGTGTAATCCCTAAAAGTTCTCCTGATTTTTTTACTCGTTCCGTCATCTCCACATCCTGACGACTCGGTGTAGCATCGCCGCTGGGATGATTGTGCAACATCAGTATACTGACTGCTTTCTGTTTAAAGGCTTCAAGAAATATTTCCCTAGGTGAAGCCAATGACGAATTGACAGTGCCTATAGATAAAATCTTCTCACCAATAAGTGCACCCTTGCCATTGAGACTAAGCAACATAAGACATTCTGTTTCCCTATGCCGTAAATCCTCCATATAGTAATCAGCTACTGTATGAGGATTACTGATAACAAAACTCTGCTTAGCACTTTGCTTAGCTATACGCCTTGTAAGTTCAGCAACGGCTTTAATCTGAAATGCTTTTACCTTTCCCACACCTCGCATTTCCATCAGTTCCTCTACACTGACATGACATAAGCCCGATAAACCTCTGGCACCTGTATAACTTAATATGCTCTCTGCAAGTCTTACTGAATTAGTTCCTTGAAATCCTGTTCTTATAATGACCGCAAGTAATTCTGCATCACTTAAAGCCTCTGCACCATAGATTTCAAGTCTCTCATCTGGTCTGCACTCCGGTGGCAGTGTTTTTATATTCCACTGATTTACCGGCATTTTCTTATCTTCATTTATATATGCCATATAACCTCCTGCTTTATGCATTTGGTTACTCTCCGCTATGTATTATAGCAAAATCCATGTCGAAAATTATACCATAACACACAAATAATCCAGACAGCGCCTAGATTATTTGATAATACCATATTTTTATTACATTGTACATAAAAAATTGTTTATTTATTTAAATTTACAATTCCAGCATCAATAAGCTTCTGTAAGGACATCATGATGCCTAATTTGGCATGATACCATGTCAGTCCACCTTGAAAATAAACGTTATATGGTGGCTTAATTGGTCCATCAGCACTAAGCTCTATAGATGAACCTGATACAAATGCACCTGCCGCCATGATAACCTCTGAATCATAACCTGGCATTGCCCATGGTTCAGGCTCCACATGGCTGTCAACCGGTGCAGCCGCCTGAATTCCCTTACAGAATTCAATAACACCCTCTGGTGTTCCAAATGTTACCGCCTGAATAATATCATGTCTCTCCTCTGTGCTGTTTGGAACAACTGTAAAGCCCAGCTTTTCATATACATTTGCTGCAAATATTGCTCCCTTCAATGCACCTGCTGTAACTGTAGGTGCAAGGAATAATCCTTGGAAAAAGCTCTTATTTACGCCCAACGATGCTCCTACTTCCTTTCCCAGCCCAGGAGTTGTAAGTCTAAAGGCTGCATTCTCAACACATTCCTTTGTACCAGCAATATAGCCTCCTATAGGTGCAAGTCCACCACCTGGATTCTTAATAAGTGAGCCTACTATCATATCTGCGCCAAAGTCTGATGGTTCAACAGTATCAACAAATTCTCCATAGCAGTTATCTACCATAATCTTTATATCACTATTGATTTCTTTTATAAACTTAATAACCTCAGCTATGGATTGAACGCTTAATGTTGGTCTTGTAAGATATCCCTTTGAGCGCTGTATTGCCACAAGCTTTGTTTTTTTATTTATAGCATTCCTTATTCCATCGAAATCAAATGAACCATCGCTGAGTAAATCTACCTGATTATATGTCACACCGTATTCAGCAAGAGAACCACGTGAAGGTCTGATACCTATGACCTCCTCCAAGGTATCATATGGCTTTCCTGAAACTGATAAAAGCTCATCCCCTGGACGAAGATTTCCAGAAAGGGCTATATTTAACGCATGTGTACCACAGGCTATCTGCGTTCTTACAAGGGCATCTTCTGTGTGGAATACATCTGCATATACAGCCTCAAGAGTGTCTCTTCCAAGGTCTGTGTAGCCATACCCTGATGATGTCTCAAGATGCATCTCACTAACCTGATTCTTCTGCATAGCGTGAAGAACCTTCATCTGATTGTACTCAGCCACACCATCTATAGATTCAAATCGTTCCTTAAGCCCGTCTAATATTTCATTTGAGTAATCAAGAACTTCCTTTGAAATTCCCATTTTTTCATATAATGCTTTCATTTTACTATCTTCTACCTGTCTCATTTTGTACCTCATATATTTTTAAATTTTGCATATAAATATTATATTACATATTCAAAAGCAAACATAATTAAATTATGTCAACTTGTTTAATATCAGTTAATATAAAATCTAATATTTTATCCTTATCATTCCCGAAGTTTTCATGATTAAGCCATGTAACATCCTCTTCACGTCTAAACCATGTAAGCTGCCTTTTGGCGAAGTTTCTCGTGTTTTTCTTAAGAGTCTCCACAGCCTCCTCATAAATGCATTTTCCATCAATATACTGACGAATCTCCTTGTAGCCTATACCCTGCATTGACACAAGTTCGTCTGAATAGCCCATATCCTTTAGCTTTTTAACCTCATCAAGCAAGCCATTTTCAATCATGATATCCACTCGAAGATTTATTCGTTCATATAGCTTTTCTCTGTCCATATTTAGAACATAATATCTAAAATTATACGGTGATATTTTTTGTCTTTGCTCCTCATTATGCTCTGATATTGGCTGTCCTGTTTCATGATAATATTCCAGCGCCCTTATAACACGCTTGAGATTATTCTCATGAATTTGGGAAGCAGACTTAGGGTCAACTTCTTCAAGCAACTTATGAATAACCGACACACCCTCTAATGAGGCTTTTTCCTCCAACTGATGACGATATGTCCTGTCTCCCTCTTCCTCGGCAAACTCTATATCATATAGAATGGACTGAATGTAAAATCCTGTCCCCCCTGCTATTATTGGAACCTTACCCTTGGCATAAATTTCTTCCATAGCCTCTGTTGCCATTTTTTTAAATACATATATATTAAATTCATCTGTCGGGTCTAGCACATCTATCAAATAATGCTTTACTCCATCCATTTCCTCTTTTGTAACCTTTGCAGAGCCTATATCCATATATTTGTACACCTGAATGGAATCTGCACTGATAATCTCACCATTTACAGCCTTTGCAAGCTTTATGGATAATTCGGTTTTTCCAACAGCTGTAGGACCTGTGAGTATTATCAACGGTCTCTTTTTTTCACTCATATTTATCTCTATTCTCTCCAATCAAAACATTTTCCCCTACATATCTGCTATACAATACGCTTAAACTTTTTCTCAAGCTCATACTTACTCATGCTTATAATCGTAGGCCTTCCATGTGGACAATTATATGGATTTTCCAATGTCAAAAGCTCATCTATAAGCTCATTAGCTTCCGCCTCCGACAATCTGTTATTGCCCTTGACAGCTGCTTTACACGACATGGATGCAACCTTTTCTGTGATAATATCTGGTGTTATTCTGCCAGCTGTGTCATCTGATAATGTATCAAGAATCTCCATCAAAAGTGCTTCCTTTGATATAGAATACAAATCATATGGCACCGCTCTAACTGCATATTCCTTGCCACCAAAGTGCTCAATTTCATATCCAAAGTCTGTAAATATATCCATATATTTAGATAACAATGCCTCTTCATTCATATTGAGCGTAAGTATAATCGGTGGCGCAACAGCCTGTGATACCGGCTTTCTGTCTTTATATCTTGCCATCATGCGCTCATATAAGACCTTTTCATGGGCAGCATGCTGGTCTATTATAAACATCTTATCGCCAAACTGAACTATCCAGTATGTGTCAAAAACCTGCCCAACTATTACATGCTTTTCTCGTGCCTGCTTTGATAAGAGCTTATCATCAAACATAGATATCTGACCGCCTTTATCTGTGATAACTCCCTCACCAGCTTCAACATTTTCTACTGTTTCAGAGTCAACCTCTTCGTTTAACTTATGTTCAATGTCCTGCTTATCTTTTTCTATATTGAAATTATTTTGAATAGAAGGCTCATTGACCTTATATTCAAATTCTTCGTTTACTTCATTAACAGGCTTATTTTCAGCTTCTACCATTTCATCTTTTTTTATAGCATTTTCCTTTGAGACTTCCACAGGCTTACTGCCAGTGTAATCAAACTTTCTTGTCACTGGTCTAGCTTCCGTCATCATAGGCTTTGTCATAAATCTGTTTAGACTTGCCTGGTCTACACAAGCATTCGCATTCTGTGAATTTTCATCCTCACTTTTCTTACGATTTAACTCAAACGGTTCAGGAAGTGGCTTATATGCTATAAGCTTCTTCTGTTCCTTCACTTCCTCCTGACGCCTCTGATTCTGTTCCTTTTCGTTGTCATATCCAGCATCTGGTATAAGCTCCCTGCCAGATATGGAATCATCTATCATCTTCGTTATAAATGGATATATCTGCTCCTGATTAGTAAATCTTAGCTCCATCTTCGTCGGGTGAACATTTACATCGAGAAGACTTGAATCAATTGATACATGAAGTGCTGTAAATGGGTATTTATGCTGCATCATATAAGGCTTGTATGCATCCTCGATAGCCTTTGAGATAAGTCCACTCTTGATATATCTTCCATTTATAAAATAATTTTCATAATTTCTGTTTCCTCTGGATATAACTGGCTTTCCTATTAATCCTGTCACCTTCATAAAATCATTTTCTGTATTAATTTCTATAAGATTTGAGGCAATCTCTCTTCCGTATATAGCATATATTACATCCTTAAGCTTTGAATTGCCAGCTGTGTGAAGCTTATTCTGATTATTGACTATAAATCTTATGCTTACCTCTGGATGGGATATGGCTATTCGCTCAACAATATCTGATATATAACCGCCCTCAGTAACTGGTGATTTCAAAAACTTTCTTCTGGCTGGTGTGTTAAAAAAGAGATTTCTTATAAGAAATGTTGTTCCATCTGGAACTCCGATATCTTCTATAGATTTCTCCACTCCACCCTCTATAACATAACGGGTACCTGTAAGACTACTCTTTGTCTTAGTGATTAGCTCAACCTGACAAACAGCCGCAATACTAGATAAAGCCTCACCTCTAAAACCTAGAGATGAGACTGATACCAAATCCTCTGCCGTTCTGATTTTACTGGTAGAATGGCGCAAAAACGCCACTTTCACATCATCCTTTTCAATACCACAACCATTGTCAGTGATACGGATAAAGCCTATACCACCTTCTTTGATTTCAACTGTGATAGCAGATGCCTTAGCATCTATAGCATTTTCAAGTAGCTCCTTAACTATAGAAGCTGGACGTTCTATAACCTCACCTGCAGCAATCTGATTGATTGTGCTCTGGTCTAAAACCTTAATATTCGGCATTTTCGCCCTCCTTTCCCTCTGATACCACTATCCTTTATAACGGTTCTTGAGCTTTCCCTGAAGCTTATATAAAGTATTAAGTGCGTCAATCGGTGTCAGATTACCTAAGTCAATTTCTTTTATTTCATCCAATATATCATCATCTGTAACTGTATCAAAAAGAGACATCTGAGCCAAATCCACCTCATCAAGCTTAACAGGTTTTTTCTTAGCATTAGATGTACCATTGCCAGAATACATGGCAATCTCCTTTGCTTTCTTGGATATATCTGCATCCATAAGCTCTAACACAAGCTCTTTAGCTCTATTTATAACAGAATCAGGAACACCTGCAAGCTTGGCAACCTGTATACCATAGCTCTTGTCTGCTCCACCCTTTATAATTTTTCTAAGGAACACAATGTCATCGCCCTGCTCCTTAACAGCTATACAGTAGTTATTAACTCCCGGCAAGGTTCCCTCAAGCTCTGTAAGCTCATGATAATGGGTTGCAAAAAGTGTCTTTGCTCCCAGAAGCTTTGTGTTGCATATATGTTCAACAACAGCCCACGCAATGCTAAGTCCATCAAATGTACTTGTTCCTCTACCTATCTCATCTAATATAAGAAGGCTGGAGGCTGTTGCATTTCTAAGAATATTGGCAACCTCAGTCATCTCAACCATAAATGTTGACTGACCAGAAGCAAGGTCATCAGATGCGCCAACTCGGGTAAATATTCTATCGCACACACCTATATTAGCACTCTCTGCTGGCACAAAGCTCCCTATCTGTGCCATCAAGACGATAAGTGCAGTCTGCCTCATATACGTTGATTTACCAGCCATGTTAGGTCCCGTTATAATAGACACTCTGTTAGCTGAATTGTCAAGATATGTATCATTTGCAACGAACATATCATTTGGAATCATTTTCTCAACTACAGGATGTCTGCCATTTTTTATGTTGATAACGCCTTTTTCGTTAATCTTTGGACAAACATAACCGTTTTTCTCAGCAACATAGGCAATGGATGTAAATACGTCAATCTTCGCAACTGCCTTAGCTGTATTCTGGATTCTTACAACATCTGCTGCAATATTATCCCTAAGCTCGGCAAATAAATTGTATTCAAGAGTAGCCAGTCTGTCCTCTGCACCGAGAATCATATCCTCAAGCTCTTTAAGCTTTGGGGTGATATATCGCTCTGCATTGGTAAGTGTCTGCTTTCTTGTGTAATCCTCAGGTATCTCAAAGCTGTCTCTATAGGTATTTGTAATCTCTATACAGTAACCAAACACCTTATTATACTTTATCTTAAGGCTTTTAACGCCTGTTCTTTCTCTCTCAAAGCTTTCAAGGTCAGCAATCCATTCCTTTCCCTTTGTCTTTGCCTCTCGAAGCTTGTCTACCTCATCATTAAAACCCTCTTTAATGATACCACCCTCTCTTATAGCTATAGGTGGTTCTTCTACTATGGCATTTTCAATAACAGATGCTATATCTGACAATCCATCCATTTCCTCATTTATCTCGCCTAACAGGTCACCATTAAACTGACCTAAGATATTTTTAATATGAGGAAGCATCATAAGAGAATTCTTAAATGCTATCAAATCTCTAGGCCCTGCTGACTTATACGCTATTCTACCTATAAGCCTCTCAAGGTCATAGATTGGATTTAAGTATTCTCTTAGCTCATCTCTGTCAATAAGTGATGAATTAAGCTCCTTTATAGCCTTCTGTCTCTTCTCTATCTGTTCTTTTTCAAGCAAAGGTTGCTCTATATAATTTCTAAGAAGTCTTGCTCCCATGGCGGTCTTTGTCTTATCAAGAATCCAAAGAAGTGAACCACGCTTCTGCTTTTCTCTAAGCGTCTCTACAAGCTCAAGATTTCTTCTTGTAAATGTATCTATAATCATATACTTTCCTGTAGTATATGGGATAATCTTTGTAAGCTGTGTAAGTGATGTTTTCTGTGTCTCATAGAAATACTGCATTAAAGCACCTGCAGCAACTATGCCCACAGGGTAATCACCTACTCCAAGAGCCTCCATGGATGCGACCTCGAAATGCTCTTTCAATATACGTCTGCACATATCGTCATCAAAGTAATATGGCTCCTGTGGAAATACTGATATTCCCATTCGCTCTTTAATATCCTCTACATCTATACCACTGACAAATAAAGGCTCGTTACATATTATCTCTGATGGTGTAAATTTGTTGATTTCATCCAGAAGCGTTCTAAGTGAATCCACCTCTGTCATATAGAAATCACCTGTAGATATATCGGCTGTTGCCACACCAAAGCCATTACCAATATACACTATACACATAAGGTAGTTATTCTTTGATTCATCAAGAGCTGTCACATTCATGTTAGTTCCCGGTGTTACTATACGGACAACCTCTCGCTTTACAAGTCCTTTAGCCTGTTTAGGGTCTTCCACCTGCTCACCGATGGCTACCTTGTATCCCTTTGATACAAGCTTATTTAAGTACATTTCAACAGCATGATGAGGAACGCCACACATAGGTGCGCGTTCCTCAAGTCCACATTCTTTTCCTGTTAATGTTATCTCTAGTTCCTTCGACACAAGCAATGCATCATCAAAGAACATCTCATAAAAGTCACCAAGGCGGTAAAACAGTATGCAATCCTTGTATTGTTGTTTTGTCTCCACATATATCTTCATCATTGGAGATAATTTACTGATATCTACTTCCTTTAATGTCACCGTCTGTGCCTCCTATTTATCTATGGTTATTTAACTATCTATTCAGCAGCCTTCTTGCGATTATCTTTAAGCTCTCTATCGAACTTTTCAGCCAACGCAACCGCATCATCTATATTTTTACAGAAGTTAGCTTCACCAACCTCTTTAATAAATCCACTCTTCTCCATTACCACCATAGGCTGTTCATTTACGTGGGAGAATATAAGATTTATCTTATTCTTTTTACATGTATCAATGATTCCGTCAAATGTGTGTATAGCTGTTGAGTCCATTGCATTTACACCTCTCATTCGAAGGATGATTGTATTGACAGAAACATTACTTACAATATATGACAATTTATCACAAGCTCCGAAGAATAAAGGTCCTGTAATCTCGAATACAAGAGTATCTTTTGGAAGCTCCATAAGATTATTTTCTTCACCTTCTGTATGATCAACGTATGTCCAACCCTTTATCTCTGTCACTTCTGACATTCTCTTTAAGAATAAAACACAAGCAAGGATAAGACCGATAACAATTGCATATACAAGATTTAACAATATTGTTGATAAAAATGTTACAACAAGTACAATGATATCACTCTTTGGAGATCTCTTTATTATATTAATAATGTTCTTGATACCGCTCATATTGTATGAAACAATGAAAAGAATTGCTCCAATAGTTGGCATCGGAATCATCTTGGCATATGGAATCAATACAAGTAACATTATAAGCAGCGCAATAGAATGAACAAAACAAGCAATAGGTGTTCTTGCACCATTTCTCGCATTCGCTGTAGTTCTCGCTACGGCACCTGTTCCCGGTATACCACCAAAAAGACCAGTAACGATAGCACCTACACCCTGTCCTATAAGCTCCATGTTTGAATTATGCTTGCTACCAATCAATGCATCTGTAACTACAGCTGACAAAAGTGTAACAATGGCACTAAGTATAGCTATAGTGAAGGCTGTTGGTAAAAGCTCCTCTATCAATGCAAATGACACATCTGGTACTGAAAGCTTAGGTAACTCACCTGAAAGCTTTGGATATAATTTTCCAATTGTATTAACTGAATCTATGTCACAAATCTTGACAATAGCTGATGCAATAACAACTACTACAAGATAGCTAGGAATAGTCTTATTAATCTTTGGCCATATAATAAGTATAACAAGGGATAAAACACCTATGCCAAGTGCCACTGGATTAAACGTCTCCACACATGAGAATAATGCTTTAAACTTATCGATAGTCTCAATAGTTGGTCCTGTATATCCTCTTGTATCAACACCTATAAAGGATGCAATCTGACCCACAAAAATCAGCACTGCAATACCAGCTGTAAATCCAAGTGTTATAGTATATGGGATATATTTTATGAGATTACCAAGTCTGAAAAATCCCATAATAACAAGAATTATACCTGCCATAATTGTAGCAACTATAAGTCCATCCATACCATACTGTGCCACAACACCTGCTATCATTGTTGAAAGAGCTGCTGTCGGTCCGGTAATCTGAACTCGGCTACCGCCTAAAAACGTCGTAACAATACTTGCTACAATGGCTGTATATATACCAAGCTGTGGTTCAACACCTGACGCCAATGCCAGAGCCATAGACAATGGCAATGCAATTATAGCTACAATTATTCCTGATATAAAATCCTTACCGAACTGTTCTTTTGTATAGTTCTTCATAACGGAGAACAATTTTGGTTTTAACTTATCCATCTTCATTCCTCTTCTTTTGTATAAAAATTAATGGTTATCCAATAGTTCTGTTAAGACACTCTTTTCGCACCAAAACCGATTATACTACTTGTGAAAGATTTGTCAATTTGTATTTCATCTATTAGATAGACAGCAGTTGAAAAATAATCACTATATTTCTCGCTGCTTTCCAATAAAATAGAATCCTTTTGCCTCCGTAAGCTCTACATCAACTATCTTTCCTATGAGAGATGAATCTCCTGGGAAATGAACAACCATACTAGACTCAAGTCTACCTGTCACATAGCCTTCAAGCTGTGTATTAACATCCTCTACAAGAGCCTTCTTTACCTGTCCTTCAAATCTTGCTGTTCTCTCATTTGCTCCACTTTGAACCTCTGCCAGCAGTCTGTCAAATCTTTCCTTAACTACCTCCTCTGGTATCTGCTCTTCCATGGCAGCAGCAGGTGTTCCGCTTCTCTTCGAATAGATAAATGTAAACGCTGAATCATACTTGACCTTACGCACTACATCCATTGTATCTTCAAAATCTTCTTCCGTCTCCCCAGGGAAACCCACAATAATATCAGTTGAAAGAGATATATCTGGCATTGCCTTCTTGATTTTTTCAACAAGCTTAAGGTAATGCTCTTTGTCATAATGACGGTTCATTATCTTTAAAATACGACTGCTTCCTGATTGTACCGGAAGGTGTAGCTGCCTACATATCTTTTTCGATGCTGCCATAACCTCTATAAGCTCATCTGATAAATCCTTTGGATGAGATGTCATGAATCTGATTCGCTCAATTCCATCTATCTTTTCAACCTCTTTTAATAGCTGTGCAAATGTCATCGGATTTTCAAGATTCTTTCCATAAGAATTAACATTCTGTCCAAGAAGCATTATCTCAACAACGCCGTCTTCTGCCAGTTTCTTTATCTCTGCTATAATATCCTCTGGTTCTCTGCTACGCTCTCTTCCCCTGACATAAGGGACTATACAGTAGCTACAGAAATTGTTACAGCCAAACATAATATTCACACCAGACTTGAAGCTGAACTTTCTCTCTATAGGCAATTCCTCAACAACTCTGTCTGTATCCTTCCAAATATCTATAATCATAGAGTTCTGTGATACCCTGTCATAAAGAAGTTCTGCAAACTTATATATATTGTGGGTTCCAAATACAAGATCTACAAAACGATAGCTCTTTTTTATTTTCTCTACTACATGTTCCTCCTGCATCATACAACCGCACATACATATCATCATATCAGGATTCTTTTTCTTGTAATTTGATAAAAGCCCAAGATGACCATATACCTTCAGATTGGCATTTTCTCTTACAGTACATGTGTTGTATATAACAAAATCTGCCTTTTCACTTTCCGTAGTCTCATATCCTATAACCTTGAGAATTCCCTCAAGCTTTTCAGAATCTCTTGCGTTCATCTGACAACCAAATGTCTTTGTACAGGCATATAGAGCTCTGCCAAGACGTTCCTTCACTCCAGCAACGTATTCCTTAAGCTTAGCCATGAAATAGTACTGTCTCTCAGGCTCATTGTCAGGCGCATCAAGAATAGCTCCCGACGCTATAAGTTTTTCCATCTCCCTAATCTTTTCAATTATCTGGGCATTAGAATTCATAGTATAATCTCCAATCCATTTCTTGTATGCATTTATTACCTAATCTGTCCACTTCCGTAGATAATGTACTTACTTGTTGTAAGCTCCTTAAGTCCCATAGGTCCTCTTGCGTGAAGCTTCTGTGTCGATATACCTATCTCTGCTCCAAAGCCAAACTCAAAGCCGTCTGTGAATCTTGTTGAAGCATTTACATAAACACATGCAGCATCAATTTCATCAAGGAATTTATTCGCATTGTCATAATCCTTCGTCACAATAGACTCACTGTGCTTCGTGTTGTGCCCGTTGATATGCTCTATAGCCTCATCAATACTCTTAACTGTCTTAACAGAGATAATATAATCAAGATACTCTGTATAAAAATCTTCCTCTGTTGCCTCCTTCAAGCCAGGACATATCTTCCTTGCAGCTTCATCGGCTCTTATTTCAACATTTTTTTCTTTAAGTGCTGCCACTGCAACAGGTAAAAACTTTTCTAAGATATTCTCATGAACAACAAGTGATTCACAGGCATTACATACACCTATTCTCTGTGTCTTTGCATTAATAAGTATATTTACTGCCATATCTATATCAGCTGTCTCATCTACATACACATGACAATTTCCTGTACCAGTTTCAATAACTGGTATTGTGGCATTTTCAACAGTAGCCTTAATAAGTCCTGCACTACCTCTTGGAATAAGAAGGTCTACATACCGGTTCATTTTCATAAACTTAGTTGTTGTCTCCCTGTCAGTTGACTCTATAAGCTGCACTGCATCAGCTGTCACACCTGCGTTCGCCACAGTATTTCTTATGACCTCTACAATCTTTTTATTAGAGTTAATGGCATCACTGCCACCCTTTAATATAACAGCATTTCCAGTCTTAAAGCACAGACCGAATGCATCTGATGTAACGTTTGGTCTGGCCTCATAGATAATACCGATAACACCCATAGGTACGCGACGTTTTCCAACAATCATACCATTTGGTCTCTTTGACATGTCTGTAACCTCACCGATTGGGTCTGGAAGGTCTGCAACCTGTCTAAGTCCCAATGCCATATCCTCAATTCTTGCCTTTGTAAGCATAAGTCTATCAATAAGTCCCTGTGGCATATCGTTTGCCTTGCCATTTTCAACATCAATTGCATTGGCTGCAATAATATCATCTGCATTTGCCACAAGAGCGTCAGCCACCTTTATAAGTACACTATTCTTTTCGCCTGTACTTAGTCTTCCAAGCACCATTTTAGCTGTACAGGCATTTTTACACAATAATTCTAAATCCATCTTCATTACTCCTATCTATAAATATTCTTCTGTGTCACTATTACATCTGGCTTAACATCATGTTCTTCTTTATCATCAATAGCTTCAACCTTCTGCTCATCATAGGCTAGCCCAATCCTGCATACAAAATTATGGCTGTTAAGATACTTATCATAAAAGCCACCACCATATCCAACGCGATTTCTTTCACCGTCAAAAGCCACCATAGGCATAATCATTAATGCTGTGTCTGTGTCTCCATCAGCAGTCGGCAAATCCTGTTTAGGCTCGCATATACCGTTGTACCCTTTTTCAAGGTCATCACGTAAAGAGGAAATGTAATGAAATTTCATGTATTTTGAAGCATTTTCATCTGTACCCACCTCATGACTGTACACCCTTGGTAATGCTACTTTCTTTCCTGCTTTCAGTGCATCCTCAATTATCCCATCTGTCTTAACTTCTTTATTGTAATCTGCATATATAAACACTATATCCGCGTTTTTATATTCATCAAGAGCCATTACCTTATATCCTATAATATCTCCTGCAAAATCTATCATCACAGTTTCTGTCTCATGCTTGAATATGCTTACTTGTCTCCTGATATCGTTCTTACTTGCCATAATAATTTCCATCCCTTTCCATAAACAAGTATTGATGAAACCTATTTATTCTTTGGTTTATATCTGTCCTTGACATTTTCTATAGTTCCATCCGGATGCTGTATCTTCATACTGTCAAGATTTCCTCTCAAATTGTTGTGAAACGCCTGAACATAAGCCTTTCTAAGCTCCGCCTGTTCAACCTTTTCCTCCTCTGTCAATCCTACCGACTTTGACTTTCTATACAATTCGTTAATTCTATCAATCTTTAAATCCATATCTTATTCCTCTCTATATAAACCAAATATATATCTTATTTTATTTCTTCAATAAGATCAAATTTTTCATTTTTATTTGCAACAAACAGAGTTCCCACATTCTTACCCTGAATAATATCATTTATAATATTCACATCTTCTGCATTAGCTATAACCATATCTGCACCTGAATATGTAGCTATCTTGGCAGCTGTAAGCTTGGCTGACATTCCACCAGTACCCACACTACTTCCACTTGTAGATTTGCCCATTGCCAGATATTTGTCATCCAATTCCTCAACAATGTCAACAAACTGTGCATCTTTGTTGATATTTGGATCATCTGTATACAAACCATCTATATCAGACATCAATATCAGCAAATCAGCATCTGTAAGTGATGTAACAATTGCCGAAAGTCTGTCATTATCACCAAACTGAATTTCATATGTAGATATAGTATCATTTTCATTTACTATAGGGATAACTCCAAGCTTTAGCAACTCGTGGAATGTATTTGTTGCATTTGTCTTATTTTCTTCCCACATCATAGTAATCTTTGTCATAAGAATCTGTGCCACAGACTGATTGTACTCACTGAAAAGCTTCTGATATGTCATCATAAGCTGTGCCTGTCCTACAGCAGCACATGCCTGCTTTTCAGCCAGTGTAAGTTCCTTGCCTGACAGTCCCAGTTTTTTTCTTCCAACAGCAATAGCACCTGATGATACAAGTATTACCTCCTTACCCATTCCACATAGATTTGTAAGCACACGAACAAGCTTCTCCAGCTTCTCAAGATTTAAAAAACCTGTCTCTTTATGTGTGAGTGATGACGAACCTATCTTCACAACGATTCTCTTTTTATTCTTAAGTTCTTCTCTATAATTCATTTCTCTTCCTCCTGATAAAAGGCTTCTGCGATTGCCTCATATACTTTTATACCATCCATAGCCGCAGATGTTATACCACCTGCATAACCAGCTCCCTCACCACATGGATATATTCCTTTTATGTTTGCTTGTAGCAATTCGTCTCTACATATTCTTATGGGAGAAGATGTTCTGCTCTCAACACCCAGCATCAATGCATCTTGTCTGTTGAAGCCCTTTATATTCTTCCCAAATGACTCAATACATTCCTTCAAAGCATGGCATATTTCATCAGGTAAGACACGGTTTAAATCAGCAAAAGTAACATTCCCCTTTGTAACTGGTGTTATTTCTCCGTACTGTTCCGATACTCTGCCTTCTTTAAAATCTCCAAATAATTGAACAGGTATTTTTCCTTTTCCCTCTCTGTATGCAGCCATTTCTAGCTTTCGCTGGAACTCTATTCCTGCTAAGACATCATCTGTTTCAAAATCTTCAGGCGTAACAGACACTATAATAGCACTGTTGGCATTTTTGCCATCACGTTTACTGTAGCTCATACCATTTACCGCCAGCATTTCCTGCTCTGAAGATGCATTTACGACATAACCTCCAGGACACATACAAAACGAATAAACGCCGCGCCCATTAGAAGCCTGCGCAGTCAGCTTATAATCCGCTGCACCCAGTATTCCTTCCACACTGTCCTCATGCTTCATCCCATACATAGCCATATCTATCTGCTCCTGGGGGTGTTCCATTCTTACTCCAACAGCAAAGGCTTTAGGCTCCATATGAAGTTCTTTTTCCTTTAGCAATGCAAATGTATCTCTTGCACTATGTCCAAGAGCAAGAACAAGTGTATCTGTCTCTATCACCTCTTCATTGTTTATGACTATAGCTTTAACACTGCCATCAGATATATTTATATCTGTAAGCTTTGAATTAAATCTCACATCTCCGCCATTGTCAATTATAGCATTACGCATGTTTTTTACAACCTTAGCAAGCACATCTGTTCCAATATGCGGTTTGTTTACAAAACGAATATTTTCTGGTGCACCAAACTTCACAAAAGTATCAAGAACAAGCCTGTTTCTTCCAGATTTATCCTTAACCATAGTGTTCAGCTTTCCATCTGAAAATGTTCCTGCTCCGCCTTCGCCAAACTGTACGTTTGATTCTGTATTAAGCTCACCAGTCTTCCAAAAATGCTCAACATCCTCTGTGCGTTCTTCAACTGACTTTCCCCGCTCAATAACTATGGGTTTATAACCATTTATGGCTAAGAAATATCCACAGAATAATCCCGCTGGTCCCATACCAACAACAATCGGTCGCTTTGCATTGTATGTACTCATACAATTGTCTGCATATTTTTCTTTGAAAGAATATGTTTCTTTATTACAAAGCGAAATATTCCCCTTTATAATACCTTTTTTCACCTTCATATCATCCTTCAACTGCACATCCACAGTATACACATGATATATATCATGCTTTTCTCTTGCATCTATAGATTTTCTGATTATCTCAAAGGATGAAATATCTGCTAAAGAGATTTTTAATAATTTCGATATTTTATTTTTCAATATGTCATATTCTTCTTTTTGCTTATAATATGGCACCTTTATCTGATTTATGCGAATCATCCTATTTTTTCCTTCCCATCCAGGATTTTACACTTCATTAACTACAGCCCTTCCTGCTTTTATACCTGACAGCCACGCCCAATGAAGATTGTATCCACCGCACATACCGTCTACATCTAATATTTCTCCTGTTATGTAGAGACTAGGTAGCTTTTTACTTTGAAAATTCTCATCTATCTCCGACAGCTTTACACCGCCAGCACAGACCTGCGATTGTTCAAAATCATTGGTTCCAATTATCACTGTATAATGGTTCTTTATTGCACTGATAATATCAAGCAAATCTTTTTCTGTTGCATCCTTTGCGGGCATATTCTCTTTCATTCTACAATCACTTAAAAGTTTCCGCACCAGCTTACTATTAACCATTCCACAAAGTACAGCATATATGTCTGCGTCTTTGTTATTCTTAATATTTCTTTCTAATATACTCTGCAATGTAGCTCTATCAATATCAGGCATAAAATCAATATAAGCACTGACCTTGCAGCCATCAGCAATACCATATGATGCATACCTTGATACCTGAAATACAGGAATTCCCGATATTCCATATTCAGTCAACTGAAGCTCTCCCCTGTCAACTGCCATAAGCTCCTGATCTACATACAGCTTAATCTCTGCATATGTTCTTACACCAGCCGCCAATGTATATGTTTTTTCACGGCATCTTAAGCCAGTAAGAGCTGGCACTACCTCTATAAGCTTCAAGCCAAGACCTCCTGCTATATTATATCCAGAGCCATCACTTCCAAGCTTTGAATATGCCTTGCTACCACATGCTAATATAACCTTATCAGCTCTGTACTCACATCTCTTCTTTTTGCGATTTCCATTGTCATCTATGTAACCTTCAGATGTCTTTATGATAAATCCACCTGATGATTTGTGTTCAGATTTCTGCTTTTCCACGGAGATAACATGTGCATCCATAACCATCTCAACGCCATAGCTTATACAAGCGCCTAAAAGCACATCATTAACAGTAGATGCCTGACACGAATACGGATATATATATCCATTTTTATCAGTACATAACATACCAAGATCATTAAAGTAACTGATTATGTCATCTGCTGAACTACCATTTAAGCATTCTTTTAAGCTATCAATATCATGGCTTCTAAAACAGTTAATATTTAATTGTCTATTTGTAAGATTGCATCTGCCATTTCCCGTTGCCAGAAGTTTTTTTCCCGGTACTGTGTTATGCTCCAACATTGTAATCTTAATGTTTTTACCTGATTTTAAAGCTTGCTTAGAAGCCTCTATGGCAGCAATCATACCTGATGCTCCTGCACCTATTATAAACAGTTCTGTCATCTGAAAGCACACTTCCCCATTAATAGTATAATCGCAGTTGTAAACAACCGCGATTAAGTTTAATCGTAGTTGTCGGGCAACTCCGATTTAGTGTACCATATTTACGATTTATCCGCAAGTAACTTGCCTGTCATGCTTTCTGCCATTTTTATCTCCTCCTTATTTCCAATCTCCATATACATTAATGTGTGTATCAACCAATTTACCTTCATAAAAAGAAAATTCCAATAACATCTCATTACTTATATATACATAATGACAATCCAACACTTGATCATCCCTAACTTCTGCCGGCTGTCCTAATAGTCTAATGACATCCTCCTTTGTAGTTCCTGCACCCAAACTATATATTGATATATTATCAGTTATTGAAAATCTCATTACAACTATCGGAGAATCTCTATCAACCACTTCATCTCCCACATTTACTATAAGAAATCTTTCTCCATTTTTTATTAAATACGCTCCACTTATATTATCATTAGAATCACCTGTAAAAATATCTGAATACTCATACTCATCCCCCAATTTATTCAGCGTCCAGGGAAACTCTACAATTCTTCCATCTATGCTTATGTTCTTACAAACATCTGCTGGGTCAAATTTTCCTACGCTTCCCCCTCCTGTTGTCTGCTCATCAGCATGCTCTTGTGTCTCTGCCTGCGCCCCAACTTGTGTGTCTTGTTCATCTGCACTTGTCTCCACAGATGTTGTTTCATTCGTTTCTTTGCCTTCCTCACTACTGCAACCTATTAAGCTGAATACGCTTATTAATATGAGTAAGCCTGCCTTGATTAGTTGTTTTATGAACATTCCTTTTTTCCTCCTTGTGTTCAGTATGCTTTTGCATATTTTTTTATAAGTAATTTCCTTGTAGGAAAGAACTTTCTTCTCTTTAGCAACACCTCTTACCTAAGAGTATATCATTTTTCCCTAAGTTGTAGTTCTACACTCCCTCCTTATCCCAAGTCAACCTTTCCATCGTCTTACATACAAAAAAGACCACAACAGACTGGGTCTGTTGCAGCCGAACCATCATAATACTATAACCTTTCCCCTGTTATAATCCCTTAGACTTCGTGCTTTGCGTCTCTATGTTTCCATAGGTTTGCCCCGTGAAGTTCATTGTAACACACATTTCGACATAAATAAAGTAGAAAAATTGTTTTTTGATAGAGCGAATTGTTTTAAATTCCTCTTGATTCTTCTACGTCAAATCAGTAATTTAATCTAGCATCAACTAGTTATACTTTCCAGATATCTGTATAGTGTATTAATATTTTCTATCCAAACACCCTCTTCAATATCTTCACGTGTCTCTCGGTCAACCATATCATATGTTATTCCCGTTTCAACAAAAACAGTTTCCTTGTCCTTTTTATAAACGACAACTTTATCTTCATTAAAGCCTATATAGTAATTATATCTTTCCGATTCTCCATTTGGATATATAATAACTGCCCCCTGACGAACATTTTTTCTTATTACAACTCTGTCCTCTGCAAAAGATACCAGCATAATATTGATTAGCTCCTCCTCATCATTGACAAAAAAATCTCCATTGTCTTCCAGATATTGTATAACCTTTTCACGATCAAATCCTATAAGCTCTATTGGTAAATTAAGCTCATTTGTCTCTATTTCAAATTCATTCTCCTCAAAGCAGGTCTCTAAAACCATCTTCGCATCTTCTTTAAGAACAATATTTGATGATGAAACATCCTTTGTGCTATCTTGTCCCAATGTAATCTCCTCTGAAATATACGGCATATCACTTGACACCTCATCTTTCAGACGAACATTGCTATTATCATCACCCTTTCCGTATCTATATCCTATAACATATGCTACTGCAAACCCCAATACAACACAAAAAATGCAGATATACTTCTCTGTTTTTTTCATACTATCACCTCTTATAGCTTTATAAACAAAGTATCTGCACTTTTTTTACGTTTATACACTCTATTTAATTTTGTTCTTTAATTTTATTATCTTAGGTCATTACAACAAATGCATTTTTTTCAATAACAACACTAAAGATGCCCCCTTCGGAAGCATTCTTATCTCATCTTCTCCAACTCCCTTTATGAGAAGCAAAACAACGGCGTATACTGGCACTGCCACGCATATAGCCAATATACATGATATAGCATTGCTGCCTGTAAGCTTAAACAGTAAGAAATTCACACCATACGCCAACAATCCCATAACTGCTGATGCTGCCAATGGCAGTAAAAATGTCTTAAGAAGCTCCTGCCTGTAACCTATATATTTGCGAAGTGCCACTGAATTAAGTATACATACAATAAGCCCAAATAACACATCCGCAAGCACTACTGTGTATAAATTAGGTTTAAATACAATAAGAGCTACTGCAAGCACTACATAATGTATAACCATGGATATTGCTGCATTTGCAACTGGTGTTTTCATCCTTCCAATTCCCTGTAGCACTGCGTTCGTGATTGTCGACATAGAAAATACTATAACCGTAATTATAGCAAATCTCATTATACCAGTTGCCTCGTCAATTCTATCAAGGTTAAACAGCAAATCTATCACTGGTCTTGCAAGGACAGACAAGCCTACCCCTGCTGGAATAGCAACAATCATTGTCAATCTCATAGACGATTCTATCTTATTAAACATCGCTCGTTTATTTCTCTCTTCAACAGATCTGATAATGCTAGGTATAATTGCTGATGACAATGCTGATGCAATAGCTATAGGAGCTGTTGTCAACAGCTTAAATGTACCTGAATACACACCATACATAGCTGAATACTGTGACTCTGTCATGTCAAACATACGCTCACATATATTTCCAAACACAGCTGCATCTAAAATGCTGCTTAGATTATAAACAGTTGTACTTAACAGCACTGGAATAATCGTATATATAAGCTCTTTACCAAGACTGTCATAGCCTTCAGGCTCTACACCTTTATTTCTCCTTATCTGTCTCTTCAGCACTGGCAAATATACAATAAAAACAAATGACATAAATATCAATGCAACTGCCGCTCCTGCAAGTGTACCCAGTGTTGAACCAGCTGCTCCAAGAGCCGCTGATTCACCTGCCGCCTTTCCAGCATTAAACAGATACATAGCACCTACTATACTTACTACTGCATTAGCTACCTGCTCAAGTATCTGAGATATAGCAGTTGGTATCATAGTGCCCATGCCCTGGAAAAATCCTCTAAGCACACCTAACACCGACATAATAAAAAGTACTGGTGCCAACACCTTTATGGCATAGGCAGCCGATGGATATCTACAAAGATTTGCAAATCCTTCTGCTCCAAAGAACATAATACAAAATACCATTAAACCTATGACAGTACCTATAGCCAACGCTCCACTAAATGCTCTATATGCATTTTTTATTTCTCCCTTTGCCACCTTTGCTGACACAATTTTAGATACAGCAATTGGCATACTCATAGAAGAAATAAGTAAAAAGAGGGAGTAAACATCATATGCCGCTCCATAATATGTTATACCTTCTTCACCTAAAATATTGTTTACAGGCACTCTGTATACAATACCTATCACTCTGACGAGTATTCCTGCTATAGCAAGGATACTTCCCTGTATAAGGAAATTTGTCTTATTCTTACTCATAATTTAAGATATACCCTTTCTTTACGTTCACAACTAGTCAGCTATATGACGTGTAATCCCAAGTCTATCAAGAATCTCACCCTGCATTCTCTCCATCTCCACACGTTCATCTTCTTCCATATGGTCATAACCAAACAAATGAAGCATACTGTGTGCTATAAGAAAGCCCAATTCGCGTTTGCAGGAATGACAATACTCCTCGGCCTGAGCATATACCTTTTCTGAAGATACTACAATGTCACCAAGCATCAACTCACCTGTATCCGGCTCAAAATAATCATATGCGAAATCGTTTTCTGTATCCTCCAAAAAGCTAAAATCTCCAGGTGTCTCGTAATCAATCAGTGGGAAAGACAATACATCTGTTGCCTTATCCATATCCCTCTGGTCTCTATTGATAGCTCTAATACGCTCATTGTCAGTTATAGTCACTTCTACATTCACTTCAAATGGACAATCAACGTAAGCAACCGCCTCTTCTATAACATCTCTTATAACCTTTTCATAGTCAAATTTAAATTCAGCACTATTTTCATTTTCAATAAATACCGTCATGTCTATTGTTGCTCCTTTATCTTTACCAATACCTCTTTAATCTTATCAAATTCCTCAATGGTAAGACCTGATTTATGTAATGCACCAGAGCTAACTCGCTTATTCAATGCATTTTCAATGATAACCTTTTCACTCATGTCCTTTTTATCCATTGTACCTTTAAGGTATTCCACTGCTGATATAGCTGTATCGCACATCATTACAATGGCAGCCTCTCTGCTTCTTGGCAATCTGGACTTAACATTATGTTCTACCATAATTGCTTTTACACTCTTTGGTATACCATATTTTTCTGCTAATGCAAGTCCTTCTTTTATATATTCATTGCCAGCAACTTTACCTAAATCATGATAGATTCCGCCTGCATATGCCAATTCTTCATCTGCGCCTATTCTTCTAGCTGCCAGTCTTGCAAGCTCCGCAACCTCAGTTGAATGATAATATAGGGATGTTGATTTATTCTTTATAAGTCGAATCGCAACAAAATTATCATCTGATATTTTCTTGAGATATATTGCAGGTGTCTTCATCTTAAGCACCCAATTTATAAGTATGCCCAGTACGTTAGCAACTACCATAGTCAATATTCCTACAACCATCATAGATACTACAAATCCTACTGTTTCGTATTCCATGCCTATTCCATCACAATAATACTTAAATGCAAGTACACTTACAAGCTCTGTACTTACAAAAAACAATATTCCTGCCATATTTTTATATATTTCTTTGTGTTTCCAAATAGCAAAGCAGGCGGATGCACAAATAACAGGAATCACTATTCCAAAAATGTACATTGGATACTCATCAAAATTGACAAGCATAACACAGGAAACAGATATACTTGTTATAAAACCTGCTTTCAAATCATATACAGCCGCCATAACCATCGGTATTAACATAAATGGCATATATTTAATTGGCAGCAGAACACATATTATGGTTCCAATCAGTACAAAATGGTACATAGACATCATTGCCAACAGTTTCTTTTCAGTAACAACAAGATATATCAATGTTGCCATAAATGATATGGCTATAAATGTAGTTATGGCAACTCTCTCGTTATCCCAGATCTCCTCTTCATATATTTTTGAAATATAATAAGATAAAAAGATTGTCAGTGCTGTCATATATATAACAGCTCCCACCTTTAATCCAATATCCTTAAACGCCTTTTCTTCTTTCATTTTTTACATCCCTTCCATCTCTAGTATTTTTTAATGTATGCTTGTACTCATAATCCTCATAAGCTTTTACAATCTGTTGAACAAGTGGATGTCTTACCACATCTCTGTTTGTAAGTGTTGAAATGCCTATATCTTCAATATCTTCCAATATCTTTACGGCAGTTTCAAGACCTGACACCACACCCTTTGGCAAATCCTTCTGTGTCAAATCACCAGTTATAACTATCTTTGAACCAAAACCTATTCTTGTAAGGAACATCTTCATCTGCGCTGGTGTAGTATTCTGAGCTTCATCGAGAATGATAAATGCATTATCAAGTGTTCTTCCTCTCATATACGCCAATGGAGCCACCTCAATTAACCCCTTTTCAGAATTATGCAAAAAGCTATCAGCACCCATGATTTGATACAACGCATCATAAAGTGGTCTAAGATAAGGATCAACCTTACTCTGCAAATCACCAGGAAGAAAGCCAAGATTCTCACCTGCTTCTATAGCTGGTCTTGTCAATATAATTCTATTAACTTCATTATTTTTGAAAGCTTCTATGGCCATAGCCATAGCAAGATATGTTTTTCCAGTACCAGCAGGTCCTATTCCAAACACAATAGTATTTTTCTTTATGCTGTCAATGTATTCCTTCTGACCAAGAGTCTTTGGTTTTATAGGCTTACCACTTATGGTTCTGGTAACAATCTCATTGTCAATGTCAATCATCACATTGGTTTTGTCTTCATATGTCAATGACAATGCATAATCTACATTCTGCTCTGTTATGACATTCCCTCTCTTTGAAAGCTCTAAGAGGTTTGTTAAAACCGATTCGCAGCGCTTTACATCTGTAGGACCTCCTACAATCTTCACTTTACCATCTCTATAAATTATCGATACATGAAGGGTCTTTTCTATCTTTTTAGCAAACTGATCCATACTGCCAAATACATTGGCTCCATGTTCAGCCGGCATATCTGTAATATTTCCTATTTCACTCATATGTACCTCCAAAACTACCTATATATTCAAGAACAGTTATCTGTCCAGATATTTTACAATACTCACCACCGTTCTCTATTTTAACACTATTATCAAGTATTTGAATAGTATTTTTCTCTAATTTTTTTAAAATATACTCAATTTTCTCATTTGCCAATTTTTCCAATTCCTCATCCGTATATTTTTCTTGCTTAACTTCATACTCCTTATATACCGTTTCACCAATATATACCGGTAAATAAAAATCATCTCCCAGCTTTATTCTTTCTCCCGTTGTAATGGTGTCGTACAGCTTATATTTCTTCACTTCCCAAGGCAACACAAGCTCACATTGCCTAGAATCATATCCTATATTTTTCACTATATATTCATTTCCCGTATAACATTTATGTTCATACTCTCTTGCTATCGTTTCATTTATGTCATATATAACCTTTCCTACAATGTCCCCATCTGCCTTTACAAAGTGCTCAGCTATAACCGACAAATCGTCTCCATACAAGGTATATTTTCCATCTATAAGCTTATCTCCCACCTTTACTAATTCTCCCTCCTTAACCAAGGGTGTTCCACTCCTTGTCACTATGGACATAACCGTTGCATTTCTCGTCGATATAATATCTCCTGGTTGCTCTTCATCATCTTCCAGCTCATTATCAAGCTTATAATTACTATTTTCTCTGACATGTATGCGCAGCATTGTACCTGACACTTCCACAGATGCCCATGTAATATCAAAAAACTCATTCCTTATGGCCTTTTCTATTTCCTCTGGTTCTATACTAGATTGCTTAATGCCTTCCTTTATGCCAAGTCTCTCTACAAATTTCGTCAACTCATCATCTGTATGGGCTCTATTTCCCTCAAAGCTGATATTCCATACATATAATGACATGACATAAACAATAACCCATCCGGTTAGCAATCCCATGAATAACATTTTTCTTTTTCTATTACAAAACAAAAAGAAAGGTAATCCGTACCTTTCTCTTATGCGTATCTTCATTTTTGTTTTCTTTGTAATGCTTTTAAGCCTATAAACATCTTTTACACTTACATAAAAACTAGAGCTATCATCCACCTTTCGAATATCCCATATATGTATTCCTCTGGCATTTGCAAGATTAAAAAAACGTTCTGGAGTGTTTCCCTTCAATTCAACACAGACATATCCCTTAAATTTATTGATAAGCAATTCTATCATATCTACTCCCAAAAGACTTTAATAAAATTTGACCTCCTGAAGATATCCCTTTATCTTCATATCATCTTTTGTAAAACACACAATTTTCAGATTTTTGCCACTTATGGATAGTCTGCTGTTTTTCCCTTGAAGTTTAATTATAGAATCACCATATTCTATAATGCTCCTATAATTTTCTATATAAGCTTCATATTGTCCTGTAAGTTTAACATTTAACGCTCCCAGACACAGGTCCTTCGGAAGTTCCAATGCATCGATGAATTTTCTCATCAATCCTTATCTCCCTATGGCATCTTTCATTAAATATATGAATTTATCCATAAAATAATACCAAAATTAATGACGAAAAAAGGACTGACAAAACTGCCAGTCCCATTCATCTTTTAGCCAATCTACAATCAGTTAGAACAGATTAGTTATACTTTCTCTTTCTAGCTGCCTCTGACTTCTTCTTACGCTTAACGCTTGGCTTTTCGTAATGCTCTCTCTTGCGAATCTCCTGCTGAATTCCAGCCTTAGCGCAATTTCTTTTAAATCTACGTAAAGCACTATCTAAACTTTCGTTTTCTTTAACGATAACATTTGACATTGTCTCACCTAACCTCCCCTCCAGTTGCGTATTGTGCATAATACAACTGTAAGGTTTTATTGCACAAATGATATTATAACACATAATTTTCATTCGTCAATAACTTTTTTCTTTATTTTCCAATTTGTTCTGAAAGAATTTCTTTTGCCTTAACAAGTGCCTCATCAATCTTCTCTGGAAGCTTTCCACCTGCCTGAGCCATATTCGGACGACCACCGCCGCCTCCACCAACGATTGTGGCAATGCCCTTAATGATATTTCCGGCATGAGCGCCATTGGCCATAGCACCATCTGTAGCCATAGCTAAAAGATTTACCTTACCATCCTGTGCTGATGCAATAACAATTACGCCATCACCAATCTGACCCTTAAGCTGATCACCAAGGTTTCTAAGACCATTCATGTCTACACCATCAACCTTAACAGCAAGAAGCTTTGTTCCGGCAACATCTTCTACCTGATTCATTACATCACCAAGAGCCTCATTTGCCATCTTGCTCTTAAGCTTTTCATTTTCTGAATGAAGTGTCTTAATTTCATCCTGCATTGACTCTATCTTCTTAACAAGACCTGCAATGTCTGTCTTAGCAGCCTTAGCGGCTTTCATAAGTTCATCTTCCATATCAGCATAGTATTTAACTACGCCTGCTCCTGTAAGAGCCTCAATTCTTCTTACACCTGCCGCAATACCAGACTCTGAAACAATCTTGAAGTTAGCAATATTTCCTGTATTCTTTACATGAGTACCACCACAGAGCTCAACAGAGAAATCTCCCATAGCAACTACACGAACCTTCTCACCATACTTCTCACCGAAGAGTGCCATAGCTCCTGTCTTCTTAGTCTCATCAAGTGTCATTTCCTTTGTGACAACTTCTATTCCTGAAGCAATCTGATCATTGACAATAGCTTCAACCTTTGCAATCTCCTCTGCTGTAAGGGCTGCAAAATGTGAGAAGTCAAAACGAAGTCTGTCTTTATTAACTAAAGAACCCGCCTGCTCTACGTGTGAGCCCAGAACCATTCTAAGTGCCTTCTGTAAAAGATGGGTCGCACTGTGATTCTTACATGTATCTGCACGATTTGCGCTGTCCACCTTAAGAGTAACAACGTCACCAACCTTTATCATTCCATTGACAATCTTACCTACATGACCAACCTTGCCACCGAGAAGCTTGATTGTATCAACTACCTCAAATGTGCTGTCGCCTACTGTAATAATACCCTTATCACCTTCCTGACCACCCATTGTAGCGTAGAATGTTGTCTCTTCCACAATGACTGTTCCCATGTCACCATCAGCAAGTGCCTCTACAACCTCTGTGTCAGTTGTAAGAGCAGTAACCTTTGATGTAGTCTCAAGGGAATCATAGCCTACAAACTTAGTAGTAAGTGAAGTATCCAACTCTTCGTATACAGTGGCATCAGCGCCCATATAGTTAGTAGTCTTACGTCTGCTTCTGGCATTCTCTCTCTGCTCTGTCATACATGCATTAAATCCCGCTTCATCAAGAGTCATACCCTTTTCCTCAAGAATTTCTGCTGTAAGATCAAGAGGGAATCCATAAGTATCGTATAACTTAAATGAATCCTCGCCAGAAAGAACTGTTTTTCCTTCTGCCTTCATCTTGTCCATCATCTCGCCAAGAATATTTAAGCCCTGATCAATGGTTTTATTAAATTTATTTTCTTCCTCTGTGAGAACCTTGAAGATAAACTCCTTCTTCTCATCAAGCTCTGGATATCCATCCTTACTCTCATTAATAACTATCTCTGAAAGTTTAGCAAGGAACTTGCCCTCTATACCGAGAAGTCTGCCATGTCTTGCAGCTCTTCTGATAATTCTTCTAAGAACATATCCTCTTCCTTCATTCGATGGCATGACACCATCTGAGATAAGGAATGTAGATGAACGGATATGATCTGTGATAAGTCTGATAGAAATATCTTTCTTCTCATCTACCTGATATGTTGTACCTGCAAGCTTACAGATTTCATCTCTGATAGCCTTCATAGTATCAATATCAAATACAGAATCAACATCCTGAACTACTACTGCAAGTCTCTCAAGGCCCATTCCTGTATCAATATTCTTCTGTGCAAGCTCTGTATAATTGCCCTTACCATCGCCTTCGAACTGTGTAAATACGTTGTTCCATACTTCCATGAATCTGTCACACTCACAGCCCACTTTACAATCAGGCTTACCACAACCATATTTGATACCTCTGTCGTAGTATATCTCTGTACATGGACCGCATGGACCTGCGCCGTGCTCCCAGAAGTTATCACACTTACCATTCTCATCACGGTAGAATCTTGTAATCTTCTCAGCAGGAACACCAACTTCATCTGTCCAGATGTTAAATGCTTCCTCATCATCATAATAGATTGATGGGTAAAGCCTGTCCTCTTCAAGACCAATTGTCTTTGTAAGGAACTCCCATGACCATGCTATAGCTTCATGCTTGAAATAGTCTCCAAAAGAGAAATTGCCAAGCATCTCAAAAAATGTAAGGTGACGTGCTGTCTTACCTACATTTTCAATATCACCAGTTCTAACACACTTCTGGCATGTTGTAACTCTCTTTCTTGGTGGTATCTCCTGTCCAGTAAAATATGGCTTTAAAGGTGCCATACCTGCGTTGATAAGCAATAAACTCTTGTCGTTATGTGGTACAAGAGAAAAGCTGTTCATCTTCAAATGATCCTTGCTCTCAAAAAATTCAAGGTACATCCTTCTAAGTTCGTTTACACCGTATTTATTCATGTCTTCCTCCAAATGCACAACCTATTGAACTATGGTTGTCTCCTTTTCTGTCTCTTTAGACTTTTTCGCTTCTTTTCTATCACGCAATTTCTTGCCAACAAAAATTCCCGCGACCATAACCACAACCAATACAATAAACAGGCATGCATAATATAAAAGACCGCCTAAAAAACCTGAAAAACCCAAAAAGTTCATATTTCTCACTCCTTTAATCTTAAACGTTCATTTTTCAAATAAACATTATATTTAAGTTTATCACAAAAACAGCCATTTTTCAACACTTTAATATTGTCCAGTCTTACTAAACTTATCTGCTCTAAATCTAGCAGCATTAATAATATCCTCATCATAGCCCATAACTTTCAATAATTGTATGGCATTTCTGCTAGTGGCACGACCTTTATTCAGCTTATAATTAAATAGCACATCATCATCTACAACGTCCTCTTCAAAGTGATAATTAGCGTACCAATCTTCAAGTAAATGGGTTAATTCGATATCGTGAGTTGCCGCAAAAGAAATTACATCACATTTTTCTCTATTCGCAAAGCTCTTCAATATTTCTGTAGACGCAGAAACTCGTTCAACCGTATTTGTTCCTCTAAGGACTTCATCAACAAAGCAAATGATTTTTTCTCCATCCTTTGATGCATCGATGATTCTCTTCAGTGCTTTTATCTCAACCATATAATAGCTTTCATTATTTTCAAGATCATCCTTAAGACTCATAGATGAGTATACCTTTCTTCGCTCCATGACAAAGGCCTGACCTGTACATGTGTATATAGTCTGCGCCAGTATGGCGTTTATACCCACAGTCTTTAAAAATGTGGACTTACCTGACGCATTGCTACCTGTAAGGAGAACACATCTATCTTCCTCTATGGAATTTGCAACAGGCTTTTCTATAAGTGGGTGATACATTTTTTCTCCCTTTATGCCTTTACCAGAATCAACAGAGGCAGTTACAAAATCCGGTTTGCTATATGCTCCATACTTATTTTTTAGATATGTTCTATACGATGCAGCTGCACAGGATGACTCCAACAGCCCCATTATCTCATATAATTTACATATTTCTTCATTGTTATCATGAACCTTTTTTAACATAGAATTAAATTTCATAATATCAACATGAAAAAGCATTCTCAAATATTCCATAAGGATTTCCGCAAGAGACCCGCTCATGTTATTGCCGGATACAAGAAATACACCCTTTGTCATTCCTTTAATATTTTCGTAAATACGCTTTATTTCTTCAACATACTTGCCAGTACCATCACTCTCATACTTAGACAGCTTGTCTGCCGCTGATATCATGCGGATAATATAAGCAAAGCATACGAAATAATTTTCTATTTCTGATTTTGTCCTATAGTACTGCATAACATTTATAACCACCATAGCTATAGTTGCTACAACACCCACTATAGGTTCTATAAAAATAGTAACTATAGATGCTAAAAGTGCCAACGCCATGATAATATGCTTGGTATTCTTTCTACCTGACAAATCAGCTAATTTACGGATAAAATCATAAATACATACTGATTTTGTTCGTCCTATGTCAACAAAATGTTCCTGAAGTTCCCACGCTTTTTCTGGATTTGCCTCCATAAACGATACAATTTTATCAAAAGACTTTAGCTCTTCATCAGAATAATCCATTCTTCTCAATCGTTCATACAGGCAGTCTTCTCCGATTGACGACCATGTGTGATTCATTAACTTGAATATAGAATCCATTCCCATATCATTCCATGTTATATCATCAACGTACGATTTTATCTTTGATTCATTCTTCAAAGCGTCGTAATATTTTCGTATCTTCTGAAACTCCACACCCTTATATTCTCTTTTTGGTAATACACCCCAATCATCCTTTAACATCTTTGTTATACGCATTTTCTTATTACGCTTGTATGTTCTTGATTGAAACGCAAAAAAAACTGCAACACACAAAAAAATAATAAGATAAACTATTAATTCGTCCATAAGCTCCCTCTCTGTCTATTATTTTTGCCAAATATAATGTATCACAGATTGGAAGCAACTTCCATAAGAAAATATAACTATTTAGGATACCCTAAATAGTTATATTTTTTGACACAATTCTCTTGAAATCAACAGAAAAATGAAGTTTATTTGTCAAATTATAATACAAATGACACCACCCTTGCTATCATTAGTAATTTTTTGCAAGGTTTCCTGCATCTTTGTTTGAGTTTCATCAGACAATTTGTCAATTTTTGTCCTTATTCCATCTGTGACTATCTGTTCAATAGTCTTACCAAATATATTGGTATTCCATATACCTTCCATGCCGTCTTTTCCATTACTCTTAATAAACTCCATCAAATCCTTCGCTTGCGGCTCATCACCTACAATAGGTGCCAGCTCGGTCTGTACATTTGCTTTAATAAGATGTATAGATGGGGCTTCAGCTTTGATCTTTACACCATATTTTGTTCCATTCTTTATAACCTCCGGCTCATCCATAACTATCTCATTCTTACTTGGCATCACTACACCATAGCCTTTAGCCTGAACCTGTTCTAGTGCAGCTGATATCTTATCAAACTCTTCTTTTTTCTCGGAAAGACCTTTAATTGTCATTATCAATTCATATTCATTGGATATATTCTGTCCTGTGAACTGGCTTATAACTTCGTAATAATAGTTCTCGGCAATCTCAATCTGTATACGAATAACACCTGTAGATAAATCCTTTTCACTAATATTCACTCCACTTATATACTGGTTATCTCCAATAAGTTCACGCAATCCCTGCTCGTCGAAAGCCTTCATATATGTACCTTTATTCAGAACATCTCGCGCAAACTTTATAATAGATGATTTAATATCATGTTCAGAATTTAACAGTTCAACCCATCCAGGCATAAAAAACATAATTTCACTTACAGGAAATTCCATAAGAACAGCCGATAATATTCTATTTATATCATCCTTTTTTAACTGATTGCAGTTTACTGGCATAACAGTTACTCCATATTTAATCATTAGTAACTCGGACAGCTTTAACACTTGTTCATCATCTGGTCTTGTAGTGTTAAGCAAAACTATAAATGGTTTATTTAAACTCTTAAGTTCCTTTATAGTCCTCTCCTCCGCCTCCTCATACTGCTCTCTTGTAAGCTCACCAAAGCTTCCATCAGTCGTAACAACCACACCTATTGTAGAATGATCATTTATAACCTTTTTTGTTCCTATCTCTGCCGCTTTTGAAAACGGTATATCATACTCGAACCAAGGTGTCTTAACCATTCTCTCTTCATTGTTTTCGATATGACCTGTTGCACCATCAACCATATAACCAACACAATCAATCAATCTTATTTTTACTGCCGTGTTACTGTTTAATATAACATTTGCAGCTTCCTTAGGAATAAATTTAGGCTCTGTCGTCATAATAGTCTTTCCTGCCGCAGACTGTGGCAATTCATCTTTTGTTCTTTCACGATTATGTACATCTTCCATATTCGGAATCACCAGTAAATCCATGAATTTTTTTATAAATGTTGACTTACCAGTTCTAACAGGTCCCACAACACCAATATATATTTCTCCACCTGTTCTATTCTCAATATCCTTATATAAATCCATAAAAAAACTCCTTTGCATACTTTTACAAAAATATATGCAAAGAAGTCTCCTCTTATTCATTGTCTTTTATATAGTTTTAATCTATTATTTCAATATTGATAGCTGTCTTGATACCTGCATAAATATCTTTACCAAATCAGGATCATATGTTGTTCCTGCTTCATCTGCTATAATGGCAACAGCTTTTTCACGAGCATCATCTATGGATAATTCATTATTTCCAGCCATTATTGCACCACATTCACTCTCAAATCTCTTACATACTGATAAAATTCTTGCCGAAAGTGGTATATCATCACCTTTAATTCCCGCCGGTCTTCCAGTCCCGTCCCATCTCTCATTATGACACTTTGCCACGTCTATTGCCATCTGAAGCATCTCATTATGTTCTGACAAGAACGACAAGTCCTTTAAGAATTCTACGCCACACTGTTCATGTGGAACATGACCCACACCGTTTGCATTTTTAGCTGACAAGCGTCCAATATTATGAAGAAGCACTGCTTCTCCTATAGACTCAATAAATGTGGTGTTTATCTGTTTTTCATACTTATCCGAAAATTCCAATGCCTGAGCTAAAAACCTACAATTATAGGCCATATTTTTAAAGGATTCCTCTTTTTCAGGAAAATGAAAAAAGAACATTTTTTCAAGAGCTCTAATTGTATTCTTCTGTTCCTCTTTTATTCTCATCACGTGTTCTTTTACCATTTTGTTCAGCTTTTTATTATATTCTTCTGTACTCTTCCTCATCTCATACATCTGAACATGGTTATCTACTCGTAAAGAAACCTCTTCCAATGCAAAAGGCTTATTAATAAAATCCACAGCCCCCAGATTAAATCCCTTAACCTTATCCTCATTTGACATTCCTGCAGATATGAACACTATAGGAATATCCTTTGTATTTACATCATTTTTCAAGATTTCACACAGTTCAAATCCGTCCATCTCCGGCATATACACGTCTAGCAAAATCAATTCCGGCATCTTCATTTTCATCATATCCAAAGCATCTTTTGCCGAGGATGCCGTTATAGGTGTATAACCACACTTTTCTAGCATTTTCTTCAATATGAGAAGATTTTCAAATAAGTCGTCAACAACAAGGACAACTTTTTCGTTATTTATCATTCCATCCATACGCATCTCCTTATCTAAATTCTTCTTCAGTTATGCTAGAAAGCATTTCTTTTACATTTCCTAAAATAGTAATCGCTTTTTCGTAATTAGCTTTCCTTATAGTAAGAATCAACTTAAATAAAAGCTTATCCAAATCTTCACTCTGACCTGCAACTAACTCTTTTATGTTAGATGCAAACATTTCAGCCTTTTCATAGTTATTTAACTCAATTGTAATGGCAAGCTTATCAACATTCTTGTGTATTTCAGCAAAATTTGCCACAGTACCGAATTTGCAAACATCTGATATATCTGACTGTTCAAACAACTGACCATTACTATGAGCGACCACATCTGTATATGTAAAGTTATTCTCGTCTATATTACCAGCTTTATCAGATTTCTTTAGAATAATGTTAAATGAGAACGTACTTCCTTCACCCTTTGTACTCTCCACATATATTTTTCCATTCATCATTTCTACAAGCTGTTTTGTAATAGCAAGACCAAGTCCTGTACCACCATACTTTCTGGTAACAGAGGCATCAACCTGTGAAAATTCCTTGAACAGCTTCGTCTTTTCTTCCTCAGATATACCTATACCTGAATCAATGACCATAAAAAACAGCTCAACATAATCATCAGTCTCGCTGGCCTTCATTATTTGAAGCATAACATTTCCCACAGCTGTAAATTTTACTGCATTAGACATAAGATTATTGAGAATTCTGCTAAGTGCAAGTTCATCACATAACACATACTCTGGAATATCCTTTGCAACATTAAGCACAAGTTTCAAACCCTTTTCGTCGATGTTCTTAATATGTGTTGCAACAATATTGTCAATAAACTTACTAAACTTACACTCTTGCTCATCTAAAAGGTATTTACCAGCCTCCAACTTTGAGAAATCAAGAATATTGTTGATAAGCTTCATCATATTATCAGCACAATGCTCTATAATCTCAATAGTTCTAATCTGTTCACTATTTAACCCTGATTCTCTTAAATCCTTAACATGACCAATGATACCATTAAGTGGTGTCCTAAGCTCATGTGTCACATTTGCCACAAATTCAGTTCTTATTTGTTCTGTTTTCTTCTGCTCTTCCTTGGCGATATTCATCTGTTTTTCCGCGCTCTTTATCAAAGATGTCTCAATAGCACAAACAGCACCAGTATATCTGTTATCGTCAGATATTTTTGAAGCAATTCTTGCCTGCACATCAAAACAAGTCATGTTCTTTCTGTACATGACACTCAATATACTTTCCCCGCCATTCACTTTCTCAAAAGAAATATGTCCATTATCATCAATAGAAAATACATCGGTGAGAATCTCACCGATATATTTTCCTACGATTTCATCCTGTGAATAGCCTAATTTTTTTATTCCAGTAACATTACACTCTTTGATAATACCTTTTTTATCAAAGAAAATAATAATCTCCTGTGTAATACTCTGTATAAGTTCACCATGAACTTTGTCAATGATAATATCTAAATTAGTCAATTCCATTTCTTTTATCACTTTCTAATATTTTCCAAATCCACTTTCAAGCGAAATAATATTTTCATTGCTTCTTGCCATACGAGAATTCATCATACCCGTATGGTAATATGGCTGTTCCACATTTCTAAGCTTGAATTTAGCAATAAGTTCTCTAAGTCTCGTAGCCTGATTTGAAAGCTCTTCACTTGCTGCAGCACATTGCTCACTTGTAGCCGAATTGCTCTGTACAACCTGTGATACCTGACCAAGAGCCTGATCAATCTGTGTTACCGCTGTAGCCTGCTCATTTGAAGCCGATGCAATTTCGCTTATAATATTTACAATTTTATCAATATTTTCTACGATTTCAGCTAGTGCTGCACCTGTTTCTTCTGCAATCCTTGAACCTCTCTCAATCTTACTGATAGAATTCTCAATAAGCTCTGATGTTTCACTGGCTGCTTGCGAGCTCTTAGCTGCAAGATTTCTAACTTCTTCAGCAACTACTGCAAAGCCTTTACCATGAGCACCTGCCCTCGCCGCCTCAACAGCAGCATTTAAAGCAAGAATATTTGTCTGGAATGCAATATCATCAATCACTTTGATAATCTTCGAAATATTTTCAGATGATTCATTAATCTCATTCATAGCAACCATCATTTCCTGCATCTGCTCATTGCCCTTTACAGCACCAGCCTTTGTTTCAATAACAAGCTTGTTTGCATTATTTGCCTCTGCAGCATTAACCATTGTACGCTGTGCTATATCATCAATAGATGCTGTAATTTCTTCAAGAGCACTAGCCTGCTCTGTAGACCCCTGAGCAAGAGACTGACTGGCAGATGCAACCTGTTCAGAACCTGTTGTAACCTGCATAGATGCTTCGCGTATATTCCCAAGTATATGGTTATTGTCATCAACGAGCTTCTTCAAGGATTTTCCAAGAATATCAATGTCTGTTCTTGGTTCTACATCCATAGACATATCACCTTCTGCTATTCTATTAGTCAACTCTGCATCATGCTTAATATTAGCAACTGTCTCTTGTAATGCATTAATGATAGTACCAAATTCATCATCACAAAACTTCTTCAGTTCTACCTCAACACCGCCATCCCCTACTACCTTGATAGCTTTTACAATCTGCTTTAATGACACTCGTATAGAGCGCCATACATACACACCCAGGCTCACAATGGTCAATAGAGCCACCACTATCAACACAAAAGAAAATACAGTAAAGCTTCTTATATAACTTTCGGCTTTATCACCGCCAAACCACTCTACGGCATTAGCTATACCCATAAAAAGTAGCACTGCAAACATAACTATGAAAAATACCGAAAAAATTATCAGCCAACATACTTTTGTTGATATTTTCCCATTCTTTATCTTAGTCAACATAACATGTACCTCCGATTATTCCTTCTCACTATTTCAGCACATCTCTATGCTTCTGCGTTTTCCTCTGCCTGTGCTTCTTCAGCAGCCTCTTCCATAAATTCCAAATCTTCATCCTTGATAAGCTTATCTGGATCCAGCAGAAGTTTAACAGCCTCACCTACTTTTCCTAAGCCCCATACATATTTATTCATAGCATTTCCATGAACAAGCTTTGGTGGTGGCTCTATGTCTTCATCCTGAATAGTAACTACCTCCTCTATTTTTTCAACGATAAGACCAATTACTGTTGACTGAACATCTATAATAATAATACATGTTCTATCGTTGTACTCTAAAGGTTCCTGCTTAAATCTAAGTCTCACATCTATAACAGGGATAATCTTTCCGCGAAGATTGATCAGACCCTTTATGTATTCCTCTGACTCAGGGATTGCTGTAATATTCTGAATGCCTATAATCTCATTAACAAACTTTATAGATATTCCAAAATGCTCACGACCCGACTTAAAGGTCATATACATACCCTTCTGGGTATCTTCTTCTTCTAACATTTCTTCTATAATATCACTCACCGTTATTCCTCCATTTCTATATTATTCTCTAATAGCATGCGCTAGTATTTGCCAAAGCCACCTTCCAGTGAAATAATATTTTCGTTATTGTTCACGGACATCATATTTGTCTGATAATATGGTTGTTCAGTATTTCTCAGTTTGAATTTAACAATAAGTTCTCTAAGTCTCATAGCCTGATTTGAAAGCTCCTCACTTGCTGCAGCACATTGTTCGCTGGTTGCTGAATTACTCTGTACAACCTGTGATACCTGTCCAAGTGCCTGGTCAATCTGAGTTACTGCAGTTGCCTGTTCATTTGATGCTGTAGCAATTTCGCTTATAATATTGACAACCTTATCGATGTTCTCAACAATCTCTGCTAATGCAGCGCCTGTTTCTTCTGCAATCTTAGAGCCTTTTTCAACCTTGCTGATAGAATTCTCTATAAGCTCCGCTGTCTCACTTGCAGCCTGTGCACTTTTTGCAGCCAGATTTCTAACCTCTTCTGCAACTACTGCAAAACCTTTTCCGTGGGCACCGGCTCTTGCCGCCTCTACAGCTGCATTTAACGCCAGGATATTTGTCTGGAATGCAATATCATCAATCACTTTAATAATCTTTGAAATATTCTCTGATGATTCGTTGATTTCATTCATCGCAACCATCATTTCTTTCATCTGCTCATTACCCTTTACAGCACCAGCCTTTGTCTCGTTAACCAGCTTGTTGGCATTATTTGCCTCTGCCGCATTAACCTTCGTACGATGTGCAATATCGTCAATTGATGCTGTAATTTCCTCAAGTGCACTTGCCTGCTCTGTAGAGCCCTGTGCAAGGGACTGACTTGCTGAAGCAACCTGTTCAGAGCCTGTTGTGACCTGCATTGACGCTTCACGTATATTACCAAGCACATGATTATTGTCATCAACAAGCTTTTTTAATGACCTTCCAAGAACATCTATATCTGTTCTTGGTTTAATTTCCATAGACATATCGCCTTCTGCAATTCTGTCTGCCAGTTCTGCATCATGCTTTACAGCAACTGCCATTTCATTAATAGCTGATATAATATCACCAAATTCATCATTAGTGTCCCTTTGTACTTCTACATCTACACCACCATCACGAACAATATTGATTGCTCCAATAATTTTCTTTAAATTAAAAGATATTGTCCGTGAAACATATACTCCTAAAGCTACAATCATAACCTCGAACACCACTGCAGTTATAATACTCTGTAAAACAATGGAATTTGCTTTTTCTGCCATCTGTGCTTCTGACAAACCTGCGTATCCGCCAATTTTTTGAGCTACTACATATAACTGCAACGAAAAAAGTATAATTACAGTAATTGATAATCCTACGAGAGCTCTAACCTTTGTCTTTACCTTCATATTTTTCATTATTTTTGTTGTGATTAACATTCTTACGCCTCCAATCCATTTCAGGTTTCCTCGTGCTACATAGCTTAGTACTTACCAAAGCCATTTCCTAGGGAAATGATTTTTTCATTATCATTTGTTACACTCTTCTGATAATATGGCTGGCTATATTCCCTGAGCTTAAACTTAGATATAAGCTCTCTAAGACGTATAGCCTGATTTGAAAGCTCCTCACTTGCTGCAGCACACTGCTCACTTGTAGCTGAATTGCTCTGCACAACCTGTGACACTTGTCCAAGTGCCTGATCAATCTGTGTAACTGCTGTAGCCTGCTCATTTGAAGCTGTTGCAATTTCACTTATAATATCTACTATCTTATCAATATTTTCTACGATTTCAGCAAGGGCAGCACCTGTCTCCTCTGCAATTTTTGAACCCTTTTCAACCTTACCGATAGAATTCTCAATAAGCTCCGCTGTCTCACTTGCAGCCTGTGCGCTCTTTGCAGCAAGATTTCTAACTTCTTCAGCAACTACGGCAAAGCCTTTTCCATGTGTGCCTGCTCTTGCTGCCTCTACAGCTGCATTTAATGCAAGAATATTGGTCTGGAATGCAATATCATCGATCACTTTAATAATCTTCGAAATATTTTCTGATGATTCATTGATTTCATTCATTGCAATCATCATTTCCTTCATTTGCGCGTTACCCTTTACTGCTCCAGCCTTTGTTTCAATAACAAGCTTGTTGGCATTATTGGCCTCTGCAGCATTAACCTTCGTACGCTGTGCTATATCATCAATTGATGCTGTAATCTCTTCAAGTGCACTTGCCTGCTCTGTAGAACCCTGTGCAAGGGACTGACTTGCAGATGCAACCTGTTCAGAACCTGTTGTAACCTGCATAGAAGCCTCTCGGATATTTCCAAGTACATGATTGTGATCATCAAGAAGTTTTTTAAATGACTTTCCTAATTCATCAATATCTGTTCTAGGGGAAACATCCATAGACAAATCACCTTCTGCTATTTCATCTGCAATATTCGCATCATCTTTAATATTTTTTACAGTAGCATTTAATGCATCAATGATAATACCAAATTCATCCTCATTGTATTTCTCAAGCTCAATTTCGACACCACCATCACCAATAATCTTAATAGCTTTAACAATTTCATCTAAAGGCTTTTTGATACACTTTCTTATGTAATATCCACTAGCGATCATTATAACCATAAACACAAATGACACTGCTATTATAAATATTTTCGCATTATTCGCATAACTGCCTACGTATAAACCCGGTCTCTCTAAAAAATCTTTACCCAAGCTTGTTAATAATGCAATAATTACTATCGCTATACCTATTAAAGAATTAATTTTTGTTGTTATCTTTGAATTCTTATATCTTTTTATCATACTTTATTCCCTTCCGCTACCACACGTTTATACATCTCTATATAACCGTTTTAGTCTCTCTATGCCTACGCTTTATATTAATCCACCAACATCGAGTATCAGTGCAACACTTCCATCACCAAGCTGTGTACAGCCTGAAAGCCCCTGCACCTTCTTGAAATAGTCTGGAATAGGTTTTACAACAATTTCCTGTTCACCGATAAGCGATGAGATAAATACACATACCTTCTTACCTTCATGCTCAAGAACTGCCATAACATCTCTTTCGGGATCCACTTGATAGCCTTCAATCTTGTACTTTTCTCCAAGGTTTACAAGTGGCATAATTTCGTCTCTTATGCGAACTGCGGTATCCCCTGTTGGATTTTCTATAATTGTTCCCTCTGAAACTCTAACAAACTCTTTAACAGCATTAGTTTCCACCACAAATGTAGATGAACCAATTTTCAGAACTATGCCTGTTATGATTGCAAGAGTAAGTGGTATCTTCATTGTCATTGTTGAACCTTTGCCCTGAACACTGTCAATTTCAAGAGTTCCACCGACATTGCTAAGATTCTTTACTACAACATCCATACCAACTCCACGTCCAGAAAGCTCGGTAACCTTTTCCTTTGTAGAAAATCCTGGGAGAGTTATGAATTGGAATATTTCCTTATCCGAATACTCAATATCCTTGTTAATAAGACCATTTTTCCTAGCCTTGGCCAGAATTTTCTCTTTGTTAAGTCCTTGACCATCGTCCTCCACTACAATCAGTACTTTACCGCCCTCATTCTTGGCTGTTAATTTGATAACACCTTTAGGATCTTTGCCAACTGCCATACGATTCTCTTTCGTCTCAATACCGTGATCAACAGAATTTCGTATAATATGCATAAGCGGATCGGAGATATTTTCAATTATATTCTTATCTACCTCCGTATTTTCACCAGATATAACAAGCTCTATCTCTTTTCCAAGCTTTCTGGCAGAATCGAAGACTATTCTGTTCATCTTCTGGAATGTCGGATTAAGAGGCACCATTCTCATAGACATTATAACCTCTTGCAAATCAGATGTTATCTTCATAAGCTGACCAGTTGCCTTCGTGAAATTCGTCAAATCGAGACCTGGAACCTTAAGGTCAGGATTCTGTGCCACGACAGCCTCCGCTATTACGATTTCACCGATTAAATCCATTAGCTGATCCATCTTCTCTACATTGATACTGATAAATGTCTGCTTTGGTTTAACCTCATTCTTTGCAAGTTTTTTTGCCTTACCAACTTCTTTTGATTTGATAACATAATCACCAGGTTTTGGTTCTTTCTTTTCCTTTTCCGCTTTTTCTTCAATTTGTTCTACAGTTGATGTCAAATCTATGACCGCATCATTAGACTCAAACCCAAGCTGATACTCCTTGGCCGAACACTCGTAGATATCGATTTTTTCAACCTCCGAGCCGTCTATCATCTCCAGTATTTCTTCTTTAGAACACTGTGCCTGTAAAAGCATCTTAAAACCATCCTTTAAGATCACATCAGCACTTGCTTCATTCGTAAGAATATCCTCTGGTGTAAAAAGCAAATCTTCTGCAACCTCTTTCAATGCATATGTTGCAGAATATGCTCTTATATTGCTCATCATTGTGTCACTGCGATAAGTCATATGAATCTTATAGAAATGACTGTTTTCCGTAGAAACAGGTGGAATATAAAACTGACTAGGTGCCACATAAACGTTTTCTGGTGGCATCTCTTTCTTTTCATCCTTTTGAATCTCATGCTTTATGGTCTTGAGGAATTTCTCAAGGTTCTCCATAATTTCTGATTCATCACCATCTGGTTCTTCACCATCTCTAATTTTATCTAACTCACCTGATATAAATCCCGAAACATCTAATACATAGCCAACAAGCTCCATATGTGGGATATTATCTGGCTTTGACTCTCGAATATAATAAAATATATCCTCAAGTTTATGAGATACCTTTGTGATATTCTCAAACATCATAATACCTGATGAACCCTTAATCGTATGCATTACCCTAAAAATTTCATTTATATCATCAGATTCAAAAGACTCTGCATCCTTTTTTTCGATAACTAATTCATCAAGTTTTTCAAGAAGCTGCCCACTCTCAAAGAGAAATATGTCAAGCATTCCCTCAGTATTAAACTCCTGAGACATCTTATATCCTCCTTCCTTTGTAACATTCCGTTTACCTGCGGAATAATTTATTTTTTAGCTACAAATCCAAGTCTTTCAAGAAGAATTGTAAACTTCTCAACATTTACAGGCTTACCTACATATGCATCGCATCCGATTTCCATGGCTTTTTTGACATTGATTTCCTGATTCAATGCAGTAGTCATAATAACTCTGGCCTTCTGCTCAGCCGGAAGATTTCTTTCTTTCTCAATCTTCCTTATAGTATCCAACACCTGATATCCATCAAGCATCGGCATCATAACGTCAAGAATAACCAAGTCATAATTATCCTCATCCTCATCTTCCAATGCCATCAAATATGCATCTACCGCCTCAAGACCATTTACGGTGACATCACATTCACCATACTCTCCAAGTAGTTTACTCATAAACTTTCTACTTGCAAAATCATCTTCAGCCAATAAAATTTTCATAATTATATACTCCTTTCAATCTCTATGACCATTTACTCAATAGTCCATGTATTTTTTCCGGAATTGCTTTTAATCCGGTCTGATATAGTACACCTCCCAGTTCCTTTGCAACCTTCGGCATACCGTATACTATACAACTTTCTTCATCTTGCCCTATAGTAAGTGCTCCTTGCTCCCGCATCTTATACAGGCCCTTGGCTCCATCAGCTCCCATACCGGTAAGTAACACCCCTATAGCATTCTTTCCACAGGCAGTAGCCACCGACTCAAAAAGTACATCTACCGATGGACAATGACCACTTACACGTGGTCCTTTGTAACATTCTATCTGATAATTGCTTCCGACTTTCACAACCTTCATCTGCTTATCACCAGGCGCCACATAAACATATCCTGATTTGATTACATCTCCTGTCTTTCCTTCGGAAACTTTAAACTTTGTCTGGTTATCGAGTCTATCTGCAAACATCTGTGTAAATCCTGGTGGCATATGCTGCGTTATAACAATTCCTGGTGCATCTCCGTCTAAACCATCCAACACTGAGCTTATAGCTTCAGTTCCTCCTGTAGACGCTCCAATTGCCAAGACAACATTTTTGTATCTGTCACCCTGAACAGGCAAATTCTGCATATTACCACTATATTTTGCTCTTTTAAAATTACTAAGCTTAACAGTAGACGCAATTTTTACCTTAGTAACAAGTTCATTATGTATGAAATCTCCCAATTGTTCCTTTGACATTCCCGCTGGTTTATTTACAAAATCCACTGCACCTGCATTTAACGCATCAAACACCTTATCATTAAGCGAACTAACCATTACTACAGGTAACGGATGCTGTGGCATCAATTTCCGCAAAAACTCAATACCATCCATCTTCGGCATCTCCACATCAAGGGTCATCACATCTGGCTCATATTTTATTATCTTATCACGAGCTTCAAAGGGATCACCTGCTGTTGCAACAACCTCAATGGCAGAATCTGCATTAAGACCATTTACAAGAACATTCCGGAACATATAGGAATCTTCTACTACCAATACCCTTATCTTTTTCATATCATCCTACTTTCGATAAACAGATGGTCTTACATACTTAAAGTTTGTCTTTGATTTATCAATAGACTCCGTCGTTCCGATAAACATATATCCACCTGGTACCAACATATCGTATATTCTGTTTACTAAATTATTTTTTGTCTCTTCGTCAAAATATATCATTACATTACGAATGAACACTACATGTAGTTTCTGTCTAAATGGCAACGGATCCATCAAATTAAATTTTCTAAATATAACCTGCTTTTTTAATTCATCAGTCACTACACACTCTTCAGTTCCCACGCTCCGAAAATATCTGCGTTTCCATACATCAGGCAATGGTTCAATCTGTTCCTTGAGATACTTTCCACTTTCAGCATGTTCCAAAACACGAGTTGAAATATCCGTCGCTAAAACTGTTGTATCCCACAACCTGTCCTCAAGGGCAAAAAAATCTTTATATATCATTGCCAAAGTATATGCCTCTTCTCCTGTGGAAGCTGCTGCGCACCATGTTCTTAAATCTTTTGTGTTTGCCAAAGAATTTTTAACTTCCGGTAAGACAATATCTTTAAGAAATCTAAAATGCTCAGATTCTCTCATGAAATATGTATGATTTGTAGTCAGATTATCTATAAGATCACGTACCTCTTTACTATCAGGTTTATTTTCGACCTTGCTCATAAAATCTGAATAGCTTTCATATCCGTTCCTAGCCAGATAATTATCAAGTCTTCCTGTAACGAGCACCTTTTTTTGACTCAAATCTATTCCATAATTTGATTTGACGTAATTGACAATTCTGAAAAACTCAACATCTGTTATCATATCAACTACCTTTTTTTCACTATACTCTGCTATAATCACTGTATGACATTGGGAAGCTATCATACATGTATAGTAAAGCTCTCACAAGTTATATAATAACAAATTTTTCTACAATTTTCAATGTTTTTTAAATTATTCTGAACTAAACAAAATATTAACATATCTTTAATAAATAACTTGGTTTTCTCAATAGTTTTATACGACAAAAAGAGTGCTACACAATTATATAATTGTGCAACACCCTTTTTCGTCTCTGTTTAATATGTCAAATTTATCATGTAAAATCGTCGTCCTTCTACCCCAAGGCAAGAGTAGTTTATATTTGTAATAGCTGTATCCTTTAAAGCTTCTCTCCACTGACTATCAGATATCATATCGTCCTCAGTCCATACAAAGGATATATACATTTTCATTTCGCCGCTACAATCATCTATGACTTGTGACAATTCACTTTCGCTATCTATAATTTTTCCTGACATTTTTACATAATCATATTCATCTGCATTCGCTTGTGGTGTAACATTTTTATTCCACGAATGATCCTTGGATATAATTTCATCTGTGACATTAAAGTAAAGATAAACTATCTCATTTGTCTCTGGATAAGGGTCATCAAAGGTTACGTCAACATGATACCATGCATCCCCCAGTTTAACCATGTTCCATGCATGGGCAACCTGTTCGGTACCTACTGTACCTGTAACCGTTATACAGTCTATATCAGCTATGTCCATAAGCATCTGAAATGTTTTCGCATATCCCTCACATACAGCAATTTTCTTTACTAAAGTTCCATATACTGAAAAATCATCATCAGACAAAGTATTATTTTCTATAGCTGCTTTATTGTACGTACTATTCTTAATTATATAATCATGGGCCGCTTTAACCTTTTCGAAATCATTTTTGCAATTAGCTATATATAGATTGTAAACTCTTGTAGCCTCATTAAATGCTTCAAGATCTTTATCTGTCAAGTCTCCTGAATCACCATCTACATACATTTGATGATAGTCATATTCGCCATCATCAATATTATTTGATGCATATCTTTCTGATGCAAATCCATCTTCGCATCCACATATAAACATAATTGCCGTTATAAGGCAGAATAATATTTTTATTTTACTCATAATCTTCCCTTGTTCCATTTTTATACACCAATCTACTACTCGGAGTCCTTATGTTTTACTACATGCTCATGCGTAAACAGATGATCCTGACAATATTCATAATTCCCCTCACATCTTGAACAAAATCTGAATACTAATCCTTCTCCATCATTTTCAGTTCTGCCACATATAGCACATTTATGTCTTGTAATGCCCGATGCCTCTCTAACCTGTTTTTTATAGTTTTTCTTTCTCTTTATCTCCTTTGGTGAGTATCTTTTATATTTTTTAGTTCCAAAGTAGAAAATAATAAAATTAAGCAATGATAAAACAATAGCCACGCATACTGCTATATAATCTTCTTGTTTAGCTGCACCAAGACTGAGTACATATATCTCTGCCCTATTATACTTAACAAGTACACTCAAATTCTGTAAAAAACTATATCCAATAAGAGCAATATCTGCTATAGCAAGCCATTTTATCTTAATTGGTACAATCATCATAAGCATTACCTGTGTATCTGGGAACAATGTGGCAAATGCAAGGAATGATGTCATATTGATATAATATGTGTTCATAGATAAGCTGATGCCATCACCAGTTATCAATAAGCTTATAAAATATATAAGCATAGCTCCCACTGTCATAAAGAGCCATCCAGATATCATATAAAGATTGTACTTGAATGTTCCCCAGTATCTCTCCAGAGTTGTTCCTATCCAATAGTAGAATGTGAACATCAATATTATAAATAAATCTAACTCCTGTGGAATTGTACATATCCATGTAAACAGTCTCCACACTTGTCCCCTGCATACAAGTTCCGGACTAAGTATGAGATAACTATAAATCCGTGGGGCAAATAAATCTAAAACATATCCTATAGCATATGCACCAAGCACATATACTATAAGATTATTAATTGCGTATTTTCCAAATTTTCTTTCTAACTTCCCTATAAAATTCATAATTTACTCCATCTTATTTTAATTATTATTTTCTATTATATCGTTTTCGCCTGTCCTCTTTTTGAAAACGATTGCCACAGCCATACATGCAGCTGCAATTACTATGTAAACAACACCTATAACTATGGTTCTGTTACTTACGGCACCTATATTTTTCTCGACAAATTCGACCAATGCTTTTTCAATAGAGTCCTGCGTTCCCCCTATAGAATCAACCAAAACGCCTTTAAGTATATTTATTATTATACCGAATATAGCAACTATTATACCAGATATAAGTGCTCCAATAGATACATTTCTAAAACCTCTATTCATGCGTTTTCTATACACAACTGTAATTTGTAGTATGGCAAATACAATGGAAATAACTATTGTGATTATCATAATAACTGTAATAATGTCAAGCGCACCTTCGATTTTGTTTATAACACCAGAGATATCATACTCTTCATTTGCTTCTTTAATCTCCTTGTTTACAGCCTCGTTGACTTGAACTATACATTTATCTACTGTTTCTTCAATAGTAGGAATGACTGTTTCTTTTAGGGACTCCTTGGCCTCAGTCCTAATTTGTTCTATATCCACGTCTGCAATATTAACTGTTGTAGTTCCATATGTATCCTCAACATAATCTGATATAACGGTTGTAATATCAACATTATAATCAGCCTCAAGTTGCTGTAGGGACGAATTCTGTTTAAGAACATCTACGCTTACTACATCTGATGATTCCTTAATTTCATCAAGAATATCATCTACCGCCTGTTCAGATACTTCTGTCACCACATCCATGCACTGATCCTTCACCCCTGAAATATCAATGTCCTCATTATTTTTTATGGCTTCTGTCATTGTTTTTGTTGCATCCTTAAGCACATCCTCTGAAAATACTTTAGAAACAGCATCCTCCGATAAGCCAAAATCCTCGTTACCATTCGTTATCTCGTTTGTCACTACATCCGTAATTGTTCCATAAACATTGGTATTTTCAAGTATTTCATTGATATCGCCACCTTTTAGTAAGGTTGTTTTCAACGATATCAGTACCCCTCCCAAAATAAGCGACAACACTATTAAAAATGTTAAAAGAAATCCCAATATTGCTGTTTTTTTACCAGGTTTATTCATCTGTTGTTTCTCCATGTTCATGTCCTCCTAATGTTTTATACACAATACATTTATATAATAATATACCTTAATAGTGCCACTTTTACAAGCATACAGTGGTGAAAATTGCATGAACTTTTTTCTCGTTTCCCTTGTAAATTGAAAAATGATGTAATATAATCTTCTTCGTTAAAAAGATAGAATATAGAAAGGATGAGTTTTATGAGTTTTGAATTCGTCAGAAAGCTTCCAACTCCACAGGAAATCAAAGAACAATATCCAGTTCCTGAAAAGTTAGTCGCTTTAAAAGAAAATAGAGATAAGCAGATTGCCGATGTATTTACAGGAAAATCAGATAAGTTTCTCCTTATCATAGGACCATGCTCTGCCGATAACGAGGATGCAGTTCTTGATTATGTTTCAAGATTAGCAAAGGTACAGGAAAAGGTTGCAGATAAACTTATTATCATACCTCGTATCTACACAAATAAGCCTCGTACTACAGGTCAGGGCTACAAAGGTATGCTTCACCAGCCAGATCCTGAGAAAAAACCTGATATGCTTAATGGTCTTTTAGCTATCAGACATATGCATATCCGTTCAATGGAGGAAACTGGACTTACAGCTGCAGACGAGATGCTCTACCCTGAGAACTATCGCTACTTCTCAGATATTCTTTCATATGTTGCCGTAGGTGCACGTTCAGTTGAGGATCAACAGCACCGTCTCACTGCTTCAGGCATGGATATTCCATGTGGTATGAAAAACCCTACAAGCGGAAATCTGTCTGTTATGCTTAACTCAGTTGTGGCAGCGCAGTCAAGTCACACATTCCTGTACAGAGGCTGGGAGGTAAATACAACTGGAAACCCGCTTACACACACTATTCTTCGTGGTTCGGTTAATAAACATGAACAAGCGATACCAAACTATCACTATGAAGATTTAAAGCTTCTCTATGAGCTTTATCAGCAAAAGAATCTATTGAACCCAGCAGTTATCGTAGATGCCAACCACTCTAACTCAAATAAGCAGTATATGGAACAGATACGTATCACAAAGGATATTCTTCACAGTCGCAACAACTCTGACGAGCTCAAAGGCTTCGTAAAGGGTATCATGATAGAAAGCTATATTGAAGGTGGTGCCCAAAAGATTGGAGAGCACATTTACGGAAAATCCATCACTGACCCATGCCTTGGCTGGGCTGAATCAGAAAAGCTTATATATAATGTAGCAGATTTAGTTTAGAATATATATCTAAAAAAGGCAAGCACATATTTTAGCTAATGTGCTTGCCTTTTCTTATGGATCGCACTAAGGCGGATAGGAAGATGTCGCTAAAGCGACCCGTCGTATGTGGAGAATCTTGCAAGCAAGATTCTTTTTTTGTTTAATAGGAAAGTTCTTCAAACTTCCCTATTAAACAAAAAACGCTCAGCTATGGATATGAGAAAGTGTTATTTTTCAAATATCTCTTTTTTATTGATAATAAATACACCTACCACTAAGCTGACTATCAACGGTATCAGCATGTATACTATACCCTCTGTCGGTTTTATATCTCTTCCGCTGGACATGTAATCACGAACTAACATAGTATAACTAGCTAAAAAAACTTTGTTCAATATAAGTACTCCAGCCATATGATATATCATAATTAGCAGGAAGCTTACTATCGGTCCCATAATCATAGACAGCATTACCTGTACACTGGATACCATAAGTGAATAAAGTAACGGCATAACAAATACATAGAGTATCATATTCGTCTGAGATATTCCACCAATATAGGACTGGTCCATGTTCATAAACAAGTCTGAATGATATTTAAAGCTTATAGAACAGCCAGTAGCAACACAGTATATAAATATAATCATATACACTATTAGATAACACAATATAACTGTAACAAACATCCACAGGCACTTACTAAACCACCAGTTTTTCTTCTTTTCAACTCGTATAAATACCTGCTTACCATATCCATATATATCATCAAATGGATAATATCCAACCATAGTTGCAACAATAATCTGCATACCAATGAATGTAATGGGAATATCTACCGTACCAATATCTAAATTTATCTCTTTTGCTCCCTTAAAAAAATATATCAAATGATCCATAAATGTTCTGGATTCATCATCTATATATATTTCTGAAAACGTACTGAAGAGCACACAGCATATGACAGCAAATATAGCAGCTATCACATACTTTTTGTAATTATATACAAATCCACATCTTAGGTCATATTTAATTATTCTATATAATCTATGCTTCATATATAACACCTTTCCCTTACGCCTGTTGACTCTGCTCTTCTTTACGTTCATCCACCTTATACTGTTTCTTTATTATACCTCCATCTATCTCAATTATCTCATCTGAAAGATAGAACAGCTCTTCTTTATCATGACATGCCAAAATGACAACCTTATCTTCTTTCTTTAGTTCATCAAGAATCTCTCTTATAATTTTTACACCCTCTTCATCTACAGCATTGACAGGCTCGTCCAGTATAATAATATCTGGTTTCTCCATTATAGCACAGGCAATACCAAGCTTCTGTTTCATGCCAAGAGAATACTTTTTGTACTTTTTCTTATCTTCCGGATCAAGGCCTACACGCTCTATAACTGCCTTAATCTCCTCATCACTGATAATATTCTTGATAGATGCTATCATTTTCAGATTGTCAAAGCCCGAGTATGATGGTAAAAACGCAGGATTTTCTATAAGCAAACCAATACTTTCCGGAAACGACATATCCTTGCCTAAAATTTTACCACCTATAACCACTTCTCCCTCTGTAGCTGTTATCAAGCCTGATATAATGCGCATGAGCATAGTCTTTCCACTGCCATTTTTTCCCTTCAAACCATATATTTTCCCTGTATTCATGCCTACATTGATACCCGAAAGAACAGTATTACTTCCTATTTTTTTAGTTACATTTTTAACTTCTATGTACATTATTTTTTCCTCGCTATTTTTTGCCAAGCTTTTCCAGCTCTGTAAACGGCAGCAGATAAACTTCCGCAGCATTAAAATTCTCTATATTTGTGTTGTAGCCTTCATCCATAACAAGATACATATCCTCCATTTCATCCTCAACAAAAATATATATTATCTCACCTATATATTCTTCCTTTGGTTCTAAAACAATACAGCTTGGATTCACGCCACCTGAATCACGCAAAAACTTATCTGCCATATTGGTGTAAATTGGTTCACCGCCGGTTGTATAATCAGACTTATATACCATTGTTTTTCTGTATAACTTTCCATCATCAAGATATGTAAAATCCTCCATATAATGCATATTATAAAGCCATATCTCATTTTCTGTTGGCAAGAGGTTAGTGTATTTTACTGTTAATTTCACAGCTTTAAGTTTTTGATTTTCTATAATTGTCTCCTCACCATAATCAAGATCACCATATCTAACCTTTTTTTTCTGCGTAAATGTATTAAATGTACCATCCGTATTTATCAAACCTTTTTGTAATTCTTTACATAAATCATTGGTAAAGCCATGTTCAAATGCTCCACTTATTCCATCCATCGTAACATTTAACCCACTAAAATATTTTGTCAAATCATCTATCTCCTCATATCCTAAAAACTCCACCTCAGCATATGACATGATATGTCTGAATTTATATTTATCAGTTATAAATTCCTTATTGATTTCCCTGCTGTCATATCTATCTTTATATTCACCTTTATGATATTCTGCATTAGCCTCAGCCTCCCTAATGGTTTCACTCATCTCATTCCATTCACTTTGTAATTCCTGCATTTCAGCTTGTTCCGCTTCATTCAATTTTGCCAATTCTTCCGAAGACAAAGTACTACTCTCTTCACTATCATTCTTTATAATCACCATAGCAACAATCATCACACATACTAACATTACCAATATAATTGTAAAAATTAAATTTTTCTTTTTATTATACATTTTTACCCTCCTACAGCCTGCTACAACTCAAAGCAATACACCAATCCATTTTCACTATCATCAATATTTATCTGAATATCATCTACATCAAGTTCATTAAATGTTTTTTCGGAATAATAACATCCCCAAATACCAAACACAACAAGATATTCTCTTGGTTCACCAATATTTAAGTCATCAATTATTATACTTCCATTATTCATATAATACATATAGTCTATCATTACTGGGCTGACATCATATTCATTATATGCGTACATCCTCGATGTATCAATTTGATAATTTTCCTCCAATGCTGTAATTTCAAACTTAACTAGAACATATTTCTGCTGACCTAATTCTTCTTCATCTAGATCTAATTGTGTTCTATGTTCTTCAAGACCATATACCTTAAGAATTTCATCAAAGTCATATATCTCTGCACTATTAAGTCTGTATCTTACGCCTTGATAATCTAACGCATCCCCATATCCATAATGTACATCTTCTGGAATTCTATACTTTGCATATGTGTCATAAATCTTAACTCCCCATATAACAAGCAATATCACCAAAAGTAAAACTCCTATGATTTTCTTGATTTTTATATTTTTTCTCATCAGTACACCTCCTTCTTGGAGCTAACAAACCCAAAATATGTACATACGAATAATATAATAATTTCAACAAAAAGAATACTATAGTTATATTGACTATTTGTTTGCGCATGAAGTGTAGCTGAAAAATCTATTTCACCTACACCTGTTACTCTGCTAAGAAATATCAGCATAAACGATAATACAAAAGGTGTGATAAACACACTAAAATAATTGTATATATGTTTAGAGACAAGTAACGCTAAAGTAGCAAGCAAGCCTGCAACCACAAATACCAGTAGTATTCTAAACAAAGTATATATCATAGGGTGTTCATAAAACAAATCTATGCAGAATGTTTCTTCCCCTATAATAGCCATATAATACCTATATGGCTTATGTAAAGGTAATATAGTTGCCAATGCAAAGAATTGTGCTAGCATAGGTACAACCACTACCATACCACCTGTTATAAAGGTTGCTATATATTTTGCTCTCATATATGTCTTCATAGACATTCGCGATACCATCTGCTTTACATAACCAATCTTCATCTCTGAATAAAATGAAGTTCCGTATGGAAGTGTAGCCAATATAGGCATAATAAAGAATATAATAACAATATGTTGATTAGGACTAAATAATATCCATTGGTCATATGGAGTTGCTTCACATACACCTTCAACACCTATATATCCAAACTCTTTGCCGATATCATCAATAAAAACACAACTATCATACACCTCCATAAAATGCATAATGCAAAATACAGCTACACATAGAAAGGATAAAAGAGTCCACTTGTTAAAAATTCCTCTTTTCAATTCATTTTTTAGCACTCTGTACATTTATATAACCTCACAAAAATAATACTTTAAAATCTACAACCAACAGACATCTCTATATATACACTATAGTTTCTCATTTGACCATTGCGAAGTTGTATTTTTTCACCTTTTAAAAAAATACAACTTCGCAATGGCGTATTAGCTTTTTTATATTATATTACATTTAAAATTAAACAAAAGGAGATTTCACAAATGAAAACACTTAAAAAATTTATAACACTTATCTCATGCGTATGTATTATTACAACCTCTATTAAGATACCTTTTTATTCAGAGTCGCCTAATTATTCAGTATACTCTGATGATCATAAAGAGTCCAACATAAAAAACTAAGTTTAAAAAGGCAAAATAATATTATGTTTTGTACACAAATTTCTAATTCTGCTAATTGAAGCTTTATTCTTATATAACTCGGCTATAACATAGGCATATTTAAGGTTTTCTTCACATTTCATTTTTTCTTCCATGCTGATGTTTTCTTTTTTTTCTAAAATATTCCACGCAATATCATATGATAAACTTCTAATATGCAACAACATATCTATTTTTACCGATGCACAAATACATATATGCAGTAAACTGTTAGCGTCGTTAACATTTCCCATCTCACCTAATATATCTCCATGCATATTATTAATATTCAAATACATAAATCCATTTTTGTGTATCATCTTTTCGTTGTATATATCTGCAAGTGCACTTAAATATTTTCTACATTCGTCGTAACTACTGTCGTATTTTTTACATATAATAATCTTACGCAATAAGTTCCATTCGTTATAAAAAAGAATTACGCCTTCCTTTTTCAGTTTATTTATGTCTACAATGCTCTCATTCAATATTTCCTTTAACTTATTTAAATATATTATAACATTATCTTGAACATTGTCATATTCAAACATAGTTGCACATATAAATTGTCTACTATTTACACTTTCTAGCTTATATTCAGCTTGAATTTCTTCTAAAATACTTGTAATTTTATAATGTTCCTCCCTATTGCATGAATCTCGTATCTCATTTATCTTTTCAAACGCCTTATAATCATATGTGTCAATTCTTGCCACATACTTATCTCCAGACAGTTTCACTCTCTGCAACAGCTTTTCCTTTTTTTCCTTTTGAAGACTTCTTCTATTATTCTCCATCTGTGAAACAGTGCTAATATCACATATACCAAAAGCTAATTCTGCTTGAGTTATCCCTAACATTTTTCTGCGCTGACTTATTATTTCATTGACATTATAAGCATCTATCTCCTCATACCTAGGAAAAAACTCTTCTACACTTCGAACTCCATACTGCATTTTAAACTCATTAAGCACAGCTATATACTTTTTTTCCACTGACATATCTTCGCCTTTACGCTCAAGACAAGTGATTATTCCCTCCTTAAGCTCTGTTAAAAACATAATAAAATCACCATTTAAAGTATATTCATATGTCTTTTCAGCTATTTCCAATGCCGCATCATACATTTCATGTCTCAGATAATATTTCATACTCCAATATCCCACATGTCGATAAAGCAATTCCCTTTCAGACCGGTCATACCTGGTATCTTCCAATACATCCAATATATCCTTATATAATTTTATTGCTTGCTCTTCTTCTCCAGACAACTCCATATATCTTACGTATTGCTGTATGAGCAACATTTCCATACGACTTAAGTAATATTCATTAAGCTTATCTATATCAAATTTAGAACGAGTAATCTTTAAACCGGTCATTATCATATCCATACAAGAACTTATATTTTCACCTGTTCTATGCATAATTTCACATTCCACCAGACACAAATACTGTTCTTCTAACCTGCTGTGTCCGTTTTTTCTATACTCATCTATCTTACTTTTGGCCTCGTTATAATTCCCCTCATCTATAGTATCATATATCTCCCATCTCTTTTCCAACCTTTCATACTCATCAACATCTAACAGCATCTCAAAGCGCCCACTATACTTTCCCAATCTTTGATATAGACTTTCAAATAGCAGCTTGTCCGCATCTCTTTTGTTGTTCTCAATATGAGTCAAATATCCTACAGAGCATAAGCCCTCTGACAAGGTTTTCCTACTTATTCCAAGACTTTCTCTTATATTCCATAGTAGTTTTCCTGTGTATAACATATAATCACCTTTTCTTCCAATTTTACACATTTTCAGTATTTTGTATACTATCTATGTATAGCATAAGTTGTCACGCCATCCACCGTTGCCATATTAGCATAATCTTTAAATATCTTCCAAAAGCCCTGACGGCTCATTTTTCTGCCAAAACGATTTAAAAATAATTCACCTGTATCCTCGCCCTTTATATAGCTGCCCCTTGCCCTTCCTATATATTTATCTAATGCGCATAATGTATCCTTGCTAAAGCGTATGGTTTTATCTTTTTTTCTGCCATGACATGTCACATATGCATATTGGAGGTTTACATCCTCGGTCTTTAATTCTATGATTTCACTTACTTTTATACCTGTATCTATCATCAGCTTGAGCATAGCCCTGTCTCTAAGTTCTTTATTTCCATCTCCTGATATCTGATTCAGGATTTTATTCATATTCTCATCAGATATTGCCTCTGTCTTCTTTCTGTCATTTTGAGGTATCTGGAGATTTTCTGTAGGTTCCCTCTTCACTGCACCGTTGTTAATCATACATCTAAAAAACGTTTTAATAGCTGACGCATTTCTCGCAATAGTAGCTGCAGATTTTCCCAATCGTTCCATATATAAAATATATGAATTAATATTTGTTCCATTTATCTTACTGACATCTTCTATTCCCTGTTCCATAAAATACTTTGCCATAGCATTCAAATCACGCTTATATGACTGCAAAGTATTATCCGAAGCATTTTTCACCTTTTTCATATACTCCATAAAAAAATCTATATTGACTACAATATTATTATCCATCGTTTCTTTCCATCCCTATCTTAGCCTTTGTTTAAGTTTACATAATTTATAAATTTTAGTATAGCACTCCTATATATTTATTGTAAATCATTTTATGAAAATACCATTCTTATTATAGAATAATTTAAATAAGCTTCTAAAAACGAAGTGCCAATTATCAAACCCGCAAGTATTACTATCGCTCTTAATTTGAAGCTTCCTTTTGTCTTTTCTTTAATTTTTTCGGCAATCTGTATACTGACATACATTTCCAAAACAAAAAGTGGTACATATAAAAGATAATGAGGAAATATTGAAATTGTATATAAGCATATTCCACCTGCCCCATATGTAAGAGTTGCTGAGGATATGAGCATAGCCATAACAATTCCTTTATACATACAATAAAGATAATCAAATATTTTCCAAAGTGGTGTCATATTTAAAAACACTATAAACAGACACTCATATCCATATTTTTTTATACAATATATAAAGAAGGATGACTTATTCACATTATCCCCATACATATTTACGCCATTTACAAAATATTCACTGTATACTCCCAGCTCGCCTGCATATCTCCCAAAAAAGAAATTCAACAGAATAGTTCCCAAAACTATTCCACCAATAAAACACAAAAACAGACGATGACTCATATTTAGATTCATCGCCTGCATATCAATTTGTGGTATTCCTTTTCTTATTTTTCTGATAAATGTACCCATCAAATCATTCCCCTTCTCATATATTTGTATTTTATCTTATACGACACCAATACGTTACTTGGATGTCCTTACAATATATGCAAAAGGCAAAAATATATGATTTGAAAAAATTCATCTTCCAAACTTATTGTAGTATGCCATTATAGATGCAACCGTCTTTGCATCAAGTATCTCTGTATTATATACCTTTTCTACCAATTCTTCTATGGCGTATTCCTCCACATCCACATACTCCCCTTCATCAAGATTCTGCTTTGATTTTTGTAGATTCCTCGCCACATAGATTTCTATCTTTTCATTACAAAATGCTATGGTAGTATTGATAGTAATAAGATGTTCCAGCTCATCAGACTTATATCCAGTTTCCTCTTCCAATTCTCTTGCTGCACAGACAATACCAGGCTCATCTACACCATTTAAGCCTCCAGCTGGTATCTCAAGGGTAAATCTATCAAGAGCGTTTCTGTACTGTCTGACCATAACTATCTTTCCCTCATCAGTTACAGGCATAACAGCAGCTGCACCTTTATGACCAATAAAGTCATAATCCTGAATATGGCCATCTTGGTCCTGTACCTTATCTCTGTACAAGTCGATAATGGCACCTTTATATACAAGTTCTCTGCTAAGTCTTTTTAAAGGTTTCATAAAGCCTCCATTTCATCATCTATAATATCACACGCTTAAACTCTTACTTTCTACCGAAGCCTTCTGCCACATCATAACAAGCATCAACTGCCTTGATAATACTGTTTCTAAATCCATGCTCTTCAAGTGCTGCAACGCCTGCTATAGTTGTTCCTCCCGGTGAACACACCTGATCTTTAAGCTTTCCTGGATGATCCTTAGTTTCAAGTACCATCTTTGCAGCTCCCACAACTGTCTGTGCTGCCATCTCATATGCTGCATCTCTTGGCATACCATGCTTTACGGCACCATCTGCCAATGCTTCTATGAACATATATACATAAGCCGGCGAGCTTCCACTTACACACGTAACTGCACTCATAAGTCTCTCATCTACAAGCTTGTATTTACCAAATGAAGAAAACAGCTTTCCTATAACATCCTTCTCCTCAAAGCTAAGTGCTGTCTGATCATAGCAAATACCTGTCATACCTTCTCCTAAAAGTGCTGGTGTATTTGGCATAGCTCTCACAATTCTGGCATCAAATCCCAGTGCATCCTTAAGAGAATTCACACTGATACCTGGTGCTATAGAAATGATAACATTATCCTTCTTTACTATATTTTCGATATTTTTGATAACCTGTGCGTAAAACTGTGGCTTAATGGCAAGCACGATAAACTTAGCCGTATTTGCAAGCTCTGCATTTGTCTCAACGTATTTTACGCCAGTTGTCTCCGATACTGACTTCATTCTATCGCTATTTACATCTGTAAACACTAAATCATCCTTATTAAAGACACCAAGTGCCCCCTTTAACATGGCATATCCCATGTTTCCCATTCCTATAAATCCTATCTTTGCCATCTCTTAAATTCTCCTCTCGTGTTTTATGACGAATGCTCATCTTATTTTTTGTTAGCCGTGCACGTTCAGCTTTAGCTGACATTTTCTTCTCGTGCGAGGTCTCATCATTATTTTATCATATAGGGAAGTTAAAAGAACTTTCCTATATGATAAAATAGAGTTCCGCAAGCGGAACTCTATCAATATTTACATTTACTGTAATTCTCCAAGGAACTGTTCAATTCTTGTGACTCCCTTGTCAATCTGCTCTATAGAGATTGCATACGAAAGACGGATGTGATCCTCAAAACCAAAATCAGCACATGGAACAACTGCGACATTGTAATCCTCGATAAGAATTCTTGCAAACTCAGCTGCTGTCTCAAGCTTTTTGCCCTTGTATGACTTATTAAGTGCCTCGCTTACATCTACAAATACATAAAATGCACCTTCTGGCTCAAGTGTTGATACATATGGCATCTTTGTAAATCTTTCATACATATACTGTCTTCTCTTATCAAACTCACCGAGCATCATCTTAACTGTAGACTGATCTCCATTTAAAGCCTCAACAGCGGCTTTCCGAGCTATAGAGTTAGGGTTTGATGTCTGGTGGCTCTGAACGCTACCCATAAGCTTTGCAATTTCCTCTGAAGAACCTGTGTAACCAATTCTCCAACCAGTCATTGCATAGCTTTTGGCAAGACCACTGACTGTGATTGTTCTCTTATAGATTTCTTCATTAAATGAAGCTATACTTACATGCTTCTTTCCATTATATACAAGGTACTCATACATTTCATCAGCAACAACATAAATATCATGCTTAACTGCATAGTCGGCGATTGCTCTAAGCTCTTCCTCTGTATAAATCATACCTGTTGGGTTGCTAGGTGTATTTAATACAAGAGCCTTTGTCTTATCTGTTGTAACAGATTCAAGCATTTCTACATTAACCTTATAACCTGTAGACTTATCACCTCTTACAAATACAGGCACACCATCTGCAAGCTTAACGATTTCTGGATAGCTTAACCAATATGGAGCTGGAATGATAACCTCATCGCCTGGATTTAAAATTACAGAAAATACATTTGTTAATGAATGCTTTCCACCATTGCTGATAACAATCTGTGAAGGCTTATAGTCAAGACCATTGAACTCCTTAAACTTCTTAGAGATAGCTTCCTTAAGCTCTACAATGCCAGCAGCTGGAGTGTACTTTGTAAAACCACTATTGATAGCTTCAATAGCTGCATTACAAATATTTTCTGGTGTATTGAAGTCAGGCTCACCCGCTCCAAATCCAACTACATCGATTCCCTGTGCCTTAAGTTCTTTAGCCCTTGCTGTAATAGCCAATGTTGATGAAGGCTTTACTGCCATAGCTTTCTTAGATAATGTTAATGCCATAATTCGTACCACCTTAATTTCTAAATTTAATTGAAATACCGACACATCTGTCGTTTATGTACCCAAATCGGATATATTATATTACAACAACGTGATAAAGTCTATAAATTTTTTATTTTTTTATGAAGAACTTTCCTATTAAATAAAAAAGAATCTTGCTTGCAAGATTCTCCGCCTACGGCGGGGCGCTTTAGCGACATCTTCCTATCCGCCGTAGTGCGATCCTTTGCGGAGCATTTTTGTTGTATAGGAAAGTTTCGAGAACTTTCCTATACAACAAAAAAGTAGTCAGGCAATGCCTGACCACTTAAAGCTAACTGGAATATATCCGTATTAAATTACTTTGCGTAATCTATAACTCTGCTTTCACGAATTACATTTACTTTAATCTGACCTGGATATTCAAGCTCATCTTCAATCTGCTTTGAAATATCCCTGGCAAGTAATACCATATCTGCATCATTTAACTGCTCAGGTATTACCATAATACGAACCTCTCTACCTGCCTGAATTGCAAAAGATTTATCAACACCCTTGTAAGAGTTGGTAATATCTTCTAACTGTTTTAATCTGTTGGTATATGTTTCTAAAGTTTCTCTTCTGGCACCTGGTCTTGCTGCTGAAATCGCATCGGCTGCCTGAACTATGCAAGCAATCAATGATTCAGGTTCAACATCACCGTGATGTGCCTCTACTGCATTGATAATAAGTGCTGATTCCTTGTACTTTCTACAAAGATCTACACCAATCTGAATATGTGAGCCTTCAACCTCATGGTCAACTGACTTGCCGATATCATGCAGTAAACCTGCACGCTTCGCCTGTCTTATGTCAACACCGATTTCTCCTGCCAGCAATCCTGACAAATGAGCCACCTCGATAGAATGCTTTAATGCATTCTGACCATAGCTTGATCTGAACTTCATCTTACCAAGTAATCTTACAAGTTCAGGATGGATTCCGTGAACACCAACCTCAAGTGTTGCCGATTCACCTTCCTCACGCATCATAGTCTCAACTTCTTTTTGAGCTTTTTCAACCATCTCTTCGATTCTAGCTGGATGAATTCTTCCATCTACAATCAATTTCTCAAGTGCGATTCTCGCAACTTCTCTTCTGATTGGATCAAAGCTTGATAAGATAACTGCTTCAGGTGTATCATCAATAATCAAATCAACGCCTGTCATTGTCTCGAGAGTTCTAATATTTCTACCCTCACGACCAATGATTCTACCCTTCATCTCATCATTTGGAAGCTGTACAACTGAAATAGTTGCTTCAGACACATGGTCAGCTGCACATTTCTGTATAGCATTTACAATGTATTCCTTTGCTTTCTTTCCAGCTTCTTCCTTAGCCTTTGTCTCAAGCTCTTTAATTAATTTTGCAGTATCATGTTTAACTTCATCTTCAACAGTTTGTAATAGAATTTCTTTTGCCTGTTCGGAGGTAAGTCCTGAGATTCTTTCCAGTTCCTGCGTTCTTTGCTCATTAAGCTTCTCAACTTCTGCCTTAGTTTTAGCAAGTTGTTCTTCCTTCTTAACAAGTGCGCCTTCCTTCTTCTCAAGCATGTCCGCTTTCTTATCAACAGCTTCTTCCTTTGATAATACTCTCTTCTCATACTTCTGTAATTCTGCTCTACGCTCTTTTGTCTCTTTTTCAAGTTCATTCTTAGTCTTTAATGACTCTTCCTTAACCTCTAAGAGAGCTTCTTTCTTTGTAGCTTCCGCAGACTTAACAGCTTCATCTATGATTTCTCTTGCCTGAGATTCAGCGCTACCTATCTTGGACTCAACAACTTTTTTGCGATATGTAATAGCCGCAACCCATGTTATAACTACAGCTACAACAATCAACACTATCCACAAAATTGTGTCCACAGGAGCACCTCCTTATTCTATTCTCATTGTACAAAGTACAACATATAAATTTTATACTTTTTCTCAAACAATGTCAAGTCTTGTATAGCATTTTTCGAGAATATAAATACAATATTTAGTATTTTTTTGACAAATCGCCTAAAAAAAGCTCAAGTAGTTGTTTCCTCCATCACTTTTCTTAAAATGCTTTTGACCTGCTCATATTTAAAACCTTTTCTCAAAAGAGCCATCAGAATCTTATTGTACTGTTTTTCATCAACAACATCCTTTACTTTTTTCCTACAATACTCTTCTATTAATCCTTCCTCTATATCATCATCTTCTTGTATATTTTCCAGAAATACATCATCTATAATTACTTTTTCAATTCCCTTTAGACTTAAATCATTTTTCATACGCTGTATACTTTTTCGTTTTTTATTATAAGAAAGATAATTCTCAGCATATCTATAGTCGTCAAGATATCCATATTTTTCTAAAAATTCTATGATTTTATCTATAATATTTATCGGATAATAACCTTCTCTTAGCTTGGTGCGCACCTGGAATACAGTTTTATCAGATGACTTCAAATAATATAAGGCTCGTTCTTTCCCTCTCTTATACAATATATCTTGTATCTCTGTAAAATGAACAAATGACAGCGTGTTCCCATCTTGTATAGAATACCTTCTTATTTCTGAAGGGTACAGAGACAGAATAACCGTCTCCGTACCCTCCAGAGTAACTTTGTATTTCTTTTTACCAAGAGGCAACACAGATATAACTCTGTATTCCTCCATTATTCTTCCACATCCTCACTCTCTGATTCATCTGAAACAGAACCATCAAGTCTGTAATGCTCACGCACAGCTTTCTCTACTGCCTCCATAACATCAGGATTCTGCTTAAGGAAGTTCTTAGCATTCTCTCGCCCCTGACCTATCTTCTCTCCATTGTAGGCATACCACGCACCACTCTTATTGATGACATCAATATTAGCAGCTAAATCAAGCAGATCCCCAGCCTTAGATATTCCCTCACCAAACATAATATCAAACTCTGCTTCCTTAAATGGAGGTGCAATCTTATTCTTAACAACCTTAATTCTTGTACGGCTACCAATAACCTCTCCACCATTCTTAAGTGTGTCAATCTTACGAACATCCATACGAACAGAAGAATAGAATTTCAATGCTCTACCACCTGTTGTCGTCTCCGGATTTCCAAACATAATACCAATCTTCTCACGAAGCTGATTGATAAAGATAACTATACAATTTGATTTACTGATAACTGCTGTAAGCTTACGAAGTGCCTGCGACATAAGTCTTGCCTGAAGACCCATATGCGAATCACCCATCTCACCATCAATTTCTGCTTTTGGAACAATAGCCGCAACAGAGTCAACAATAATAATATCAATAGCACCACTTCGAACCATAGTCTCCGTAATCTCAAGTGCCTGTTCACCAAAATCTGGTTGTGATATGTAAAGATTATCAATATCTACGCCAATATTTTTTGCATATACAGGATCAAGTGCGTGCTCTGCATCAATAAACCCTGCAATACCGCCTCTTTTCTGTACTTCAGCTACCATATGCAATGCAACAGTTGTCTTACCACTTGACTCAGGTCCATATATCTCTACAATACGTCCCTTTGGTACGCCACCAAGACCAAGTGCTATATCAAGGCTAATCGAACCTGTAGGTACAGTTTCAATATTCATATTCTTACTTGAATCCCCCAGTTTCATAACAGAACCTTTACCATGCTGCTTCTCAATCTGTGAAAGTGCAGCATCAAGCGCTTTTAATTTATCGTTTTTATCCATATTTTCCTCCTTCAGCCCTATTTTGTAAGAGCTTCTAATCAGTTATTTCCAAAAATATATTCAAACATTTGTTCGGTTGACTATAATATACACTACAGTATAAAAAAAGTCAACGTTTTTTCAAAATATTTTCGAACATATTTTCGTTTTTATTTTGTTGTAATTCATTTTACATAAATATAAGGGTAAAAAACGGGACTGAACTTACAAAGTTCAAAAAATAAAATCAAAATAAAGAAAAAGAAGTGGATTTAATCCACCTCTAATTTACCATTCATATTCACTATTGTCAATATTATTGATTTTCAAGCATCTCTACTGCCATTGAAATAGCTTCGTCTACTGCTTGTCTTCTTATCTCATATCTGTCTCCATCGAATCTGAATTCTCTGGCTGTAACCTCATCCTTATACGCACAGCCAATATACACAAGACCTACAGGCTTTTCTGGTGTTCCACCACCCGGACCTGCTATTCCCGATGTCACTAATGCGACATCACTTCCTGTTTGCTTGCAACATCCATCAGCCATTTCCAAAACAGTTTCTCTGCTTACTGCACCATAGTTATCCAGTGTTTCTTCTTTTACCTTAAGATATTTCATCTTTGCATCATTAGAGTATGTTATAAAGCCTTCGCTATATACATCTGAAGCACCTGAAATATCTATTATCTTTGATGCTAGCATACCTCCTGTACAAGATTCCGCAGTAGATATGGTAAGTCCCATCTCTGCCAAAGTCTGTACAAGCTTTTCTTCCATTTCTATCATATAATTCACCTTTTGATGTCAGTATATATTACTTGTTGTTTTCCTTCAATACACCCTTGTTCTTATATATATAATCAACCATTGATACTATTGTAAGTATAAGTGATATTACCACAAGTATATTACCTAATATATCATATAATGGTATATCTATGATGTACTCTTCAACAAACCAGTTAAGGTCAAGAATAAGCCATATAATCATAATCATCTGGAATACGGTTTTTACCTTGCCCCACATACTTGCTGCAATTACAATTCCGTTATCAGCTGCAATAGTTCTAAAACCACTGATTATAAGCTCTCTACTGATTATAACAACAACAACCCATGCTGGAATTCTTCCCACCAAGCATATAAGTGCTGCAGATACAAGAAGCTTGTCCGCAAGTGGGTCCATAAACTTTCCAAAATTTGTTACAAGATTGTGCTTTCTAGCAATATGACCGTCAAGAGCATCTGTAATGCTGGCAAAAACAAAAAGCAATACTGCTATAAAACTTCCCCACCTGCCAAGACATTCAATTTCCATAAAGAATACAAAAAATGGTATTGTACATACTCTTAAAACCGTTAATTTGTTAGGTAAATTCATAATATTTCTCCAATCAAATCATATTCGTTTGCGCCTGTGACCTTTACCTTTACAAGATCGCCGCTCATTAATTCTTCACCCGTATTTACAAAAATACTGCCATCTATACCTGGAGCATCCATATAGGTTCTTCCCACATACGCTGGTTCTCCTGCAATTTTACCTTCTATCATTGCAACAAGTTCCCTACCTATCATACTTTCAGATTTATCAAAGGCTATCTCCTGCTGAAGTTCCATTATCTCGTCTCTCCAGTCTTCTTTAATCTCCTCATCAATCTGATTCTCCATAACAGCTGCTGGCGTTCCCTCCTCTGGAGAATATGTAAATACTCCAAGTCTGTCAAATTCCATCTCATCAACAAATTCCATCATCTCCTGATGATGTTCCTCGGTCTCTCCTGGAAATCCTGCTATGAGAGTTGTTCGAAGAATAATGTCCGGTATGCGTTTTCTCAATTTATTAACTATGTCAATGAGCTCAGCTTTTGTAGTTCTTCTGCCCATTCTCCTCAGAATGTGGTCAGAACAATGTTGTATAGGCATATCAAGATAATTACATATCTTCTTTTCCATGGCTATAGTCTCTATAAGCTCATCATAAATTTCTTCTGGATAACAATACATTATCCTAATCATCTTTATACCACTTATCTTGCAGAGCTCTTGCAATAATACATGAAGTGACTTCTTGCCATACAAATCCACTCCATATATGGTTGTTTCCTGTGCTACCAGGATAAGCTCCTTCACGCCAACAGATGCCAGATATTCAGCCTGTTTTACCAGCTGTTCCATTGGTACACTTCTATACTTTCCTCTGATTTTAGGAATAATACAGTAGGTACAATGCTTATCACAGCCCTCAGCTATTTTCAGATGAGCATAATAACCACCTGTAGTAACCATTCGGTTAGTTCCTATATTAGGCAAACGATTTAAATCAAGAAATTCCTCAGATATTTTCCCCTCTATAGCTTCCTTTACCACATCAGCTATCTTATCGTAGGATGATGTACCTATAATAGCGTCAACTTCTGGAATTTCTTTAATAATTTCATCCTTGTATCTCTGCGCAAGACATCCTGTCACAATAAGTGCTTTGAGATTGCCCGTCTTTTTATATTCAGCCATCTCAAGGATTGTATTTATACTTTCTTCCTTTGCATCATTAATAAAACAACAAGAATTGATAACTATTACATCAGCCTCATTTTCATCGTTTGTAAATGTATAACCTTCTGCGCCGAGAATCCCCAGCATCTCCTCTGTATCTACAAGATTTTTATCGCAACCAAGCGATATAAACATAATCTTCAAATGTCATTTCCTCCAAACTAACCCCTTGGAGTCTGGTCAGCTTAGCTGTATCCTCCAAGTTTACTCCTCATCACTAACTATCTTAACCTTGCCACTGTGAAGTTCTTCAACAGCAACTGATAATGGTTTGTTATTTTTAACATGCTTTACAAGTGGTTCCTCACCTGCAATTATCTGTCTTGCTCTCTTTGCTGTAGCATACACGATTGAGTATCTGCTCTGAACAACTGGCTGCTCGCCTGGTTCAACCTCGCTATTAACTACTGCCATTAAATCTGAATATGATGGATGTAACATAATTATTCTCCTTCCGAGAAGATCTTCACGTCTTCTCTAATAAAATTTATTCTATCTATATTTCTACTAACCTTCCAATGCTCTGACTGGATAAGCTCATGCAATTCTCTCACACATGTATCCAAATCATCATTGATAAGTAAGTAGTCATATTTCTCCATGTATCCAGCCTCTTCGCTGGCTCTTCTCAGACGAGCATTTATAGTTGCTTCGTCCTCTGTTCCTCTGCCTACAAGGCGGTTTTTTAATTCTTCCGCAGTTGGCGGTGTAATAAAGATAAGTACCGTATCCGGCATCTTCTCTTTAACCTTCATTGCACCCTGCAGCTCTATCTCAAGGATAACGTCCTTGCCTTCATCAAGCTTGGACTCAACATAAGCCTTAGGAGTTCCGTAGTAGTTTCCTACATAATTAGCATATTCTATCAGCTGATCTTGCGCAATCATTTTTTCAAATTCTTCCACAGATTTGAAAAAATATTCTCTTCCATTTTCTTCTCCTGTTCTAGGAGCTCTGGTTGTTGCTGATATACTTAAAGCATAATTGTCATACTTGCCCATAAGGGCCTTCATAACTGTACCTTTTCCTGCACCAGAAAATCCTGATACAATGACTAATACTCCTCTTTCCTTCATGTTTTTCTCCTTATATACAATCTGTCGCTAGTAACAAATAAAAAATACCGTCGCTGCCAAGCTCAAAATCTTCGATTTTTCGCTTGAGGACATTCGTCCTATAATTTCAATTTTAAAATTATGTTTCAGGATGCAAGCATCCTTCTCCATATTTTTAAAATTGAAATTGCAGCTCCTCAACGTTATTCAACGTTATTCAACGTTTTGGATTTGCTCTCTGATTTTTTCTATCTCTGTCTTAAGATCAATTCCTCTGTTTGTCACTTCCAGATCATTTGCCTTTGACAATATGGTATTTGCCTCTCTATTCATTTCCTGAGCAAGGAAATCAAGCTTTCTACCTACATCTTCACCTGTCATAAGGTCAGATTTCATCTTTTCCACATGACTTCTAAGACGAACTAATTCTTCATCTATACACATCTTGTCTGCAAAAAGAACTACCTCTGTAGCTATACGAGACTCATCAATCTGTGTATTTCCCAGAAGCTCCTCAACCTGTTTTCTGATATTCACTCTGTATTCTTCAAACACCTCTGGTGAACGGACAGCTATGGATTCCACAATGTTCATCATTCCATCAAGCTTAGCTAAAAGATCATTCTTTAAATGCGCTCCCTCTGACAAACGAGATTCAACAAATTTCTCACAGGCTCCATCAACTGCCTTTTGAACCATTTTCCACAATTCGTCTTCATCGGTTTGATTTTCTTCCATAACGAGCACTTCGGGACATCTCATAAGCTTTGACGTACTTATGTCGTTTTCTATGCCAAACTGCTCACTTATAGACTTATAATATGACACATACTCAGTTGCTAACTCACTGTTATATTTTAAACTTGTCATATCCTCTGATGTATCTTCATATGAAATATATACATCAACCTTACCTCTTGATGCGTATTTCTTTATTTCTGCACGTATGACAGCATCGAAAGAATTTAATTGCTTCGGCATTCTGACACTTACATCAAGATATCTGTGATTGACAGATTTCATTTCTACTGTTATTTTTTTGTTCTGCTCTGATACTTCAAATCGTCCAAAGCCCGTCATACTTTTAATCATATCGTTCCTCTCTGTCTCAAGAACTTAACTAAATGAAGTTTCATATAAAATTCCACTATAGCTAAACAATTATAGACCAAATCATGGCAAAAATCAACCATTGATTTACGACATTCTATTCACTAGAGGCTCCTCCGACCATAGTCCAGTAGTAATCGTATAACTCATCTCCCTCTTTGCCAAGATAATTGTACACATGACATCTTGAGAGAACTGCGTCATCTGGAAAGGCTATCTGGCTGTTTCTTATAGCCTCATCTTCAATAAGCTCCCTTGAAGCCTCATTTGGTGTTGAGTATGTAATATACTCAAAATTCATAAGTGCAATTTCCGGGTCACACATGAAATTAATCCAAGCCTCAGCCGCTTCCTTATTCTGACAATCCTTCGGAATAACCCATCCATCAATCCACACATTTGAGCCTTCATCCGGGACAACATATTCAAGATTTGGATTTTCTTCCTGCATATATATTGCCTCGCCTGAATATATAACAGCAAGAGCCGCGGCATTCTTTATCATCTTATCTCTTACCTGATCAATGACATACGCCTGTACAATAGGCTTCTGACTGATAAGCAAATCTGTGGCCTCCTTAAGTTCATCTTCGTCAAGGGTATTTATAGAATATCCCAGATATGAAAGAGCCACACAGTACGCATCTCTTACAGATGCCTGCATAAGAATTTGTCCCTCATATTTTTCATCAAATAATATAGACCAGCTGTTTACCTCATCATCAACCATAGTCTTATTATACATAATTCCAACTGTTCCCCATGTATAAGGTACACAGTATTTATTTCCAGGGTCAAAGCCCTCAGCGCTAGTCATATACTGTTCTCCAATGTACTGAAGATTCGGCACATTGCTATAATCAATTTCAGCCAGCAGCTCATTCTGAATCATCTTTTCTACCATGTAATCTGAAGGACAGATTACATCATAGCTTCTGGCTCCCTTGGCGATAATTGCGTACATTTCCTCATTTGTCTCAAATTCCTCGTAATGTACCTTATAGCCTGTTTCCTCCTCAAAAAGCTCTATAACCTCCGGGTCAATATATTCACCCCAGTTATATACATATAAATCACCTATATAATTCTTGTCGTCCTTAAGTGCAAAATATCCCACAACACCAAATATAAGGACTACAGCTGTTACCATTGCCACTCTCATTTTGCTCTTAAATACAAAAGTTGTAACAGACTTCTTAGCCTTTGTACTAGGGCCATAATTCACAAGGAACAATAACACAAACACCGTCACAAATAGAATGGTTGACAACGCATACATTTCTGGCTGTATACCCTTTCTCACAGATGTATAAATCTTAGTTGAAAGAGTATCTATTCCTGAACCTCTTGTAAAATGTGTAATAATAAAATCATCTAAAGACATGGTAAAGGACATCAAAAATCCTGAAAGCACCCCTGGCATAATCTCTGGAATCGTAACCTTATAAAATGCCTGAAATGGGGTTGCACCAAGGTCCAGCGCTGCTTCGTACATATTGTTATCCATCTGTGATACCTTTGGCATAACATTGAGTACAACATAAGGAATACAGAACGTCACATGAGCTATAAGCACAGTTGAAAAGCTGAGCGAAATGCCCAGTCCTACAAACAAAAGCATAAATGCCAATGCAGTAACGATTTCTGCATTGAGCATAGGTATATTTGTAATACTCATAATGATAGTTCTTGTACTTTTTTTCATCTTAGAAATTGTAAGACAGGCAAGTGTACCAAGAACCGTTGCTATAATCGAAGCTAATAAAGCCAATATAAGTGTGGTTTTCAAAGCATTCATAATAGAAGCATTATCAAACAGCTCCCTATACCAGTTAAGGGTAAAGCCATCCCAGTTTCCCAGAATCTTTGAATCATTGAAGGATGCCACTATAAGTACAAATATAGGAAGATACAGGAAAAGAATAATAAGCGCCAAATATATTTTCTTTGATATATTCTTCATTATTTCTTTACCTCCTTCTTCACAGTATTGACATCTGTGTCATCACCATTGGAAAACAGCATATTGATAATAATAAATATCATAAGTACAAGCGAAAGTCCTGCACCAAGATTCAAATTATCTGCCTTTACCTTATTCTCAACAAGATTACCAATGAGAAGCAGCTTTCCACCTCCTAATATATCAGATATTACGAATGTAGTAAGTGCTGGAACAAATACCATGATAATACCGCTGGCTATACCTGGCTTACTAAGTGGTAAAATAATTTTAAATAATGTCTGCCAGAAATTTGCACCAAGATCTCTTGCCGCATTGATAACATTGTCATCAATCTTTACAAGAACATTATAAATAGGCAGTACCATAAATGGAAGGAAATCATATACCATACCAATAACGATAGCCGCCGGCGTATTGATAATATTAAAATCTGTTATGCCAAACATTGCAAGAAAATGGTCAAGAACACCATTAATGTCCAAAATCGCCTGCCATGCGTATGTACGAAGCAGGAAATTCATCCACATAGGAAGAATAAACACAAAGACTATAAATCCCTGCTTTGACATATTCATATTTCTAAGAATATACGCAAGAGGATATGCCAATAAAAGACAAATAACCGTACTGATTACTGCAAGCAAAAGCGAAAGACCTAGTGCATTATAATACTCTGGTCTGACAATTGTAGTAATATTTTCCCATGTAAAGTTACCCTCTCTGTCTGTAAAGCCATAGTAGCCTATGAACAGAAGTGGAATTATTATAAACGCTGCAATCCACACAATGTATGGACTTGCAAGCAAAGCATTTTTTCTGCGTGCTTTATTCATCTACTCCTACTGCCTCCTCGTCCTCTGACTCAGGTTTATTCATAATCTGAATATTAAATGGATCAACTTTTATACCTACTTCTGTTCCTACTGGAGACATTTTTGTGCTTTGAACAAGCCACTCATAGCCATTAGCCATAACCTCCATCTCGTAGTGCACACCCTTAAATATGAGATGAGTCACAACACCCTTGATAGTTCCCTTGTCCGGTGTGACAAGTTCAACATCCTCTGGTCGTATAACAACGTCTACAGGCTTGTTATTACCGAATCCCTTATCAACACACTTAAATTTAGTTCCAAGAAATTCAACCAATTCATCCTCTATCATAGTTCCAGGTATAATATTTGAATCGCCTATAAAGTCAGCGACAAAAGCATTTTCAGGCTCATTATAAATATTTTCAGGAGTACCAACCTGCTGGATGTATCCCTGATTCATAACCACTATAGTATCTGACATAGTCAGAGCCTCCTCCTGGTCATGTGTTACAAATACAAATGTAATACCGAGCTCATTCTTAAGTCTGATAAGTTCGTACTGCATATCCTGTCTAAGCTTTAAGTCAAGTGCCCCAAGTGGTTCATCAAGAAGAAGAACCTTTGGTTCATTAACTATGGCTCTGGCTATAGCTATACGCTGCTGCTGACCACCACTTAACGAGTCTGCCATTCTGTTTTCAAAGCCATCAAGATTAACAAGCTTCAAGGCATACTTAATCTTGTCATCTATATACGCCTTTGACTTACCCTTGATTTTAAGTCCAAAAGCAATATTTTCTGCTATAGTCATATGTGTAAACAACGCATATTTCTGAAATACAGTATTTAAGTGCCTTTTATTAGGAGGGAGATTTGTAATGTCCTGTCCATCGAAGACTACTCTTCCTGTGTCAGGAGATTCAAAACCGCCTATAATTCTAAGAGTAGTTGTCTTACCGCATCCACTGGGACCTAACAACGTAAGAAATTCATTTTCCCTAATGTATAAATTTAAGTCGTCTAAAACCATATGCTTACCATATGACTTTGAAATACCCTGCAAATCAATAAGCTTGTTTCCCATCTCATTGTTCCTTTCTCAGATAAACTAAATGCACATTACATTCAAGCAATCCTATATAAAAAGTGCATACATAGCAGATATTAACACATTACATCTGAAAGATAAAGTAAAATTATTGATTTTTCGACATAATTTTTTACAGTAATCCTATTGATAAATAAATATATTTTTAATTTCATGTTTCTTGACTCTAAAAACATGCTATGTTAAGCTTTCTTAGATAGATTTTGTTAAGCAAATTTATATAAAAATAATACTGCTTTTTATAAAATTAACATAGAAAGGTCGTAAACATTATGGCATTAGACGGAATTACCATCCATGCTCTCGTGGATGAATTAAATACAAAACTTGTTGGTGGAAGACTTTTAAAGATAGCACAGCCAGAAAACGATGAGCTCCAATTAACTGTCCGTGTAGAAAAGGAACAGTATAAAGTTCTTGTTTCCGCAGCTGCTTCACTCCCACTTATGTATATAACAGAAGGCTCAAAAACTTCACCACTTACGGCACCTAACTTCTGCATGTTGTTAAGGAAGCATTTAAACAACGCAAAAATCATCGACATATATCAGCCAGGCCTTGAGAGAATTATCAATATCAAGGTTGAACATTACAATGATATGGGTGACTTATGCACAAAACATATAATCATTGAATTGATGGGTAAACACAGTAACATCATTTTCACAGATACAGAGGGTAAAATCGTAGATTCTATCAAGCATATCTCAGCAAATGTCAGCTCTGTACGTGAGGTTTTACCTGGAAGAATGTACTTCATTCCAGATACAACTGGAAAAATCGACCCATTAACTGTGTCACAAACTGACTTTATTAGTAAAATATCTGAGCAGATGATGCCAATATCCAAAGCAATCTATTGCTGTTTTACTGGTATCTCCCCTGTTATAGCATCTGAAATATGTAACAGATGCTCCGTAGATGGCGACAAGCCTGCTAATGCTCTTGACTCACAGGAATTAAACAATGTTTGGACAGCCTTTGATGATTTGATGGAATGCGTAAGATTAAACAAATTCCAGCCAAATATTATCTCTGAGAATGTAGATGACTCTCCAAGGGAATTTGCTCCATTCTCACTTTCAATCTATGGCGACAATAACCATACTACTGCTTATCATGACTCCATGAGCTATGTGTTAGAACAGTTTTATGCAAAGAAATCTGTTGTTACCAGAATACGACAAAAATCATCAGACCTTAGACGTATTGTTCAGACAGCACTTGAAAAAAATTACAAGAAATATGACTTACAGATTAAACAGTTAAAGGACACTGAAAAAAAAGATAAGTACAGAATATACGGTGAGCTTATTACAGCCTTTGGCTACTGTGTTGAGCAGGGTGCAACTGAATTGAAAGCCGAAAATTATTATGACAATAACAAAGAGATAACCATACCTTTAGATAAAGATTTGACGGCCATGGAAAACGCAAAACGTTACTATGACAAGTATAATAAGCTCAAGAGAACCGCTGAAGCTCTGGAAGGTATCGTTAAAGAGGTTGCCGATGAAATAGCTCATCTTGAATCAGTCACGAATGCCTTAGATATCGCCTTATCAGAGGATGACCTTAAAGAAATCAAGGAAGAACTTATACTATCAGGATACATCCGCAGAAAGTCTTCTGACAAAAAAGCTAAATATAAGAGCGAACCTCTTCACTACGTTTCTTCTGACGGTTATCATATGTATGTTGGAAAAAACAATATTCAAAATGAAGAACTGACTTTTAAGGTTGCAAATGGTGGAGACTGGTGGTTCCATTCTAAGACATTTCCAGGCTCACACGTTATCGTTAAATCAAACGGTGATGAACTACCAGATTCAACCTTTGAGGAGGCAGCACGCCTTGCAGCCTACTACTCTAAGGGCCGAGAGCAGGACAAGGTTGAGATTGACTATATCCAGCGAAAGCACGTTAAAAAGGTTGCCGGAAGCAAGCCAGGTTTTGTTATATATCATACAAATTATTCAATGGCAATACAGCCTGATATTAATGGAATAAAAGAGCTTTAGAATTTTTTCTTCTATAAGCCTATCCATATTTATTTTTGTGATGATTTAAGTACTACCTGCAATGCCTTTGTTATAGTGCTTCCCACTATAAAGCAAACTGCCGCCTCAACAACACCATTTAAGCCAACCAATGCTACTACGAAGGCAAGTGGATTTGCAACTCCCATCTGCTCAGCCATATTCTGCACAAACGGTGTGTCATAATATATAAGCATTAAACAGCTTGTAAAAAATATTGTATTGAATATCGGACAAGAAAGATTAGCAAGCACTACAGAAAATTTCTGCATTGGTTTTATCTTCTTAAGACCTACATATACAAGGCCTGTAAGCCATCCACAAAGTATTCTTGGTATTATACAGTTGATAACCCTAAATATTGGATTGATATCTGTCATCATAGCTCCAAGTGGACTTGAAAAGCTTAAAATTAAGCTTGTTAAACCAAAAGCAAAGCCAAGTACTGCTCCTGCTGATGGTCCCAGTACAACTGCGCCAACCGCAACGGGAACTACTATAAGTGTAATATCAATTGTCGGTGTCTTTATGTAACCAAGTGGTGTAAATGCCATTAAAAATATAATAGCAATGAGTAGCGCCAACTGCACCATCTTTGTTGTCTTTGCACTACGTTTTTTAACGTTGTTTTCTGATACCATCTTCCGTCACTCCTTTTATCTAATTAACTTCACAATTTACTTTAGTGAATTACTTCACAATAGCCACTTTATTCTAATATGTTTTTCAAATTTTTACAATATGTTTTTAATTATATTTCGAGAACTTTCCTATACAACAAAAACAGGCTGCTACACTTTATTCTTATAACTCCGATTATAAGAATAGTGTAACAGCCACTTTAAAAAAATCAATTTATTTGTAGTCATTTAACTTTGATGCAACGTAGCTATCACGATAACTAATAAAGTATCTTCTCTTTATCCAGCAATATCCCAGTATCAAACCAAAAATTCCAACGGTACAACCCATTACAAGAAATATAACCGATACAGTTTTACTAACAATTGCCGCCAATCCGGCTATCCAATAAAACATCGAATATATACACCACATAACACCATTTGCAACGTTATACTTCCTTACATTTGTAACCTCCGTCTTCTTAACCTCAGCTCCTGACCAGAAGTTTACTGGTGTTCTACGTTTAAAACATGCATAACCTAACAACACAAACACTGAAGCACATAGCCAGCTTATAAGAACAAATACGATAGATTCCATATAAAGACCCCGCTACTCTCTTATTTTTAATACAAAAGATTGCGATACAACTGTTCATACTTTCCAGCTGATGTTTTCCATGAGAAGTCTGCCATCATGCCACGATCAACCATCTTATTCCATTCTCTTTTCTTGTTATAGAAGGTATTCATAGCATATCTAATTACACCAAGCATCTCGTGAGCATTGTAATTTGTAAACGAAAATCCTGTTCCTTTACTCTCATATTCATTATATGGTTCAACTGTATCCCTAAGACCACCTGTCTCACGTACAATTGGAACTGTTCCATAGCGAAGACTCATGAGCTGTGAAAGTCCACATGGTTCAAAGAGTGATGGCATAAGGAATGCATCACACGCTGCATAAATCTTATGAGACATTTCTTCCGAGTAATAAATCTGTGCTGAAACTTTACCATGATATTTCCAATCAAAGTGACGGAACATATTCTCATATCTCTCTTCACCTGTACCAAGGACCACTATCTGTACATCTTCCTGGCAGAGCTCATCCATAATATACGCAATAAGATCAAAACCCTTCTGATCAGTCAGACGTGAAACTATACCTATCATAAACTTACCATCATCAACATTCATACCAAGATCCTGCTGTAGCTGTCTCTTATTTGCCTTCTTTTCTTTTCTAAAGGTGTCAACATTATAATTTCTATAAATATAAGGATCTGTCTCAGGATTGTAAGTATCATAATCAATACCGTTGACAATTCCTGCAAGACAATTACTCCTTGCTCTCATAAGCCCATCAAGGTTTTCACCAAAAAATGGTGTCTTAATCTCTTCTGCGTACGTCTCACTAACCGTTGTTACATAGTCAGCATATACGATACCACCCTTTAAGAGATTGGCATCTTCATAGCATCTAAGCTTGTCCGATGTAAAGTAATAATCAGATAATCCTGCGATATCACGAACTGTCTTAACATCCCATATTCCCTGGAATTTAAGGTTATGTATTGTCATAATAGACTTGATGCCGCGATAGAAATCTCCCTGTGCAAAGCAATCCTTAAGATAAACTGGCACAAGACCTGTCTGCCAATCATGGCAATGAATAATATCTGGTCTAAATCCTATAACAGGAAGCACTGACAATGCGGCTCTTGAGAAAAATGCAAATTTTTCAATATCATAACAAATATCACCATATGGTCTGTCACCGCCGAAATAATATTCATTGTCAATCATATATATAGTAACACCATCATAAACTGTTTTAAACACACCAACATACTGACTTCTCCAGTTAAGCTGCATATAAAAATGTGTCACATATTCCAATTGTTGTACATACTCATATTTCATGCACATGTACTTAGGAATAATAACTCTGCAATCAAACTCGTCTTTGTTAAAGTATTTTGGTAATGATCCAACTACATCTGCCAAACCACCAGTCTTTATAAATGGCACACATTCAGATGCAACAAACAGTATATTTCTCATATAGATTCCTCCTATTATCTGTTCACTTAATCAATTATAGCTATTATATCAAATTATCTGAATATTTTAAAGAAGATTTTTGATATTTATAACTTTAATTTAATATTATTTTTGAAGGCGTATTTTATCGGAAATAAGTGCAATGAACTCTGAATTTGTAGGTTTCCCTTTGCCAGTATTAATAGTATATCCAAACATTTCCTCTATTGTTTCAAGCTTTCCTCTATTCCAAGCGACTTCAATAGCATGTCTTATAGCTCTCTCAACTCTTGAAGATGTAGTCTTATGCTTTTTTGCTATTTCAGGGTACAAAATCTTTGTAATAGCACCAAGCATTTCCTGATCCTTAACAGTCATTATGATTGCATCTCTAAGATACTGATACCCCTTAATATGAGCAGGCACACCAACTTCATGAATAAACTCTGTTACAATCACTTCCAAATCCTTCTCAGTCTGTTCAGGTGATGCTAAAGTTTTGGCTACAATTCTTCCAGCAACACTCTTATGCTGACCATTTACTTTTAACTGCTTCATCCTATATAAGAGCGTATCATGATCAAACGGCTTCATAATGTAATAATTAGCTCCAAGGCTGAAAGCATCCTCCGTGATAGCTTCCTGACCCACTGCACTCATTACAACAAATGCAGGATGCTTGTCTAGTGTAGCATCCCTATTGATCTTGTCCATCACTGTCAAACCATCAAGCTTAGGCATGATAATATCAAGCAATACTACATCAGGCTTTTCTTTCTTAATCATATCGTATGCTTCCTGACCGTTCTTTGCTTTTCCTACAACGGAAATGTCCTCATCTGTACTCAATATGTCTGACAAAAGTGTCACTATTCTCTCATTATCGTCGGCTACCACTACATTTAATTTTCCTTCCATGATGTTTTCCTCCTCGAATCACTTAAAAAAGATATTTTTACTGTTTCTTCTTACCATTATTGCTGTCGATACTCCTGTCGAACTTGTTATATCTTGAAGAAACTTCACGAAAAACATAATAATCTGCAAATGATAGCTACGTGTAATGCATTTGTAAATAAAAAGTAAAGTCGTAACTGTTCTTTGCTATAACAGTTACGACTTTATAATCTACTAATTCTGTCCGTATTTTTCTGCTTGTTCCTTAATAAGCTCAGCATCTTCAAAGTAGTTTATCTTCATGGCAGCCTTTACCTCAGCAAGAGTCTGGGCAGCCTTTTCTCTAGCAACCTCACTACCCTTCTTAAGTATATTGTAAATTTCAGGTATATCCTTTTCATACTCTTTACGTCTTGCCCTGATTGGATTAAGCTCCTCCTGAAGAACATTATTAAGGAATTTCTTAACCTTCACATCACCAAGACCGCCTCTCGAATAATGGTCCTTAAGTTCTTGAAGATTTGCATACTCTGGCAAATACTCCTCAAAATGACCTGGCTTACAAAATGCATCAAGATAAGTAAATACAGTATTACCTTCAACCTGACCTGGATCTTCAATTCGAATATGATTAGGATCTGTGTACATACTCATGATTTTTGTCTTTACATCCTTTTCTGTATCTGAAAGATAGATACAGTTTCCTAATGATTTGCTCATCTTTGCCTTGCCATCTGTGCCTGGAAGTCTTAAACACGCTTTATTATCAGGAAGTAGGATTTCCGGCTCAATGAGAACATCATCATATACAGAATTAAATTTTCTAACTATTTCCTTAGTCTGCTCAAGCATCGGAAGCTGGTCTTCACCTACTGGAACTGTAGTTGCCTTAAATGCTGTAATATCAGCTGCCTGACTTATAGGATATGTAAAAAATCCTACTGGGATGCTTGTCTCAAAATTACGCATCTGAATCTCAGACTTAACAGTAGGATTTCTCTGAAGTCTGGATACTGTAACAAGATTCATATAATAAAATGAAAGCTCACATAACTCAGCAACATGAGACTGAATAAAAATGTTTGACTTAGTAGGGTCAATACCACATGAAAGATAGTCAAGGGCTACCTCTATTATATTCTGTCTAATCTTCTCTGGATTATCCGCATTATCTGTAAGTGCCTGTGCATCAGCAATCATGATAAATATTTTATCAAATTTACCAGAATTCTGAAGCTCCACTCTTCTTCTTAAAGAACCTACATAATGTCCAACATGAAGTTTTCCTGTTGGTCTATCTCCTGTTAAAATTATCTTTTCGTTTGCCATAATAAACTTCCTCTTTTTTCTTAAAATCACTATATAAGATAATAATAAAAAAGCTGATTTTAGTCAAGTATTTCCACCACCATCAAAACTCCCATATTCTTCATCCATCCGCTTTTTCTTATATTGTCAATAATAAAAGCAGATAATACAACCACTTAGAAAGCCTTGTAATATCTGCTTTTTCTTAATTATGCTCCAACATATTTTCAATATATATCCCATATCCTTTGGTTGAATCGTTTACAAATACGTGTGTTACTGCGCCGATGATTTTGTCACCCTGAATTATTGGGCTGCCGCTCATTCCCTGAACTATTCCACCTGTTAATTCTAACAATTCTTCATCTGTCACTTTTAAAACTATACCTTTATTACCTTCAGACTGGTTTTTAAGTTCTGTAATTTCTATCTCATAATCCTTAACTTCTCCTGTAACTGCTGTTCTCACATAAGCCTTCCCCAGCTGTACATCTTTTTTTGAGCAGATTTCCATCGGTTCCAAATCATACTCATCTATAATATCCATAGCCTCTTTATACTCAGCCAAATTCCCATATATACCTATATCTGTATTTGATTCTATAGCGGCCATAATATTGCTTTCATCATAATTTATAGAGCCACACAAGCTCCCAGGCGAACCTGATCTACCCTTTGTTATTCCCCATATGTCAGCCTCATAGATTCTTCCATTTTCAGCACTTAATAACTTCTTAGTATCACTGTCAGATATACCGTGACCAAGTGCTCCAAAATCCCCATCATATGTTATATATGTCATGGTACCTATTCCCTGACTGTCATCTTTTACCCATATACCAAGCTTGTACTGTTCTGTACCTACACAAACTGGTGTGATTTTCACATCCATAAGCTCCCCGTCTCTTCGAATAGTTAATGTTAATGCCTTATTACCATACTTATTTATCAAAAAACCCAGCTGAGACTTAGCACTTACGTTTATATCATTTACAGCCACTATATAATCGCCCTCTTTAACTATTCCATGAGCCGGCTCATAATTAAGACCATCACTACCAGTTATAACATCTGTTCCAACTACTAAAACACCCTCAGTTTCCAGATATATTCCCACAGAAAAACCACATGGAAAAATCTCTGTTCCATCGTAATTTGTCTGTACTGTATTTTTATGCTCATTATTTCTATAAAGAGAGCAAAATAAAACCATGGACAGTGCTATGACCGCCATGGTTAATATTCTCTTATACCAGAAAAATCTCTTGTTCACCACAGCTACCTCTCTTTCTTTTACTTTATGATAGCTAGTATGTTCAATTCTGATTTTGCTAGTATGGTATTATTAGGTTACGCTTTTCCTGCAAGCTTTTTTAGCTCTCGTGCGTTGTCCAATGCTGCCTCTGTAATAGTAGTGCTGCCAAGCATTCGTGCTAATTCTTCTATAGATTCATCATCACTTAATCTTCTTATATCAGTTGTTGTATGACCATTTTTAACATTTTTTTCTATAAGATAATGTCTGTCTGCATGAGAAGCAATCTGTGGCAGATGGGTGATGCATATAACCTGATGTTCACCACTTATAACACTCATCTTATCTGCAACCATTCCTGCTGTCTTTCCACTTATTCCTGTATCTATCTCGTCGAAAATAAGTGTATCAACTGCATCCTTTTCAGCCAGAACAGCTTTAAGACCAAGCATAATCCTTGAAAGTTCTCCACCAGACGCAATCTTTGCAAGAGGCTTAATATCTTCTCCAGGATTTGTCGAAATCATAAATTCTAAACTGTCCGTACCCTTGGCTGTGTATTTTTCAACATTCTCAAAAGCCACCTTAAATTTTACTTCAAGGAAATTCAAATCCATAAGTGCCTTTACTATACTCTTTTCAAGACCTAATGCAGCTTTCTTTCTTAAGGCTGACAATTCCTTTGAAGCACTCTCAAGCTCTTTTTCTATAGCTTTTAGTGTATTTTCCAGTTCTTTCTTAGATTCATCATAATTGTTAAGGCTTTCAATTTTGTCATCAAGTTCACTTTTTTTCTTAAGTATATCTCCAATAGTTTTTCCATGCTTAAGCTTTAATTTGTTAATAGTGTCCAATCTGTCTGACACATATGCAACTCGTTCTTCATCAAAATCAAGCTCCTCCATGTAGTCTGACATTTCCTTTGACAGTTCATTACAAAGAGAATCTATAGTATTTAAGGTCTCATAAAAATTCTCAAGCTTTTTATCAAGATGACTAACAGATGACAATTCTCTAAGACCGTAACTAACTACAGAGGATACTCCTCCATCATCTCCTGCAAGTCCCTCATAGACATTGCCAATACTTTCTACAATCTTCCTACCATGAGTCATCTTCTTAAATTCTTCTTCCAATTCATCATCTTCACCAATCTTCAAGCCAGCACTGGCTATCTCATTCGCTTCAAATTCATAAAAAGACAGGTCACGAATTCTCTGTTCCTCGTCTTTTGAGAATTCTTCAAGTTTGGCATGAGCATTCTTATATTCTTTGTAAAGTGATGACACCTTATTCATAAGTTCAAGAACTTTTTCACCAGAAAATGCATCCAGTATATCCATGTGTTTTTCTGTATGTACAAGCGTCTCATAATCATGCTGACCGTGAACATCTATGACAAGGGATGCTATTTCTTTAAGTGCAGACGCTGTTTTCGTCTCACCGTTTACCTTTATAATACTCTTGCCATTCATAATTCTTCTGGATATGATAATTTGTCCATCATCAGTATCTATATCCATCTCTTTTAATTTGCTGATAGTTTCTGCTGAATCAACAGAAAACACCAATTCTACCAATGCATAGTCCGCACCCTGGCGAATCAAATCTTTCCCAGCTTTTGCTCCCAATGCGACACCGATTGAACCGATGATTATTGACTTTCCTGCACCTGTTTCACCTGTGAGAATATTTAATCCTTCTCCAAAACAGATATCCACATCCTCTATAAGTGCCAGATCTTTTACATGTACGTTTAGCAGCATATTAACCTCCTCGATTGCGTTACTTTTCTGCTACTCTCCATTTTTATTGTAAGCTACAATTCTGAATAACCTCTTAATATTCTAGTTTGATACAATTCTTACGAGTTTATCCATAACCACATCCACATCATCATTTGTACGTATAGCACACATAATTGTATCATCACCTGCTATACAACCCACTATCTCATTCATCTTTAAAGCATCAAGTGCCGCTGCAACTGCCATGGCCATACCTGATACCGTCTTGATAACCAAAATATTTTGTGCCTTGTCCATAGACACATAACCAGCTTTTAGTATTTCCAGCAATTTATCATTTATATTTTTTTCATTATTCTCAACAGCTACATACTTCTGCGGTCCACCATCTACTGACATCTTAGTAAGTCCAAGCTCCCTTATATCACGGGAAACTGTAGCCTGAGTTACTATGTAATTGCTATCTATAAGCAACGAAGCAAGTTCCTCCTGAGTTGTCACTACGTTGTTGCTGATTATCTCCAATATTTTTTTATGTCTGGCTATCTTCATTGTTATTCAACTTCCTCCTGAGAACCTCTAAGAAGCTTCGACTGTCAAGCTTTATGACCTTCGTACAATTCTTAGATTTTCTTATTCTGATAATATCTCCACTATACAATGGAGTTCCTATATTGCCATCAAAATATACATAGCCAGACTCACCTGTCTCAGCTGGTTTTGACTGACATATCTCTATTTCTATAACATCATCCTTTTCCAATACAATACTTCTTGTATTCAATGTATGAGGACATACAGGCGTCATCACTATAAGCTGGGCTGACGGTTTTACAAGAGGACCACCTGCCGACATACTATAAGCTGTTGAGCCTGTGGGTGTGGCAGCTATAATTCCATCTGCCTTGTAACTGTTAAGTCTTATACCGTTTACAAAAAGCTTGAAATCTATGACTGCCATAATACCGCTTCGCCCAATGACTATATCATTTAATGCAGAATCAGAAAATACTTCCTTTCCTTCTCTTCTAACAGAGGCTTCAAGCATCATTCTCTCCTCAACTGCATAATCATCTGACATAAGTCTGTCAACCATCTGCTCCACCGAATCTGCATCCACGTCGGCAAGGAAACCAAGATGTCCAAAATTCACACCAATTAAAGGAATGTCACAATCCATAAGATCCTTGGATGCATGAAGAAGTGTTCCGTCACCGCCAAGAACAATAGCGCACTCCGTGTCTCCCGGTATATCTTCCTTATGGACAAAGCCTGATGTCTTATGACAGCTTCCACCTTTGCTTTCTATAGCATTCTCAATACGTCTACATACTTCAAATGCCGCCTCGCCCTTAATACTGTTTACAATCAACAAAAATCTCTTCATATTATAATCCTCTTATAATAATCCTTTATATCTTCTCTCTACTCTGTCTGCAATTGACTGCGAATCCAACCCAGCTTCTTTCCTTAGAATATCAACAGTTCCCTGCTCCAAATACTGGTTTGGCACAGCTAGATTAAGAACATTTATATCTATACCTGCATTGTTGACAAACTTTAGAACCTGTTCACCGAATCCTCCATTTGCAACGTTTTCTTCCAATGTAACAAGCAGCTTGTGATTCTCAGCCATATCCATGATACATCTCTCATCAAATGGCTTTACAAAACGAGCATTTATAAGAGTGACATTATATCCTCTCTCCTTAAGGATTTCTCTCGCTTTTTCCCCTTCCTTTACCATGCTGCCCACAGCCATCAGTGCAATTTCTCTCTCTTTATAGATTATTTCAGCTTTTCCGTATCTGATAGGTTCTCTGTATTCCTTCAGACCGTCATATGCTTCGCCTCTAGGATATCTAATTGCCAGCGGTCCGTTAAAGCATATGGAATACTTGAGCATATCCGCCAGTTCGAATCTATTTTTAGGGACACATACACTCATATTTGGAATAGTGTTAAGATAAGACAAATCAAATATTCCCTGATGAGTCTCTCCATCTCCACCTACAAAACCAGCTCTGTCTATGGCAAATACAACTGGAAGATTCTGGATACATACATCATGTATGATTTGGTCATACGCTCTCTGCAAAAATGAAGAGTATATCGCCACATAAGGTTTTAATCCTGCACTGGCAAGTCCTGCCGCAAATGTTACAGCATGCTCTTCAGCTATACCCACATCAAAAAATCTGTCTGGATACATATGCTTAAAACGTTTAAGACCAGTTCCATCTGGCATAGCTGCGGTAATTGCAACTATGCTTTCGTTATCTCCTGCAAACTTAGATATATAATGGGAAAATGTATCTGTATATGTGACCTTTTTCTTCTGTTTAAGTGGTTCGCCTGTCCACTGATTAAATGGTTCAACACCATGAAATCTGGAAGGATGCTTCTCCGCCGGTTCATAGCCCTTACCCTTCTTTGTAATGACATGAACAAGCACTGCGTGGTCAAGCTTCTTTGCTTCCCTGAATACTCTCACCATCTGACTTATATTATGACCATCCACTGGGCCAAGGTATGTTATGCCCATATTTTCAAAGAACATGCCTGGTATAACAAGCTGTTTTATACTGCTCTTTGTCTTCTTAATCTGAGTTATAAGTTTCTCTCCCACAACCGGTATGTGATTAAGAGATTTTACAACTCCATTTTTTAAATCATTATATATATTGCCCGTTCTGATGCCTGAAAGATATGATGACAGACCACCAACATTTTCAGATATGGACATTTCATTGTCATTTAATACCATTATAAAATTTCTATTGATTGTTGCAGCATTATTCAGTGCTTCAAAGGCAAGACCACCCGTCAATGCGCCATCACCTATAACTGACACCACAGTATTCTCTTTTCCTTGAAGCATATCAGCCGCAACTATACCAAGACCTGCTGATATAGATGTAGAGCTGTGTCCTGTATCAAACACATCGCATTCACTTTCTCTTCTCTTTGGAAATCCACTCATTCCACCATATGAACGCAGTTCATCAAAGCCGTCTTTCCTTCCAGTCAGAATCTTATGAGTATATGACTGATGTCCAACATCCCACACAATCTTATCTTCCGGAAAATTGAGACATAGATGAAGTGCCATAGTAAGCTCTACAACTCCAAGATTAGACGCAAGATGACCACCCTTTTTTGACACCTTTTCTATCAAAAAGCTTCTAATCTCTTTTGCCAGCTCCGGCAGCTGTTCTTTATCTATATTTTTAATTTCATTGGGTTTATTGATTTTTTCAAGTATCATAGTTAACCTCTTTATCTGCAATCAAATGCTTATAAACTATTTTTCCCTGCTTATCAAACTTACAATCAATTCTTTTAAAAACTCATTCTTCTGGGAGAATGTATCAAGAAGTTCAAGTGCTTCTTCAGTATATTTTTTTACATATTCTCTAGCTTTTTCAACACCGTAAAGTGTAACATATGTTGTCTTCTCATTTTTTTCATCACTTAGAACAGGTTTCCCAAGAACCTCTGTTGTGCTTGTAACATCCAATATATCATCCTGTATCTGAAATGCTAAACCTATATTTCTTGCAACTCTCTCTATTATGTTGACTTCGTCCTCGGATGCGCCAGCCATAATGGCACCTACCATAAATGAAGCTTCTATAAGTGCTGATGTCTTCTTCTCATATATAAAATCAAGCTGCTCTTTTGTCACTGATTTTCCTGTATTTTCAACATCTACCACCTGACCTCCAAGCATACCATATGCACCAGATTTGGTTCCCAGTACAAGAAGTGCCTTAGCAGCTCTATCCTTATCCTTTGCGCCCACCACACCAGCAGTTGCTGTCTCAAAGGCATAGTTCAACAGTCCGTCCCCAGCCAATATTCCCATGGAATGTCCATATTTTTTATGGGTTGTATACTGTCCTCTTCTATAATCATCATTATCCATGGCTGGTAAATCATCATGTACAAGAGAATATGTGTGAACAAATTCTATAGCAGCCATAAAAGGCTTCAATTGATAGTCAAAGTCACCAAACAGCTTTGCTGACTCCATCATAAATATTGGACGTATTCTCTTTCCACCAGCATGAACACTGTAGTTCATAGCTTCAAAAACAGTTTTTTGATAGCCCTCTTCATCTGGTAAAAACATATCCAACACTTCATTGACATATTCTGTTCTAGATGCTAATTCTTTACGAAAATCCATATTCTGCCTCCTAACGGCTTCATTTACTGAACGTCATTTACTTCGTTAAGCTTTCCTTCTACATCATCAAGCCTTCCATTAAGGACCTTAACCAGTTCCACTCCTTGCTTATACAAATCAAAAGACGCCTCTAAGCCAATATCCTCAGCCTCCATATTGTTCAAAAGCTCGTTAAGCCTTTGAAAGCCATCCTCTATGGATATATTTGTTATATTATCTGTATTTTCCCCGACTGTATTCGTCTTTTTTGCGACCATATCATTTCTCCAATCTATCTTCTTATCATAGTTCTTTAGCTCTCCTAATCTCTATTAGTGATAGAACTAACGTTAGCTTTAAGCTTTCCATCAGGAAGACTTATCTGTATCTCATCAGATACTGCCACCTGGTTTACAGATACAAGAGCTTCTCCCTTCGTGTCCTCAAGATAACCATAACCTTTACCTATCTTATTAAGTGGTGACAAGCCTTGAAGTCGCTGCGCTGCCACTTCAAGTTCATGCCTTCTTCTTTCTATTTTGCGCACTAATCTATCATGAAGTTTAGTGCAGATATCGTCTATCTCCTGACGCTTAATGGCTATCTTATTAAAAGGACTTGCATGTTTCACCCGCAATTCATAATGTGCAAGCTTGTCCCTCATTCTGTCTATTTTAATCTTCATCTGACGATTAAACATATCCTCATAGCCACGAAGCTCCGCTAAAAATGCTTCATAATCAAACACTGCTAACTCTGCAGCGGCAGATGGTGTAGGTGCTCTCAGGTCAGAGACAAAATCTGCTATAGTTGTGTCAGTTTCATGACCCACGGCAGATATAACTGGTGTATTACAATTAAAGATGGCTCTCGCCACCATTTCCTCGTTAAATGCCCATAAATCCTCCAATGAACCTCCACCTCGTCCAACTATGATTACATCAAGATTCATTTCATCGAGGGTTGCCAACCCTTTAACAATAGATGGTGCAGCTTCACTTCCCTGTACAATGGCTGGATATAGATATAATTGCACATGTGGATTTCTTCTCATAGAAATATTGATAATATCCTGTATAGCAGCTCCCGTCTTTGCAGTGACAATACCGACTTTTGTCGCATACCTAGGTATAGGTTTCTTATAGGAGGCATCGAACATTCCCATCTCAAGCAATTCTGCCTTGAGCTCCTCAAACTTTTTATATAAATCACCCTGACCATCCTGCTTTATCTCTCTGACATAAAGCTGGTACTTGCCATCACGCTCATATACATTCACACTTCCAAAAGCAGTAACCTTGAGACCTTCCTCTAATTTGAAATTCAATCCCTTTCTGTTTCCTGCAAACATGACGCACGCTAAAACCGCCCCTGCATCTTTTAGAGTAAAATATATATGTCCAGAGGTATGATATTTACAATTTGAAATTTCGCCCTTGATATAGATATTATTTAAGGCGAAATCCTGTTCAAACATATGCTTAATATAAGCATTCACTTGACCAACACTATATACACTTGCCATTTTTTGCCAGCTTTCCTAATATTCCATTAATGAAGGAAGGAGAATTATCCCCACCATAAATCTTTGCAATCTCAACAGCTTCGTTAATAGCTACCTGTACAGGCACTGTCTCATCGAAGCACATCTCATAATATGCCAGGCGCATAATGGACAAATCTATCTTGCTCATACGTGATACAGTCCATCCCTCAGCCACATCATCAATATCCTTATCTATCTCATCAATCTTGTCAATGACATTGAACATTCTGTCACATACATACTTTTGATCTTTTTCATTCATTGACTCAATTTTTTCCGCATAAAGCTGAAATTGTTCCCTCATCTCATCCACATCATGAAACTCTTTATGAAATAGCATAATAAATGTATTTTCTCTTAATTCTCTTCTTGTCATGGTTCAAATCCTTCCGATATAATAAAAAATAAGAATACCTATTTTGCATAGATATTCTTATTTTACTATACCTTATAAATTTTTTAAAGCATTTTTATAAAATATTCTCTACTGGTCAAGAGCCACACCCGCAATCTTAACATTTACCTCTGCAACATTAAGACCTGTCATGTTCTCAATTGCACTCTTAACCTTATCCTGTACCTTAACAGATACCTCTGGTACATTGTAGCCGTACGCAACATTGAGTGCAATCTCAACAGTAACCTCACCCTCAGTCACTTTAACCTTTACTCCCTTTGAAAGGTTCTTCATACCGAACTTAGAGACAATCTCTTTTGTAATATTTCCTGCCATTGAAGCAACTCCTTCAACCTCTGTAGCTGCAAGACCTGCAATAATAGCCACAACATCATCTGCTATCTGAACTGTTCCAATTGTGTTTTCCATTTTCCTTTACCTCCACACTGCTGCTGATTAATTGCTATTATTATACCCAATTATACTAGCAAATGCAATCAGAATTGGAAATTTGTTTACAAATTTATGTAATTAATTGCTTGACTTTACCTCAATAGCATTAATTGTTATCTTGTCTGCTCCCACTTGCATTTTTCTCTTCACAATATCCTCTACCTGAGCCCTTTCTGAAGAATCAAGCTCCTCTGCCACAATAATAACATCCACATATCCATCTGTCATAGTGACCGCAACATCTGAATAACCCTTTGCCATAATAAGATTTTCTGCCGCCATTTCTCGCTCTGACACCTCTGCCAGCTCAACCATCTTGTCTACAGCTGACTGTTTTTCTTCAGTGCTAAGCCCCTGGTTATCCAATATACTCTGCAACGACTCCTGAGCTGATACTCTTGCGTACTCCTTTGCCATTTTTGCCTCAACTATAAAATCCACAGTGCCTGAAGCATTTACAAATATAGCTTCTCCCGGTGTTCCCTCCATATCCACATCATTGCTCTCTATATCTTCTGTTCCACTTGCCACATCTGTATTTGCACTTTCATTTGCTTCTGCATTTTCCACAGTACTTGTAGTTTCAGACTGCGCCTCATTTGCAGCTGCCTGTTTTGCATCATCATTGATTTTTCTCTCTGCATGATTGAGATAACCTGCAACGGCTATAAGAGCCGCCAATGCCGTAATAATTAGCTGATTCTTTTTAAATATTGTCTTCAAAACATCCTCATTTCCAGCATTACGCTTTTATTTCATTTTCCCTACTGCTATTTTATTTATCTCTATGCCAAATAATGCCTTAATTATTCCAGTTATTTTTTCTTTTACCACAGCACTGTCGCCTCCTTCTGCCACAACAGCCACCCCTTCAACCTGTGGACTAATCTCAGACACCACAAATGGAATCATTGTACCATCGCTACTTTCCTTGTAAATAACATGATAATCTTGGCTTTTCTCATTTGAGTCCCTGCTACCACCATCACCATCATGCTCTGTGACATTACTTTCCGAATATGGTTCCTCCATCAGAACTTCCTTTGTGGACGTATTCTTAAGAGTTATCATGACCCGAACCTTACCTGCGCCATCAACTGATGACAGAATACTTTCTAATTCTTTTTCCAGATTCTGCGTATATGCGTCCATATCATTTACATAAGTTTCATAGCTTATATTTTCTGTAATCGTGCTTTCTTCCTGCTGACCAGAGAGCATCTTTGCTCCTGCATTGTTTCCTGTATCATCATTTGTAGCACCACTACCGTTACAGCTGTCCGAACATAAAACAAGCACAATTCCTGCCGCTCCTATAAGAATCCACTTATCTATAGATATGCTTTTTATTATTTTTTTTATCTCACTTATATCAAATGTCCACTTCTTCTTACCTTCCATAATGCCACTCCATATCCTCATTTTCTCCTATGCTCATTGCGCTATAGTAACATTTATCTTGGTTGTCTCTATTCCCAGCGCCTGTGCCACCTTGTCTATAAATTTTATAACTTTTGGTCTGTCCCCAGGTGACAGCTGATCTATGTCAATTTCATTCTCATCTCCTTTATTTATATTTATCTCTATGTCATCTATATGTATCTCGTCCAAATTTATGTCATCACTTTTTTCAACATTTTCATTATTTTCAATATCTGTCACTACTATATCCAGCGATTGAAGCTCTATATCATCATTACCACTGTCTGTATAAATATAATTCACCGATACATCCATTATGTATAGTCCTTCGTTTGCTGCTGCTCCCTGCATCTCTCCCTTAAGTGATTCCTCATACTGGGCAAGTGTGTTTTCAAACTGCTTTTCATCCTGAAGCTTAAGATTTGCCTCCAGCTCCATAAGCTGCGACTGATATGATTTATTTTGAAATATATCACTTATATCTCCATCATAATTCAGTATTTCATTAAAAGGTGTAATCACAAGCACAACAAGTACTAAACCACAAAAGAGCTTACAGTACTTCTTATAGCTATTCTCAGGAAGAGCATTACACACCACCGATACGAGTATGAGGAAAAAACCTATGTTTTTTATATATGCGAGCAATGTGTCCATACAATTCCTCCTAACCTTTTCCTGTTCCAAGACATACTATGGCAATAGTTAAAAAAAACAAAAGTCCACATGCAAGAATCGCCCTATACAGCATATTTGCACCCTTGGACATAACTTCAACAGAGGACGTAACTCTCTTATCTGACACCGGCTGGACGATGGCTGCTGTTATCTTATACATAAAACAGAACACTAAAAGCTTTACGACAGGAATTGCCACAAGCACTATAATACACACAAGTGCCGCTCCTCCTATTGCGTTCTTTATCAGCGAGCCAGAGCCTGCAACTATCTCCACAAAAGAGTCAATTCCCTGACCTATGCCTGGTATAAGGCTAAATATCTTTCTATATCCCTTTGCCTTCGTATAATCTACACTCGGCAGCACAATACTCCCTACAAGATTGATAGCCAGTGCTATGGTGGGTATCATCTTTATAGCCCATGAAATCACAGTCTCAACTACTGATGCAAACTTGGACAGATAATCCTCATCCAAAATGTTATTGAGTAGCAATATAACCACATATACATTGATAGCTGGAATAACAAAATTTAAAATAACGTACTCCACAGCCATAATAGATACAAGAGCTATCTCATACAAGCCTACGGAAGCAGTCATGCCGCTAGCCGCACCCACAGCCATAAAAAATGCCGGTATAAGGCATTTCATAAAAGCGAGCAGCAAATCAACTACATCTCTCGCAACCGTTGTGTTGACTGCAAATGCTGACATCAGCACTACCAATAATAGCGTATATACAGAAAAGAAACCCATATCAGACATTTTGTTACTCATAAATATAGCCGACAATTTTGACAACATAGCAGCCGCTATAGCTATCAATACCACTTTTGCAATGGCATCCTTGTTGTAGTCTATCTCCCCCACAAGCTTGTCCCCAGCCATATTAAAAATCTCCAGAAAGATTCCTTCTGAGTCGCCACTCATAAGCCTGCCTACCATATCTGAAAATGATTCGCTCTCATAATCTGTCCCACTCATAATCTCATCAATCCCCGACAGATCATAGCCAGATAAATCATAAGCTCCACCCGTTACAGTTGCTTCATCATCTGATGCAGCATACACTTCCGAACTGGCAAATATTATGTACATTGCAACAATCAATATCCCTAACCATTTACATTTCTTCATAGACACCTCTAACTCAGTATTCCATTAATGGTTTCAAGCAATGCCAGAAGGATTGGCATACTGATACACAGTACTGTCAGCTTGCCCACCACCTGCACCTGATTTGCCATAGATGAATAGCCACAATCCTTGCACACATCAGAAGCAAACTCCGCCACATATGTAATGCCTATGATTTTTAAAACAGTCAATATATATACATTATCCAGACCTATATATGCTCTTATAGTCTCTACGATTTCTATGAGATAGTCTAGCTGTGATAAAACTGCTCCCATAGCCAGTATGCTTACGCCTATGGATATGAAGATGCCGTATTCAGATTTAAATGATTTGAAATTCAACGCCATCAGTGCTGCCGCAACAGCCACTATGGCCAGTCCAAAGAAATTCACTTCATCCTCCTACAACAAAAACAGATTTTTAATCGTATCAAACAAATCATATATAATGGGTACTATCCAAAATAAAACAAGTATGAGCCCCGCCAGACTTACCAAAAAAGAATGTTCTTCTCTGCCACTCTGTTTTAATATCTGGCTTATAACCGACACAAGTATACCTACAGCCGCTATCTTAAATATCAAATTTACATCCACTATGTAGCCTCCTTTTACTCAAGCAAACTATATAAGAACAATAGCTATCATTATCCCTGCCATCACTCCAAGAGTTTTATACATCTTCATAGTTTCACTCATTTTTTCCTTTTCCTCGTCCACAGTTTGCGACAATCTGTCTACATACAAATCAATATTGGCAAGCTGCATCTTCTGATCCTGATACCCCATGGTATCTCCCAGCTCCTTTAGTCTAGTCACATCTTCCTTGTTCAAAAATGTATTGCCACCGAGAACCTGGTCCACTTTATCCTCGAATACCTTTGACATAGTCATGGAGTGATTGTCCTCCGTTGCCTCAGATAATTCCCTAAACAAAGAATCATATGGTGCCTTTGCTCTCATCGCCACAGACATAAACGCCTCCGACAGCATGGCATTTTTGTACCTCAGCTCACCTTTAAATATAAGCATAAGCTTTTTTAGATATAAAAGCTCTTCCACCCGCTCTTTGACCTGACAAGCCATGACACTTCCAGTAGCTATGGCTGATGCAACCAGCATAGCTATACCTATAATTTTAATCATCTCTTAATCCCTTAATGAACCCTGCACAGATTCTCATCAAATACCTCTATCCTTCGCCCTTGCCCTCTTTTTATAAACACATAACGCTTAAACAATTTGTCTCTAAGACACTCCTCCATATAGCTTTTCCTGACAACATCCTCCACAGTGTCGCCATGAATAGTAGCTATAACCTTGCAACCACAGCCGGTAGCCTCCTGTATCGCCTTCATATCCTTCCCATTTCCAACCTCGTCTACAGCAACAATGTTTGGCGACATAGCTCGAATCATCAGCATTATGCCCTCTGTCTTAGGGCAACAATCATACACATCAGTTCTTATGCCTACATTGTTTTGTGGCACTCCTTTATAACAGGATGCAATCTCGCTTCGCTCATCCACCACTGATATTTTTTGCATATATGTATCAGAGAGTTGTCTCAGCACATCTCTAAGTAGAGTAGTCTTGCCGGCTCCTGGTGGTGATATTATAAGGGTGTTCATAACCTTGTCCCCTTTTACAAGATATGGGATAAGCTCATCACCGCATCCACATACCTGATGACTAACTCTTATATTGATAGACGAGATATTACTTATTGTCTTTATTCTGCCATCCTCCCTAACTATCTTTCCTGCAATGCCAACTCTATGACCACCTTTGATAGTTATAAAGCCCTCTCTTATATCATCCTCAAATGCATATAGCGAAAATCCTGTTATATACTCAAGAGCCTCCATCAAATCCTTTTGCTTTATTACATAATCGGTCACCAGCTCTCCCTTATCAGGTCCGAAATATAATATTGCATTTCTCTCTACCCTAAGCCTTATTTCCTCTACATCATCCATATTTACAAAGCCAAGATAATCCCTAAATGCCGTTGGTAATACATTAATAATTGTGTCGTTCATAATTATGTCCTCCATGGTAACCCTCCTCTAAATGCAATATATGTGGACGAGTTCGTAAGTAGAACAAAAAAATCGTGCAAATGCTCATTATGCGCATTTGCACGACTTTTACTTATTTATGCAGCCTATATTTATTTTATAAACCGTAAATATCTGTATACTTTTCCTTAAAATACTTGATAAGTGGTTTTACTGACAACTCTTTGCCACATACTGCCTGTATAACCTCTTTTGGCTCTCTGTATCTGCCATATGTGTGAATCTTCTCATTAAGCCACTTTGTAATATCCTTGATTCTGCCCTCTGCAAGAATTGTATCTACATTTCCAAGCTCTTCTTCAATTTTCTCAAGAAACATACCATCATAGATTGAGCCAAGAAGATATGATGGGAAATATCCAAACATACCGCCACTCCAATGAGTATCCTGCATTACACCCTCTGCGTCTGTCTCTGGTCTGATTCCAAGATACTCCTCCATCTTATCAGCCCAATGCTTTGGAAGATCGTCAACCGACACATTGCCATTGAACATTTCTCTCTCAAGCTCATATCTTAAGATAATGTGAAAGCAGTAAGTAACCTCGTCACTGTCTATTCTTACAAGTCCATTCTGAACTCTGTTGACTTCTCTGTAGAGCTCTTCCACTGTCACATCAGACATCTCTGGGAATAACTCATAAAACTTTGGCATGACAGGCTTCCAGAAGTTAATATTTCTTCCCAATACATTTTCAAACATACGTGACTGACTCTCATGAAGTCCCATATAACTACATTCTGAAAGAGGTGTATGTTCAAATCTGCCATGTACATTCTGCTCGTAAATTCCATGTCCACCTTCATGAATAATACTAAATGCTGCATTTAAGAAGTCATTTTCATAGTAATGATTTGTCAGACGTACGTCATTTCTATCAATATTTGTAGTAAATGGATGCTCGCTCTCTGCCATGACTCCTCTATCAAAATCAAAACCAATATACTCAAGAAGGTACCTTGAGAACTCCTTCTGCTTATTGACGTCAAGACTGCGTGTGAATTTACTTCTATCTGGCTGTGGTTTAGATACGATAGCTTTGACTAATGGAATCAGCTCCTCTTTCAATTCATCAAAAAGCTTATCTATAGTAGCCATATCCATACCACGCTCATAATCATCAAGCATGCTGTCATAGTTGCCCTTTCCCTCGCCCTTTATATATGCATATAACTGCTTGGTGTAGCTTATGTTTTTCTCAAGGTATGGCTTAAATGCTTCGTAATTATTTTCTCTCTTAGCAGTTCTCCACACCTCCTGGGCTTTAGCCATGTGCATAGTGTATTCTGTATGGAATTCCACCGGAATACGCTTATTCTCCTCAAAATTTTTCTTCATCTCTTTAACAGCCTTCTGCATATACTGGTCAAGTTGCTCAAATTCCGATGGTTCAAGAACAGCATCTATAAGCTGTTCCATCTTCTCTGATGTTCGCATCTCAAATGCCTTTGTAGACAACGCTCCCATCATCTCAACCATAGTATCAGTACCCATCTTTGGAGTAGCTGTCTCCATGTCCCAGTTAATCAATGTACACGCCTTGTCAAAATTACCAATCTCTCTTCTATAATTTATCAACTCTTCAAATTTTGATGCCATGTTAATATTCTCCTATCCGTCTCTTTCTGACTAATTTTGCTCTCTATAGTTTATCCGATATTATGTATTTCTACAATTGATTTTTTTCACATGTTTGATAATATAATAGATAGTGTTCACAGTAGGTATCTTAGCTTTAAATTATTAAGCTTTAATACTAAAGTAATAAAATATTTGCTTAAGAATTCCTACCTGTAAATTCAGCTTAAAAGGAGAATTAATAATGACAGAGAAAAAATATGTTGATTACATTGTGGAACAGACAAAGAAAATACTCTCTATCGACAGCCCTTCCGGATACACTAAGAAGGTTGCCGAATATGTTATGAATGAATACAGAGCCTTAGGCTATGAGCCAAGGCTCACAGTAAAGGGCGGTATCCTTGTAGAAATTGGTGGCAATAAAGCATCTGATGCTGTACTATTGGAGGCCCATATAGATACATTAGGTGCCATCGTTACAGAAATCAAAGGAAATGGTAACTTGAAGGTCTCTCCTATCGGTGGCATGAATGCCAACAATGCTGAGGCAGAAAACTGCCGTGTCATCACTCGTTTTGACGGTGTATACGAGGGCACTCTTCAGCTTAACAACGCTTCTACTCACGTTAATGGCGAGTATGATAACACATCAAGAAAATTCTCATCAATGGAGGTCGTTATGGACGAAAATGTCCACTCAAAGGATGACACTGAGAAGCTGGGTATCATGGCAGGCGATATAGTTGCCTTCGACCCAAGAACTGTCGAAACCAAATCAGGTTTCTTAAAGAGCCGCTTCCTAGATGACAAATTAAGTGTAGGTATTCTCCTCGGTTATGCAAAATATCTCAAGGATAATAATATTACAACAGACCGAAAAATCTATCACCACATCACTGTATACGAGGAAGTAGGACACGGTGGCTCCGCTTCTATCCCAGAGGGCGTGACAGAGGTAATCTCTGTAGATATGGGCTGTGTAGGCGATGGACTTACATGTACAGAATATCAGGTAAGCATCTGTGCCAAGGACAGCCGTGGACCTTATAATTATGATGTAGTAACAAATCTCATTAAGTCTGCCAAGGATAATGAGATAGACTTCGCAGTGGATGTATACCCATACTATGGTTCTGATGCTGATGCTGCTCTTACATCCGGTTATGATATAAGACACGGACTGATTGGTTCAGGTGTGTATGCCTCTCATGGATATGAGAGAACACACAGAGACGGAATCGAGAATACTTATAAGCTGTTGAAGGCTTACTTGGGATAGTTTTCTCTTATATGCTTAAGCAATGCAGTACATCCCTGTAACACATCATTATATGTCTCATCAAAATTACCTGTATACCACGGGTCAGCTATGTCCCTTCCAGAATCAGCAAATGTCAGCAGCTTATATATCTTGCCGGCAGGATCACCGCCGGCAATACGCTGCATATTTGTGATATTGTAGGTATCCATGCCGATGAGATAATCATACTCATCATAATCTGCTTGCGTCATCTGAATAGCTCTGTGCGGCACAACAGGTATACCAACCTGACGTAGCTTGCCAACCGTTCCGTGATGTGGTGGATTGCCGATTTCTTCACGGCTGGTAGCTGCAGAGTTGATGTAGATTACATCTTGCAGATTTGATTGTTTAACCAGGTGGGTCATGACTGATTCAGCCATGGTGCTACGGCAGATGTTGCCGTGGCAGATGAATAAAACCTTAATCATTTTTTCTAAACTCCTTTCTTATTCTTTAAATGACATATCAAATGCCGGAGCCATTCCTTCAATCTCGCTTCTACTTAATCCGTACTTCTGCGCCAGTCTTCTCCAATTGCTTTCCACAACATTTTTTATTTTCTTCAATTCTTCTTGTGCCTGTATCTCTGTTAATCCATACATTTTAGCAACAGACAACGCAAGATTAAAATCAATCAAATTATTATCAGAATCTACATTAAGTGATAATGTATCTCCATAAATATTCGGATTCACATCATATAAAGGCGACAAACTCCATCCATCCTTCACCAAGATAAAACCATGGTTTCGCAAATGGTCATCTGTGTTTGACACCGCCATATTAAATACAATCCTGCGCCACAATTCCAGCAAATCATTCCCCGGTGTTGCACTATTAGTTTTTATGATCGATGCAATCTCCATATAGCTGGAACCTGCCGATGCATCCGCTCCATCCTTTTTACTCAAAAGAGTCATTGCAGATGCAAAGTGAATTCTTTTATCACCCTCTCTGTCAAACCGCTTTGTTAAGAATGTACTTCCTATTATAGAAAAGTTCTCCAACTTTGCTTCCGGCACATTCAAGTTACACATAACCGCCAAATCATGAACTACCATTTCCCATGCGCCCACATTGATTTCATCATGTTTTGACGGAAATTTGGCAATCCATAAAGAACCATCCGGTGCAACAACAGTTGCCTTTGGTCTGGCTCCGCCTAACGAAGAACCCGGTGCTACTAATTGTTTCAACCACTTTTCTTCCATTCCATCATCATTCTTCTCAAATGCCAAAGATGCGGACTCTAGTTTACGAAGTGTTGTCCAAGGCGGAGTTGCTAATTCTTTATCATCAGACATAAATGGACCGCCTTTCGATATAGAAAATCTTAATCCACCCATTCTTGTCTCATCATAGACTCCTATCAGAAAATCTACTTCTGTTAGAGTTCTCGGTTTTCTCTCTTCTTTCTTGGCAATAATTGCTTCACGTCTCTTCATCAAAAGGCGTCCCCATCTATCCGGGCAAGAATCTTCAAATACACCAAACATTAACTTATCTGCCGGTGTATACTGACGCCCCTTAAACATTTTTAAATCCGGATCTAAGGTCACATTATTGGTCAAATCATTTAACCATTCATCGTCATATTCAAAAGATACTATCTGTTTTCCTCTATCGCCGTCTACATACAACGTACCTATTAACGACGGGGTATCTGATTTCCAATTCTCATATACATAAATTTCATTTACGTTATCCATCTAATCCCTACTTCCTCTTTGCTCGTTTCGGAGTTACTAAATTCATGTCCTGAATTCTTCTGCCAAATTCATCATCCTGCGCCACAAGCTCTAAGTCTTTATCCATACCTCCCAAAGCATGCAACACAGCAGCATAAGTTCCTATAGCCACCGTTGGAGTTCCTTTTTCCACTGCCCACAATGTAGCTCTACTAATTCCTGCTCTTTCTGCCACCAACTCTGTAGAAAGATTACGGCGCAATCTGGCCATCTTTATCTGTTCACCCATATTTTCTAAAACTTTTTGTGTATCCGGCATAATTACCACTGACTTTTTACTCATTTTTCACCTCTTATGTTTAATATAATAAACCAAACGCTGCATTTTGTCAATTTTATTAAACATTATTCCTAACTATGTATTATACCCAAACAAACTATTTTATTTTACTTCAATTTCAACTTCAAAGTCACTTCAAACGTAAGCGCCTAATAATAATGCGTATCCAAAAGCAAATGGGAAATTGGAGTATTTTACTCTAATTTCCCATTTATGATATTTGCTGTTTTGGAGCATTTTGCTCCAATTAGTTTAAACATATTTCTCTGACCGCCTGACTCCAAGGTGCCAATGCCTCTAATTCTTCATCACACATTTTTGCACTAGGACGATGCTCCAGTAGATAAACTAGATACCTATAGATATTTAAATTATGAGCTTTAGCCATTTCGACTATGCTGTAAACTGTGGCACTGGCAGTGGCACCTTCGACTGAGTCACTAAATAGCCAGTTCTTGCGGCCTACTGTAAATGGTCTGATGGCATTCTCACTGAGATTATTAGTAAAGCTACAACGACCATCTTCAAGATATGTTTCTAAATATTCTCGTCTGTTTTGAACGTAAGTAACTGCTTTATCAAGTCTTGTATTTCTAACTGGTCTGAGGCTGTCAAACCACGACCAAAAAGCATCTAAAACAGGCTTTTCCTGTTGTAGACGCATCTCTTTACGCTTTTCATAGGAGTATCCCTTCTTTTTGTAAGAATCCTCATACTGAAAGAGTTTGTTGCAGAACTGAACTCCTTGAACTGCTGGATTGCTATAAACGTATTCCTTTCCCTTTGGGACGGCGTCGATAAAGTATCTACGTACATGAGCCCAACATGCGCATCGCTTGATGTCTGGTACCTTATTATAACCCTGGTATCCATCACACTCCAGATAACCTTTAAAGCCTTGTAAGAATTCTCCTGCATTAACTCCTGCTCTGGTAGGTGTGTAGCCATAAAGGATTATAGTATTAAGCTCGTCCTCGCCTGTGCGATACAACCACATATAAGACTTACTCTGTGCTCGTCTCTCTGGCTCGTTAAGTACCTGAACGGTGGTCTCATCTGCCATGAGAAATTGGCGTTTAAGCATTAGCCTGTGGAAGTAATCATACATAGGTTTGAAATACTCCTCTGCGCAGTGGATAATCCAGTTAGCAAGGGTTGTTCTGCTTAGTTCTATTCCGTATTGTTGCCAATCTTTTTCTTGACGATATAGCGGCATTCCGTTGGCATACTTTTGATACATTGTCCATGCGACTGATGATGGTGAAGCTATGAGGTATTGTAAGGTCTTTGGATTCATTCCCGATTTTGCCATATTGGAGCAATAAGTGTGGCGGCATACATGAGGCGTGATGTTTGGCATCTGCACTCGGTAAATGTCGTTGTACCTCCCAACCATACGATTGAACCTATGCTGCCAATGCATTGCCACAAGTGGATTGCCGTCATCATCATAAAAAAGAAATCCGGTATGACCGTCAATGACCTGCCGTGGCAAATGAATAATACTTTTATCATAGTAATTGTTTACTCATTTTTGTTAACTTTACTTATCTTCTCATCAACTGCATATATCAATCTTATAATCGCTTCCAAATACTTCATATAACTATCTGCCTCAATCTCAAACTTTGCAATAGATAAATCTGCATGCCAGCTTAGTTTAACACTATGGTAACCACATCCATCAGCAAGTATCATTTTTCTTCGCAATGAATCACGCAAATTCACATATTCATCAAAGAATTCCTTACCATATCGTTCTTCAAGCTTAGAAAACTGCTCATAAGGAGCAACTTCCATATGTAAAACCACAGAATTCTCGTAACCTTCCAGATGAATACTCATAGATTTAGTATGTCCTCCAGCTGTCAGTTCAAAGAACCAAGACTCGAGATATGTCTTAAAAAACTGTTTTGATGATTTAGCAGAAACATCCGTCTGAAAGAAAACATATTTATACTTCGATGACACATCAGAAGCATTAATCTTCCAAACAAGATAATCAATTAATAACGAAAAGTCATCAGAATTATTCTGCTCAATTAATCTGTCATTTTCCTCAATTTCAGAAAATATCCGTTCCTCGCGCTGCACATAATATTCGCAAAAATCCTCTGCATATTTCATATTGTGAAAAGCATCCTGCATCAATACTTTTGCTATATCTCTGTATCTAATGTGACTAAATGTGTCTGAAGACAATTCTACTTTAGAGTTATTCTTTGTCATATATATGTAATCTCTTTTCCCTGCTCCACCAAAGAAATGCTCAACAGCTTCATAATATCGCTTGGTTTGTAAAATACCTTCCTTAGATATAACTTTATTTTCAATACATATGACTCTCTTAGGATTTGCCTCGTCCCCAACTATTATCAATATATCAATACTATTCTGATATTCTTTAAATTTCAGAAAATACTCACGTTTAACATTATAGCTCTCATAAGTCTCAATGGTATCCTTACCGGCTAACTTTAAAAATTCATTAAGAAAATCTCTCGCTCTATAACCATTTCTACAATAATCAAAATAATATGCAAATAGATTTGAAACCTGAAGCTCCTTGTTTTCTATCCCAAATATTTCGAATACAGTTTCATTCATTTCCTTCTGTAGAGAAATATTATCATTCAAAATATTATGATAAGATTCAGAAATCCACTGATTATAAAAATCATATTGTGGTTGAGACCACCAATCTAACAACTCATTAAGTTTGGCTCTATCCACCTCAATGGACTTCTCCTTATACTGCCTATCATCCCTATTTACAATAACCTTATGCTCACATCTAGCAAAATCAATTTCCATTATATATACACAGTATCCTGTCCAGCTTCGATGTGCATAAAGCTTTCCATCCTGATAATACCAAAACCATTTATCTTCCATAGCACGAGGAATATGTCCTTTTTTGAGTATTTCCAACTCCGCCATAGACATATCACGCTTTAAAATAAATTCTTCGTGCCTTTCAGGCATAGGTTTTGTATCCCAATCGGTTTGTTGCGCTATTTTAGACATATGTGGTCCCCTTTTTGTTTATTATCATGCATACTTGTTTATTTGATACAATATCTCTATCCTTAATCTTTATATAGCTACTCTAATCTTATCAATCAGCGTCACATCTGCTGGCAACCATTCCACAGAATTCAATTCATCTTTCGTCAACCATTTTGCAGCTTCATGTTCAGTCAATACTAACTCACCAGAAACTATCTCTGCCCAGAAGCAATCCATAGACAAATGAAATGTTGGATAATCATACTCTATCGTATCAATCAATTCTCCAACTGCAATTTCTGTTTCAAGCTCCTCTTTTATCTCACGAACAAGAGCCTCCTGCAGTGTTTCACCTTCTTCAATCTTTCCACCTGGAAATTCCCATCCGCCTTTAAAGTCACCATAGCCTCTTTGTGTTGCGAAAATAATCGGTTCTCCGTTTTCATTTACAGCTTTAATAATCGCTGCTACTACTCGTATTGTTTTCATGTAAGCCTCCTTGTTTTGCGGAGCAAAATGCCCGCCCGCTTATGCGGGCAGAGGCTTTTGTCTCCTATTCATTTACAATATATTCGTATAAATCCTCACGTACCGGAACATCCAACAGCCATTCAATTTCAACAGCAGTCTTGTCCGTATTCGGCATAACAAATTCTCTAACTTTACCACTTGCTTGCATATGTCCAAGATAATAAAATTCCTTAGAAATCTTATCATCCTTATTCTTACGTACAAACAAATGAACCTGTATGCCTCTTTCCGTAGCATGTAAAAAGTTCTGCACATCCTCCGAAGCAATACTTCTTCCTGATTTTGATATTGCAATCAGACTACTACTGCTTGTAAAGTGGTCTTCGTATTTAGTCGTGTCACTAATATCCTCTGACTTATCATAGTTTATAAATACCGGGAATGTTTTGGTCTTTTTATCATACTTATATCCGCCGATATTTAATGGTACTTCATTTGTTTCCCAATTAAGCAACCGACATACATCCTCATATGTATATTTCTGATATAACACAAAGTCTGTTCCCCTATATGTATCAGAGAAATCGCGTTCATAGCGACTAATACCAAATTCTATAAGCTCTTTCAAAATCTCATAGAACTCCTTATTAGCAAGCATTTTCTCAAAGGATTTTGAAACATGATAATCTGTTTCACCATCTTTTTCGATAAAAATACACTCTGCATATGTATTCTTACTCGCACCAGCAGGAAACTCATTTGTCATAATATTAATGATGTTTTCCTTTTGGTCCTCGCTCATTTGGATACCATAATTCATTCTGAGTTCTTCCTGCAATCCAGCAAATAACGATAATCTATGTGCATATGCCAGCATTCTACTCAGAAGCCGCAGTTCTTGAATTCGTTTACCACTAGCAAGTTTCTTAGACACAAATTCAATCACTTTTTCCTCTTCCGGTGCCAATCTAACTTCATATTCCTTTTCATATTTCACAAGGAACTTATAATAACTTCCCAAGCTGTTGTTATCAAAGATTCGGAGAACATCCATTTCACCATAATCATCAAAATCTCTTAGTCTTGGAATTCTGCCAAGCTTATTTTTTAGATTGGTATAGTTCTCTTTGATGAGCTTAATGTCGCTGAAGTTAGCATTATCAACCGCTGCAAAGATGCGCTTTCTGCTAATTTCATCAAAATGGATTGTACTTGCACCCGGAATTACGCGGCCACCTTCCATCAAGTATCTTCTAATATTGTCCTTGTTATAACTACGGTCTCCTGAAAGCGCAATCGGAATCATAAAGTTATTCTTGTAATTACCGATAAAATCGAGAATAACCACATATTCTTTCTCTGAGGCTTTTCTAAGCCCACGTCCCAACTGCTGAATAAAGACAATCGGAGACTGAGTCGGACGAAGCATAATAACTTGATTGACTTCTACAATATCAGTACCTTCCGAAAAGATGTCCACAGTAATAATATAATCCAAATAATCGTCATCTTCCGAATGTACATCCATTGTAAGACGCTCTATAGCTTCTTCCCTTGTTTCCTCAGAATCAGCACCACTTAATGCAATAGTCCTTAAACCTTGCCCATTAAACTTTCTGGACAATTCCCTTGCTTCGTCTATTCTGCTACAGAAAATCAATCCCTTGACCCTATCACCAGAATACCCAAAGTAAGCCGCCTGCTCCATAACATATTTCACACGGTCGTCACTGGTTAAATATCTAAAATTCTCTAGCTGTTCTTCTTTAGAATTTCCCTCATCAGATATCATTGCCAAATCCGTAATTCCAAAGTAGTGAAACGGACACAACAAATCTTCATCCATCGCTTGCTGTAATCGAATTTCGTATGCAATATTGTGGTCAAAAATCTCATAGATATTGCGTCCCTCTATATTGTCATCACGCTTGTCCGGTGTGGCTGTCATTCCCAGAGCAAATTCTGGTGTAAAATAATCCATTACTCGTTTATAGCTCCCCGCACCGGTATGATGTGCTTCATCGTAGATACACGCGTCAAAATAATCTCTTGAAAATTTCTCCAAGTTTTCTTGCTTACTCAATGTCTGCACT
>JAFQVJ010000069.1 GCA_017408025.1 Lachnospiraceae bacterium
ATACACCCAATTCCAAAAGAAATAGAGGAAGTATTATCAGAATTAAACAAGATGGAAATATATGAAAAAGTAGCTCACGAAGAAAAAGTAAGAGCAAATTATGGTGAAGTCCTTGAGCGTTTGGAGTAAAGTAAAAAAAGTAGCTGAAAAATTCAAAATATGATACAATGTTTTTTGCGGCAAAAAGGGACAAAAGAAAATTAGGGCAAACTTATGGAAACATAGGGACGCAAAGCTAGAAACCGTAAGTAAATACACGGTAGTTCGGTTGCAAGAGAGAAATCTTTTGCAACCTTTTTTTGTATACACATACAATAAAACCACCTGCTATGCAGGTGTGTCCCCAGTTAGCTTTAGCTTCAAGTAAAAAACCTCCAGTGCTATAATAAGTAAAGGTTCGCCAACCGTACTAAATAGCAAAGGAGGTGTCCAAATGGACAATAATAGTTTATCACATACAAAATGGACTTGCAAATACCATATAGTATTCGCACCAAAGTTCAGAAGAAAAGTGATATATAAACAAATAAGACAAGATGTGGGACGAATATTAAGCGAGCTGTGCAAGAGAAAAGGCATTGAAATAATTGCGGCGGAATGTATGCCAGATCATGTGCACATGTTTGTAAGTATACCACCAAAGTATAGTGTGTCAGAAATAATGGGATATTTGAAAGGAAAAAGTTCGTTAATGATATTTGATAGGCATGCGAATTTAAAGTACAAATATGGAAATAGACATTTCTGGTGTAGAGGGTATTTTGTGGATACAGTAGGTAAAAATGCAAAGAAAATAGAAGAGTATGTACAAAATCAGTTACAAGAGGATTTAGAATACGACCAAATGTCGCTAAAAGAGTACATAGACCCTTTTACGGGTGAGCCAGTAAACAAGGCATAATCAGTACCACCAGCTAAGCTGGTGGTACTGATTGTATGATGAAACCGCATGGGAGTTTGTAAAAAGAATTGCTTCAAGAAAAAGATTGCAAGTAGTTGTTGATGAAATAGCTGATAAGCCAACATTTACTATAGGATAAAAAAATTTTACTTGCAAATAATGGAAGAATTTGGTATATTGTTCACTATGTAAGAGGGGCAAACTTTGGGAAACTTAAGGACGCAAAACATGAAGTCTAAAGTAACGAGATAGAGAAAGTTACCATGATGGTTCGGTTGCAATGCTTATTCATTGCAACCTTTTTTATGTCAGAAAGTACAAAAGCAAATGCATCTCATAGGTTACATAGGGCAATATAGAAAGGAAATAGGGAAGTTACAATGATTGCAAAGATTAAGGAAATAATGTCAGCAAAAAATTTTATGGGCGTAAAAATATCAGCGGGAGTTTTAGGAGCTGTTGCTATAGTTTCAACCTGCATAGTGTTGACAGGAAAAGAAGAACCGACTAATGTGAATAGCACAACACATAAGGGTGAGACAACAGAAATAGTGAGTGGTGATATAGCTCAAAATATTACGACATCATATATAGAAGAAACATCTAATGAAGTGACAACAGACTTAACGACAGAACAAATAATGCAGAATTTATCAACAGAAGAATCACTAGAAGTGATTATTCCAGTGGAAGGTAACTCATCAGCAATGGAAACAACAAGGGAGTCTATAAGCGCAAGCGAATCTACAATAACTCAGGTATCGACAACAATTCAGTCAAACAAAAAAATTCAAAACACGACAACTACTGAGGTACAGACAACAACAGTGCCACAGACAACGAAGAAGCAAACAACAGGAAATATAACAACAACTCAGGCACCAACAATGACACAGGCGCCAACGACAACTAAGCCAGAGGCAACAACTGAGGAGGAGACAACAAAGCCACGGAGAGCAGCCAATGGTGTAATATTGGAGCAGTTGACAATGTATTTTCGCGAGTACACACAATATACCGTTCCGGGAAGCTGGGCTCAGACTAAGGAAGAAAGAAAAAATCCTAACTTGTCGTTTGTGTTTGTAGCGGCAGTTAATGTGCCTAAATATGCAGAATCTAATGCTTTTCACAATGAATTAAGAATATACAATTCAGAGGATGGTACTGGAAGTACACCAGAAGATGTTTTGAAGCTATATGGTACACCGTTGGTTTTACGTGAAGGGGAAGTGGACGGAAAAGAATACAGTATTTTTTATTATAGATATCTTGACTGGGATGTAAGTGAGGATGACAGGATGTATGTTTGTTTTAGTTTTTTTAATATGGAATATGAAGGTAGAATGACAGATAAGTTATTGTATGATGTAACATTTGGACCATATGAGTATTTTGCAGAGTATATGGAAGAATAAAGGAAAATTGGGAAGCGGAGAAAAAAGATGAGAGAGATAATAGATGTAGCTAGAAAAGTGTTGGCTATGATTTTGATTGTGGCTTTGATTGCTATAAATTTGCCTACTGATGCAATATGGGCAAAGCCGAGTGAGAAGGAAACTATAACAGTATATGTTAAGGTGCTGGATGCAGATGGCAACAATATATTGGATGAAAATTATGGAAGAGATGTACAGTTGGAATTTGCTTTTTCGGATGGTGTTGAATCTAAAATAATAAGTGAGTCAACATATACAGAAGAGTTAACGATAGTGAATCCGTCTGTTACAACAGAAAATATATCAGATATATTAAATCCGTCTATATCAACAGAAGATTTAATAGGGGAAACAACAGTTGGAGTAACAGTACCTTGTTATAAATTGGTTTTAAAAAAGGATAGCGATATAGAGAATTTTAATATTACAGTATCTGAAAAGGAAAATGCTACCAACACAACAAAGATTACATATTCGCAAGGTGAGGAGTTTATGACAGCGCAGCTTGTTGAGTACGCAATATTAGAAAACAATGGTGTTACGTTTGTAGTTGATTATGAAAAAAATACTGCAACATATTCTGTATCAAAGAAATACAAAGATATTGATGAAAGCAAATATACGTTAAATTTTGAACATGCCGTAGACAGTATATCGATAATAAGCGAAGATGGTGCAACAGAGGGTGTAGGAGCTACAGTTATTAGTGTCGATGATACTAAGATGGTATGGGAGATAACAAATATAAAGCCTGGAACAACTAAACTTGAAATTAGTTCATCAAAAAATGATTTTAATATAACCTATTTTAATATTACATTAAGTAACAATATATCATTTGCGAAGTCGAATGAAACAATACACATCGGAAATCTGACAAGCAATATTATTGAGCTCGATATGGATTATGAATATGCGGATTCTATTATATTTGACTCAAATAAAGAAGATTTTGTTAATCTTTATATCAAAGATGGAGAAGTTTATCTTAAGATTATAGGTTTTGAAGAAGGTGTGTCAGAGATGACATGCGATATAACAGCAAAATGTAGTATTACGGGTGAGGAAGATACTTGTAGCTATACATTAAAAGAACCTAACTCAGATATTATAATGAAGAATGGTAATGACTGGATACCTAATTATGGAACAATTAATCTAGATGCATGGGATATGTGTAATGAAACAATTCAGGTAGTGGGAACATTGCCATGGGCGTTTACATACAGTATAAATTATGATGTTTCGTCTCAAGAACATGCAAATGAAGAGCTAGGTTTACTGGTTGCAGACGTTGCTAATGACGGAACGGTTACCATCAAGGGAGGCGGTTCAGCAACTATAGGTATTACTGCAACTAATTTGATTTTTCCTTGGATTACAAAATATAATCAATATACTATAAATGTGAATCAGAAGATGATGGATGTTGATGTGTATAATTCAGAAACAAACACTATTATAGATACCGAAAATGATGTAATCGTGTTGGTTGATGAATTAAAAGAATCACAAGGAGATATCGAGATTGATGCAGTAACAGGTGAAGAAATATTGAAGTTGCCATTATCGTATCAGTTGAAATATAAAGAAAATGGATGTGATGTATTTACAGATAAGGACGAGAATGTAACTGTTACATATGAATCGCAGAATTTAAAAATTACTGGAAATGTAGTTACGGTAGCAGATGATATTATCAGAAACGAAGAATTCACAGTGACTATGATTATACATGATAATCTTGGTAGATTTGCTGATATTCAGAAAACAATAAGATTCATGCTTAAGAGTGATAGAACAAAGAATGAGAATAATAAGTATTACACTGTAGAAGGTCTTGTAACAGGCTATGATGATCATTTGTGGGTAAATGCGATAAATAAAACTGTTGTTGCAAAGAGCACAATCGAGGGTGAATATACATTTAAAATAGAAGGCGTAATAATTGAATGGGTAGATAAGTATATAGTGCCTTATGAAGATGTTGAGCCATATAACAAAGAACATAGAATAACTATAGCACCTAAATTAGGTGATGGTGAGGTAACCCGTCTCTACTTTGGTGTTGATTGCAGTGCTCCTGTAATTGATGAAGATAGCGTGAAATTCATTGTAAATGGTAAGGAAATAGAAAATTTTTCTGGTAACTATAATGGAAAAATACAGATTAAGGTTGTTGCTAGTGATTTAGCAGATGGAACTACAGTTGATAATCTTCACATAGCATATCTTAAGAATGGCGAAGAAATCCTAGATGAGGCAAAGCCTTATAAGAATGCTGATGGTAAAGATGAATTTTTACTCACATTAAAAGCGCCTATTAATGCTACATCATATGATAACTTATATATACAGGTTGATGACATTGCAAAGAATTCAGCTATTAAACAATTAGGTGAAGTATTGTTAGAGCAGGATGCTCCTTCAGCTACTATCAACTTACATGATGGCAGCACTATAGATTATACAAACGCTGACGGCAAGAAATATTCAGACGAAGATGTATATGTAGATATATCACTTACTGACCTTGAGGAACTTGTAGATGCCAATATGTCATCTGGTCTTGCTTCATATGAGATTACAGTTGATGGTGGCGAGACAAAGACAATTAGCAAGGTATATACAGACAAGCAGACAGCAGATGTTCTTACTATATATACAGGCCACTATATGAAAGCAGCAGATGGTCGTATTACAATATCTGTTAATAAGATAACAGACAAAGCTGGTAATGAATGGACACCAAGTGGTGAAGATGTTATCACATATACGATATACATAGATAAAGATGGAGCAACAGCTGTGTATTCAACCACAGTTACAAATGGAACTAATAATACTACATCATACGGAAATTTCTATAACAAAGAGATTACATATGTTTTCAATGTATCAGATAATACGTCTGGCGTAGAAAACGTTGTACTTAAGATTGGTAACAAAACATACAATGGAATAATCGAAGGTGGAGTAGCAAGAGTAACTGTTAAAGTTGGAGCAGTAGGTGAAGCTACATTAGAGCTCAAAGATAAAGTGGGCAATCCTACTACTATTAAGTTAAATGAGCTTAAGAATGTTGGTGGAACAAATGCATTTACATCAAATTATGTTCTTGTAGAAAATGATCTTGTTAAAGAGCCATCATATACAGTGCGTCAGGCAGATAAGGGCAATTGGTATAAGTCACAGGTGGATTTAGATATAGCTATAACAGACGAGATTTCTGGAAAGGTTTCATCAGGCTTAGCGTCGGTTAAGATATATATCAATGATAAGGAATACCAAACAAACATATATAACAGCAAGGATGCGGTTAAGGATACATTTAAGGTAAACATCGATAATCAGTGGATAAATAATGTTATAAACAATGCTGGAACATACACAATCAAGGTAGTAATTACAGATAATGCTGGAAATGAAAGTGTATATAACAAGACTTTACACATCGACACAGTGTCACCAGTTATTTCAGACCTTGCAGGTGTAGTTGACGGAAGCATCAACACAGGAACAGTTACAGTAGATGTGGAAGTATCAGAAAAGCACTACAAAGAAGCTGGCAATAAGACTGTTGTCACAGTTACAAAGACTCATGACGGTCAGACAGTTACATATGAGGCAGACCCATTTACATTGACAGGTCAGACAACAGAAAGACCATATACATTTACAGAGGACGGTTTCTATACAGTGGTTGTAACGGCAGAGGATGCAGCGGGCAATCAGGCAGTATCTAAGTCAATAAGCTTTAGAATAGATAACACAGCGCCATTAGCAGACATTACAGGTGTGACAGAAAACAGCTTCTATCAAGATAAGGCAGATGTTACTATCAATGTTACAGAATCATACTACGAAGATATGAACGTATTAGTGGACATCAGCATAGAACTTAATGGTGAGCTTAGAAGAATAGGAAATGTATTATTTGATGGAACACAGAAGAATTCGTCACTTGCACAGACATTTACAGAAGAGGGTAAGTATACAATTAAGGTAGACGCTGTAGATGCAGCTGGAAATGTTGCATTGACAAAGACAGTGATGTTTACTGTTGATACATCAGCACCAACTATCAGCATATCTGGAGTAAAGGATGGTACAGCATACAAGGGGGATATAATACCTGTTATCAATATCAATGATAACTATTATAAGAACTACTCAATCAGTCTTGTAAAAACAGGTGTGTACTTCAACGAAGATTTATCAAATGTAGATAGCATGTCAGGCGTAGACTTGACAGACACATTTATGTCATCACTTACAGATGTAAAGAATGGAGCAGAAGGTACATTTGATACATTTGAAAAGGTACAAAGCAACGATGGTATATATACACTTACCGTAACAGCAACAGACTATGCAGGAAGAGTATCAAGAGAAACAGTACATTTCACTGTAAATAGATTCGGTTCAGTATATACATTTGATGATAATCTTAAAAATATAATCAATACAGTTAAGACAACTGTAGATACAGACCTTAAGATTACAGAGTACAATGCTGACAAGCTTGTAGCGGATTCAGTTAATATTCGTATCACAAGAGACGGCTCACCACTTGATGAGGTTATAGTAGAAAAGTCATCTGTAGGTACTGATAATGCCACAGGTGAAAGCGGATGGTATCAGTATGAGTATGTTATATCAAAGGAAAACTTCAAACTTGATGGTGTATACGTTATAACAGTATCATCAGCAGATGAAGCAGGAAATAATTCAGAAAACATAACATATGATGAGCTTAGTATTAGATTTTCAGTAGATACTACAAAGCCAGAGGTTATAAAAATAAATGGACTATCAGATAGTGTATACAAGGTAGATAAGCAGGTAGTTGATTATGAGATATTTGACGCAGTAGGTATCAAGGAAGTTAAAGTATACTTAGGTAATGAATGTATACAGACAGTATCAAATTTTGATGATATAACATCATATGCAGGTTCATTTACTATATCAAATGGAGAAAACCAGCATATAAGATTTGTAGTAGAGGATATGGCTGGTAATGTAATCGACAGTGATAATGCTGAGGATGTAAAGCTTGGCAAGATTGTGGATTTCAATGCTGATGTTACTATATCTACAGATGTATTTGTATTATGGTACGCAAACAAGCCATTATTCTATGGAACGATAGCTGCAACAGGAAGTGTTGCTGCTGGCGGAAGTGCGGCAATTGTACTTAGAAGAAGAAAGCTACGTTTGAAGATTAAGAAGTAATTATTTACGAGGTGACAATATGAGTTATGTTGTGGGAGCTGCAACTGATATTGGATTAGTAAAAGATACAAACCAAGACAGTCTCGTGATAAAATCTGGCAAATGTAATGCAAAAGAAGTTGTGTTGGCTGTTTTGTGCGATGGTATGGGCGGTCTCAATAAGGGAGAACTGGCTAGCGCAGAAACAGTCAGACGATTTGGTAAATGGTCCGAAGAGCAATTACCTAAGATAGTTGAACAAGGGAATATGTTCCGACAGATTAGGGAAGACTGGAATGGCATGATAACAGATATTAATCAGCAACTATATATGTATGGTCAGGATAACCATACGAATTTAGGAACGACTATAACAGGCATTATTATAGTCGATAATGAGTATCTGATTATTAATGTGGGCGATTCTAGAACATATATATTGGATGAAGATATATATCAGTTAACAGAGGATCAATCACTGATTGCTCGTGAGGTAAAGCTTGGAAGACTCACGGAAGAACAAGCAAAAACAGATCCCAGAAAAAATGTTTTGTTGCAGTGTGTAGGTGCTACAGAGGATATTGAAGTAGAATTTTATGATGGGAAACTTGCATCAGGACAAGGAGTACTGTTATGTTCGGATGGATTTAGACATGTTGTATCAGATGATGAGATATATTCTTATCTTAAGCCAGATGATATGAATTCAGAATTAATCATAACACAGACATTAAGACAGCTGATAGCGCTTAATATTGCGAGAAAAGAAAGTGATAATATAACAGCTGCATTCATAAAGGTTGTATAGGAGATAACTATGGCGCGTATAGGATCAATTATTGACAAAAAATATGAGATTCTTAAAGAGATAGGCAAGGGTGGAATGTCTACTGTTTATTTGGCTATGGATAAGAGACTTAATAAACAGTGGGCAGTCAAAGAAATACAGAAGATTGCTAACGATAAAAACAATGAGATAGTGGTTCAAAGTCTTTTGGTTGAAGCTAACATGATGAAAAAGCTTGATCATCCATCATTACCAAGAATAGTTGATATAATCGATACTGGCAAAGTTATCTATGTCATTATGGATTATATAGAAGGCGAATCTTTAGATAAAATATTGAAGGCATCAGGTGCTCAATCACAAGATAAGGTTATAGAGTGGGCAAAGCAGCTGTGTGACGTACTTAATTATCTGCACTCACAGAATCCACCTATAATATATAGAGATATGAAGCCTTCCAATGTTATGCTAAAACCCGAAGGAACTCTTAAGGTTATAGATTTCGGAATTGCCAGAGAGTACAAGGAGCATAACATTGCAGATACAGTGAGCTTAGGTACAAAGGGTTATGCGGCACCAGAACAGTTTGGTGGAAAAGGTCAGACTGATGCTAGAACAGATATATATTGTCTTGGAGTTACATTATATCATCTTATAACAGGCCAAAACCCTACTGAACCACCGTATGAAATATATCCGATTAGAAAATGGAATCCTTATCTGTCATCGGGATTGGAAGCTATCATAACAAAATGTACACAGCTAAATCCAGAAGATAGATATAGAAATTGTGATGAGTTAATGTATTCATTGGAACATTACAATGAGATGGATGAAAGCTATAAGATAAGGCAGAAGAGAAAGCTTCGTGGATTTATAGCTAGTGTAGCAATGTGCGTAGTGATGATAGCAACAGGCATAGGCTTTAATATAGCATCCGCTATGGAGAATGATAAAAATTATGAAAGTAAAGTATATATTAGTTCTTCTACAGATTATGAAGAGAAGCTAAATAGCTATGATGAAGCTATTGCACTGTACAAATATAGATATGAAGCATATATAAAGCTGTTAGAGGCGTATAATGATAATAATGAATTTGGTGACAAAGAAAGCACACAGTTCATGGGATATTATAATGATGCTTTTACTGAGAAGAATGTAAGTGACTATGACGTTACAGAAGATGGTTATTCAGAGATGAATTATCTTGCAGGAACAACATATTTGTATCTTTATTTGATTGATGATGAAAATATAACAATGAAGGTTAGAGCATTAAAAGCGTATCCTTTTTTTGCTTCAATTATTAATAGTGGAAATAAATCCTATGAAAATTATAGCTTAGCAGAGTCGTATTACTTTATATGTGGATTTTATAAAGATTTCGTAGCAAATTCTGCAAATACGAAGGAGCCAAGCTATGAAGTATATGATAGACTTGTCAGTTCATTACAACAATGTATAATCAATTTGGACGAATATGATAACGAGAATTTGCCATACATAAAGTTGACAGTATATGAATCTGTGTTAGAGTTGCTATACGGACAACGCAAAGGCTTGGCAGCAACAGGCATTGAATATAGTCGTGTATCGGAGTTATTAAAAACAATAAATGATAAAACGTCTAATTTGGTAGTGACACAGGAAAAGTCGTTGAACAAGCAAGAAAAGATATTAGACAGTGTAGATGGCTATATAGAAGAAATATATACTACATTTGCAAATATGGAGGGAAAATAATATATGGCAGACACATATAATAAAATATCAAATATAGCATTTGTGATGGCTGCTATATTCTTCCTCTGTTCACTAGTTTTATTTTTCAGATTTAATATAATTAAAATCATCGGAGATCTTTCAGGCAGAAATGCTAGGAAAGCGATAAATGAGATGAAAGAAAAAGCGGAAACTGTCAGAGAAAGCATGCCAAATAGAGAAGTTTCGCTACGAGAAATTAGAGAAGACTCCGCATCTCTGGATACAGAGCTACTAGATAGAGATGATACAGATGCCACAGTATTTTTAGATAGAGAAGACCCAGATGCCACGGTATTCTTAGCTAGGGAAGATTCAGACGCTACAGTTTTATTAGATAGACAAAGCGAAGATAAAACAGAGGTATTATCCGATGAGGCAAAGACAGAAATATTGCAGGTTAAACTGGAAACGAAAAAAAGCGGTTTTATTGTGGAAAAAGAGATATTGTTTATACATACGATAGAGGAATTACAATTTAGGAGGGAATATGGATCTGTATAAAATACTTGAAGTATCACCTTGCGCGTCACAAGATGAGATACGAAAATCATATAGAAAGCTAGCAAGAAAATATCATCCTGATTCCAATCCTAATGATAAAAACGCTAGTGATAGATTTAAAGAGGTGGCAGAAGCCTATGCTATATTAGGTGACGAAGAAAAGCGTGCAGTGTATGATGCACAAAAGGCAGAAAAGAAACATGGATTTGGTGAAACGAAGACTGGAACCAATGGTTTTAGTGGCGGAGGAGCCAAATTTAGTAAAAGTGATATATGGAATCAGTTTTTTTACGGTGGTAATCCATTTGGACAAAATCCATTGGACAAGGATAAAAATGCTACAACAGATGGAGCTGAGTATGGATATGGAGCAGATAAAAAGAGTGCTAATCAGCAATTTGCCAACTTTTTTGGTTTTAAACCAGTTTCAAAGTAAATACTGTGAGATTGGATAGGAAAGTTAAATATATAGAAAGGAAATTCACATTGGAAGGTGAAAAGGGCAAAAAATGGAGTTAAGTGTTACAGGCGATGGCTACATAAAATGTGTCGCCAAGGAAGAGGAACATATTATATCAGAACAGATTACGGCTATCAATGCTAGCAATTTAAGTCTGCCATGTATGCGAGATAGATATGAGAGCAATGTGTTGTATTATCACGTTGCAGATAATATCTCATTATTTGACTATATTAGAAGTAAAGTGATGGACTTTGATTTATTAAAAGAGATAGCTACAAATCTTGGAAATGTATTTATCAAGTTAGATGAAGTTGGTTTGCAAAATAGCAAAATTATAACAGATATTAGATATATATTTATTAGCCCAAATACAAAACAGTTAAAGGTTATTCAGTGTCCTATAGAGGAGTATAATGAATGCACTAGTTATCAAAAGATAATGACATCATTGTGCTACAATATAAAATCGCAGAATGCATATGTTGCTATAGGTTATATATTGGAGGCTGTTAAGCAGGAAAGCTTTAACATTCGTGTGTTTACACAGAGACTTAGTATGCTTGAAAATCCGAGACCTAAGCAGGCAGAAAAGCAAAGAACAGTTGAGCCACAGATTGTAGAAAGAACAGTAGTAGTGCGTAAGACTTCATATATATTGTGTGGAATTATTGCAGCTATCATGGAAGCTATAGGTATAATATTGTTGCCATATATATTTGTCGAATCTACAGATATGTCCTTCGTGGTGTTGAGTGTGGTATCCAGTGCAATCGTAATAGCTACAACAATGATTATTTTTGTTATAATGAAGCTTACGTCTAAGAGTAGTGAAACTCAGCATATTCAGCCAGCATATAACCAGGTTCAAGAGAATATTAGTATGGCGAACCAGCACGCAAGTAGAGAATTGGCAAGAGATGAAATAGCACGTAGTAGCAATCTACAGTCTAATTCAGGAAATCTTGCAAATATGTCTACAGAAGGTGGCACAACAATTCTTGTCGAAGAGGTGGAGATAAATCCTATGAAGAGACAGGAAGCATATAGTAAAAATGCACTTCCTCTTGCATATCTTGTTGAGGAAGAAACTAACAGAAAGCATCAGATTACAAGGAACAATTTCCTTGTGGGGCGTGCAACAGAATGTGATTTGCCAGTAAATAGCACGATTGTATCTAAGAAGCATGCAGAGATTGTATATGAAAACGGTATATATTATGTAAGAGATTTGAAATCTAGCAATTTTACATATTTAAACAAAGCTACAATTGAACCTAACGAATTATATAGAATTGATGATGGCTCAAGAATAGGGTTTGGAAACAAATGGTTTATATTTAAGACAAATCAGTAAATAGAAGGTGATATTTTGTTAACGCGAAGAGAAATATCAAATAATCTGGACATCTGTGATATTGCTTTGGGGGTTGGAACTATTTTAAATGAGCGTTATCGCATCACGGAATATATGTCATGGGGAAATATGACCATAATGTATATAGGCAATGATACTCAAAGGAACGAAACAATACTTATCAAAGAGCTGGCGCCTTTTTCTATGGTAAATAGAGATTTGGATGGAAGAAGTGTGATACCTAGAAACAAATTGTGTGATGAGAAGCTTAAGGAATTGAAAGAAAGCTTTAATAATGAAGCATCAATTCTAAAAAAATTATCAGATGACAAATACGGTTTGAAGTGTTGTGTGCCAGATTACAGAGATTGTTTTACCGAGAATGGTACAAGTTATCTTATAATGTCATATTACGAGGGAGTAGATTTGCAAAAGCTTATAAGTGAGCAGGCAGATTTAAATTTCCGAGAGATAGCCAGAGCATTGGTAGACATTGTGTACAGGCTACATAATGCAGGTATTCTACATAGGGACATAAAGTTTTCTAACATATTATTGACAAAGGATAAGAGGGTAGTGTTGCTTGATTTTGGATCAGCTTGTTACATGGATGATGAAGCAAAGACTATCAGGTATGTTAGTAACGGTTTTTCTCCACCAGAGTTGTACGTTGAAGATTCATCAACGAGATGGGTCGATAACTTTTCGTTGGGAGCGGTTCTATATCAAATGCTAACAGGAATTGGACCGATTAGATATAATTCAAAAAGAGAGATGTATATACACGATATATGTGAATATGTAAATATACCGTGGCTCTTGGCTTATGTGATAATGAAATTACTGGAGATAAAACCAGAAAAAAGACTAAAAAAGTTACAGGTTGTAAAAGCGTTGCTTTGATAATAGCAACATTTTATATATAAACAAAGAAAGGATAAAGAGATGGAAAATATTAAACAAACAAACAGAACAATTTTATTTGAAGAATTTAACCCACAGAAGCTTGACTTAATTACATTAGTAGGAGATGTTAACAACATCGAGAGCTTAACAGACGCTCAGATTAAGGAAATCAATGACAAATTATTAGTTAAGGATTTCGACGACTTCTTAGATAAGTTTGAGCCAGTAGTATACTCTTATTTTAACGCTGCTAATCAGAAGGTAATGTATACTCTTGATAAGCCAGAAAATATTCCACAGGAATATATCACAGAGATTCCACTCAATAAGAGAAATGATTTCTTAAACATGTTATTTACATTAATTGATGCCAAGAGATCACAGGGTGTTATAAATGTTGATTTCAAGTTTGAGTCTATACTAGATATGATTTCACCTAAGAAGATAATGGATGATATCAAGCAGGTGCGTAAGGAGATTAATTTCCTTTATGATAAGCATGAGTCATTGGAAAATGGCGATCCAGCAAAGTTAGAGATAGCAGATAAGCTTAATTATAAGTTTGAAGAAGCTAGCCAGAATTACAACAATGTTATGGCAATGTTACCATTAGCTATGGAAGATATTAAGACAAGATTATTATTCACAAAGTCTAGTGAGACTAAGGATGCAGCACCTTTAAAGATTGGTGTACTCAGCATGAGTGAAACAGGTGAGTTAAAGGTTTTAGAAGCGTCTACAGAGAAGAGAACAGAGCTTGCACAGATAGCAGAGAGTACAAGTGCTGGTCTTATCGAAACATTCAAGGAGGATTACGATGCTGTAGTACAGGATGAGCCTTCTGATTATGTTAGAAATCTTGTAGTTAGAACATTTTGTCCATTAACTGCTGTAGTGGACAATCAGATCGATGTTGCAGCAGAAGCAGAGAAGTACAATACTTACCTTGAGTTCTATAAGGAAGCAAAGGATGAATTTGTTAAGACTGTAAAGCCTTTAGTAGAGAAGATTCTTGGTGTAAAGATGTTCTTTGAGCAGTATAACACTAAAGAGAGAGGTATGAATCCTACACTCTTGATTACAAACTCAACACTCGAAATGTCAACAAAGAGCATCAACCTTCCTCGTGTTGAGACATATTTGAATACGGTTAACTCTAAGACAGATTACAGCAATACAATATGGCTTGCAATTGTTCCAGAAATTGACCTCGATGCATCTGGCAAGATAGTTGTTAAGAGACAGAGGTTCCAAGGTACAGAAAAGACGGCTGTTTCATCTGGTAATACTCTTGAGAGCTTGACAACAATTATGCAGGTATTGATGAAGAATAAGGTACAGACATTCTTTAACTTTAAGTCAGATGAAGAGACGAACTTTAACTATGTTGCGACACAGGGGGTAGACAAGTTTATCGACAAGTGTGAGATGTTGAAGAATAAGGAATATAGTGAGTATTTATCATGTTGTTTACCAAACTTTACTATAATTCCAAAGGAAAAGTCAGGTGTGTTAATTGACAACAAGATTACAGTAAATGCTGAGGGCGGAGCTGAGCTTTCAAAGGCAAGAGAAGACATTATGAAGCTTTGGCTTGAAGGTGTGTTTGTAGGTGCTTCTTACGTGGCAGCTGGTATAGTAGCTGCTTGGCAGTCACCAGAGTATTTAAGAACAATATTTAAGAATACAACAACAAAGTACCCAGGTGTAAGATTTGATATTGAATCAGGAGATAACTCATTGTGTTTATATACAACTATGGCTCATGAGATTACTGGATTTACACAGACAATCAAGAATGCTATCAATGCAAAGGGATTTGGATTCGTATTCTCATCAGAGAATGCACAGTATCAGGGTAAAGACATTAAGAATATTACAGTATACAAGGCTAGAACATTGGCTATGGGTGACAATAACAACTTTGAATCTATCTATAAGACAATGGCAGCAACATATATTGAAAGAGTATTGAGATACATGTCAAATGATTTTAAGCAAGACAATGTAATCAAGTTCTTTAGCAACAATCCTGCGAGCCAGAAGTCAGTATGGTTAGCAGACAAGAATTATGTGAATTCTATCATTCAGGACGGTGACGACATCGGTTACTTGATTGATGATGAAACAAATGTATGCAGTATTAACCTTAGTTTTAACGGTAACGTTAAGAATCTCGAAATTGAGATTACTAAGTCAACATCTGCAGTATAATCAATCTATTTTGCTATTGCATCCATGTAAAGTGGATTCAATATAAAATTTAAAGGAGGTTTAGAAATGAAATACGAAGTAAAGATTTCAGGACCAGTTAATGTTGAGCTAGCAGCTGATGAGGTAATAGGTGTAAAGTTCTTAAGTGACTCACCTGATGATGCCAATGCACGCTCAAGTGAATTGACACTTTCTGCAACAGTTGAAGGTAAGATTCTTTTTGAAGCATTATCTGAAGTACAGTCAGACAAGTTAGCAGCTTGGGCTGTAAAGGATCATGAAAGTGAGTCAGATTATGCAACAGTAGAGATTACTTGCACAGGAGCAGATTCATCAGTTGCAAGAAGAGTAACATTAACAAGCGCTTTTTTAGCTGCGTATAGCGAGTCTTTCAATGGCAACAGTGCAAATGGAAGATTCAAGGCTGTATTTAAGCAGGTAAAAACAAAGAACGCTGCATTTACAGTAGAATAATATAGGGAGGAGTAAAGGAATGAAGTATTCATTAAAGGTTGACGGAAGTGAATTAACAGAAACATCTGTTACAGCGGTAGAGTTAGTTACTGAATTAGCCGAAGATGATGAAGGCTATACACAAACATACCATGTAGGTCTCAAAATCAGAGGAAATATTGTTTCAGAAGGTAGCTTATCAGGAAACTTATTCTTATGGTCATTAGTACCATCTGATGATGCTCAGGCATACAAGACAGTGGAAGTTGTATGTGACCATCAGGGAAAGGTTTATAGAAATTACAAGCTTCCGAAGGCATTCGTAGTAGACTATGCAGAAGAGCATGATGCGTCAGGCGAGCCTACATACTACTTGTATGTAAAGCAGAAAAGATCAAATGCTGAGACAGCTTCAGTATGGAAATAACTAGAATATATTATTTTAGTGATTTATCAGGGTATGGCGGATATCCGCCATACCCTGAGATAAAACAATAAGAGGTATGATTATGAGTAATCACATTAGAAGAGGATTAGCAGATATTTTTGAAAAATTGGCATGGTTATGTCTGGGAGGATTAGCCACATGCATAATCTATCTAGACATTGAAACATGGATAAAGATATTAATTGAGCTTGGTTTATTTTTATTAGCAGTTGCATTTATGGTTGTTCAATATATAAGGACTATAAATAGACTTACAATAAAAACTATCAATTCTCAAGTTCAAGTTGGTAGAAAGAATATTGAAAATGTAGTTTTGCTCAATGAAGATAAACGAATAATAAAGAGCTGGAACATATCAGGCAAGGCTGGATTAGTGATAGGAAGAAATGTAGAAAATAATCAGGTGGATATTGATTTATCAGATTTGGCTGTATTTGAAACAATTTCAGAGGAACATGCAGTACTTAATTATTCTAACGGAAGTTGGTATATTGAGGATTCAGATTCTGAATGGGGAACAGGTGTAAAGAAAGCGTATGAGGACAATATTCATTATATTAATAAATCAGAGCAGATAAGACTTGAACCACAAGATTTTATCTATATAGGAAAAGCAATATTACAAGTAATGTAGTGCATGAGCATAAGGAGGAACGATATGGGACTTAATAGATGTAAAAATGGACATATGTATAGCGCAAGAAAGTATGGAGATACATGTCCATACTGTAATACAGAGATGGATAGAGGTGCAATGACAAACACGGCTGCACGGTACTTTGTAGATGATCCAGATAAGACGATGCCTTTAATGGATGTTTCAACAGGTGGAGTTGATCCTGTTACTGGATGGCTTGTATGTATAGAGGGACCACAGTATGGCAAAGATTTCAAGATAAAAGCCGGAAAGAATTTTATGGGTAGAGCTGACAATATGCAGATACAGATTCTTGGTGATAATGCAATATCGAGAGTTAATCATGCAGCTATTATCTATGACCACAAGAATCGTTCGACATTTTTGATGCCAGGAGATTCACAGGGACTTGTATATCTGAATAATGAAGCTGTATATGCGCCAACAGAGTTACATCAGTATTCGCTTATAGAACTCGGAAGAAGTAAGTTTATATTTATTCCTCTTTGTGGTGAGCATTTTGAGTGGGAAGACAACGGCAATCAAGATAATGATGTGGATATGTTTTAAGATTGGAGGCAGAAATGCAGGATATTTTAACTAATCCATATACATGGATTGCTGTTTTAAGTGTTCTCATTGTATTGTTCGTTATATTATGCCTAGTTATAGGAAGAGATAAGAATAAAGCAGGCAAAGTAAAGAGATACCCAGTGGCTTCTGTAGATATTGGAATGGCACAGTTTATAGGAACAAGAGAGAAGCAGGATGATTCGTTCGGTGTACATACGAATGGAAATGGAACATTTGCTATAGTGGCAGATGGTATTGGTGGCTTTATGGATGGTGATGTAGCAAGTAGAATCGCTGTGGATACATTCATAGAGAATTTTAAGATGGGTAATGTTAGTAACAATATTAACTTTTTCTTTAATTCATCTGCAATTACTGCAAACGAGAGAATAAGAAAACAGTTTGGAGATAAGATGTGTGGAACAACGGTTGTCGCTGCAATAGTAGCAGACAGAAAGCTATATTATACATCTATAGGAGATAGCATTATCTCTGTGTTTAGAAATGGTAGGCTTATACCAGTGAACACAAAGCATAATGTAGAAAGCTATTTAGAAGAATTATATATGTCTGGAAAGATAACAAGAGAGCAGGCATTGGGAAGTAATAAGAATAGAAGGCTTATGAATTATGTTGGCCATGATGGCTTTGTAAATCCAGAGGAAATGGATAAACCTGTTAACTTAAAAGTAGGTGATAAAGTTTTGCTCTATTCTGATGGCGTAGAATTACTGTCGCAGATAGAGATGGAGGATATACTGTCGAGGAAGGGTAATGCGCAGCAAAAAGCTGAGATTATCATGAATACTATAGTATATAAAAACGCAAAGAGTAAGGATAATTCTACAGTCGTTATATTAGATATTCACTAGGATTGGATGAGAAGATGAGAAAAGAGAATTCAGCAATAAGAACAAAATTTGTATCAGAAGCGGGAAGTCAGTTGATAAATGCAGATTATTTTGCGTTTGTAGAGCTTGATAATTATGCATGCTACTGTATAGCTGATGGCATAGATAATGATAAAGTAAAGGAAAGTGCTAAATTGGCAGTTTCTACAGTCATTGATGAATTTTATCAAAACCCAGGTATGGGAAAGGGTCAGATGAAGCGTTACTTGGAGAAGGCTCATCAGATATTATTGCGCGAATCAGGAACATTTAGATTAGAGGCTAGCATATTGGTAGTTATAACAGATTATAAGAAGGTAAGATATGCTAATGCTGGAAATGTGAGAATGTATCATTGGAGAAATGGTAGAATAATAAATCATAGTAAAGACCACTCTTTAAGTCAGAATATGGCTGAGAGGGGAGACTTGGCGCTTGATAAAATAGAGGCTCACGAAGAAAGACATAATCTATACTGTTATGTAGGACAAAGAGGTAGCTTTAAACCATATGTGTCTAAGAAGACAAAGATGTTAGATGGAGATATAATTTCCCTTATGACATGTGGAATATGGGAGAATACAGGTGTTGCAGAATTGTTGGATTCTATAGAAGACGCAAAGGCACCAGAGGATGTATGCGCAAGTATGGAGGAGATTATTCTCAGTCAGAGATTAAGGAATATTCAGAATTACACATTTGCATGTATATATATTGATAAGGTGTACTTAAATCCAAATAAACAGAGAAATCAAAAGCTTGTAAAAAAGATAGTAATACCAATTGTAATTTTAATATTCATGGCATTGCTTGCATATGGTATAAGTCAATTTATGCTGTATCAGAAGATAGATTCTATGTGGAATAACATTGAACTTGCTGTACAGGATATGGCGGCAGGATTGGACGAAGATGGCAACAGCAATTATGATAAGGCAATAGAGATATACGAGGAGTTTGATTCAGAAGGTGAATTGTCAAAGGAAAAGGTTATAGAGGCAAAATACTATCTTAATCTTTTAAAATATAGAGCAGATTATGTATCAGCAGAAAGCTGTTATGATAGATATGTGGCGGCATGCAAGATGCTAACATGTCTTGTAGGAAAAAAAGGCTATGAGAGAGTAGAAAATGATGGAGTAGATGATAAAGTATTATCGGTATCATCGGTACATAAAATTAATGAAGAATACATAGATGGCGCAGCTACTAAGGACTTGGCAAGCTTTAAGGAATCATTTTTAGATGAATATGAGTCTTTAAAAACTGAATATAAAATATATATTCTTTTAGAAAAGGCGAAGAGTGTATTTGAGACTGAGGTTAATAATACATCTAATGACAGAGATTTAGTAGATGCTGCAAAAGCATATGGAATTATAATATATAATTTCGATGGAACAAAGTTCGAAACAGTATATGAGGAATTAAAAACATCTATAGCAGCGGCTGTTAATTCAAATGTGAATTTAAATACAACATTGAATGAATATGATGCATTTCTGTCATCTGTAAGTAGTAGATTGTTTTATATAAAGGGCAAGGCATATGAAAGTCAAGCTGAGAGCTATGCAAAGGTTGGCAACTATGAAGATGCAAAGATGGCATATAGCAATGCGAAGGATGCATTGAAGAAAGCTGGAAATTCCACATATGCTGGCGAGATAAGTGATATGGAAGATAAGATAACCATTATCGAGCAACAGATTGATGATGTAAATACGGATACACTTAATGAGGAAATGAGAGCTCTAGTGTCCCAGGCAGCAGGAAAATTTGATGAAAGCAAATATGATGACGCTTGGAGTATATGCGAAGCTGTTGCGGAAAAACTGTCGAAGGCAGGAATATCATCAGGGATAATATATGATGATTTGGTAAAATTGCAAGAATGTATCACTAGTGCAATAAATGGAGAAAAGTATGCAAAAGAAGCTGAAGGGTATGAGAAGCAAGGAGACTATGATATGGCCTATCTTACATACCAATATGCACAGGAGGCATACGAAAAAGCTGGTGTAAGTGATAAAGAGAGACAAATGCGTCTGAAGCTTAATGAGATAGGAAAGATATTGAAGCAGTTAGAGGAAAGTGAAACTGCAGAACAATAATATATAAAGGTGTTTGGAATGAAGGACTTATTGAATAGGAGAATAAATAATATACAGAGTCTTGAAGACAGAAAGATTTTTAGAGATATAATAAGTCAGGTGTTTGGAGAACTTGTTGATTATCAGGATAGACAAATAGAAACTATCAGAAGGGATTTTTTTGATGAGATGACAGTTGACCATACTAGACCTGTTATATGCGGAACAATAATGAAGCAGTATGAATATGATGTAACTGATAGATTTATGTTTCCGATGTCTATGGAGGATGTAAATGGAACTATTCCACAAGTTGAAGATATATGTAAGTCATTCCAAGAGGGTAAGCCTTATATGATAGGAAAGACGTTCCTCAAATGTGATTTTAAGGCTTTGGATGAATTATATTCTTCAAATAGAAGATTTTGCGGAAAAATATATACAGATAAGGGTGTAGTAGATATCCGTGTACGAATCGCACGATATGATAGCTATAAGGATATAGTTGCGCATTTATATAATGTATTTGTAAAAAATGGTTTGGAGTGGACAACGCCAAACCTACCATATATTCACAAATTTGTAACATTTATGATAGATACACCTATCAGTATATCAGAGGATGCACTTGTGGAAAGAATAGTGGTTGATATGGAAGAGTATGAGAAATACAGAGTAGATGACGTATTTCCAGTGTGGAATTTGGAATATACACATGTACAGAGTATTAATTTTCCTATACCAGCCTTTGATAATGTTCTTAATGAGCATAGATTTGATGTATATGATTTGCCTTCATATTGTTATATACCAGACTTTATGGATGAATATAACGGATATGTTAAAAGACAGGCGGAGCATGTATCTGTAATCATTCCTGAAAACGAAATATCAGAATGGCCTATGTACAAGCTACATCCAGCTACAGATGGAAAAAACTATGTATATGAGCATAAAATATTTGATAATGGTCCATCTGATAATTTTAGCAATGGATACTTGAATGAACGTTGTAAAGCCATTAGAACAAAAGGTGAGATGATGAGAGTATTGTCATCATTCAAGGCATCAGATATGTTTAAAATATATGGTTGCGAGGTAGCCAACAGTGCTATTCTGGATAAAAGTAGTACATATGCTGTCAACGATGGAATATTTGATGAAATACGTGCTGCAGATATAGTAGATAAGGTATTGGTGGTATATTATGACTATAAATACGAGAAAGATTATTTGGCATCAGATATCATAAGCTTTATCGTATCAGAGCTGCAGCAATATATACCAGATATGAGGTGTATAGGTGTTGTCAGAAGGGAAGTGGAATAGTGAACTATATTTGGGACGCGACCATAAAGGCTAAGAGAAGAAATATTGATACAAGTGAGTTGACATTTCATAAAGCGGAAGTATATTCACCATACATGGAAATGGCAATGAACTATATCAACTATGAAATAGATAGGGACAATGAAGAAATAGAGGTTAATCCTTTTTATAGATTCGGATTTATCTTTAATGAATTGTTTAAACCAGATGATTATGAGCATGTTGAACTGAGGGAAGAGTTGCTTAATTGTATGCTTCATTACATAAATAATCTTGATATATATACAGGCATGAATAAGCATGAATTTATGAGATTATTTATAAAAAGAGATATTGAAAATGGATATTTTGGAGAAAGCATAAAAGATAAGTGGCATTTGTTTGAACTGGACGAGCAGGAAACAATTATAACACAGCTAATCAATATGTATCAGACAGGTTCAAGTATTGAGGTGCTTAGAAAGGCAGTATTAGGCGTCTTTCATGACGGATATATATACTATAATACTGTACTAAAGGATGAAGTTCTTATCTTTGCAGGTATTAGGAAATTGGATATATATATAGATAAGATGAATGTATTGATAGAGCTGTTTATGCCTATTGATTTCAATTATAGAATATATTGGTCAAAACATTTTGGAATAATAGGCAACGACGAATTGATGAAGGAAGGTTCAGTAGTGCTGTACTAGATAAATACAGAGATAAGGAAGTGATAATATGGCGGGATATACACTTAATCTTAATATAGGTGATAATAAAAAGCGCAGTGAGAGTTATTCGAAGACATATCAGAAGAGAGAGCTTGAGGAGATGACGACAGTACAGCTTCGCGATATATGTACAAGAGAACGTATCATAAAAGGAATAACAAATACACTAAATAGACATGAGCTTATAGAAACTATACTTAGATTTAGAGGAGAGAAGGAAACTCTCTTTATCTATGAGAGAGAAGAGGGAGGATATGAGCGTGTCGAGGATATAATTAAGCGTAAGCTTGGTAGTCAGTTGAGGGATGAAGGGACTATAAGAAATCCTGCAAAGCTGATAGTATATTCTAATCTAGCCATGTCACCAAATGATAGATATCAGGTTGAAATTGACCATCAAAAGAGAGATGGTGTAAGTAAAGCTGTAGTTAATCATTTAGGAGAGTCTAATGTATTGCTTATAAGCGAGGACAATGAGCTATGTGGAATATTCAATCTGGTATCAGATGGTGCTGAAAATCCTAAATATTATTTGGCTAAGAGTGATGAGATACCAGTGATTATGGCAGAGCATAGACATTATTATCTGATGTTCTTTGAGAAGAAGGAGTCGGATTATTTATATTCTGCATATTATGATTTAGAGCGAATGCCAGCAGCAGTGCTTAATTATTATAAGGTGCCATTGGTGGAGATTGAAATACGTGAGGCTGAGGAAACAGACGCTATATTATCGATTGATTTTGGTACATCCAATACTACAGCTGGTGCATATCTTGATTATGGCTACATATCTAAGCCAAATGAGCATGATATGCTTAATGGATGTATTAAGCTTGATGATATCAACTTAGTTACATTTAACGATACTACAAGAGATGACAGACCTTGGTTGCCTTTATTGCCTACAGTTGTTAGTGTAGCAGATTGTAGCAATCCCGAAAAAGTAAAGTATAAGTTTGGATATGATGCTCAGAAGGAAACAAAGATAAAGTACTATGATGAGACTTTTAGCGTTTTCTACGAGATAAAAAGATGGGCAAATAGCTATAATGCTATGCAGGAAATCATAGATAAAAAGGGTAATGTTACAACAGTACCTAGATATACTATTATAAAGAAGTATCTTGAATATGTTATAAAGACTGCAGAGCAGAGATTTAAATGTAAGTTTAAGATTTTACATCTTACAAGTCCTGTTAAATTGAAGCAGCAGTATAGCAAGATGTTTAAAGAGATACTAAACGAATATGTTATAGAAACAGATCATATGCTTGATGAAGGAACTGCTGTAGTATATAACACTATAGCAAATCTTATTGAAAAAAAGAGATACTATGACAGTGAATATATGCAGGCATTGATTATTGACTGTGGTGGTGGAACGACAGATCTTTCATCATGTTCATTTATGATACGCAACAATTCAGTAGCATATGATGTAAATATTGAAACTACATATGAAAATGGTGATACTAATTTCGGTGGTAACAATATTACATACAGAATAATGCAGTACATAAAGATAATGTTTGCTAATTATTATTCTAAGCATGAAAGTATCCGTTTGGATGAGCTGATAAGAATACCAGCGGCTGATATATTCAGATATGTAGATGAATATGGAAAAGATAAGGTGTATGAACAGTTAGAAGCAGCCTATGAGGAAGCTGAAGAAATCATACCTACAAAGTTTAAGAATTATGAGAATCACACAAGAGATGAGTACTTCATGGTTAAAAACAACTTCTATTTCCTGTTTGATATAGCTGATAAGATGAAGAAGCAATTCTATATGAATGAAGGTATCATTAGAAACAGATTCCAGTCAAACTATGATGATGAAAATGAAGATTTGAAGATAACCAGAATAGACAGATGGAATCTTGTAGTTAAGGAAAAAGGAAGACTTATATATCATCATGATTTCCCAGATGTTATATTTAATATCAAGGAAGTGGAGCTGTTATTGCAGGCAGATATATATGAGGTTGTAAATAAATTCTTGAACAGATTTTTCAAGGATGGAACGCTTAATAATTATTCTATTATAAAACTGACTGGTCAGTCATGTAGAATCGATATATTTAGAGAAGCCTTGAAGGAATTTATACCTGGAAAATGTATAGAATTTAAGCAGCACAGTAATGATAGTGCAAGCATTATAGAGCTTAAGCTTGCATGTGTAAAGGGCGCTATACAGTATGTAAATGCCAGAAAGATTGGATTTACAGATGTAAATCTCAACTACAGTATGCCGATGATACCATATTCAGTTACAGCATTTACTCATGAAAATGAGGAAATTCAGTTAATTTGTTCGTTGGACAAGGTAGTTACTGCTGGATATATTTCGAGAAATAAGGATATACGTCAGTTAGAGCTTATATTAAAGGACGGATATGGTAAAGAGAAATTTAGATACAACTATAGAAACGAGGTTGGTAAATATCAACCTGTTACATACAAAGAAATCGAGAGTATGTACAAGGGATACATCTATCAGGAGGATACGGATAACATCACAGATAGAGAGGTGAAGTTCTTTGTTTTTGCCACTGCTGACCAGTGGGGATTCTATGTAGTGCCAATCACTAGAACTGGAACACAGCTATATATAGGCAAGGAAGAATTCTTTGCATTTGAAAATGATATCTGGGAAGTGGATTTCTTCGATGGAACTAAGTAAATGGAGGGATAATGATGTTTCATAACAACAAACCCGTGTTTGCAGGGGGAGTAGTGTTAAAAGCTAAGATGCTAGACAACGTATCTATGTATGCAAGAAATATGTTTGACATATTGTATGATAGATACTCTGATGGAATCCTATCAGGAGTAAGGGTGTGCATAGTGGATAGAACAACTATACGCGTAACTAAGGGCATAATCAAGTTCAATGGAGAACTGTACCATATGGATACAGACACATGTATCAATGTGCATCCAGATAGGGAAACTCAGTATCTTCGTGTGCGTTTCATGGAAAAAGAAATGAAGCTAGATGAGGAAAAACTAGAAGCTTTGTTCGTATTAGATACAGAGGAAACAAAGCACGACAATGAGATTGAAATATGCAGATTTATCTTAAACGAAGGAGCTATACTCAGAAATGAGTATACGGATTTAAGAGATTATGCAACTATCCATAATACTATAAATACTTTGGAGACAAAGTATTCAGCCATAGACAAACCAACATTTAATCCAGGCTTTTTACTGGAGTTCGGCAGAACCATGATGGGATATAAGCTGACCAATGTAGATGATGTGGTATTCACAACGGAATGTATCAAGGAAGAAAACATAAAGCGTGAGTTAATAGAGTGTTATATATCAAAAAGATTAGGTGAGCAAAATAGGGCGTACACCAATCAGGAAATATACAGAAAGCTTATAGAAATAAGCGAAGTAGCTAAGCGCGGTGATACAGGAAGTGGAATGCAGGGCAGAATGCCTGTGAGAAGGATGATAGTGGATTAGGAGATAGGGAAATGTGGACGGAAGAGGATGAGGAGAAGTATATAGATTTGTTGAATATATACGACTTGTTAGCACCTAAGCGTACGGTAAAGGGTGATTTTCAAAGTGAGATATATGTTGTTGATAAAAAGGTAGAGTTCGAGAATTATACTTTTTTTAATGGTGAAATGAGCATTTATTTGCCAAAAGGATGCATTGAAGGTCATTGTGAAGATGAAATATTTAATGTTCAACAAATGGATGAATATGTCGAATTTGTTTCAGAGGATAAAAAGTTTGTATTCATTATAGAAAGAGGCACAAAGGAATCATTGGGAATTGACAAGGAAGAATATGTGGACTTAGAGGATTTTTACGATGATTATATAGATGAACTAGAACGCAAAAATGGTGATATTGAGGCAAATAAGTGGGAAGAGTTCTTTATTGACAAAGGCGCTGTAAATGTGTTTCGAGTGATGATTGAAAATGGTGAAGTTGATTTTTATGGTTATATATATTTTATTTATATAGATGATAGGATATTTAGATTCTATATAGGATCTAAAATATATCCATTAGATGTCGTAGGATGCTTGGGTAAAAAAATAGTTCAAAATGGAATTTTTCAGGAGGGATAAAAAATGAGAGATAATGTAGTTCAAATAGACGGAATGAAAGGCATACAAATAAATGAGATAACCTTTCACAAAGGGGTAAATGAGCACGGCAGAGCAACTATTAAGTGTACAACTGACAAAAAGGAATTGAAAGAGATAATATCTGATGATGATGGTATGGCGTGGGTAGCTATAAAAATAGGTGAGAAAGAGGATGAAGAAGCAAAAAAAACTATTTTTACAGGTGTAATAGATACAATTTCACTCGAAAATTGTGAAAGCTTAGAGAAAATAAAGAAAGTAACAGTAAATCTAGTGGGTGCAACATATTTACTTGATATAAAGAAAGAAACACGCACATTCCAAAATGGCGATACAAAATTATCTGAGATAAAAGCCAATATAAAGGAAAATTTTAAAAATAATATAAAGAATGCTAATATTATGATAAATAATGGTAAAGGTTTAAATGATAGTGAGCAACCAGAAAGCAAAATGTTGATTCAGTATTTGGAAACAGATTACGAGTTTTTAAAGAGAGTTGCATCGATGAATAATCATCCACTTATTACAGTAGCAGCCGATTCTGATGATACTGGCGTTTCACTAAATATAGGACTTATGGCTGATGGAGGCAGTGGCTCTATAGATACAAAAATATACAAGAGTGAAAAGAATATTTTAAGTTCGCTAGTTGCAAAAAAATTAGGTGTGGAAAATGTTTCTGAAAAAGATTATCAGATGATAGAAGTAAGAACAAGAGAATATTTTGAATTAGGAAGTAAGGTATCAATAGATGGAAAATCATTATATGTACACAGTGTTGACTCTATGTGGGGAGTTAAGTCAAAAGAAGATATAGTGACATGGGTAGGATCTGAAGATGAAAGCAATTGCTCGTCAAGCGTATTCTATCATATATATAAGCTTGCAGAAGAAAAGAGATTTAAAGTACCACAAATCTATAATGAGAAAATGATAGGTGCATCTCTTAGTGCTAAAGTTAAAGAAGTAAAAAAAGAAAAATTGAAGATAAAGTTTGATTGTGATGTAGATAGTAAAGGTGCTCCGATAAATGTAAAGGATCCTAGAGAATTCACATTTGCTACAGTATATACATCTCAGGATGGCACAGGATGGTATTGTATGCCAGAAGAGGATGATGAAGTTAGATTGTATATGCCTACAGAAGATGAGAGTGATGCATATGTTATAAGTGCAGTTCATCTAGAGGGCGGTGCAGATAGAGACAATCCAGACATTAAATTTATAAGAAATAAGTTTAAGAAGGAGATTAGATTTGAAGAAAAGAAGTTGCAAATCACAAACAATAATGGAATGGATATTGTAATTGATGATGATAAAGGTATCATTATCAAATCTAATAAAGAGATTAGCTTATCAAGTAAAAAAGATGTGACATTATTGAGCAAGAGCGGAAAGATGGATCTTGTTGGTAATAAAGAGGTATTGTTAAAGCAAGGTGGTTCTGCATCTATTACGCTTAATAGTAAAGTAGACTTTAAGGCGCCAAATATTAAAATGTAGGAGACTATGATGGATTACTATTTGTTAAGTATAGATAAAGACTACACAGATATGCCGAAGCCTACAAATTGGTTTGGTAAGATTGATGTGGAGAGCATATACAGAGGCGAGTACAGCAACTTAGAAAAAGCATATGCTCTTGAAATAAAAGAAAATGCTGATATATACACAGCAGACATCATAACAGAGCCAGTATTTGCAGTTTCCAAAATGGTTAAGACATGTATAGAGGCATATGAACCGAATATAGGATTTACAAGGATATATTTTGTGCAAAGAAAAGAAGAGCGAGTATTCGAGTATTTTATTCCACATTTAACGCTTGAAGATTGTTTAGTATCTAAAAAGCAAAAGGTGGGATATGGAAATACTGCACAAACTCCGAAGATTGATTTAAACCGAGTGGAAGAAGATAAATTCATATTTCGAGCGAGGGAAGGCACTGAAAATCACATTGTGGTCAAGACAGAATTTCTGGAAAGTGTATTAAGGCGAGGAGCACGTGGAATACATGTAGTATCAGTTGAAACAGAATCGTAGAGAGGTATAAGAAGATGGAAGAGTATGTAGTATCAGGAGCAAGAATAAAATGTACATTTGGAACAACACCAGCCACATTAAATGTACCAGTACCAAAGACGCTTAAGATAAGTGGCAAGAATGTTGCAACACAGATTGATTGTGTACCATTAGTTAATATAGGTAGCTTTGGAAAATGTAACGTGGTTCCGGCAGCGCCTAAGCCATGTACACCAGCAGGATGTTGGATGAATACAAGTACAAAAGTGAGTGTAGATGGGATGCCAGCTTTGACAACAGATTCAAACATGATATGCACATGTGGTGCGGGTCTTATATCAATAGAAAGTTCAGGACAGTAATTAGTTCGTTTAAGACAGGGAGAAAAGTATGGGAATAATATCAAATGACAGCATAAAGATAAGTGGTATAAGTGAAGAATTTGAATTAAGAGATTTGAATATTATGGTAAAGCCAAACGAACACGGCTGTGCCAGATTATCTATAAGAGTAAAAAATGATGGAAAACCAGAAAATATCATAAAGAATGTGGAAGATAAGCTCATAACTATAAAGAGTTCTGAGGATGGAAATAGTGGAACTTTATTCAAAGGTTACATAGCAAAATGTTGTATAAATTCTAGAGAAAGTTCGGGGGTTGTTAATATTGAATTGGTTTCAGCATCAATTAAACTTGAGGAAGAAGTAGAGTCAGAGTCCTATCAGAAAATAGAGGATACATATGAAAATGTTGTTAAGGGCGCTATAAAAAAGGCTAGCGGTGTAAACAGTTACTATGAAGCAAAGTATGCGTCAAAAACAATAGATAAACCAATCATCCGATATAAAGAAACTGCATGGGAGTTTATAAAGAGAATAGCATCTAGGCATAGACTACCTATAATTGTGGATGAAACAGCTGACAAGCCTACATTTACGGCAGGATATAAAAAAGAAGGAAGTGTACCAGAAGATAAGATAGACAAGGCAAGCATTGCTGGTTTTGTAAAAATGGTTGATTATAGTGTGAGAAAGCTGAATGAAAAAAATACTACTGTTACTTCTGATGATTATACAGGTATTACCTTTAGAAGTTTTTACAACTTCAAAATAGGAGATAGTGTTTCGTATAAAGGGGCAAGTTATAATATCTGTTCAAAGACTGTAAAAACAGAAGGTTCTCAGTTAGTGTTCATATATGAGGCAGGTACAGACAAATTATATGGACTTGAACCAATGCATAATGAAAAACTTCATGGAAGATGCCTAGAAGGAAAAGTTGTGAAAACTAACAAAGAATATATAAAGATGCAGCTAGACATAGATAAAGAGAAAAAGTCAGAAAGTGAGCTCTACGAATTTAAGTGGATGCCTGAAACTGGAAATATAATGTATGCAATGCCAGAAAAGGATACAGTTGTATCATTATATGTAGGTGGAACAGATGAGGGCGATGCTATAGTCATAAATGCGCTTAGAAAAAATGAA
>JAFQVJ010000070.1 GCA_017408025.1 Lachnospiraceae bacterium
AAATATGATTTCGGAAGAAAAATATAGTATTATTCTACCACCACTTATGGATTTTGTAATAAAAAACTTTTAAATAATTTACATTTTTCACTCTATGGTGGAATTTAATCTTTCATACGGAATTTAGTTTTACAATTCAGCCAAGATGGCTATTTATATTGAGGAAAAAACAAAATTTGGACAAGTTGTACTTGGAAGACTAAAAGAATTAGGCAGAACACAGGTATGGTTATCAAAAGAAACAGGCTTAACTAAAGTATACATATCGCAGATGTGTAGTGATATAACTAAAAGACCATCATTTGATGCGATATTTAGGATATCAACAGCATTAGATATTGAACCATCATCACTTACTACAGCCGTATTAGAAGACCAGAAAAATAAAAGGGAGTGGTAAAATTGGAAAAAATATGGTTGTCAGTAAAAGAATGTAAAGACTTATTATCTTGTAGCTATCCGACAATATATAGAAAAATATATAATAATAAAGTTGAGTATAGATACATTGACGGAGTAGGTAAAGGTGGAAATCAAATACAGGTTTTATTATCATCTCTTCCGACTGCTGCCCAAGACAAGTTTAATAATGTTAATCAGGACAAAATCAACCTGCAACATATGTTAGAAAACTACACAGGAAAGGAGCGCGAAAAGGCAGATTTTAAGTTAAGAGCTGTTATAGAGTATAAACACTCTCCACTTCCAATAAGTGAGTTTTTACAGGAATTTAATGAAAATTATGATTCTGATGTAACAAGGTCACAGCTCTTAAGGTGGCAACGAAAATTTAAAGAAGGAGGCTTTGAAAGACTTATAGACACAAGAGGAAAAAACAGTCATCAATCAACCATATCTGATGAAGCATGGGAATTCTTCAAAGATTTGTACTTAAACCAAAATCAAAGAAGTGTGCAGATTTGCTATGATTACACAAAAAAGCGTTTTAATGACATACCAAGTGTATCAGCATTTAGAAGAAGGGTTAAAACAATACCAAAGAATGTACTCATATATTGCAGAGACGGAGAAAAAGCCTTCAATGACAAATGTATACCCGATATGTCAAGAGATGTTACGACTATTTCATCAAATGAGATATGGTGTTCAGACCATCACCGTATAGATGTATTTACAAAGGATGCGACAGGTCAGAAGATAACAAGAATGTGGCTCACTATCTTTCAAGATGTAAGGTCAATGAAAATCGTTGGAGCTATCTGCAGAGATGCAGAACCGAACGCAACAGTTATAAAGATGTGTTTAAAACAAGCTATCGAAAAATATGGTATACCCGAACGTGTATACTTCGATAATGGTAAGGATTACCGAAGTAAATACTTTAGTAAGGACTTCCCTTTGTCACTGGTTAATCAGTTAGGTATTAAAAGTATGTATGCACAGAAATATCATGGACAGTCTAAGATATGCGAAAGAACGTTTAGAACATTTGAAGACAGATTCGGTAAGATGTTCAATACATACACAGGAAGAGATGCAAAGAAACGACCAGAGCGTATGCAGATACCAAACAAGGATATATTAAAACTTGCCCCTGATATGGATGTTTTTATAAAGCTCTTGTATGAGTGGATAGATGACTTTAATAACAGAGCAAGCAAAGGAAAGACTTGTCAGGGTAAAACTCCAAATCAAGTGTATTATGAAAATTTACATACTAAGACAGTACTACACGACAACAGCATATTAAATATATTATGTGGTACATTTGAGGAAAGAACTATTACAAAGAATGGTATTAGCTTTATGACTAGACAATTCACACATGAAGCACTTTTAAGCCACATAGGCGAAAAGGTTATAATAAATTATAGCCCTGAGAACGTTGATAAGCTTAATGTTTTTGATATGGATGTTAATGCTATATGTGTAGCAATTCCAAAGGTTGTAACACCATATGGAAATGCTACTGATGAAGACTTTAAGCGTGCTAATGCCAAGAAGAAAAAGGCAAGGAAACTTGTAAGAGAAATGAAGCCTATAAGAGATAAGGATATAATGAGTCTTGTTGCAGAAGAACAGTTTGAAAGATTGCAATACCAGAAGTCAAAAGATAACGCAGATGTATTAGCGGTGACTGATAGCGATAATGATACAACTGATGTTGCAATAAAGATTAATCCTGTGATGAGTAAACAAAACGAGATTTTAAATGCTTCTGAGAACCACAGGAAAGAAGATACCATTACAGATAGACTTATAAAAAAATGGGCATTAGGAGGTTAAAGATGTACAAGCAGACAATACAGAGATTAACCGATTACATGGAGATATCGGGCAAAACACAAAAACAGGTATCTAAGGAAACAGACCTTTCAACCGCTGTTATATCACAGTTTATCAAAGGTACATATAAGGGGAATAATGAGGAAATAGACAGGGTTCTTAACAAGTATCTTGAATTGGTTGAAAGAAGAAAATTTAATATTGAGTGTGTCAGATTTTATGAGGGACTACAAAACACCACTATAACAAATTTTGTATGTTCATACGCACATAGAAATAATGATATAGCTCTTGTATGTGGTGATGCAGGAGCTGGAAAGACTACGGCACTTGAACGATACAAAGAAAACAATGTTGGTGTTGTAATGATAACAGCAAATTCTTGCACCACCTCTGCTGTTGCCATCTTAAAGCTAATATCGCAAAAGATAGGTAAGAGCATGAACAACAGAAAAGATTTGCTAATGACGGAGCTAGTCAACTATTTTAAGGATACCAACAGACTTATAATAGTTGATGAAGCTGACCATCTGACAATGGCAGCAGTCCAAGCATTACGAAATCTTAATGATGAAGCTCATGTGGGTATTGTCTTATCAGGTAATGACAAGATATATAATCAGATGGTGTCGGGTGCAAAGAGTTCAGAGCTTCAACAGCTAAGAAGCCGTATTCTTGTACGAAGACGAGTTACAAATGAATATACCTTAGAAGAATTTAAAAACATATTCCCTGATGTGAACAACGAGTGTTTGGGATATCTGATACAGCTTGCGAGAAAAGAAAGCCTAAGAACTGCAATAAAGCTGTTAAGAATAACCTATGATTATAACCCCTCGGTTTCACTTAGTACACTCAAAGAGGTTCAAAGGGAACTTGCCGAGGGGCTATGCTGATAGATAGTTGCGGGAACAACTATTTATCAAAGATGGGTAACCATCTAAAAACACAAAATGATTTTAACATCATGTTTTTTAAATAGCAAGTAAAAATAAAGCTCAAATTTGCCCCTTATTTCGATTTTAAGTATTTATGGCATAATTCATAGGTCAAAAATAGTTGAACGAATTTAAAGGGTGGTTAAACGGAATTTTAACGCATATCAGAAAGGAGAACATATATATGACGATAGATATTAGTAATATAGGCACACTTTTAGAAAAGATGATAGAGGTTCGTGCTGATGAGGTGGAACAGGAACTAAGACAAGACCAAACTATCAACTATGAATGTAATTTAATCAAGGCGGATACTATACATGGTTACTTGAAAAGTGTGGATAGTGACAACTATAAGCATTACCAACAGTTGGAGGAGCTACACAATGAGAATGTTGGAACACTTACAGAGAAGACATATATACAAGGTTTTAAAGATGGTTTAAGCCTGCTTATATTTGCATTAGGAAAGGATAAAGTAAGCGTGTTCGGAAAGGATATGTAATTATGACAGATGAAGAAATGATTAGGGAACTGAAACCCTCTGATCTTTCACCACCTTACAACAAATATGCTGATTTGATAGGAATTGAGAATTTTATAAAACTATCGGATGTTATAGGTGGCAATATTACATACTTCCCCACTCCTTCAAGCTTGCTTACAAGCTCCAAACGCAAAAGAATAGTTCAAGAGTATTTGGAAGGTGCTAGAGTTTCAGAACTATCAGAAAAATACCATATAACAGATAAGACAATATACAAGTATATACAACAATACCGAAAAGGCATAATATAATAAAAAGAAGTTCACAGTTGCGTGCAAAACTGTGAACTTCTTTTCATTTACAAGGGGTTCCACAAAAAATGATAAAACATATTACCACAGTCCTATATTACTGTAGATAACATCAAACAACAATATTTGTCGCAAAAATTAAAGATTATTACTCGTTACATGGTTATAGCTGTTTTGTAAAATGAAACTTAGGAGGTGGCTATACATGGAAAATGTTGAAAACATTGAAAATTTGCAACAAGATGTGGAGATGCAGCAAGAAGAAACTGCTACAGAAAATCAAGAGGTTGTTTCTGATGGAGAAGCACCGAAGCAATATTCACAGAATGAAGTTGATGAGCTTATAAAGCAAAGTCTAGTTGAAGAACAGCAGAAAAATGCAGAAAATTCAAAAACAGACCAGGCGAATCTTAAAAAGCAATACAATCAACTTGAGCAGGACAAGCTAAAATTTAAATATGAAAAAAAGCTATTTAAAGACGGATTGCCCGAGGAAATGTCAGAGTTCTTAGATTATAGTACATCTGAAAAATGTGAGGAATCGTATCAAAAAATGATGAAGCTTATAGGTCAGATAGTAAATAATCAAATGGCTAAAGTTTCATATGGTGGCATTATGAAGAAAGCACCTAATGATTTAGAAGCAGACGAAGACAGCACAATAAAAAAAGCCTTTGGCTTATAGGAGGTATGAAAAATGGCTATTGATTTAATTGAAAAGGTATTGCCATGTGTAGATGAGGTATTCACTACAACAAGCAAAAAGCAGATTATTACAAATAATGATTTTGAGTGGACTGGTGCACATTCTATTAAGGTGTACAAAATCACAACTGCGAGCATGAATGATTATGACAGAAACGGAACTGGAACAAATGCTTCAAGATATGGACAGGTTCAGAACTTGGATGCAGCGACAGAAGAATTTATGTTGAGTAATGACAGAGCTTTTACATATGCAATTGATAAGCTTGATACAGACGAGACAGGTGGAACAATGGCAGCAGTCTCTACACTGTCAAGGCAGCAACGTGAAGTTATAGTTCCAGAAATAGACAGCTATATATATGCAACTATGTGTGAAGAAGCAGGAACAAAGCCAAAGGCTATAGAACTGACAAAAGAAAACATATATAGTGAGATTGTGGCAGCTAATACAGTTCTTGACAATAACGAAGTTCCAGAAACAGAAAGATTTCTTATTGTATCGCCAGAAATTTACTTATTAATGAAGCAATCTTCTGAAATCACACTTGATACAAATGTCGGTCAGGATATCAAGCTTAATGGTGTAATTTCAAATCTTGATGGCTTGAATGTTATTAAGGTATCTAGCATGAGATTACCTGAAAACTTTGGCTTCTTAATTGGTCATAAGGTTGCAACTGTAGCACCTGTAAAACTTGAAGATTACAAGATGCATGAAGACCCACCAGGGATAAACGGTGTACTTGTTGAAGGTCGTATATGTTATGATGCATTTGTTTTAGATAACAAGAAGATGGCACTTTATTATCAGGAAATAACAGCATAAATAGTTACAAACATTCTTGATTATACTGCTATCAAATGAGGTGATATAATTGAGTAGCAAGGGTATTTTGTTGGAAGATTTGCAAGAACAGCATAGAGAACTGGCGGAGGTTATAGGGATTGAAAATCTCATAAAACTTTCATCATATCTAGGTGGAACGCAAATATATATTCCTCGTAGAGAGCACATAATAAAAGCTGCTAAATATCAAGCTATCAAGCGAGAGTTTGACGGAAACAATATAAAGCAGCTATCAAAAAAATATGGTGTATCATAATCGACTGTATATCGTATAATCAGACAACAAAAATAGATTATTTAACCCCTGTTTTATCTACCTTAAAAAGTGGTTGAACAGGGGTTGAATTTTAAATATAATTCGAGATTTTGCATGAATAATTATAATTCATTCGGGTTTATTCGGTTTTATTCGGTTTTATTCACAGTTACATTTTAGGCATAAAAAGTTACATTTTTAAAGTCAGCCTACATTTGTTTTTGATTTATATATATTATAAGTCTATGTGAATATGGAATATATTTACAGTTAGTATAACGTTTGCACTAAAGAAAGGTGGACAAAAGAATGAAGAAGTTTAAGTTAGTAGCTCTTGTTGGAGCAGCAGTTATGGCAACAATGATGTTTGCTGGATGTAGCAAGGAAGTAAAATGTGAGTTATGTGGACAGACAAAGGATGGCGATACATACGAGATCGACGGTCAGGATGTTGATCTTTGTGATGAGTGCCATGAGCTCTATGAAGGTCTTTCATCACTCAGCGGTCTTGTGAAGTAATTTAAGAAATAGAATAGTTTTTTAAGTCAAGGGGCTGTTGCACAATTATAAAATAATTGTGCAACAGCTTCTTTATTGTTGTATAGGAAAGTTCTCAAAAATTTCCCATACAAAAAAAAGTACTTTACAAACAGATGTTCGAATGGTAAAATACATACAAGAACAAATGTTTGGAAGTGATTTATATGAATATTATTAGAATAGACAATGACATACAGCAGGATTTTACTGGGGAAAACGGCATAATTGAGCAACATAAAAGAGTACCTTATGAGGATGCCACAGCCATAAGAGATATTTCTTGGAAACTAAAAATCCTAACAGACGCAGCAAAATATGATGTTGCTTGTACTAGCAGCGGTGTTGAGAGAAAGGGCAATGGCCGCGATATGGGTAATGCTGCGGCCTGTGGTATATGCCATGCATTTGCTGCAGATGGCAGATGCATTTCACTTCTTAAGATACTTATGTCTAACGAGTGTGTTTTTGATTGCAAATATTGTATAAATCGTAAGTCCAATGATGTGCCACGAGCTACATTTACACCGGACGAGATATGCAAGCTTACCATGGAGTTCTATAGAAGAAATTATATTGAAGGCCTCTTTCTAAGCTCTGGAGTTGTGGAAAATCCAAATCACACTATGGAGCAGATGTATGAGGCTATTAGAAAGTTAAGAGTGGAATGTAGGTTCAATGGATATATTCACGTGAAGGCTATACCTGGTGCGGCGCCAGAATTAGTGGAGGCCATAGGATACTTAACTGACAGAATGAGCATCAATCTGGAGCTACCTACAGGCGATGGACTAAAAGCTATGGCACCCCACAAAACGAGAAATACTATACTTAAGCCTATGAGAGAGATACAGGTAGGCATACATAATAACCGAATCACACACGGACTGACAGACAAGCGTATCCCTATGCAGATAAGAAACTGTACGGCTAAGATGTATAAAGAAAGCATGGCGTTACCAAGGAAGGATATTCTTTTATCAGATAAATCTACAAATTGCGTGGCAGAGTCGAAACAAGATTATATAGTAGGTACAAAGGGAAAATATTTTGTTCCAGCTGGTCAGAGTACGCAGATGATTATAGGTGCAACACCTGAGAGTGATTATCATATTATGAATGTAGCACAGGCATTGTATGACAATTATGATTTAAAAAGAGTATTTTACTCTGCATACATCCCTATAAATGAGGATTCGAAACTCCCATCCCTGGATACAAAACCGCCACTTTTGAGAGAACATAGATTGTATCAGGCTGATTGGTTACTTAGATTTTATGGCTTTAAGGCAGAGGAATTGTTGTCGGAGGAGAGACCTTTTTTTAATGAGAAGATAGACCCGAAATGTGACTGGGCAGTGCGCCATTTAGAACAGTTTCCAGTTGAGATAAACACAGCTGATTTGTCAGTTTTACTTAGAGTGCCGGGTATAGGAGTAAAGAGTGCAAGACGTATTGTTATGGCAAGAAAACACGGAAACATTGATTTTCATGATTTGAAAAATATGGGAGTAGTGTTAAAGCGTGCTCTCTATTTTATAACATGCAAGGGCAAGATGATGTATAGTACGAAAATAGAAGAAAACTATATTGTCAATCATCTTGTGTATAATGAGCCACCAGAGAAGATATTTAAAACGGAGAATACAGGTTATCATCAGTTGAGCTTGTTTGATATTGGAATGGTGAGGTGATACAGATGATTACAACAGTTATGTTACATGATGGTACCCTGGATGGCATTTTTACAGCTGTATATGACGGTTTTGTGTTAAAAAATAAAAGATATAAGGATTGTTATGATGACAATATTTCATTAGAGAATATTAATAGCTATGAACCACAGTTTTTTAGAGAGTATATCATTGTGGAAACAGACAGTTATAAAGTAGCTAAGACTGTGGATAGTATTGTCAGAAAAATGGGTTACAGTGGATATGATGTAGCTATGGGTGTTGCATGTAATTTTGATGAAAAAGCAGGTGAGATTCTATTTGGTTATCTTGTGAGAGGCTTCAAGGTGGGGAAGGCAATCGTTAATATGTTTACAGACAGCTATGCTATGCGAGCATTTGAGCTTAGCAGAAAAACATATAACGAATCCCATTTATTTAGGGAGTTTGTCAGATTTACGGATGTCAGAGGCAGACTATATTCTAAAATAGAACCAAAGTGCAACATACTCCATATGATATGTGGACACTTTGCAGACAGATTCCCGGCTGAAAACTGGATTATATATGATGCAGTCCATCATGTGGCAGCAGTACATCCCCAGTATGGACAATGGTTTTTAACTGACGATGAAGATGCGGATTTTGATAGAATAGAAGCAATGTCGCAGGATGAGTATGTAGACTTGTGGAAATTGTTCGTAGACACCATAGCTATAGAGCAGAGAAAAAATGAGCGATGTCAGAACAATCATCTGCCAAGATGGTACAGAAAAAACATGACAGAGTGGAAGTAGGCAAAGTGAAATCCTTTAAAATTGGATTGACGGATTTCATTATAATCTGTAGAATTAAAAAGCTAAACAACATAATAAGATGGAAGTTTCTTATTAAAAAAGGAGGATGTGAGATGAGTGGGGAAAATGTACGCATAACTTTCGACAGCTATATGTATGATACAGATGAGCATATTCAAGTTTCTGCAACAGGTGTACATTCAATAAAAGATGGAATGCATTATGTAATATATACAGAGCAGGTTGAAGGTGGACAGTCGGTTAGAAATATACTTAAATTTGACGGAGAAGCATTGGAAGTATCAAAGATAGGGACAACCAGAACGAATATGTATTATAAACCAGGGCACAAGCATACAGATGTGTATCGTACACCCTTGGGAGAATATGATATGTGTATAGATACAGAAAAATATATATTGGTTGTATCTGAGCAGAGATATAAGCTGGTGACAGAATATAAGTTGGAGCTTGGTGGCGTTCATGTATCAAAATGTAAGGTAGAAATATCTATAGAGTAAAAAAAGGTGTATAGGATTAGGGGGTCAAAAGCCCTAATCCTATAGTAAAACCCTCCAAACTTCCATATACATTATCGGCTATATTCTGAAAGTAAACCTTTCTTCATATCAAAGAGCTTGTCGGATAAATCTACATAAACCTTATGAGGATTTACAAGTCGACGAGTTTCATCCCACAGTGTTTTCTGTTCATTCTTGCAGTATTCAGTGATTTCTTTGACCGAAGGAGATTGATATACACAGATACCGTTTTTAAATACAGGAACTGGTAGCTCGCGTACAGTAAAAGTGCCTGCCTCAAAAGTTGTCTTTTTCCATGTTTCGATAGGGTCGAAGATGGTCAAGTCTTTGTCCTCATAGAAAGCTTCACCTGTAAGGGCGATAATATCTGCACGAAGCATTCCAGTTTCTTTATCGTATAGACGGAATACTGTTTTATTGCCCGGATTAGTGATTTTAACACTGTTTTCTGAGAGCTTGATCTTAGGCTCGTAGCAGTCCTTATCTTCATTCCATATAGCAGCTAATTTGTATACTCCACCGAAGGCAGGGCAATCTTTAGAGGTGATAAGGTTTGTACCCACACCCCATGATGTAATCTTAGCGCCTTGAGCTTTTAAGCTGTCAATAAGATATTCATCTAGATCACTTGAGGCAGAGATAATGGCATCTGTAAAGCCTGCCTGGTCAAGGAGTACGCGAGCCTTCTTTGAAAGATATGCAAGGTCACCACTGTCCAGTCTTATACCATAGTTCCTTAACTCAATTCCTGAAGCTTTCATTTCTTTGAATACGCGTATAGCGTTTGGTACGCCTGAGTGAAGAGTGTCATAGGTGTCAACCAGCAATATACACGCTGTAGGATAGAGCTCGGCATATGTCTTGAAGGCTGTGTATTCATCAGGGAAACTCATTATCCAGCTGTGTGCGTGGGTGCCCTTGATAGGAATATCCCACATCTCCCCAGTGAGAACATTGGAAGTACCCACACATCCAGCGATAACAGCGGCACGGGCACCATATATACCTGCATCAGGTCCTTGGGCCCTCCTTAAGCCAAATTCCATAACACCATCGCCCTTTGCTGCATAGCATACTCTTGCCGCTTTTGTAGCGATAAGGCTCTGGTGATTTATAATATTGAGGAGAGCGGTTTCTATAAGCTGGGCCTCCATGATAGGAGCGATAACCTTAACCAGCGGTTCCATAGGGAATACGACAGTTCCCTCTGGAATGGCATAAATGTCACCTGAGAAATGGAAGGAGCTCAAATAAGATAGAAAGTCCTCATCAAATATTTTTAATCCACGTAAATACTCGATATCTTCATAGGAAAATCTCAAATTTTTGATGTAATCAATAACCTGCTCCAGACCGCAGGCAATAGCGTAACCACCATCACTTGGATTCTTACGGTAGAACATATCAAATATAACACGCTTATTATTTTTACTTTTAAAATAGCCCTGCATCATAGTTAATTGGTATAAATCTGTCAATAATGTAAGATTTCTTTCACCCATATAATCCTCCTTGTTAAAAAACGTATATAGTGTGTATGATTACCTAATTTTATCATGAACAGAATACTTTGTGTAAAAAATATAATGTTTAAAATAGTATTTTTTAGCTTTTCCTATTTGGCTTTTTTCAATGTATCAATAAAATGTGTAAAAGATGCGCAAAATGACGAAAAGTGTCTGAAAATTGTACATGCTTTTTCTCGAATTTGCTGTTGATTTAGTTTACTTTAGTAACAGAGAGGTAATCATACATAAAAAGTAAGGAGGAAGTATGAAGAAGGAGAGTTCGATTATCAAAAGATGGGAAAATGCGAAAGTTATAACAGGGGTAGTCACATCGGCGATGCTTAGCTTTATATCGTTAGCGGTATGCATGGTGATTTCGTTTTTGGGAATGTTATTTGAAAGTGGTGCAGATGGAAAGCGAACATGCTTTTTTGATACATTATACTTTGAGTCCGTAACAGGAAGCGACGGGGCAGTCACCATGTCCATGGGGTTTACAGGAACAGTATTTCCTATTTTAGTCTGGCTTATAGTAGTATTTTTGTTTTGCTTTATTTCATTTTATTTTGCAAAAAGGATTCTTATATACAGACAAAGATTGATAGAGGAGATGAATGAAGCGAACATATAGAATAGAGGAGGTCAGCTTGTGGCTGATATTTATGACTATGGCAAAACAGCTCAAATGGCTAACTATTATAGTAGCATTAGAGGCGGTGGTATTAGCTTGTGTCGGAGCATTCACAGAGGCAATATATTTTAGCTTAATTTTTTTTGTAGGAGTGATTGGCTCATATTCAATACACGAGTATGTACATATATTACTGTTAAGGAGAAATGGTGTATCGCAGGTAAATGTAGGAAGCTCCTTTCTAAAGTTTTCGATTATACCAGATAAACAATTAAGAGGAAAAGAACTGATTATTGTAGCGGTATCCGGACCGATTGTATGCGGTTTAATTGGTGGCATATCTGCAATAATAGCTTTGTTGTCTGGAAGCTTGTTTCTTAAGATATTGGCAATGATTTATAGTTTTCATTTAATAAATTTGATTCCAGTATTTGGAGATGGGAAAATGTTTATTAAAGGTTTGTTTACATAACTACTTTAATAAAAATCTATGGGAAAGGAGGAAAAAGCTATGTTGTTGGCATTAGAAAACAAAATGATTAATGTATTAGCATGTATCAAGAATAAGTTTGACAATATGCTTGTTGAGTGCAATGCATGGTATGTAGTTTTGTTAGCTGTATTACTTTGTCTGGCATTTACAATAGTTTCTGGACTTGTAATCTGGTGTGTAGTGTACAAGGGAAAATCGTTTACAGGCGATTGGAAATGGGAGCTTAGTGGAGTATCTGTAAAAGCCGAATGTAAGTAATGAGGGGAGGGTTGTATCGGATGAAAATCTGATGCAATCCTTTACCTGGTAGAGGAAATATTTATGAAGGATATTGTAAGGAAAATAGTAGGGGTACTGATTTTTGTAGTAATCGTCGTTGGAATTATCTATCTGAATAATAGGCAGGCTGATGAAGAGGGGATATATAAAGAAACGACCATAGCAGATTTAAAAAATATTGATGATAAAGAATATTATGTTGTCTATTATAGCTCTAGCTGTGCCTCATGTATGAAGTTTGACGAGGATGTATCAGAAGTAAGAGATGAATATGTCCGCATGAAGGACAAGATAATTTATGGAGTGAATGTTGACTCAGACGAAGCGTTTACAGATGAAGTGATGGAGTCGTTCGGAGTTGAAGGCGTACCATTTGTAGTCAGATATGTCAATGGAATGCAGGAGGACATACTGTATGAGGATATTAAAAAGGATGAGATAATCCATTTTTTTGATGTGGGTGCAAAATCATCTCTTGTGTATTTTTTTTCGCCTACATGTGTCAGCTGCCATAAGGTTGAGGAATACTGTTTGGATATAATAGAGCAATATGAGGATATAGAGATTTATAAGTATTCAATAGCAGAACCTGCCAATAAGGGGTTATTGAATAAATATTGTAATGCATATAGCGTATCAAAGGATGAAATAGGTACAGTTCCTATTATATTTGTCAGGGATACATATCTGTATGGAGAAGACAATATAGAGGAAAAGCTTGAAAAAATTATCACTTCAACTGACAGGGGAAATACATTGATTATAGAAGCAGATGAGAATGATATTTCGAAAGAATACCAGTCATTTAAGGCTATGGATTTATTAAAGGTGTGTGGAGCAGCACTCATTAATGGATTAAATCCCTGTTCTCTCTCAATGATTTTCTTCCTGTGTATGCTACTTGAATGTAAGAAGGACAAGCTACTGAAAATGGGAATATTTTTCTCGCTCGGAAAATGCGTAGCATTTATTTTGCTGGGAACTATATTTTATAAGATGCTACATATCATCAACGGTAGCTATATTGCAAGAATTATCAACGTGATAATGCTGATACTTGTACTTATATGTATGGTGTTAAACATAAATGATTATATAGCAATAAAAAGGGACAGGCTAAGCGACATGCGTGCCCAGCTACCGTCAAAGGTACGTAGCTTCAATTTTGATTTGATAAAAAAATGGGGTATGCGATGTATTGAATCAAGATATGTTTTGATATTTGCGTTGCTCCTTGGAATGATTATAGCTATGACGGAATTTTTGTGTTCCGGTCAGATATATTTATCGACTATAGTTACGATTATTCAGGTTCACGATGATATCAATGTATTAGCAGTACTGTATCTTGTATTATATAGCGTGATATATTCACTGCCTACATTTATTATTGCAACATTTATCGCTGTTGGAAGGAATGTGTTTGACGTATCGAATATGTATACCAAGCATATTCATCAGATAAAGCTGATATATGCAACATTTTTTGCTGTAGTCGCAGCGTATCTGATAATTCAGATAGTGTAAGGAATGCAGATAGTATAAAAAGATAATAAAAGGAATGGATATAGTATGAGGATGGGGATTTGATATATGAAAAAAAGACAAAAAGAATGTGGGATAAGCATCTACTTTTTAGATGGCAGTAAAAATGTCGTCCATGGTGGAGGGCTGGCGGATATAAGAATAAAGGAAACATACATATTAGCTAAGAGCAGTCAACTTTATCAGAATGATGCTCCGTGCATTATTATTAGAACTAAGATAATGAATCGTGTATATGAAGAGTTAAGAACATTTATCAAAGAAAAGATAAATGGTGGGAATAAGCAGTTATTTTGCACTGATGATTTGCCAGAAGAATTCAGGGAAGCACTGGATTTAGAGGATGCAGCATATGTAATGGCAGAGGTTACATAGAGAGGAGAGAAATATGATTTATCTGGATAACGCAGCCACAACAAGGATGACGAACAATGCTATCAGGCAAATGTATAAAATTATGAACGAAGATTATGGAAATCCCTCCAGCATATACGAATATGGAATTGCCAGTAGAGGAAGAATTGAAAACGCAAGGAATGTGATAGCATCAACGCTACAGGTACTGCCCGAGGAAATATATTTTACATCTGGTGGGACGGAAGCTAATAACTGGGCTATTGTGGGAACTGCATTTTCAAAAAGAGATAAAGGCAGTCACATTATTACATCAAGGGTGGAGCATAAATCAGTTATAAAAACCTGTGAATTCCTAGAGAGGCTAGGTTACGAGATAAGTTATATCGATGTAAACGAAGCGGGGGTAATAGATGTAGGGCAGTTGGAAAAAGCCATACGTCCAGATACCATATTGATAAGTGTTATGTGTATCAATAATGAGGTTGGTTCAGTTATGCCATTGAAGGAAATAGGAGAGCTTGCAGCATCAAGGAATGTATTGTTTCATACTGATGCAGTTCAGGCATATGGTCATATACCTATAGAGTGCCATGAATGGCATATTGATATGTTAAGTGTAAGTGCACACAAATTTCACGGTCCCAAGGGGGTTGGATTTCTGTATATAAGGAATGGAACGAATATTTACCCACTGATAAATGGAGGCAATCAGGAGAGGGGTATGCGTTCAGGTACAGAAAATGTGGCAGGAATTGTTGGGATGGCAGAGGCTGCAAGGGAAATGTATGAAAACATGGATGAAGAGATGATGAAAATAAAAGAGCTTAAGAATTTGTTATATAGGGAGCTGCACAATAGAGTAGAAGGAATACACGCCCATGGTGATTATATAGAGGGCGCCTCAAATATATTAAGCGTTGTAGTTGATGGTGTGGATGCGGTTTGTCTGGTGGATAGTCTAGGGCAAAATGAAGTGTGTGTGTCAGCAGGTTCAGCTTGCAATTCCAGGGAAATTCAATCCTCTCATGTGTTAAAGGCTATGGGAGTTGGTGAGATGGCAGCTAGGTCAACCATAAGGTTGTCATTATCTAAATATAATAACAGAGAAGAAATTCTTAAGGTGGCGGAAATATTTGAGGAGACAGTAAATCATTTAAGAGAGATATATTAGGAATAAGGTAAGTTACAATGACAAGGCGAAAGCGTAATGTAATCAGCATAGAAAAGGAGAATGTGATGGGTGATAAAAAAATACTGGAAGTAAAAGATGTATCATTTGGATATGATAAGGTGGATGTGCTGAAAAATGTATCGTTTGTGGGAAATTTGGGAGAGGTTTTGGTATTGGCAGGTCCAAATGGAAGTGGTAAAACTACGTTGATCAAGCTTATTTTTGATCTGTTGGAAAGAAAAAGAGGGGAGATATATTTAGGGAGCGAGGATGTTAGAAATATATCGGCTAAGAGCAAGATAATGTATCTTCAAAGCGATAATATGATACCACAGTTTCTCACAGGTGATGAGTATGTAAAGCTTATGTGTAAGATGTACAACACACAGATGAACGAGGAATTATATGGGAAATTAGTGAAGTATTATGAGATGGACGAGCATATAGACAGCCTTATTGAAAGCTATTCACATGGAATGGTAAAAAAGATTCAATTGATTATGGCATTTCTTATCCAAAGTGACATTACAGTTATAGACGAAACCCTCAATGGTATTGACATTAAGGCAAAGGAGATAAGCTCCGTCTTGATTAAGAGGATGGTGGAGAAAAATAAGCTTATCATCTTATGTACTCACGATTTGCTGTTAGCGGAAAAAATCGGTGACAGAGTAGAGCTGATGCATAATGGCAGGATTTTTGCTGATGTGCCACTTCCGTTAAATGATGATGATAAATCTCTTGTAAGTGTGTTTAAAAGGATGATTGGTTTTGAGGAGTCAGAGTATGAGTTATAGTAGAATTGTCTGTTTGGTAAAAATGTTTTTCCTGTTTTTTTACCGGAACATATTGTGCTTTGGTATGCTTAGAAGCAAAATCTTTAGAGTCTTGGCAGGGACGGTAATGGTAGGGCTTGTAGCACTGGTTGCAGTTGTAATGACTCTTTTCTTCCACAATGTGGACAGCTCGTTGCAACAGACGTCTATTGTGTTGGATACATACTGCTGCTCCGTTATAATGTTGACATTTGTAGTATTTGTATTTATGAAGGTACTATTTATGAAAAAGGGCATATTCCTAAATATCACGCAACAAATGCCTGTAACCCGTCGGGAGCTAAATATATCAATGCTTATATATGAGGTTGTTATAACTATAAGTGCGATAGTAATTCTGTCCACGTCAATGTCTGTTGCGGTACTTATAGACAGCGGTATGAAACTGTTTACAAGAGTTATATGTAATATAGTATTTACCTCCATAACCGCGTATTTTATTTTGGAATTTTTGTTTGTCTTACAGCACTTATACGATTTTTTAGATTGGATAAGATCAAAAATATTCTTCTTTTATGCACCATGGCCACACTACTTTACAATGTATACATAGTATTCCTGCCAACTATGCTACAGGAAATTTTGTTTGCATATACTGATAATGAGGGGACAAGCCCGTATGCCACATATTCATTTATAGCTGATAAGATAGGATTTTTAGGAGCAGCAGGTGTATTTTTTGTTATCTGTGCCATATTGGCTTCTCTAATATTGATGTTGCAGACGGATATGTATGAGAGACAAAATACTTATATCCAGATATTTAAGAGAATGGGTAGAGTTTCTGTTTTAGGAGCATATATCAAGGCGTTTAGACGACATGTGGACGTGTATAGCTATTTTATTATTGCAATGTACATATATGTCGTACTAAAGGGGCAGGATGTTCAGATGGCGTGGTGCACAATATTGTTACTGACCTTTGAGGGCACATATGCGTATAACCAGTCAGAGGAGCTACGAGGAATTCTTGTGCAAAAAAAATATTCTGTGTGGAGAGATTATGTATATCTGATAAGCTCGCAGTTTGTGTATATCAGTGTATTTTCAATTCCCATTCTAGCTATTGAGGTAGCTACAGGTACAACTATATGGAAAATACTATTGATGTATCTGTCGATTTTAGCATCGGTTATTGTATTTACAACTATCGGCATTATGTTTCCGTCTAAGCAAGAGAATCCTTTTTCGGCTTTTATAGGAACAGTCATAATTATTCTGTGGCTTGTGTGCATTATTGTGGCATATATATTGATAAATAAAGAGGTGGCACTTTACATAATGCTTGCAGCATCCATAGTGCTGGCTATCAGGCTTGCTGTTGTGGGAATGGATAAATTGCTTAAAATCAAAAGGTGTTCTTGTAATAATTCCTAAAATTGTGTATACTTTATTTTATTGGATAAAAATGCTTAAACCATGTACATAATGTGGATTATCGCGGGGAAATGGAGGACTAACTTATGATAAGATTTATACTAATAGTATTGTTTTTAGGTGTATTTTTTATATCAAGCCTACCCATATTCCCAGTTATATTGCTGGTGGGATTGTTTGATAGAAGGCTGCGAGACAGAATGAGTTATGCTATAGTTTCATGGGCATTTGGATTTATTGTCCGTATAGCAGGAACTAAGGTGGATATTATCGGTTTCGATAATGTTCCTAAGGACGAAGCAGTTCTTTATGTTGGAAATCACAGAAGTATGTTTGATATAGCTATAAACTATTCAGTATTGCCACCACTTATGGGCTTTGTATCTAAGAAGGAGATGAAGAAATTTCCAATTCTTTCATGGTGGATGGTTTTAGTCAATTGCCTTTTCTTGGACAGAGAGAATATCAAGGAAGGTATGAAGACAATTATAGCAGGCACAGAGAAGCTTAAGAATGGCATATCAATATTTATATTTCCAGAGGGAACAAGAAGTAAGAAGGAAAGTGAGATGCTGGAGTTTAAGGAAGGAAGCTTGAAGATGGCAGAGAAGGCGGGAAGCTATATAATTCCTGTAGCTATCACAAATACAAGTGCATGCTTCGAAGATCATTTTCCTAAGATTAAAAAACAGCATGTGATAATCGAGTATGGCAAACCTATAGATTTGTCAGCTATGGATAAAGAAGAGAGAAAACATGCGGGAGCGTATACAAGAAATATAATTCAGGGAATGGTAAACAGAAACAGAGAGCTTATCTAACCCTTTTTAACTAAAAATGTGTTGTAAAATAAGCATTCAGATGGTAGAATATGTCTAATTGTTAAATTACCAACAAGATAAAACAAATACATATATAAATTGGAGGGAAACATGAATACATTTTGGATAGTATTATTGATAATCCTTGCAGTTGTAGTGGTAGCATTTATTGCGCTCTACTTTGTAGGCAAACGTTTACAGAAGAAGCAGGATGCAAGTCAGGCACAGATTGATGCAGCTGCACAGACGATGACATTTTTCGTTATTGACAAAAAGAAGACGAAGCTTACAGAAGCAGGTTTGCCTAAGGTGGTTACAGAGCAGACACCGAAGTATCTTCGTCGTGCTAAGCTACCTATTATCAAGGTTAAGGTTGGACCAAGAGTTATGTCGCTTATCTGCGATGCAAAGGTATATGAGACCCTTGCTCCAAAGCAGGAGGTTAAGGCTACAGTAAGTGGCATCTACGTAACTAGTGCAAAGAGACTTAGAGGTCCAATCGTTGAGAGCGACCCTAAGAAGCGTAAGGCACAGGAAAAGGCTGAAAAGAAGGCTGCTAAGGAGGCAGAAAAGGCTAAGAAGAAAGCAGCAAAATAAATGAACATAAAGCTGGGAGAGCTTAAGTGGAAGGCTCCCAGCTTTTTTGTACCTTAATTTCTAATGGCGTTTGTGGCAAATATTTGGTAAAATATATGTATATGCAAGGCTAGAGGTGTACATAAAAAGGTGGGATCGAGATGGATGATAAATTATTGGAAATGCTAGGAACAGCAAGAAAAGAGCAAAATATAGCATCTAAGTTGTTATGTGAAGGCATATGTACAGAAGATATGTATAATAAGGTGGAACGTGGAGAAAGAGTCTTAGATAGAATGGCAATAAAACGTTTATTGTCGAGATTAGGGGTTGATAATGGCAGCTATGAAAATTATCTGGAATATGCTGACTATATAGAATGGAAAACCCGAATGGACATTGTCAATGCAATTGAAAAGCAGGAATTGGCAAAAGCAGAGAGGCTTTTAGAGAAATATTTCTTATCAGATAAAGATGCTAGAAACAGCAGCAGAGATAATATTCAACAGCAGTTTTATATTTTTATGAAGCTACAGATAATACGCCATAAAAATAGAGAAGAATATGAGAAAAAGGCTTGCGGAATGTATGAAGAGGCTTTGAAAAAGACAGTTCCCAATATTGATAAAAGCCATATAAATAATGTGCTGTTATCACCAGTAGAATTTATAATGGCAGTCGAATATAAGAGAAGAAAGAAACCTTACGAATCGGTTGAAGCCATACTGAAAATGTATAAGGAATTCTTTGAGTATATGGAGAAGGCACCCTTTGGAAAATTGTCAAAGACAAAGGTATATCCAAAATTGGTGACATGCTTGTATGAGGATATAAGCAGTAGATTGATGATTGATACCTCAGATAATAATAGGGAAATATGCGAAAGGCTATTAAAGTTATGTGATAGGTCATTGTTAATAATAAAAGAAAGAAAACATATGTACTATCTTATAGAGCTGCTGAAAATTAGTATTGAATTAAGAAAATTTTTAATAAAATATCTGAATGATGTCAACAGAAAGAAAAAGTATGCTGATATTATTGCAGAAACAGAATTACAGGTAAAAACAATGAAAGACTTGTATGAGGAAAATAATGTATCAGCTTATATGCTAGATGATTGTTATATGTACAGAGAAAGCAGTGTATATTGTATACCTGATGTGATTAAAACACGAAGAAAAATGATGCATATGACACAAAAAGAATTATCTGATGGTTTATGCGATGTTAAGACCTTGTCACGGGAAGAAAATGGACAAGTCGCCATACAAAAGTACATATTTAAAGAGGTTTTTAAGAGATTGGGTCTATATCCTGATTATATAAATATGGGCATAGTCACAGGAGAGAAAGATGTAGTAGAGTTATATGAAGAAATTCGCTTTGCATCAAACGGATTTAAATATGACGATGTTGATAAGCTTTTATTAGAATTAAAGAGAAAGCTTAAAGATGATAAGCATCCAATTAATAATCAGGTCATAGCAGCAATAGAAAGCAGAAACAAGTGGCAAACTAGGCGGATAGAGGTGGAAGAATGTATAAATACATTGAAAGTGGCGCTAGACGGGACTGTAAATTTGAAAGATATATTTGAAGGTGACAATCAAATATTTTTGACCACAAGAGAAGTTACACTTGTATATCAGATGTCATTAGTGTATAAAGAAAATGGTCAATACACTGAGGCATACAATTATATCAAAAGAATATGGGATTATTGTGAAAATTGGGAGAAACAAGGTATAGAGGATGGAAGAATAGCAATATACGAAATGTTAATGGGATATATGTCAAATTTACTTGGTGACTTGGGAAGATACCATGAAGCCAATGACATAGCAGATAAATCAATAAGATTAGCCCTCAGATTGAGAAGAGGTATGGTAATTCACCAAAGTCTCTACGATAAAGCATGGAATAATAATGAGAGTAAAAAACAAGGCTTTGATTATAAAAACGAGTTGGAGCGGTGCATTTGTATAGCCCGACTCATGGGGGATATAAATGATGAGCTATTCTATAAAGATGAGATGGCTAATCTATAGAAGTATGACCATTGCCACTGCGCTTGCTATATGTGCTAATGCTTGAAGTTGAGTTTGTTGAATTGCTCTCATAGCAAAACGAGCTTGCAATAATAATAACAAGAGTTGCAGCTAATAAGTTCCTTAAAAATTTTTTCATAAGTAATCCTTTCTGCATTTCGAAATGCAATCTAAATAATGATTGGCACATGATTATATTAAATATTATAAGCGTAAAACAGAGAAAAGCAATGGACAGAATAGTCTTCTTATTGGGTGTAAAAGAAGACTATTCTGTCCATTGAAAAGGTATACGTAAAGTGGTATATAAAATGTATATCTATAGTGTGCACATTGGGATAAAGATAATGTTAAAAGTAAAATGGAGGTAGATGTAAAGACATAACTACTCGAATCTTACGAAAAGATAGCAAATAAAAAATAGAGGAGGTACTTTAGATGAAAGTATTAAAAAGGGTTACAACCTTGATGTTAGCGATGGTGATGGCATTTATGATGGTGGAGAGTGTTTCAGCAGAAACATATCCATGGACATCAGTTAAAACTCCAGGAAATACGGGATGTATGGTTAGGGATGTAAAGATACCTGCATATACAGGAAAAATGACCTTTAAAGTGACAACTTTAAGTGGAAACTGCAGTTATCTTCTAGGTAAAGTGGTATCGACCTATGGCTGTAAATATTATATTAGTAATTCGTCAAAGAGTGTAATGATTACCAAGGTTAATGGAGAGCAGTCGTTTTATATGAAGTTTATTGATTTCAATATTCTCACAGAGCAGTATATGTATTTACGTTGCTCTGTAGAGCATAATGCAAGCATAGGCGAAACTGTCTATGCATCAGGAATAATATATAACTAAGATAAAGGTGTTGGTAAATATGAAAAAGAAGAAAATCATAATAGGAGCGGGGGCGCTTGTTTGTGTTGTGATTATAGCAATCGTATTGTTTTCAACTTTTAATGATGAAAAGCCAAGCGACGGCTCTCAGAGGCTTGTATCTACAGAAGTTGCAATTGAGTCCTATGCAGAGTCTATAAAAAATGCACAGTACACAAATCTGATATTTCATGATTTTGAAGCATCTATAGATGAGGTGGAAGATGTACATAATATCAAGATAATGGCAAATAGAGATTATCTTGACAGAACTTTTTTGGAGAATTTTTCTATAATGAGTCAGGTTATCGACGACTTCTTTATGGAGGATTTTGATAAGTCATATATAGAAGCATCTTTTTATATGGCAGAAGGAGATGATATAAGGGTACCGTATGATGATATAGAGAAGCAATGCATTGGTAAAACATATGATGAGACAAATTTGGCTGTATTATTCGGAAATAACACATCAGAAGGTGGGTACATGGTTCAGGTAGATGAAGGTCATGGTATCACTTGGTTTTCTAGAAATGGCTTTGGCTCAATACATCCATCTATGAAGGAATACAAGGAGATATACAGATATATATCTTGTAAAAGGCAGATTGATGATGTTGATATCAAACTTAAGGATGGAAGCATCAAATTATCAGAGTTGGAAGAAAAGGTTTTATCGTACCTTAATGAGAACTTTCCATTGGAGGTTGCGGAGAATATTACATTCGGTATTGGTGATGCCAGAGTGATCGATCTTGGAGAATATGAAGGTGTATGCTTTAAAGCAAGACGTATTTACAAAGGAATACCTTTCGAGTATGGTTCCAATGCTTCTTCTGGCATGTATATAGATGAATATGATAGTGATGGTGGGGAGATTGATTATGTAGAAAGCATACGTCCAGACACGATGCTTTCTTTCGGACAGGTAAATGGAACTGTTGTGGAAACAGAGACAATTACCGAGATGCTCCCAGTAGATAAGGCATTGGGGCTTCTATCTGAAAAGATTGGTGATAATTCTGTTTATGATGTCTATGGGGTTGAGTTAGTATACAGAGAGTGTGTTAAAACTGATGACATAGAAGAAGAAGATGTCGTGGCAGTTTTAAGACCAATGTGGAAGATTATTACCATCAATCAGAATGATGATAAATACACGTTGTTTTATGTCGATGTAGTAACAGGTGATATCACAGAAAGATTTGAGTATTATTATGAGTAGTGTACTGTTTTTGAAAAGAATATTTACCAGCAAAACATATTGGCTGTCAGTTATGGCAGCCATATTGCTGTTGCTATGTTCTATCATATATATAGACCCTCTCACAGGAGAAAAATATACCTTTGTGTCGTTGTTTAATAATGCTACGGTAAAGGAAGCTTTAGAGAGTGGCAGTATATCTATGAGTAGCATTGTCCTGGGCTATGATACCAGTTATCTTTGGATGTTTTGTCCGATTATAGTGGGCATACCATGTGTTATAGTAAATAAAACAGAAAGATTTGTTTTGTTTAGAACAAATAAGAACAAATATTTGTTCTCTAAATATTTATCAAGCCTTTTTTCAAGTGGGCTCATAATTCTTTTAGCATATATAGTATTTGGAAGCTTAAGCATGGTGGTGGCAAATGAAAATATGTGGGATGAGTATTTTGCAAGAAAGCTGATGTCAGTATTTTGTCTGGGAGTTATATCTGCCCTTCCAAGTATGGCTTTGTCAGAGTTTGTACACAATAAATATTTGATACTATGTATTCCGTTTGTTTTGAATTATTTTATGTATACCTTCCTTGGCAATATTATTTCCTATGACATGAACAAATACATTAATCCAGGTACTTATCAGATATTATTCTTGTATGACAAAGATATGGTTATTCCATGTTCGGTTATTCTACTTATATTGGTAGTGGCATGCGGTTTATTAAAGAAGCTACTAATGGAAAGAAGGTGCGATTGTGGGCAACAGTAAAGTACTTCGAGTGGCGAAAAATGAATATATAAAATGGCTCCACAATCCTAAAATGATTATTGTGTTGGTAATGTTTATATTTGCCTATGATTATGTAATCAATGAGCTGACAACAGCAGCAGATAAGATGGGAGAAGAATTGCAGATATTTGAAGGGTTTATCGGTATCTCTAATTCGCAGCTTCTGTTGATGATTATACCTATAGTTTTTGTGGGGCTTATGGGAGATTTTCCAAGAGTTGACGGAAATGCAGTGTTTTACATACATAGGGTTGGGAAGACAAATTGGTTAATGGGGCAGATGTTATTTGCAATAATGGCTTCGGCAACATACCTTGTAGCATTATTGGGCTTTAGTACTGTATCCCTTATTGGTAGAAGCTTTGTAAGCGATACATGGAGTCAGATTACAACGAAATACTATATCTTTGCACCAAACGACTATGCAAGTACAGTGGCAAATCTTACTACAGGACGCTTATATAATAATTTAACTCCAATAGATGCAACGTTGAATATCTTAGTGGTAATGTTCTTGTTCTTGGTATTGATTTCAATGATGCTTTTGGTTGGGTTCGTATGCAAGGCACGTATGGGTGGAATCGTGTTGACCACTGGAATCTTATGCGTGGGAAATGTGTTGGCGTATATGGAGAGTGGTGTCAGATGGATTTTTCCAACCAGTCATGCGATTATGGAAATTCATTATGATGAGATATACAGAGAGCCTATCATGGCTTTGGAATGGTCGTATATATACTATATAGTGCTGATATTTATATTGTTTATAGTGGCATTTCTTTGTATTGATAATTATGATTTTTCTAAGATACAGGAATTGGAGGAGTAATATGATACATATTAATAATCTATCGTTAAAGATAAATAAAGACGTTATTTTATCGGACATAAACCTTCATATAAAGAAGGGGAAGATTACGGGACTTGTAGGTAGAAATGGATGTGGAAAAACTATGCTCATGAAATGTGTGACGGGTTTTGTTAAGCCTACAGAGGGAGAAGTGATTTTTGATGGTAAAAAAATCGGAAAGGATGTAGATTTTCCAAGTGATACAGGAATTATTATTGAGACTCCTTCTTTTGTACCGTATTATTCAGGCATGAAAAATCTTATGGAGCTGGCTTCGCTTAAAAGAAAAATCGGGAAGAAGGAAGTTGAAGAAGTGCTCAAAAAGGTTGGACTATATGAAGCAAGAAATAAGCTGGTGAGAAAATATAGCCTTGGTATGCGACAGAGGCTTGGTATTGCACAGGCATTGATGGAGAATCCGGAAACACTTATACTGGATGAACCTATGAACGGACTTGATAACGAATGTGTCAACTTGGTAAGAGGCATTTTGGCAGAATTGAAGAAACAGGGAAAAACGATTTTGCTGGTAAGTCATAATGCGGAGGACATTAAAGTTCTGTGTGATGAAATATATGAAATGGATAAAGGGAAGGTATGCGTATAAGCATAAGATGCTTGACATATTCATATTTTTGGTTGTATAATCCAAAAATAGCTAAATAAAACCTTAAAAACTGTGACGGAGACAGTAGTTTGTATAGGAAAGTCCAAGAGAGTCTGCGATGGTGGGATGCAGATACAAGTAAGATACATATGAATATCACTCCCGAGTTGCAAGTCGAAAGAGATTTGCCAATCATAAATTTCCAGTAGAATTTGCCGCAATTCCAGCGTTATGGGAAACTCGTATTAAATGCGTTGCAGGCGTACGATGTGTAATAGGTGGTTAACGAGATAATGGCTCGTCCTTTTACAGGGCGAGCTTTTTGTTATGTATAGGAAAGGTATTAAACTCTCCTATACAACAAAAATGCTCCGCGAGGATGCTCAAAATTGGAAGGAGAACAAAAAATGTACGACAAAGTATCGACCAACCTCAACTTTGTTGAGAGAGAAAAGAAAACAGAGCAGTTCTGGAAGGATAATGATATTTTCAGAAAATCTATGGAAAACAGAAAAGAGGGAGAGACATACACATTCTATGATGGACCTCCTACAGCTAACGGTAAGCCACATATCGGTCATGTGCTCACGCGTGTTATAAAGGATATGATACCAAGATACAGAACTATGAAGGGTTATATGGTTCCTAGAAAGGCTGGTTGGGACACACACGGTCTCCCAGTTGAGCTTGAGGTAGAAAAACTTCTTGGATTAGATGGTAAGGATCAGATTGAAGAATATGGTATGGAGCCTTTCATCGAGAAGTGTAAGGAAAGCGTTTGGAAATACAAGGGTATGTGGGAGGATTTCTCAGGTACAGTTGGTTTCTGGGCTGATATGGATAATCCATATGTAACATATGATAATGATTTTATCGAGTCTGAGTGGTGGGCTCTTAAAGAGATATGGAATAAGAAGTTATTATACAAAGGATTCAAGATTGTTCCATACTGCCCTCGTTGTGGTACACCTCTCTCAAGCCAGGAAGTGGCACAGGGATATAAGGATGTTAAGGAGCGTTCAGCAATAGCAAGATTCAAGGTTAAGGGCGAGGATGCGTATATTCTTGCATGGACAACAACACCTTGGACACTTCCTTCAAACGTTGCTCTCTGTGTAAATCCTGTAGAGACTTACGTTAAGGTTAAGGCTGCTGACGGCTACACATATTACATGGCAGAAGCACTTCTTAACACAGTTCTCGGTAAGCTTCAGGTTAAGGCTGATCCAGAAAACGGTGTAGAGGCAAAGGCTGCCTATGAAATACTTGAGACATACACAGGTAAGGAACTTGAGTATAAGGAGTACGAGCCATTATTTGATTTTGCCAATGAGACAATCGCAAAGCAGGGCAAGAAGGCTCACTTTGTAACATGCGATTCATACGTTACTCTCACAGACGGTACTGGTGTTGTTCATATCGCGCCTGCATTCGGTGAGGATGATGCCAAGGTTGGTAGAAATTATGACCTTCCATTCGTTCAGCTTGTAAATGGTAAGGGAGAGATGACAGAGGAGACAGCATACGCAGGAGTATTCTGCAAGAAGGCTGACCCGATGGTATTAACAGACCTTGAAAAAGCAGGACTTTTATACGATGCTCCAAAGTTTGAGCACAGCTATCCTCATTGCTGGAGATGTGATACTCCACTTATCTACTATGCTAGAGAATCTTGGTTTATCAAGATGACAGCTGTGAAGGATGACTTAATTGCAAATAACAACACAATCAACTGGATACCAGAGTCTATCGGTACAGGCCGTTTCGGTAACTGGCTTGAGAACGTGCAGGACTGGGGTGTATCTCGTAACCGTTACTGGGGAACTCCAATGAATATCTGGGAGTGCTCTTGTGGACATCAGCATGCAGTTGGAAGCCGTGCAGAGCTTGCCGAGATGGCAGGAGATCCAAAGGCCGCAGAGGTAGAGCTTCACAGACCATATATTGATGAGGTTAAGATAAATTGTCCTAAGTGTGGTGGCAAGATGACTAGAATCCCTGAGGTTCTTGACTGTTGGTTTGACTCAGGAGCAATGCCATTTGCGCAGCATCATTATCCATTTGAGAATAAGGATTTATTCGAGCAACAGTTCCCTGCTGACTTTATATCAGAGGCAGTTGACCAGACAAGAGGTTGGTTCTATACACTTCTTGCAGAGTCTACATTGCTCTTCAATAAGGCACCATACAAGAACGTAATCGTACTTGGTCACGTTCAGGATGAGAACGGACAGAAGATGAGCAAGTCTAAGGGTAATGCAGTAGACCCATTTGCAGCACTTGAGACGCATGGTGCAGATGCTATACGATGGTACTTCTACATCAATTCAGCTCCATGGCTTCCTAACAGATTCCATGATAAGGCTGTTACAGAGGGACAGAGAAAGTTCATGGGCACACTTTGGAATACTTACGCATTCTATGTACTCTATGCGGAGATTGATCAGTTTGATCCGAGCAAATATGAGCTTGATTACGACAAGCTTCCTGTAATGGATAAGTGGCTTTTATCTAAGCTTAACACAGTAGTAGGTCAGGTTGATGACAACCTTGCAAACTACAGAATACCAGAGGCGGCTAGAGCATTGTCTGATTTCGTTGATGAGATGAGTAACTGGTATGTACGTCGTTCAAGAGACCGTTACTGGGCAAAGGGCATGGAGCAGGATAAGATTAATGCTTACATGACACTTTATACAGCACTTGTGACGATCAGCAAGGCAGCAGCTCCTATGATTCCATTTATGACAGAGGATATCTATCAGAACCTTGTGAGAAATATAGATAAGAACGCTCCAGAAAGTATCCACCTTTGCGACTTCCCAGAAGTAAATGAGAAGTTTATCGACAAGGACTTGGAAGACCAGATGGAGAAAGTTCTCGATATCGTAGTTATGGGTCGTGCGGCTAGAAATGCTTCAAATATCAAGAATCGTCAGCCTATCGGACAGATGTATGTCAAGGCAGAGTTTGAGTTGTCAGAGTTCTATAAGGAGATTATAGAGGATGAGTTAAATGTGAAGAATGTGGCATTTACACAGGATGTAAGAAACTTTACAACATACACATTCAAGCCACAGCTTAAGACAGTTGGACCAAAGTACGGTAAGCAGCTTGGCGGAATAAAGGAGCATTTATCTGCACTTGATGGAAATGCAGCTATGGATGAGCTTGAATCAGCTGGTGCACTTAAGTTCACAGTTGGAGATGCTGAGGTAGAGCTTACAAAGGATGACCTTCTTATCGAAATGACTCAAATGGAAGGATATGTTTCTGAGAACGATAACAATATAACAGTTGTCCTTGATACCAACCTTACAGAAGAGCTTATCGAAGAGGGCTATGTAAGAGAGATTATCAGCAAGGTTCAGACTATGAGAAAAGAAGCTGACTTTGAGGTTATGGATAAGATCAATATCTATATTGCGGAAAATGACAAGATTACTCAGATTATGGAAAAGAATAAAGATAAAATCATGTCAGAAGTATTGGCAAATGATGTCATTTTTGGTAGAATAGATGGATATAATAAGCAGTGGAATATCAATGGTGAGGATGTAACTATTGGCGTGGAGAAAGTAAAATAAAGATAACTTTTGTGCTGCTATGGTTTTGATAGAAAACCATGGTGGCAGGCCTATAAAAGTAAATTATTCTCATGGCATCATATGATATGGATGCGAAAACAGGAGGACAACAGTTATGGAAAATAGGACATTTTCTAAAGAAGAATTCAAAAAGCAGGTCAAGGATTATGTAAAAATAGTATCCAGAAGGACTATCGAGGAGGCAACACAGCAGGACATTTATACAGCTGTTGCTTATGGTCTTAAGGATTACATCATAGATCAGTGGATTGCAACTCATAAGGAGTACGAGAAGAAGGATGCGAAGACGGTTTACTATCTGTCAATGGAGTTCCTTACAGGTCGTGCACTTGGAAATATTATTATCAATCTGTCAGCAAGACAGGAGATTAAGGAAGCCATAGAAGAGCTTGGTTTAGACTTAAATGCTATCGAGGATCAGGAGCCGGATGCTGCTCTTGGTAATGGAGGTCTTGGTCGTTTAGCAGCTTGTTTCCTTGATTCACTTGCTACACTTGGCTACCCGGCTTATGGATGTGGCATCAGATATAAGTATGGTATGTTTAAGCAACAGATAAGGGATGGTTATCAAGTGGAAGTACCTGATAACTGGTTAAATAATGGTAATCCATTTGAGGTTCGCCGTGAGGAATATGCGTGTGAAGTTAGATTTGGCGGGTACACACGTTGGGAGAAGGGTCAAGATGGAAGAGAGAGAGTTGTGCAGGATGGCTTCAGAGCTGTCAGAGCTATTCCATATGACCTTCCAATTGTAGGTTATGGTAACAATGTTGTTAATACCCTCAGAATATGGGATGCAGAGCCAACACAGCATTTCGTTCTCGATTCTTTCAACAAAGGCGATTACATTAAGGCTACGGAGGAAGAGAACCTTGCTAAAACTATAGTAGAGGTACTTTATCCTTGTGATGACCACTACGCTGGTAAGGAACTTAGATTAAAGCAGCAGTATTTCTTTGTATCAGCAAGTGTGCAGACAGCTATAAAGAAGTACATGGACAATCATGATGATATAAATAAGCTTTATGAGAAGGTTGTATTCCAGTTAAATGATACACATCCAACTATCTGTGTAGCGGAGCTCATGAGACTTCTCATGGATGTGTATGATCTTACATGGGATGAGGCATGGGATGTGACAACAAAGGCTACAGCCTATACAAATCATACAATTATGGCAGAGGCACTTGAGAAGTGGCCAATCGAGTTATTCTCTAAGCTTCTTCCAAGATGTTATCAGATTATAGAAGAGATAAACCGTAGATTTGTATTGGAGATTCAGAACAAGTACCCAGGCAACAATGAGAAGGTTCAGAAGATGGCTATTATCTATGATGGACAGGTAAAGATGGCTAACCTTGCTATATGTGCAGGCTTTTCAGTAAACGGTGTTGCCAGACTTCATACAGAAATCTTAAAGAATCAGGAGCTGAAGGATTTCTATGAGATGATGCCAGAGAAGTTCAATAACAAGACAAACGGTATCACACAGAGAAGATTCTTAAAGCATGGTAATCCATTACTTGCTGATTGGGTTTCAAGTAAAATTGGTGATGAGTGGGCTACAGATCTTGCTCGTATCAAGAAGCTCGAAATATATGCAGATGATGAGAAGTGTCAGCAGGAGTTCATGAACATCAAGTATCAGAACAAGGTTAGATTAGCTAAGTATATCAAGGAACACAATGGTATCGATGTTGATCCACGTTCGATTTTTGATGTACAGGTAAAGAGACTTCATGAGTATAAGCGTCAGTTGCTTAACATACTTCATGTAATGCATCTTTACAATACTATCAAAGAGCATCCAGAGATGGATTTCTATCCAAGAACATTTATCTTTGGTGCAAAGGCAGCAGCTGGTTATAGACGTGCGAAGCTTACAATCAAGCTTATCAACAGTGTTGCTGATGTTATCAACAATGATAAGTCAATAGATGGAAAGATTAAGGTTGTATTCATAGAGAATTATCGTGTATCAAATGCTGAGTGGATTTTTGCTGCGGCAGATGTATCAGAGCAGATTTCTACAGCTTCAAAGGAAGCGTCTGGAACAGGTAACATGAAGTTTATGCTAAACGGTGCTCTTACACTTGGTACAATGGACGGTGCTAACGTAGAAATCGTTGAAGAAGTAGGCAAGGAGAATGCGTTTATCTTTGGTCTTTGTTCAGACGAGGTTATCCGTTACGAGCAGCAGGGCGGTTACAACCCAATGGATATCTTTAATGATGATATGGATGTGAGAAAGGTGCTTATGCAGCTTATCAACGGAACATACGCTCCAGATGATTCTGAAAGATTTAGAGAGCTTTATGATGCGTTGCTCACTACTAAATATGGTAAGGCAGATCAGTATTTCATCCTTAAGGATTTCAAGTCATATGCTGATGCTCAGAAAAAGGTTGAGAAGGCGTACAAGGATGAGAAGGGCTGGGCTAAGTCAGCCATTTTAAACGTAGCCAATGTAGGTAAGTTCTCATCAGATAGAACCATTGAGGAGTACGTAAAAGATATATGGCATCTTGAGAAGGTTAAGGTAGAGATGTAAGGCTAGGATGAATTAAATTATACTCCCTCACATATAATGGAATAAGTCAAATGGCTTGTTTCAATATGTGAGGGGGTATTTTTTTGTTAAAAAATAAGATAATAAAATATATAACCAAATATTTATTGCTGGCTCTGGCGGTTATGTGTTTTCCGTGGGCAGTAACTCTTGTTTTAGGTGGAGGCAATAGTGATTATATATATAATACATCAGACAGTGGCAGATATGTAACTACATCTCAGGGAAAGGTAGATGTAGAGGATTTTACAGCGTGTGTCCTTGCAACGCAAATGAGTATGGATTCGGAAGAAGAGGCGTTGAAGGCACAGGCAGTTATTATCAGGACATATTTATATCAGATGATGGAAAGTAGTGGAACAGATAATGTAAAGGCGGATGATACGGGATTTGCCTATAAAACATACGAGGAATTGGAGAAAATGTGGGGAGAAGAATTTCCAGAAAAGTACAATAAGCTAATGAAGGTTATGGATAATACTGCTCTTCAGATAATAACTTATGAAGGCAAGGTCATAAAACCATATTTTCATAGTGTATCCAGTGGGTATACGAGAAATGGAAGCAAGCTATTCGAAGAGGAGATGCCATATCTTTTATCTGTGCAGAGTAGTAAGGATGTAGAGTCAGAGAACTATCTTCAGGGAGTTATTATAGAGAAGAAGGATTTTGTGGCTAAGCTTCGGGGAGCGAAAAATGAGATATCCATATCAGATGAAAATCCTCTTGAAACTATGCAGATTATAAGTCGATGTGAGGCTGGGTATATAGCATCCTTGCAGATAGGAAATGTTGTCATGACTGGTGATGAATTTGCTTACATATTTGAGATTAATTCCCCTAATTTTCAGGTGGAGGAGTACGAAGGAAACATACGTATAATTACGAAAGGTTTGGGTCATGGTTTGGGACTGAGCATGTACGGAGCGGCAGAGCTGGCAAAAAATGGAAAAAGCTATCAGGAGATACTGAAGCACTATTATACAGGAGTAGAAATTATAGATTTAAGAGATTAAAATAAAAAATAAATAAGCTTAACGCTTGTTGTATAAAAAAGTATAAAAGCCTCTTTTATGGGAAGAATAACATCATCAAAATGATATCTTTTTTAGATGTAAAGGAGGCACTATGGGATATAAAAGAAAAATTTTTAATGATAAGTCAATAGTAGCTGCAGCAGCTGTGGGAGTTATGGCAGTGTCAGCTATTGTTGGAGGCGTTATGCTTGGAAGTTCAAATGACAAAAATAATAATGCTATTGTAGACCTTGATGAAGGCAATGACATCTTAGTTGAACAGGAATCTGACCGTGTTGTATCGGACGATAAGAATATTGTGGCTGAGAATGTAAACAATAGTGACGATGCGCAGAATGGCAATAATTCAGTTAATAATCAGGAGGGAGAGTCCTCATCCCAGCTGACAAATCAGTTAGATCCAGGCGACACTCATGTAGAAGACAGTGAGGGTCAGATGCAGGAGGATGATACATTGCTTAAGAATCAGGAGGGTGAATCTAGCGAGAACGCTGAAGATGCCAATGTATCAGATGGAATTCTTGGTTTAAATTTCAGTCCTCAAAGTACTCTTATATGGCCAGTTGAGGGAAATGTAATTATTGATTTTGATATGGAAAATACAGTATACTTTGCAACACTTGATCTTTATAAATGTTCTGATGCGGTATGCGTACAGTCAGCTGTAGACACACCAGTATATGCTGGTAGCGCATGCTCTATTGAGAGCGTCGAATATGATAGTGAAATAGGTAATAATGTAACAGTTTCTCTCGGTAATGGTTATATGCTCACATATGGACAGCTAAAGGATGTGCAGGTTGAATCTGGACAGGTTCTTGAAGAGGGTGACCTTATAGGTTATGTAGGTAATCCTACTAAGTATTATACAGTCGAAGGCTCCCACCTTTATATGAAGATGACACATGATGGAGTGGCAGTTGACCCGCTTGATTATTTGAATTATGAATAAATGAATATCCAAAGCACAGTAACAAATTTGCATTATTCGCATACCTTATAGTATGAAAGGTCGCAAACAGACTCTTCTACAACGTCGGATCGTTTGATAACCTTTTAAAGTCTGTTGCTTTAGATAGATGCTGATCGTAATTATTTGTTTTACGATTAGAAAAGCGTGCAATATACGTTTTATATCGCACGCTCCTACATAGATTTGATTTTGTGTATCTATTTTTCGTCTTATTAGAAATATTACATCTGTGTTACAAAACTATACATAAGTATAAAGTGACAAAGGCTACCAGCCATGACAAACAAATGGAAGATTTCGTGACTTCCGAAGTACTTGTGGCGGTTGTTAAAGATTGGAAGCTTGAGTGCATAGATGATGCCGCCTACTGTGTAGATAATACCACCAGCGAGAAGCCATCCAAAAGCTGCACCTTTCAAGGTCTGGAAGATGTGACTGAAGGCTAATACGCAAGCCCAACCCATGGCAATATAAAGTAAAGATGAAAACCATTTTGGACAATTAATCCAAACAGCTTTTACTATAATGCCACCAATAGCAATACCCCATGCCATTACCAGTAGTGGAATACCTACATCAGGTTCTAATGCGATAAGGCAGATAGGGGTGTAAGTTCCAGCTATAAGCACAAATATCATCATATGGTCAATTTTCTTAAATATACGATCACCTTTCTCGGATAACCTTAATGAATGGTGAAGGGTGCTTGCAGCATATAGCAAAATCATGCTGAGGATAAAAACGCTTAATGATATGATATGAATCTTATCAGGATTTGAACCGCATTTTAATATAAGTGGAGTTGCAGCGAATATAGCCATAAGCATACCAATGAAGTGGGTTATAGCACTGCCTGGGTCTTTAAGCTTTCCTATAAAAATTTTAAGAGAATTGTTGTATTTTTTCATAATGTAAACCTCCTTAATATATTCTATTTATAATATGTACAGAATTGAAAACTTGATACCTAAAACTTGACACGTAGTATTAAAAACTACATCACATAACGTATGATATAACGTGAGGCGAAGAAAAGCAATAGTTTTTTGATAATCAAAATAAAATTATTACTAAAGTACTAATAGTTGACATATTTATATATTATTGGTAAAATAAGAATGATTACTAATATGTTTTTGTGAATTTTATCGTCAAAATTGGCAATTATAAGAGGGAGGTACATTTATGGCAGAAGCAAAAACTATGAAATACAGCAGACAGCGCGAGGCTATTTTGGCTTTCTTAAAAACCAGGAAGGACCATCCTACAGCCGAGGTTATCTATGAAAACATCAGAAAGGAATATCCAAAGATAAGCTTAGGAACTATATATAGAAACCTGGCTCTACTGTCTGAAAATGGCATAATACTTAAGTTATCTTGCGATGATGGTTTTGAACATTATGACGGATGTACAGATACCCATTATCATTTTGCTTGTCGCAGATGCAAGGCGTTAATTGATCTGGAAATGGATGATATATCATTCATAAATACCCTTGCAGAGAAGAATTTTGGCGGTGATATAGATGGACATGTTGCTTATTTTTACGGTATTTGCGCTGAATGCAAAGGGGCGAAATAAAAAAAATAAAACTTATTGAGAAAAATTATTGACAAGATAAAAAACCTATGCTATATTAAAACAGTAATCATTACTGATTTAGAAATCAGCAGACACAATCAATTAGAAAATTTAAGACTTATATTGTGAATCGAAAGGAGAAACTATTATGGCAAAGTATGTATGTAAGGTATGTGGATATGTTCATGAGGGAGATGCAGCACCAGAGGCTTGTCCAGTATGTAAAGCACCAGCAGATAAATTTGAACTTCAGGCAGAAGAGAAGACATGGGCAGCAGAGCACGTTGTAGGTGTGGCACAGGCACCAGAAGTAAGCGAGGACATTAAGGAAGATCTTAGAGCAAACTTCATGGGCGAGTGTACAGAGGTAGGTATGTATCTTGCAATGGCTAGAGTAGCACATAGAGAAGGTTACCCAGAGATCGGTCTTTACTACGAGAAGGCGGCTTATGAAGAAGCAGAGCATGCAGCTAAGTTCGCAGAGCTTCTTGGTGAAGTAGTAACAACAAGCACAAAGAAGAACTTAGAGTTAAGAGTTGATGCAGAGAATGGAGCTACAGCAGGTAAGTTTGACCTTGCATTAAGAGCAAAGCAGGCTAACCTTGATGCTATCCATGATACAGTTCATGAGATGGCTAGAGACGAAGCTAGACACGGTAAGGCATTCGAGGGCTTACTCAAGAGATATTTTAACTAATGAAAAGCCTTTAAAATAGGTACTTTTATAAATACAAGAGGATAGGTTAGAAATGACCTATTCTCTTTTTTTACCCTGCTGCCTTTGACCTTTGATTGACCTTGTCAAAAATTTTCTTTCCGTTCATATTATAAATTGACTTTTTTACAAGTTGACCTTTTTACAATCTGATTTTACCCCATAAATATGGCATTTGCAAGGTATTTTTCTTTATCATCTTATAACAACTTCTATCAACTTATCTTGATACATACCAACTTTTTATATTTTTACAAGAGTTAGGACAAGTTATAACAATTATCATACAACCATTTTCAAGTAACTCTGGAAGGAGTGAAAAAGAAATGGTTAGTAAATCGGTTAAAAGAAAACTGCTGTTGTTTTGGGAAGATAAGTGTGCTGTCTGCGGTAAGCAGGACTATTTAGAATTTCATCATCTTATTGCAAAAGAGAAGGGCGGAACAGATGAATATGATAATTTGATTGTATTATGCGGCTGCTGCCATGCTGCGGTGCATGGTAGAAAGTATAATGAGAACAAGCCAAATTGCAATACTTCGATAAGTTATGAAGAAGCAAAGCCCATATTAGAAGAATACTTTGCAAACAAAATCGGTGCAAAGGAAACAAAAGACAGATTGAAGCTGTCACAGAAAACCCATTTATCAGAAAGTGCCTTGTATAAAAGGTACAAGAGAGAACACAGTATCAAAGACTTTTATAACAATGTTGATTTAATCAGCAGCAAAAGGAGAAACCATGTACCAGATACTACGGATGTTATTATTGAATAGAACAATAGAAAAGAGGATAGAGCTGCTAGTACAGCTATATGAGTGCGGCTGCTGCCACAATTAACCCCTAAAGTCACTCTTATTTCATATATTGAGGTAAGGGTGCTTTTTTTATTTTATATAAAAATTATGATAAAATTATTATAGAAAGGATAAAAGAGATGAACCGACAAAGCCTTTGTGAATATAAGGAAAACTATGATTGTAAGGATGAAAATATTGTCCTTTACCGCAGACAGCACAAGGATATATTACAGAGCCTTGCAGAACAAAAGGAAGTGGATGAAGTGGCTGCTGCCATTGTAGAAAAAATACATAAGCTACTTGAATAACAAGAGAAAGGAGATTTTGCTTATGCCCGTACCAAATCAAAATATAATAGTTATACATAGAGATATGCCTAAAAAGGACTTCTTGCAGATAAAAAATGAACATTGGCAAGACTTGATTAAAAGCACAGGTGACCCCTACGCATTAGCATTATATCTATATTTTGCAAGCAATGCCGATAACTATAGATTGGAAATATCGCCACAAGCTATTGAGAATGCTATAGGTATGCCGAGAAGTACATATTATAAAAAATTTTCCCTTTTACAAGAGAAAGGGTATATAATAAAGAGAGGAAATAATTTGTACGAGTTCTTCGAGGTGGCACAAGAGCAAACAAAAAACTGCGGCTGTCCACCTACGAAACAGCAAAATCTCCCAGAGAGAAAAGGCAGTTTACAAGATGAACAATCAAATCTCTGCGAGAGATTTTTCAGTTCTTCGCAGGAACAAAATCGTTCCGCAGACAATATAGAAATAAATAATAGATACATAGATAAGATAGATATAATAAATAGTGACAGAAAAGAACAACAGCCAGATAGTATAGGGTTTAAGTTCTAGCATAAGGAGAAGTATGGGAAAATCATCAGACAGCAAGAAATTAACATTAGTATATTTGCAGCATTTGTTTTTAGAGAGAACAGATAAAACACACTTTGTAAGAATGCCTGACATTTTGGGCTATTTAGCGGATAAGGATGTATTTGTTGACAGAAGAACAATATATACAGATATAAAGTTATTAAACTATGCAGGATTTGAAATAGTTGGTGTGCAGGAGAAAGGCGGATATAAGTATCATCATCCTGCCAGACTATTTACAGACAATGAATTGAAGTTTTTGATTGATTCGGTTGCTGCTTCAAAGTTCTTGACGGAAACAAAGTCAAAAGACCTTATAAGCAAGATAAAGACACTTGGCAGCGGCTTTGGTAGTGATTCGCTTAACAGACCGCTTCTCTTGGGAAAAAGAGTAAAGAGCATGAGAGATATTGTGTTTAAAAATCTTGATGTACTGTATCGTGCTATGACGAACAACAGCCAGATAGAATTTGATTATATCAAGGAGAACTTTAAGCAGGAGCAACAGAGCCACAAAATAAGTATAAGTCCTTGTGCGGTTTCTCTTAATGAAGAAAATTATTATCTGATTGCCTATGATAAAAATGAGGATATATTAAAGCATTACCGGGTGGACAAAATGAAAAATATTATTGCTACACATGAAGCCAGAGAAGGTAAGGAAATCTTTAAAAATTTTGATGTTGTAGACCATACAAACAAGACCTTTGGTATGTTCGGCGGTAAAGAGGTAACTGTTAAAATAGAAGCTGATAATAACCTAATAGGAGTGTTTAAAGATAGATTTGGGGATAGTGCCAATATAAGACCGAGTTTTAATAACCCTAACGCATTTGTGGCAAGACCAACAGTATACATAAGCCAACAATTTTATGGTTGGCTATTTGGTCTGGGTAATGATGTTAAACTATTAGAACCAGAGGAAGTAAGGGAAGATTATCTAAACAAATTAAAAGAAACGGTAGACCGTTATAAATAGTAAATCTCCGTAAATGACGAAATTCTCCTTTCGCTGTTGTGAAAAGAGAATTTTAATGCTTGATATAAAAAATTACTAAAAGGAAAGCGGTAAAACTAACCTATATTAAAAGGGGGAGTAACCCACGCATAATTGAAAATTTAATTTCAAATTATTATTTTCACGAAATATAGCCCCCACCTTATGCCGCAGGCGGTAAACTGCTGCCATGAATTGAAACTATATTATTGTCTAATTCTGGTGCGGTAGAGATAATTAACTCTCTGTAATCTGGATAATGTGCGATAAACCAATCACGCACTTGTGTATATACAAGGGTTTTGTTATCTGTAAATGTTTCAAAGTGCATAACAGCTTCTTGAAATTTGCAAAGGTTTGGCTCATCCATTGCCTTTATGTAGTTTCGCATGAACTTATATGTAAGACCTTTGTATGGGTTCTCGATGTTCCTGCGTTGAAGATTTCTGGTAGCAATACGCATATTAGGAAATTCTCGCTGCAAGTTCTGTAAAGTAATACTTTCTTCTGAATAAGGTGTTGAAGCAGCTTCTAAAAATACCTTTGTTACAATAATTGTGTTTGATACATAGTCAATTTTTATATCTCTCATACAGTAATTCTCCTTTCGTCTTACGCAGCCTTTGCCTTGTTCTTTAAGTCAACTGCTAATCTGTCAATCTCAATAATATCATCATTTTCAAGTGAATTATATTCTTCCTTGTATTCATTCAAGAAGGCTCTCTTAATAGTTGCATACTTGCCTTTTTCGTTCTTGTAAACTGATACAAAAGACTTGAATTTTTCTAATTCTTCTGGACTTCTCTTGATTGTGATAAATGCTTCCATTTTGTGAAGTGTTAAGCCTTCATATTTAGTCTTATTTTCCTTCTTTTCAATTTCCTTATACTTTATAGCATAATCTGGATAAGCTGCTCTTAATGATAACATTTCAGCAAATTCTGGTGTTCCTACTTTGCTTGCGGCTGCCGCAAACTTCTTTGTAAGTTCGATTGTTCCGTTTTCAAAATTGATTTCATAGTTCTTCTTCATAGTTTTAAATCTCCTTTTCTTAAATAAAATATTGTTGTGTGTTATTAAACAGATAAATCAAATTTGTTTGATTCTTCCATGATTTCTTCAAGAGGTGTATCGTTTAAAGTGCATATCATTGAATAAATCAAATCGGATAATTCTGTTTCTGTAAGTTTGTTTTTAATTTTTGGATGTATTTCCAGAGCCTTTGCAAGTGTTCCGACAGCCATTTGAGAAACAATGTGTTCATCATGTCTGTTGATGTAGTTTGTATCTTTGATTGTTTCTTCAAAGTTGTCTGTAAAGATTGATTTGTTGTAAATGTTCTTAATAGTTGTTGTCATGTTGTTTAGTTCCTTCCTTTCTTTGTTTTTGTTTTGTTCTTATGTACTCATTATAATGTATAAGGTGTACAAAATTTATGACTCCGATAATTTGTTTTCAAAAAAAGTTTTTAAATTATTTTTTATCTTTTAGTACCAAAATAAAGGTGTGTAAAAATAGTACCAAAATTATTGACAATCAGTAACAAATTTGGTAAAATAAAAGTACCAAAATAATGGTTCGTTTAAAATGGTATCGAAAGGAGATAAAACAACTATGAACAAGATATATGGATATTGTAGAATTTCTACACCACAACAGAACATAGACAGACAAGAAAGAAACATATTAGAAGTATTTGCAAATGCTCACATTGTAAAGGAAGTATATACTGGCACAAAGACAGAAGGAAGAAAGGAATGGAACAAGCTATACAAGGTAGTGAAACAAGAAGCTGCTGCCGCAAATGATGTTACTATTGTTTTTGATTCAGTTTCCAGAATGTCCAGAAATGCGGAAGAAGGCTTTAATTTATATGAAGAACTGTATAACATGGGTATTAACCTTGTGTTCCTTAAAGAGCCACACATAAACACAGACACATATAAAAATGCTATCAGTACAAAAGTACAGATGACAGGCACAAATGCTGATATATTATTAAAGGCTATCAATGAATATCTTATGACACTTGCAAAAGAGCAGATTAGAATTGCATTTGAGCAGGCAGAGAAAGAAGTATTAGATTTACACCAGAGAACTTCGGAAGGTATGAAAACTGCAAAATTAAATGGTAAGCAGATAGGAAGAATAAAAGGTAATAAATACACTTCAAAGAAGGAAATTGCGGCAAAGGAAATCATATTGAAGAATAGCAAGGACTTCAATGGTACAAATTCAGATTCAGAAGTGATAAAGATTGCAGGAATATCAAGAAATTCATATTACAAATATAAAGCAGAATTAAGAGAAGCAGCAGGGAACTAAAGCCCTGCTGCCTTTGATTATTTTTATAATTACCATTTATAACCACATGAAGAACATTCCATTGTTTTTCCTAAATTACTGCTAAATAATCCAAAAAAGGCAAAGGAAGTAGCCTTCTTTCCAGTTGTTATCTTTCTTACAGAAGCTTTTCCGCAAGTTGGACAAGTAGCACCTACCACTTGGTTTGGTACATAAAGTGGTGTTGATAAAACTTGTGAAGCTTGTGATATACTATTGTTATATGAGGTACTATAAGGATTATAGGAAGTTAAACCTGTTCTTTTATAGTATTCCAATACTTCTTTTTCACTTTCAAGGGTGGATTGGAATTCTGATTCATCTACATCATCTGTAATTATATCCAAGTCCATACCCATAATGGTACATTTTTTGTATTGTTCAATATAGTTCTTTTCTTCTAAAGAAAATCTAAAATCTTTATTTTTTAATTCATAAAAGTATTTATACATTCTATCACAATAGAGAATTCTAGTTACATTCAAAATATTATCATTAACAAGCCTTGTAAGTGTTGTATTCAAATTTCCGTAAGATAAAAAATGTTTATTATTATATTTGTTGGCAGATGAAACAAGAATTTGATATTTGCCCAAAATAGAATTATTTTTTAATGCAGAAAGAACGATGTATTTTCTAAACAATCTTTCTAACTCAAAATGATTGATACCAGCTGATTCCGCATCTTCCTCTATTTTATCTTTTAGTTGATAATAGTCAAGTTCTGGATTGTTAATATTATTTTTAAAACTATAAATAGCATCTATTTCTATTAGATGTTTTTCTTCAATATCAATACCAAGATGATAATAACTATCAAAAGATTCTCCATTATTTAGTAATTGCAATTGATAGCTTACTTCTATGTATTTTTTATATTTGTTAAATATAGCTTCGTTAATTATAGGAAAATTTTTATAGTCCACGTTATCAATGGATTGAAATATGCTGATACCTTGAGCATCATATACAAGATTTAACATGTTATATTTAGACTGTAATTTAAATAATACAGTATCAATAGTAATATCGCTAAAAACATATAAATCTTGTTCTTTATTGTATGAGGATAAAGCAATCGAATAAGGACCACCATACTCATTGTTAAGAAAATGACTTATAACTAAATAAACAGCACATTCATATTCAATGCTAAGAAGAGCATCTTCTTCGCTACTCCAATCAATATCCTCGGAGAACAAAGTTGTTTTTTGGGAACCACATACCTGCTTTGCAGAGTTAATAACTTCTGCTTTTAAACTTTCAACTTTCTTTTTTAATTCTAAACTCATTTTATTTGTTTCCTTTCATTTGTTTTATTTTGGTCTTTTTGCGTCTTTAGGTATTCTCCATGGACTGCCTTTGAAATCTTGTTCAGCACCTTCGATTTTACCTTCTCTACACCATTTGCTGACAGTAGCTTGTGTCACGCCCCACATACTTGCTGCTTCTTTAGAACCTATACAATCAGCCATTTTAATACCTCACTTTCACGATAATTGTTAGATATAATTATAGCCCATATACGGACAATTGTCAATTATTGGGCTACTTTGTATGATTAATATATAAGAATGAAAGAAGGTGTATAAAAACTTATGATTTCTTTTGATAAATTGTGGGTAACATTGAAAGAAAAGAACATTTCTCAATACAAATTGATTAAAGAGTATAAAGTTAGTACGGGGCAGTTAGATAGATTGCGTAAGAACGGAAATGTAAATACATATACATTAGACCAATTATGCAAGATACTAAACTGTAAGCTTGAAGATATAGCAGAATTTATAGAAGATGAAGCATAGAAACTTTTGATTATGATTGATACAAAGTTTCTATGCTTTTATTAGTTTGTATTACATTTTATCCAAATTATTCAACAGTTCTTCAATACCCCTATCCGAGATAGCAAGATAATATCTATGTGTGACCGCACTACTTGCATGACCCATTTGATTGCATAATAAGTGTTCTGGTGTGTTTAAGACTGCAAGGGTAGTTCCGTAAGTGTGCCTTAAATAATGGTATTTAAACATTATATTATGTTCATGCTGCAAGGTTCTGGAATGATACTTCATAGAGTTTACTGTTTGTATCTTTCCGTTAGACAATGAATTGACAAGTTCCAAAGATGATATTGTTTGTCCGTCTATGTCTTGTATAAATGTTTGATTCTGCTGCCTTTGTGCCGATAATTCCATTTCATCCTTTTCCTGCTGCCTTTTTAGCTTTTTGAAGTATTTCTTTAGCTTCTCGCACAGATATACTTTTCTTTTTGCATTTCTGGTCTTTAAAGGCACTAATTTAATCAAGCCTTCTTGATATTGCATTTGTCTGTCTATTGTTATACAACCATTCTTTAAATCGACATTCTTCCATTTAAGTCCATAACATTCATTGATTCTTAAACCACAGTATTTTCCTAATAGATATGCGGTTTCCGCATTTGAACCTTTAAAATAATTATCCAATTTAACAAGAGTATCAGTATCAAAGTATACTATATCAGTATCTTCATCTATTTTCATTTGCGGCATATGTATTTTAGTGTCTTTATTTACACATAGTTTATTGTAATCATCTACAGACAAATAGTTTCTGGAATAAGCCTGACCGAATATGAGATAAAACATTTTTAAGAATGATTCGGTGTATGTATAGGCTCTGTCATCTATATAATACAGTTCATCCAGATAATCTTGAATTTGTGCTACAGTAATATCATCAATATACTTGCTGCCAAATCTCTTTTTCAAATGGTTGTTCCATAAGCTGTCCTGCTTCTTGATAGTTCCGTAGGCTTTGCCGCTTCTACCTTTTTCACAATATTCCTCATACACTTCCTTTACAGTTTTTCTTATTACTTCCTTTTGTTGCGGCAGCAGGGCTTTTGCCTGCTCTTGTGCTATGGCTAATGCTCTTGCCTTCGCCGCTTGTTTTGCGGTCTTGAATGGATTTCCTGCTTCATTCTTGGTTCTTCTCTGGATTTTATTCTCTCCATTTACTTTAATGATAAAGCGGTAAGCCCAAAAACCATTTTTTAATTGATATACTCCAACTTCTTGATTTTCCATAAATAAACACTCCTTATAAGTTGACTTTTTGTTGACCTAACTTGCAAGAAGTTGTTATAATATGTACGGAAATTGACCTTTGACCTTTGAAAGATGTTAAGAGTTGATAAGAGTTGCAGAAGTTTCTCTTGCGATTCCAATGATACAGTTCATGAGATGGCTAGAGACGAAGCTAGACATGGAAAAGCGTTTGAAGGTCTCTTAAACAGATACTTCGGTTAATAAAATAACTTAGTAAAATAATTTAATAAATAGTTTAAAGGGATTTGACGATGGTATTGTTGTTCATCAGATAATCCCTTTTGTTGTATAGGAAAGTCACGATAATGTTTTCTGCCCATAAGAGGAAAAATGTATCGCATGGTTGGAAGAATTTACAATAAAATATAATATTCTCTGCCCATAGGAGAAAAAATGTATCGTATGGTTGGAAGAATTTACAATAAAATATAATATTCTCTGCCCATAGGAGGAAAAATGTATCGTATGGTTGGAAGAATTTATGATAAAATATAATTTTTTCTGACCATGAGTGTTGTAAAACTGCTCTATGGGAAGAAAAAGTAAGTACAATACTTAAAAAAATCTAACCATACAAGGCAAAAGGTGTTATGTGGGTAGAAAAACTTCCGAGATTGAGGCAAAGTTTCTTACCATGAATAATAAAAAATACACAATATTGTCTCTTTGTATGATATAATATATCCACTGTATTTAGCGAGTGGAGAGGAGAGATGGTTAATATGGGATTTGGAACAGATGATTTTTCAAGAATTGATACAGGTTTTACAATTTTTATGATCTTGTTTGCTCTAATGTTTGTTGCTATTATTGGTGTTTTTATTGTGGTCGCCGTAAAAGGAATAGGGACATGGAACAAGAATAATAAATCACCTAGATTGACGGTACATGCGACAGTTATCTCTAAGAGAACTATGGCACATCACCGCGACTCTGGTGTGCATGGAACTGGAATGCATGGTGGATATTCTACCATGTATTTTGTAGCATTTCAGGTAGATAGCGGAGATAGAATGGAGCTACAGGTAGAAGGTAGTGAATTCGGTATACTGGTAGAAGGTGACAATGGATATCTGACATTTCAAGGGACTAGGTATTTAGGGTTCCAACGTCGGCTGCAAAGTGGAGCAAGTTCCTCATGAATGAGGGATTATGGGAGTTAAAGTGGACTTGTAATAGGCTTAGAGTGTCAAAAGCCTTAATCTTAATAGGAAATTCTGTAAATAGAGACAGCCCTGTCCAATTTGGACAGGGCTGTATTAATGTAATGTGCTTATCCTATACTAGTAGTATAAAAATTATTTACACAATCTTCTGATAAATCTTTCTTCTATATCCAATACTTCCTTTGACCAGAATTCTCTTCCGCCGTGATGAGCGCCTAATACCTGATAGAATGTTGCGTCTTTTTCAGCTTTTCTCAAGGCATCATATAATTCACAGGCTTGTCCGAACGGAACCAGCTCATCATTTGTTCCATGGAACATAAGAATCGGTGGAAGAACTCTATCCTTGCTGACATAATTGGCAACGATAGTTGGCTTAACCAACTCTGGATGCTCAAGTACAGGTACGCCACCTATTTCCAGACCTTCAGGGCTGTCAGGTGTGCGATGATCCTGTGAGGAAGGTTCGTCATTCATGGTAAGGAAATTTGTTGGTCCATAATGGTCGATAACACCACTTACAATAGGTTTATGGCTTCGTCTGCCATCCTCCTCTAAATCTTCTATTCCATACGAGAATGATGCAATCATAGCAGTGTGTGCACCAGATGAATCACCCATCAGAAATATATTTTCGGGATTAACGTTATAATCTTCAGCATGTTCACGCATAAAGTGAACACCAGCCTTGGCATCAAGAGCCTGTGCTGGGAAAATGGCACATTCTGAACCTCGATATTCAAGTGCTGCAACAACAAACCCTCTCATGGCAAGATGGCTTAACCCAGGTACACGTCCTTTTACGTATTGCTCATGAAAAGCAGAACCAGGTATAAATACTATACAAGGCAATTTATCCCCTGCATTGATTGGTCTTATAATCTGCAAATGTAATTGTCTGTCGCCACGTTTGATGTAGGGAACATCCTCGCTATAATGAATCTCGTAGTTGTCCATATGAGGCTGCATTGGTATCATCCCCTCTGCGGAGGCTGTGCTCATAGGGAAATCTTCCCTGCTTATATTAAGTGGTTCCATTGTATGCTCCTTTCTGTATTAAGAGATAAATTTTTAAGGTTGCTAATAAACTTCAAACTATAAGCTAGTATATCACATAAATATTGAATAGCATATTTTAAAATACGCCTGTTACAAATATTTCGATTCCGATGAAGATAAGAATAGCACCGCCAAGGAAACAAGCTTTATTTGATAACCATGTACCAAACTTCTTACCGATTACAACGCCGGCAAAGCATATTATAAAAGTGACAGCTGCAATAATAAGTGAGCACACAAGTGCCATAATCCAGTTATAATGAGATATTGTGAAACCAACAGATAGTGCATCTATGGATGTGGCAATTCCCTGTAATAATAATGCCTTAAGACCAAGCTTTGTAGAAGTCTCATTCTCGTCACTATCCTTTTTAAAAGCATCCATTATCATTCCGCTTCCTATATAAACTAAAAGCAAAAGGGCAATCCATGGAATCATTTTTTCAAATGTCTTGAAATATTGTGCGATAGTGTGTACGCACACCCATCCAGTCATAGGCATCAATGCCTGAAAGAATGCAAAAGCACCTGCGATTATGCAAGTTTTTCTTCTTCGCATTTTTGGCTCGTTTAAGCCGTTTGCAAGAGACACAGAAAAGGCATCCATAGCCAGACCTATGCCTAGTAAAATGCTTTGCGCCACAAAGCCGAAGCTCCAATTCATAATAAGTCCTCCTAGGTGTGAAAAATAGTGTAGAAATAAAAACATCCAAGTATATCATATGCTATACTTGGAACTCACAAAACAATATAATACGGCCCATGTATAGTCATAATGATACACATGAGTCTCGCAATTTAAAATAAGCCAGAATTGACCCAATCAGTCTTTTCAGTATGTTGACTTATTACGTTCGAAGCCTTGGTATATGATGCCAGTGCGTGAACGCTCGCTACTCCCTCACAGGAATTTATTGAAAATAGTTTATCAATAAAGAGAAGGCTTGTCAACGAAAAAATTTGAACCATCATGGAACCATCATGGAAAAATAGAAAAAATAAAAATAGTACTAAAGTTCTAAAAAAATATGCCGATATATATAGTGACAGTAGTAAACAGGTGATGTAGTTTTTTTCAAGGAGGAGATTACCGCAGAAGCTTTAGCTATGATGTCAAGGATGTCGCAGACAGAAATGATTGCAAATGTACAAGGTTCAAGTCGCGTTCGCGGAAATTACAAGGATAACACTGGTAAAGGAAGTACTTTCGCGCAGCTGTTTGAGCAGGAACAAAACAAATTACGTCAGCAGGAATTCAATGGAGTGAGCGAAACTGACCAAGCAGATATGGTTGACAATAGGATGGATGGAAAAGTTCATGTATATGACAACCACGGCATGCTAAATTATTTCAGAATGACGATGTCAATGACAGATTTAAAAGGATGAAACACAGATGAAAAGCACAACTAACAGGGATATCCTCGGTTGAAGTGATTATATTTTAGAAATCACAGAATCAGCCGAGGGTATTTCTTATTCTTGTCATTGCCAAAAAGTGTTGACATTTCATACAAATAAAGGTATATTTTTATTAGTTTAATAACATAAATATTTGTCCTATCCACTATGATAGGACATTTTTACTTGTTGTATTAGTAAATTTCTCAAAACTTTTCTATACAACAAAAATGCTCCGCTAGGGATTGAGATAATCGTGTACTTTTTTTGGGGTTGCGATTTGGTCTGTGGCGGACAAGAAAGAGAGGAAAATGTAGTGGAAACAAAAATCCCTTACAAAATTTATCTTGAAGAGCACGAGATGCCAAAACAGTGGTACAATGTTCGTGCAGATATGAAGAAGAAGCCAGCTCCTATTTTAAATCCGGTCACATTGAACCCGGTTACAGTAGAAGAATTATCAGCTATTTTCTGTGAAGAGCTTGCAAAGCAGGAGCTTGACGAAAATACAGCTTATTTCGATATACCAGAAGAAATCAGAAATTTCTACAAGATGTATAGACCATCTCCACTTGTCAGAGCGTATTGCCTTGAAGAAAAGCTTGGCACACCAGCTCATATCTATTATAAGTTTGAGGGAAATAATACATCAGGAAGTCACAAGCTTAATTCTGCTATCGCGCAGGCATATTATGCTAAGAAGCAGGGACTTAAGGGAGTGACGACAGAGACTGGCGCAGGTCAGTGGGGAACAGCCCTTTCTATGGCGTGTTCATACTTTGACATGGATTGTCAGGTGTATATGGTTAAATGTTCTTATGAACAGAAGCCATTTAGGCGAGAGGTAATGCGTACATATGGTGCACAGGTTACACCTTCACCATCCATGACTACAAATATAGGCAGAAAGATTAATGAGGAATTCCCGGGAACAACAGGAAGCCTTGGCTGTGCTATTTCGGAGGCAGTAGAAGCTGCTCAGTCACAGGATGGTTACAGATATGTATTAGGTTCAGTGCTCACACAGGTGCTTCTTCATCAGTCGATTATCGGTCTTGAAACAAAGGCAGCTTTGGATAAGTATGGTGTTAAGGCAGATATGATTATCGGTTGTGCAGGCGGTGGTTCAAACCTTGGTGGACTTATCTCTCCATTTGCAGGTGAGATGTTAAGAGGTGAAGGGGATTATAAGCTTATAGCTGTTGAGCCATCCTCATGTCCAAGTCTTACAAGAGGTAAGTATGCTTATGATTACTGCGATACAGGAAAGGTTTGTCCGCTTCAGAAAATGTATACTCTTGGAAGTGGATATATTCCATCGGCGAGTCATGCAGGTGGTCTCCGTTATCATGGAATGAGCTCCGTTGTTTCAGAGCTTTACGATCAGGGATTGATGGAGGCAAGAAGTGTTAAGCAGACAGATGTATTCCAGGCAGCAGTTGATTTTGCGAGAGTTGAAGGAATACTTCCAGCACCAGAGAGCAGTCATGCTATCAAGGTTGCTATTGATGAGGCACTCAAATGTAAGGAAACTGGTGAGGCTAAGAATATTGTATTCGGTCTTACTGGAACAGGCTACTTTGATATGTATGCATATCAGAAGCATAATGATGGTATTATGGAGGATTATATCCCTACAGATGAGGAAATTGCAAAGGCACTTGCAAAGCTTCCCAAGGTTGATATGTAGTAAATTTACCAATAATAAAAAATTTAGTAAAACTTCTTGTGTATATATTAAAAACCATGTATTATTAATGTGCTTTGGATATTTATATGACAAGATAATGATAATAAAAAGACATATACCAAAGCTCATGAATTTCTACAAAGGTGTAGAGGTCATGGGCTTTTGAGTATTAGTGTAGGAAGTGAGGAAAATATGAGCGGCTTTTTCGGAGTAGCATCAAAAGAAGATTGCGTATTTGATTTGTTTTTTGGTATTGATTACCACTCACATCTTGGTACAAGACGTGGCGGTATGGTGGTTTATGGTGAGGATGGTTTTGACAGAGCTATCCACAACATTGAAAATGCTCCATTCAGAACAAAGTTTGACAGAGATATTCAGGAGATGAAGGGCTATTACGGTATAGGATGCATATCAGATTATGAACCACAGCCACTTATAGTACGTTCACATCATGGCACATATGCCCTTACTACCGTGTGTAAAATAAATAATACGGACGAGCTTACAAAAATGCTTTTTGACAATGGTCATTCACATTTTCTTGAGATGAGTGGTGGCGATATAAACCCAACAGAGCTTATAGCATCACTTATTAATCAGAAGGAAAATCTTATCGAGGGTATTACATATGCTCTTGAGCAGGTTGATGGCTCAGCATCTATTCTCCTTATGAATCAGGCAGGTGTATATGCTGCCAGAGATAAGCATGGTAGAACTCCAATTGTTATAGGCAAAAAGGAGAATGCGTTCTGTGCATCATTTGAGAATTATGCATACAAGAATCTTGGCTACAAGGATTACAAGGAGCTTGGTCCAGGAGAGGTTGTAGTATTGACAGATAAGTCTTGTACAACACTTGTTAATCCAGGTAAGGACATGAAGATATGTACATTCCTCTGGGTGTACTACGGATATCCAGCAAGCTCATACGAGGGAATAAGTGTTGAGAAGATGAGATATCAGTGTGGTGCAAATATGGCAAAGCGTGACAATGTTAAGCCTGATATCGTAGCAGGTGTACCTGATTCAGGTATTGCCCATGCAGTAGGCTATGCAAATGAGTCGGGAGTTCCATTCTCAAGACCGTTTATCAAGTACACACCTACATGGCCACGCTCGTTTATGCCAACCATTCAGAGTCAGAGAAATCTTATCGCTAAGATGAAACTGTTGGCAGTTGAAGATTTAATAAAGGATAAGAGTCTTCTTCTTATAGATGATTCTATCGTTAGAGGAACCCAGCTTGGTGAAACAACAGAGTTCCTTTACCAGAGTGGTGCTAAGGAGGTTCACATCAGACCAGCATGCCCACCGTTGTTGTATGGTTGTAAGTACCTTAATTTTTCACGTTCCAACTCAGAGATGGATTTGATAACACGTAGAGTTATAGCTAAGCTTGAGGGCGATAATGTGACAGATGAGGTTCTTAAGAAATACGCTGACCCAGAGACAGAAGAATATGCAAATATGGTAGAGGAGATTCGCAAGGAGCTCAACTTCACATCATTGCAGTTCAGTCGTCTAGATGACATGCTTGATGCAGTAGGTATAGATAAGTGCAAGCTTTGTACATACTGCTGGAATGGAGAAGAGTA
>JAFQVJ010000071.1 GCA_017408025.1 Lachnospiraceae bacterium
TTTACTTGTTAGCTCAGTTGGTAGAGAAGAGGACTGAATATCCTCGTGTCTCTGGTTCGTTTCCGGAACCAGGGACTTTTAATTAAGGCGGAAACGCTGAATATATCGGTGTTTCCTTTTTTGTTGTATAGGAAAGTTTCGGGAACTTTCCTATACAACAAAAAGCGCTCCGCAAAAGAATTAATCGCAGTTGCTTTGCAACTACGATTTTTTGAGCATTCGCACGAAAAGAAGATGTCAGCTGAAGCTGACAGTGCTCCACTTTGTTCTATGTAAAAAATATTTGTACTTAATTTTGTGAATACTTATGGCATTTAAAGTATTTTTTAACTTAATTATAACAAAAAATCCCGAATTGATTTAATAAAGCTTTGATATAGTTATGATGGTTCAAGGGGCATAGCTTCTTGGATACAAAATATATCGAGGTATTGAAAAAAATGAAGAGAAAGACTATTGGAAAAAAGGTTGCAACATTAGTTACAGTGTCAGCATTGGCAGTAGGTTGTTTACCAATGAACGTATTTGCATATGGTGGAGATGTTACAGTAGACAACGGAGCATTTAGAACAGAAACAGATAACAACGAAAACTACAAAACATGGAAGAATGATGTGTGGGATGCAGGAGAAAGAGCAGATTCAGGAAAAATTGCACTTACACCGGGTGATACTGAAGAAGATTTAAATTTTGCATGGTATTCAGAGAACAGAGGACTTCAGCCAGCCGTTAAGGTATGGGAGGTTGGAAAGGAAGCAGATGCAAATATAATAAAGGGAACATCCACAATTATAGGTGCATCTAACATACAGGGTTCAACATATGAAGCATATAACCATGTATCAGTAGAAGGTTATTTTAAAGCAGATACACAGTATCAATATAAGTATACAGATAATTATAATGGTGATTATACAGTATGGTCTGATGCTATGGCCTATAATACAGCAGATACATCTGAATATACGGTAATCGTAACAGGTGACCCACAGGTTGGTGCATCAGGCACAACTGGTGAGGGAACAGAAGATGATATTGATATAGCCAGAGATACATACAATTGGAATAAGACAATGGAAGCAGCTAGTGAGAAGTATCCTGAAGCAGCATTCCTTTTATCAGTTGGTGATCAGGTAGATTATGCTTCTGTCAATACAGATAAGCAGAAGGCAATAAGAGAAAGTGAGTATGCAGGATATTTATATCCATCAATATTCAGAAGCTTGCCAATAGCTGCTACAATTGGTAATCATGATACACAGGGAGCTGATTATTCATACCATTTCAATAATCCTAATTCTGATGGTAATTTGGGAGCAACAGCAGCAGGCTCTGATTTCTATTTCTCATATGGTGACGTATTATTTATATGCTTAAACAGCAATAACAGAAATCAGGCAGAGCATAGAGAGCTTATGGAAGAGGCAGTAGCAAATAATCCAGATGCAAAGTGGAGAATAGCTTATTTCCATGCTGATATCTATGGATCAGGAACAGGACATTCAGATACAGACGCAACAGGAATAAGGATTGTATTAGCTCCTCTTATGGATGAGTTCGACATTGATATTTGTTTTACAGGACATGATCATACATATTCAAGAAGCTATCAGCTCTTAGATGGTAATGTTATTGATTATGATATTGAAGATGGTACTGTTACAAATCCAGAAGGAACAATGTATATTTCAACTGGTTCAGGCTCAGGTTCAAAGTATTATAACTTTGTAAATTATACACAGTACTATATTGCGGAGAGAACTAATGTATGTCTTCCAACATTTTCGGCATTGGAGATTGCAGAAGATTCATTAACTGTTAAGACATATGATTATAATGGTGCGCAGTATGCTGATGACTTTACTATTGTAAAGACAGATGATGAAGCTTCAGCAGAGGAAGTTATTGCAAAGGGTGAAGCGAGACTAGCAGATACAGAGGTAGAGTATACAGCAGAGAGCCTTGCAACATTAAAGGAAGCTGTAGCTGCACTTAAGGAGCTTCAGGCATCTTATACAACAGCAGAAGATCTAATGGAGGAGCTTCTTACAAAATACTACAATACACCAAATGACAGATGTGTTGCTACAGGTGTAGTACGTGCAAATGGTAAGGTTGATGGTTTAGGTTATGGTCATGTATATAGCGCAGATGATAAGGATGGCAGCGCAAATAGATTTAAGCAGGGCTTGTCAACATTACTTGATAAGACAATTTACATGCAGAACTTTACAGATGATGTTTCAAGGGAAAATCTTCCAATTATAGATGCTGTAGAGCTTGAGACAGCAAAGACTAGTGTAATAGAGGCGATATCAGCATTAAAGGTAGTAGAGACAGAGCAGCCTTCAAAGAATGAGCAGGAAACAACAACATCTACTGTTACAGCTATAGATGGAATAGTAATTGATTCAGAAGAGGTTGCTGAAATTCAGAAGACAGTAGTAACAAGTGGACTTGAAAATGATGTAGAGATAAGATTCTCTGTAATTAAGGATGAAGAAGTAATAGCTGCCGTTAAGGAAGCTGTTAAGGGAATAATTGAGGATAAGGACTACGTTGTTACAGATATTACACTTTATAAGTCTGATGTTAAGACACAGGTAAGTGGTGATGTTGTAATTGAAATGAATGTCCCATCTGCGCTTTCTGGTGCTAAGAAGATACAGGTATACAGATTAGGCGATGATAACAAGCTTGTTAAGGTTGATGATTCTGTAGACGTTCAGAATGGAAGAATTAAGTTTACAACAAATCATTTCAGTACATATATTTTTGCTGATGCAACTACAGCACCTGTAACAGGTGATAACAGTAACATGACGTTGTATGTAGCAGTTATGTTTATAGCAGCAGGTGCAGGCTTAATGATATTTAGAAAGAAGGAAGAGAATTGCGAAACAAGGTAATATCCCAATTTGGAAAATATTTTATAGTAATAGGGATTATCTTAGGCATAACCGTCTTTAATCAAAGTATTGAAAAGCAACCACTCTTAGCAGATGACAACACAGAATATGTCAAGGCTGTGGTTACAGAAAGTTCAAGTGAAAACCTTCAGACTGGAACCGGGGAAGACTTCGGTTCCAGTCAGGAGGTTACTTTGCTTATAAAGTCGGGAAGTCATAAAGGTGAATATGTGGAAGCATATAGCCTTAACGGATATCTCTATGGTGCAAATTGCACAGTGGGAACAAAGGTTATAGCACAGCTAAGCGAATATGATGGGACACTTTCAGCAAGTGTATATAACTATGACAGAGAATTTGAGATAACAGTTCTTATTCTCTTATTTTTAGGAGTTATGTGGCTTGTTGGTGGAAAGAAAGGTATCAACTCTATTATAGCTTTGATATTTACATTTATTATAGTTATTATGCTGTATGTTCCACTTATGTACATTGGTGTCTCCCCATTTTTAGCGGCGGTAATTTCTGTTATACTGATTACAGTTATAACACATATACTTCTAGCTGATTTGGAAATGAAGTCTATCAGTGCCATGCTTGGAACAATCTGTGGTGTAGTTGTGGCAGGAATAATTGCTCTTATATTTGGTAAGGCGGCTAATGTGAATGGTTATAATGTACAGGAGATTGAAACGCTTGTATTTATAGGGCAGGGTTCAGAATTAAATGTTGGTGGAATGTTATTCTCCGGCATTTTGATTTCATCTCTGGGAGCGGTTATGGATGTTGCCATGTCAGTTTCATCATCCCTTAACGAGATTCAGTTAAATCGCCCTGATATCAGAGGCAAGGAATTGTTTAAATCAGGTATTAATATTGGACGGGACATGATAGGAACAATGTCAAATACACTGATTCTGGCGTATGTTGGAAGCAGTATAAATCTCATTATGATTATTTACGCATATTCATATCAAATGCATCAGGTTTTGAATATGTACTCAATAGCTATAGAGCTTATGAGTGGAATTGCTGGAACTATGGGAATCATTCTGGCTGTTCCATTTACCTCCTTTATAACGGCTTTATTGTTAAGGTATAAAAAAGCTGTGTGAGAGGGGAATATTTAAAAATAAAAAGAGTATAGTTTCGTCTATTATCTCAAGGGATGAGTATTATGCAATACAGAGTGAGAGCTTTGTGGAGGAGACCTTTGATGGCTCATTACCGGCATTTATAGCAGCGTTTTCCAAGAGGAAAAAGCTGTCTGCTGAGGAGGTAGCACAGCTTAAAAGCATGGTAGATGCTTATGGGGAGGAATAGATACTATTAATCATACATGCTATTTTGATATACCTATGGCAAGTATATCCGGGTATAAGGGAAAATATTATATGTCTGGTGACAAGCTTATATTGACATTCGATGACATTAATGGAGAAAAGACTACCAGAGTATTTGACAAGAGTGGAGACAAGCTTGTATATGATATATATGGCTCAACGAATTATGAAATAGTTAATATGACATTAAAGAACGGTGCTGTATTTGTATTGGAGGGCTCTGACGTAAAGGAAGAAGAAATAAAAAAGGTAATTGGAGATGGAGTTTTGGGATGTGATAATCAGATTATAAGCATTGTCCCTATAGATGAGCTGGAAGCGGATGATGATGTATATGTATTAAAAGGAGGGTACTAGTAGGAGATTGCAAATCAGCTTTGTAATAAGTATATTCCTTCTCTCATTGTATCACATTGGAGTTGTCTATAGTTGACAAAAGCGGACTTCAAAATGGTTTAATGGGAGAGGGGATTTTACATTAATAAATTTTAATGATATAATGTCATGGTGTATTTTTCAAAAAGAACATAGCCAATTGATTAAGGGAAGAGGAGATTATCATGTCAGATAAGAATAAGGACATCCAGAATAAGACAGTAGCAGAAAAATATCCTCATAAATGGAAACGTCTCATAGGTTATTATAAGCCGTATCAAAAGGTGTTTTGGGCGGATATGTTTTTTGCTTTTTTAGGTGCTGTGACGACACTGATATTGCCACTTATCATAAGATATGTGACAGGAAATCTTGTGTATGAGCCTAGGGCAAAGATGCTTGAGGGCGTTATAATATGTGCAGTTATAATGGTAGTTCTTGTGATTATTCAGTGCTACAGCAACTATTTTATATCAAATTATGGTCATGTGATGGGTGCGAAGATTGAGTTTGATATGAGAAATGAGATATTTGGACATTTTCAGAAGCTTTCATTTTCGTTTTATGACAATCAGAAGGTTGGTCAGCTGATGAGCCGAATTACCAACGATTTATTTGAAATTACGGAGCTTTTACATCATGGACCGGAGGAGATAGTTATATCGATTATTAAGATAATTGGTTCATTTGTGGTGCTGTTATGCATTAATGTGAAGCTGGCATTTGCATCTTTTATATTGATACCAATTATGTTTGTATATGCACTTATTCTCAATAGAAGAATGAAAAAAGCATTTAAAAATAATCGTTCCAGAATAGCTGAAATAAATGCAGGCATTGAGGATAATCTCTCTGGAATCAGAGTTGTAAAGTCATTTGCAAATGAAGATGTAGAGCAGGAAAAATTCAGAGTTGGAAATGAGAAATTCCTGGAGAGCAAGAAGGATAGTTACAGATATATGGGACAGTACCATTCAGGACTTGGCGCATTTGTAACAATGATAACTGTTGTTGTTATTGTAGTGGGTGCTATACTGATGAACGATGGTGCTATAGAGACAACGGATCTTTTGACATTTTTACTGTATATAGGTAACTTTACAGAGCCTGTAAAGACCTTGATAAACTTCGCTGAACAGTTCCAGAATGGAATGACTGGTTATGAGAGATTTCTGGATGTATTGTCCATAGAACCTGATATACAGGATAAGAAAAATGCTGTAGAAATAGAACATGTACAGGGTAGTGTGACATTTGAAAATGTCAGCTTTAGATATGAGGAAGATCTGGATAATGTATTGTCAAATGTAAATCTACATGTGGACAAGGGAGAATATGTGGCTCTGGTTGGTTCATCCGGTGCAGGAAAGACCACACTTTGTAATCTGATACCTAGATTTTATGAGGTAAGTCAGGGCTCTATAAAGGTGGATGATGTGGACATAAGAGATATTAAGATGAAAAATCTCCGCCAGAATATCGGCGTAGTACAGCAGGATGTGTATCTCTTTGTAGGAACTGTAAAGGACAATATAAGATATGGAAAACCAGAAGCGACTGATGAAGAGATTGTGGCAGCAGCTAAGAATGCCAACGCTCATGATTTTATTATGGAGCTTCCGAATGGATATGACACATATATCGGTCAGCGAGGTGTTAAGCTTTCGGGTGGTCAGAAGCAGAGACTATCTATAGCCAGAGTATTCTTAAAGAATCCGCCTATTCTTATATTTGACGAGGCTACATCAGCACTTGATAATGAGAGCGAGAAGGTGGTACAGGAATCTTTAGAGAAGCTTGCGAAGAATAGAACTACATTTGTAATTGCTCACAGACTTTCCACAATAAGAAATGCAGAGAGGATTATAGTGCTTACAGAAAATGGAATTGAGGAACAGGGCACACACGAGGAACTGATGGCGATGAATGGAATATATAAGGGACTGTACAGCTTGGCAAAATAAAATGATATGCCACCATTAGGCGACATGGTCGCTAGATGGTGGCATGTTTTAATGTATGAAATTACTTATTACTAAATATTTTTTCTGCCTCTTGTATATTTTTTGCTGGAGCAGCATAATACGTATTATTGTAAAGTTTAAGCAGTATTTGTTCAAAATCTTCGTCGCAGATAAGATTACCTATATATTCAATAGTATGTGATTCTTCATGATATACACGTAAGAGAGCAAGTCCTGACGAAAATGAAAATGATAATTCACCATCAATTGAGTCAAGACTACTACAGGTATTTAGTACAACATTTCCATTATTATCGGTAAGTATGATGTCAAAAGTATAAGACACTACTTTGTTAGAAAACATAGATTCGTATGTTACCCTACCATCAATTTGTGCTGTTACTTGTTTCTCAGTGGAATCATCCATATTTACGAGGATTCCATCGTAGGTTTTTGATATAGTTTGCTCTATGTCTCTAAATAACCATAGGCAGAAAGCAGTGAGTAGTATAAGTGGAATTAGAACATACAAAACGCGTAAATCTTTCTTACGTTCTTCCTCTCGTTCATAGTCTTTTAGTGTTTTTTTCATATTATCTCCTTAACTGATTGTCTTAGTAGGGAAAGGCATATGGTGCTTCTAATTGAATTGTTGTATCTAAAGCTTGTATTCCGAATTTGTATGTATCATAACGATATGGTACATTCGGATTACCATTTTTATATTCCCAGAAAACATTACTTGCCACATTACGATATTCATTATAATATGGTTGTATGGCATGTTCTGTTAAGCTAAGTTTTTCTTCCACTTCGCTTTGTGATATTTCTTCGACACCTAAGGATTCTAATTGTTTATCGATTCGAGCAATCGCATCTGAGAAATTTTCAAAATCAGCAGATAAAGAGTTTCTAAGCTTATATAGTTCTTCAATTGTGTAATTTGATTTGGTTTCAGCTTGTTGATAGTTGTCATCTTTTTGATGTAGTGCAGCATCTATACGTTGGGTAGAAGTTGCAACTATGGAACAAACAAGAACAACGCACAAAAATTTTTTAATCATTATGTACCCCTTTCATAAATTTAGTTAAAACGCTCTAATATCATGCTATATTATAGCACAAATAGATATAATAATATATTACATTTCTGTAGTACATTTTTGTAGTATTCTGTATCATTTTGTAGCAAATTGTTCATTTATACCGGTTTATAATTATTTCTGTAGCATTATTGCTTTTTGAGTTATTATGGTGTAATCTTATAAAAGAGCTATGTCTAAAAGGGGATTACATTATATGAATGAATTAACAATTATTTTAGTTGAGGATGATGTCTCAACTTGTAAAAGATTTATTGAATATATTGATACTAAAGATGATATAGTGCTTGTTAGTACTACTAATAGTGAAGATCAGGCAATTTCAGATATTAAGTATCATAAACCGGATGCGATGATTCTTGACCTTGAGTTGCATCATGGAAGTGGAAATGGTTTGGAGGTCTTATCTGGCTTAAAGGGGATAAGTGAACATCCTTTTGTTGTGGTAACTACAAATAATTCCAGCGATATTACATATGAATGCGCCAGGAAGCTAGGGGCTGATTTTATATTGTATAAGCATCAACAGGATTATACAGAGAAGGCGGTTGTTGATTTTTTGCATTCATTAAAGGATAGTATTAAGAGCAAAAAAAAACAAGATAATCAAGAAGAAATAGATAAGCCTGAATACAAGAATAAAAGGATTCGCAAGTATATTACAGAGGAATTAAATGCTGTAGGAGTAAATCCTAAAGCTGTTGGTTTTCAATACTTATTAGAGGCAATTTGTATAGTTATGAATGAACAGGTTACTAATGTATGCAGTATTGTTGCTAAAAAGTTCAAAAAAAGTGAGGAAAGTGTCAGAAGAGCTATGCAGACAGCTATTAATAGGGCTTGGAACAACGCGGATATAGAGATACTCTTAGAGAGATATACGGCAGTAATTAAGTCTGAGAGTGGTTGTCCGACTATTACGGAATTTGTGTATTATTATGCTAATAAAGCTAAAAATAATCTATAAGACAGTAAAGCACTCAGCTATTCACTGGGTGCTTTCTATTAAGAATTAAAACCAGAAAAAGTTGCTTAGGCTTTTCCAAAATGTTTCCCACATAACGCTATCTCCTTATTTTTTAATGAGTATATAAAATATAAGAAAATAAAAAAATTGGTTATAGTCGTTATATTTTTGTTTATTTTTGTACAATTTTGTAGTCTTGGAGGTTGTATGATAGAATCTTATATAAAGTATTTTTTTATGCTTATTTGTGCTATTTTTATTTTTTCTCGACTTGTCAATATTGAAGTGACGAAAAAGCAGTATTTTATAAATGCTGGGGTGAGTTTGTTATTAGGAGGAGTTATTTATCTGTTCAGAATGAATTTTTCATATATGACAACAGCTATGTTATTTGTTTTAGTTGCTATTTATACAATGATTGTATATGGAATATCATCAAAAATCACTATTATGGTAGCACTTTTATCTGTAGTTTTAAGTTATATAATATTTTTCGCCGCTTCTGTGATTATAAGTTTTATTACCAGTTTTGAAATCTTCAGAAGAATGGAAAAGGAGTATTTATATCCTATCAGTATGATTTTGATAGGTATACTGCAAATGGTGTTATCGCTTGTTGTGTTTACAATTAAGCGTTTTAGACGAGGAATGCCGTTTTTGTTAGAGAAGCTTTCAAATACATTGGGTGTGGTGATTGGATGTGCCATTGTGTTTTTTTCATCATGTTTTACGGTGTTGAATAAGGATGAAGGGGTTTATTATATAATTATGCTTATAAGTATTGTACTTGGTTTTGTTTTCTTCATATGGTGGAGAAAACAGTTAAACATATCCTATATCATTCGTTCTAATAATAATGAGATATCAAGACTAGAGTTGGAAATAGAAAAAATAAAGAAAGATAATGAGCGTTTAGCGTCGCTTATACATAAGGATAACAAGTTGATTCCTGCAATGGAGATGTCAGTTAGAGGTTTGCTTGAAGAACAATTATTCTCTGGAGATGAAAAAGTGCAGGCTAAAGCAACAGCATTATTGGAAGAATTAAAAAAATTATCAGATGAGAGGAGTGGTATATTGGATTCAAGTGAAAGCATCAATAAAAAGATAGAATCAACTGGTTTTATACGTTTGGATTCTATTCTAAGCTATATGAATGAGAAGGCTGAATCATTTGATATAGAATTTGATGTTAAGATAAATGTAGATATACCATATATGATAAAAAATATTGTAAGGGAAGATATTCTTGTCACATTGCTTGCAGATTTGGTTGATAATGCTATTATTGCGACAAAGGAAGCATATACAAAAAATATTCTTTTGTCTATTGATATGAAGGGCAAATATTACAGTGTAAGCATATATGATAGTGGCATACCGTTTGAGCCGTACACAATCGAAAATGCTGGAAGAGCAAAGGCTTCGACACATATTAATGATGGTGGAAGCGGTATAGGACTTATGACGACTTTTGCTTTTTTAAAACAGAACCTTGCCAGTTTTATTATAGATGAAAAGTTTGAAGATATAGATCAGATTGGTGGAAAAAAATACACAAAAAAGGTAGCTGTTATGTTCGATTATAGAAATCAATACATTGTAAACAGCTACCGTAAGGAAATCATAGATTTAAAGGAAAATAATCCTCGTATTTTTATAAATGTATAATAATATTACAAGCTCTTTGCTCTATTTATTACTGTATTCTTAAAGTTTTCAACTTCATGTGCATATTCTTCATTCATCAGTGAAGATTGAAGAAGGAAGTCAGCTGTCGCCTTGTTGTTTGCTATAGGGATATCGTAAACCTGTGCGATGCGAAGCAGTGCCTTTACATCTGGGTCATGTGGCTGTGCGGCAAGAGGGTCAGAGAAGAAGATAACCATATTTATCTGGCCTTCTACTATTTTTGCACCAATTTGCTGGTCACCACCTAGCGGACCACTGTTGTAGCCCTTTACAGGAATTCCTACGTGGTCAGTAATCATACGGGCTGTTGTGCCTGTTCCACAGAGCTTGTGCTTCTGTAAGATTTCTTTATTCTTCTCACACCATTCCAGCATTTCCTGTTTTTTACCGTCATGGGCGATAAGAGCAATTTTTTTCTGTTTTCCAATAGTCATTGTTAAGTAATCTACGTTCATGGTAACCTCTTTTCCAAAGCCTAGATAATGTAAGTTAAATAAGCCACTATATCAATACATTTGAGCTAATTAAATCTATTATATCATGAATTTTGCAAA
>JAFQVJ010000011.1 GCA_017408025.1 Lachnospiraceae bacterium
TAAGGAACTCACCCATAAGGTGTTTCTCACCTGTAGCAGGATCACGAGTAAATGCAACACCTGTTCCTGATGTATCACCCATGTTACCAAATGCCATCATCTGTACGTTAACTGCTGTTCCCCATGAATAAGGAATGTCATTGTCACGTCTGTAAACGTTTGCACGAGGGTTGTCCCATGAACGGAATACGGCTTTAACAGCACCCATAAGCTGTTCCTTCGGATCTGTCGGGAAATCTTCACCGATCTTTGCCTTATATTCAGCCTTAAACTGAGCAGCGAGTTCCTTAAGATCATCAGCTGTAAGCTCAACGTCCTGTGTAACGCCTCTGTCTTCCTTCATCTTGTCGATAAGTTCTTCGAAATACTTCTTACCAACTTCCATAACTACGTCAGAATACATCTGAATGAATCTTCTATAGCAGTCCCATGCCCAACGAGCATTTCCAGACTTTTCAGCAATTGTATTAACAACTGTCTCGTTAAGACCGAGGTTAAGGATAGTATCCATCATACCTGGCATAGATGCTCTAGCACCTGAGCGAACTGATACGAGAAGTGGATTCTCCTTATCACCGAACTTCTTACCTGTAATTTCTTCCATCTTTACGATGTACTCGTTAATCTGACCCTGAATCTCATCGTTGATTTCACGACCATCCTCATAGTACTGTGTACAAGCTTCAGTTGTAATTGTGAATCCCTGTGGAACAGGAAGACCAATGTTTGTCATCTCTGCTAAGTTAGCACCCTTACCACCAAGGAGCTCACGCATGTTAGCATTACCTTCGCTGAAAAGGTATACCCATTTTCTTGCCATTTTAAGTTCCTCCTAAAATTATCTTTTATCTTATAAGGACAAATCCTTATATACGTTATTATGCCATCGCGCTTCCATTATATGGAAAAGCCACAAAAAAGGCGCACGAATGCACTCACGAAAACATTATAACAACTTCATTCGATTTAGTCAACGCAAAATATAAATTTTGGCTTATCTATACCGAATAAAGTAGTTATTGGTTTTTCTTCACACCGACTTTCTGTATCCTTACTCTGACAACTCATTATACAGCTTTTCCAATCTGGAACGACAATTTATAAATATACGTCCTATCTCCGGATCAAAATGACTTCCAAGGCATTCTTCTATTATACTAAATGCTTTATCATAATTGTATGCTTCCTTGTAGCATCTCTTGCTGACAAGAGCGTCAAATACATCTGCAAGTGCCATAATTCTGGCTTCCAGTGGTATAGCTATTCCACTAAGCTTATCCGGATATCCTGTACCATTCCACTTCTCGTGATGGCAATGAGCCACATTTACTGCAATCTTTACAAATTCCTCATCCTTTACCTCACGTAAAACCTCAGCTACAATTTTGGCTCCCTTCTCCGAATGAGTTTTCATCTGCTCATATTCCTCATCTGTAAACTTTCCTGGTTTTCTTAAAATCACATCATCTACAGCTATTTTTCCAAGATCATGCATTGGTGCTGCCTTAACAACATTATTTAAAAATGTCTCTGATTCCACAAATCTATCATCAAGTCTGAGCTCATCCACCAATATCTTCACACAGGCACTGGTTCTTCTAATATGACCGCCTGTACTATTGTCTCTACTTTCAACCATACTGGCCATACCTGTTATGATAGATTCCTGCATAGCGCGGATGTGGACAGTCTTTTCCCTTACCTCCGCTTCCAAATTAGCGTTATAGTCATTTATAAGCTTAATATAATTCTCCTGCTTTGTATTATCAATCAGTTCCACACTGTACCCGATAGGCTTTTTTCTCATTCCTGCATGTATCTTTCTGACAGTACATTTAATAAAACGGTCATCTACCATTATCTTCTTTTCATTATTGTCTCTAAGATCTGGCAAATCTATCCATCTGATTATTTCATTATAAAATACCGAATCATCTTTTTTTACCGACTCATCTATCTCTGTTTTACGTAGCTCTGGGAATATATTCAAAGCCATAGAATTACAATTCATAAGTTTTTTCTTGAGGTCAAAGGTTATGTATCCATATTCCTCAAGCTTTTCGTATGCCCCTGCGATGCTTGATGACATATCATACATTTTCATTCTTGAGCCTATACTCAGATACATTCCAAGCACTATGATATATGTAAATGGCAATAGCTCAATCGGACAGTTAATAACTCTTTCCAACAGATAGACAAAGCATGGACCAATAAGCACCAGCAACATAGACATTACTGTTCTCTTTGTGAAATTTCTCTCGGAATGTAATGCTTTCACCACTACTCCTACGGCCAATATAACATATGTTAACAACAATATAGTATACGCATTATGTGTCGGACCATAAGTCTTAATAAGACAGGTAATACCATACACCTTTTCTATCTGAACATCACTATAATATACGTCACTATATCCTACTGAAAATACAAGTCCCAACACAAATATATTGCTCAATAACAGTGCTGCAATTATCCACTTGCTTAACTTCACTCCAGTCAATTCAGAGATTGTCATCAATACACACAATGGCAAAAATAATGAGCCCAAATAGATTAAATCATTGCACAATATCGCTTCACCTACAGATTCCGACAATGACATTGCCAGATAGCCAACATTACAAATTAATCCCATAACAAACATCAATAGTTGATAAATATCTTGAGCCTTGCCCCCCCTAACTAACAGCATAAGAAGCTGAATAAAGGTTATAATGGCCATTATTCCGTATAATGCACTTATTATCATATTCTTTACCTTTCGTATATTTTGCCTTACTTCTCATTTACCTATTTTTTTAATAACACAAAAGGGATTTGCAAAACGCAAATCCCTATATAATGTTTAAAAATCAAACTTATCTTCAAAGTATGCCTTTAAATCTGAAATCGCCACTCTCTCCTGAGCCATTGTATCTCTGTCACGTACTGTTACGCAACCGTCTGTCTCAGAATCAAAGTCATATGTGATACAGAATGGTGTACCAATCTCATCCTGTCTTCTGTATCTCTTACCGATATTTCCTCTGTCATCGAACTCACAGTTGTATCTCTTAGAAAGCTCAGCATAAATCTTCTCTGCGCCCTCGTTGAGCTTCTTAGAAAGTGGTAAAATACCAATCTTAACTGGAGCAAGTGCTGGATGGAAATGAAGAACTGTTCTCACATCGCCACCTTCAAGCTCTTCCTCATCATATGCTGCACAAAGGAACGCAAGTGTCACTCTGTCTGCGCCTAAGGATGGTTCTATAACGTATGGAACATACTTCTCGCCCTTCTCATCATCAAAGTAATCCATAGGCTCACCTGATGTATTCTGATGCTGTGTAAGGTCATAGTCTGTTCTGTCTGCGATACCCCAGAGCTCGCCCCAACCGAATGGGAATAAGAACTCGATATCTGTTGTAGCCTTGCTGTAGAAGCAAAGCTCCTCTGGAGAATGGTCTCTTGCTCTCATCTCCTCATCCTTCATACCAAGTGCCTTAAGCCAGCTGATACAGAATGACTTCCAGTACGCAAACCACTCAAGATCTGTACCTGGTGCACAGAAGAACTCAAGCTCCATCTGCTCAAACTCTCTTGTTCTGAATGTGAAGTTACCTGGTGTAATCTCATTTCTAAACGACTTACCTATCTGACCGATACCAAATGGAATCTTCTTTCTGGATGTTCTCTGAACATTCTTAAAGTTTACGAAGATACCCTGTGCTGTCTCTGGTCTTAAGTAAACTGTATTCTTGGCATCCTCAGTAACACCCTGGAATGTCTTGAACATAAGGTTAAACTGTCTTATATCTGTAAAGTTATGCTTTCCACATGATGGACAACAGATATTCTTCTCATTTATGTAATTCATCATTTCTTCATTTGACCAAGCATCTACAGAACCTTCGATAGTAATACCGTTCTCATCATTGTAATCCTCGATAAGCTTGTCAGCTCTAAATCTTTCCTTACATTCCTTACAATCCATAAGAGGGTCTGCAAATCCACCAAGATGACCTGAAGCTACCCATGTCTGTGGGTTCATAAGAATGGCACAATCAACACCTACGTTGTATGGGTTCTCCTGAACGAACTTTGACCACCATGCCTTCTTTACGTTATTCTTAAGCTCAACACCGAGATTACCGTAATCCCAAGTATTTGCAAGTCCGCCATATATCTCTGAACCAGGATATACAAAGCCTCTTGACTTGGCTAATGCAACTATTTTATCCATTGTCTTTTCCATGAACTTCTCTCCTTTTAGCTAATAATACCTTTTTAAGGGTAGATAACTCATTTATTATACTAGCATATTCTTATATTTTCAAGTCCAAGTAGCATTTTTCTTCTCTCTATATCTTCTTATATCTCTATACATATACTCCTGTATATTCTCCAGCATCTACTGTTCTATACGTTACTTTGCTATCATACCGCCAACTGCACCACCCAGAACACATGCCACAAGCGCACCAATAGCTTTCATACCACTACCATATAGCTCTCCTGTGACTATAAGCGATATAAGACTTAAAGTCACAAAGAATACTAATCCCACTATCATTCCCCATAGATACTTTTTCTCCCCTCGTACTTTTCCTATAATAAGGCCCCCAACAAAGCAGGAAACCACATATGTAATATAGATACCTACCATAATAAATCCATCGGACAGATTAAATTTGAACAACATAAACGCCATTATCAGAAGTAAAATCACCGTCACTATGGCCACTGCTATGGTGGCCTTCACTACCTGTAGAACATTTCTTTTCATCTATATTATCTCCTCCATATATAAGATTATCCTTATGCTTAACTACTGGTTTTTCCAGCTAAACTAACTAAGCTCTGCAATTCTAGTTACGCCAACATATATCTGACTTATCTTGTACCATGTTCTGAAGTCGACGACTCCTGTTGACGGCAAACCAAATATATTCTGAAACTCTCTTACTGCTTCTCGTGTGGCATTTCCAAATATACCGTCAGCCGCAATTCTTTGAATAGATGTATACACCTTTGCTATCTCGTCAAGCTGCTCCTGCATCTGTCGCACTTTATCTCCGCTACTTCCCACAGACAGGTTATACCCTGGCCACGACGCTGGTATGCCTGATATAGCCTCTGCTGTATTGATATACATATCATCTCCATAGAAATATCTGATAATCTCTATAGGCGAATATCCTCTGTCTCCAAGGTCTTTTGACCCCCACTGTGTCATCCAGTTTGGACATTGTACTCTTCTTCCGTCGCAGTACTGTGTCAGAATCGGCTGTCTTACCCCTGGTCTAGACAAGAACTGGTCAAATATTTCATCTACTATAAGCGATATGTTATCGTAGATATTTCTTCCATAAATCCACTTGTGGTCGTATGCTGTAGATGATGTGATGGTAAATGTATAGCCTTTATTTCTGTACCATTCGGTGTAGACCCTATTTAATGTAAATGACAATATAGCCAATACATTTGCTGTAATGGTCGAATCCGGCCATGTAGCATATATTTCACTGCTTGCTACATTTTTAATGTAATCTCGATATGGTACATAATAATCTTTAGCTGTACTATCCGATGGGCTTCCATCATGAACTATAATTGTCTCTGGCACAACTACCCTGCTTAGGACAATCTCTCCTGATTCATCCATAGGTTTAATCTCTGCCTCAGCAATTTTTGGTGGATAATATCCATAAAGTGTGTGTGCTGGTATGACAATGTCACTACCCACTCCACCAGGCACTACTGGTGTCAGCTTAACCTCCTGCACGGACTCAGTTTGTGACAATATCTCTATTCCTGAAATATCTATAGGCTCGTATCCATCAGCGGTAACATAAATTGAATACTCTGAATATGGCATTATCAGATTGTCTTCTGTCAGGCTCAGCTCAATTGGTGGCGCCTCAAGGTCAATGTTTTCCGTCTGACCTGAATTGTTTGTCTTCAGAACCTCTATAATATTCTCTGGCTGACCTGAGTATGTCAGATTGATTGATGCATTTTCTATGGGTATATTTAAATTGTTTGTAACGTTTATTTGGAGTTTTCCTGTATCAGGCATATGAATCCTCAATATGTTTTTTTATATATTTATTCGGTGGATTTATTTTAATGAATGAATTATAGATTTAATATTAATTATGCAGTCTCTTTTTTATTACGGACTAGCTCGAATTCGCTTCGCTTCTTCTCGCTATTGGACATTCGTCCAATAACAAAGTGGACAAGTCCAGTTCAACTCTCTAAACCACTCATTCATGAGGGACTTGCTCCACTTTGCGAGCCGAGCACGGTCAGCTTCAGCTGACATCTTCTTTTCGTGCGAGTGCTCATCTTCGCGGAGCGTTTTATTGTATAGGAAAGTTTCTAAGACTTTCCTATACAACAAAAATAGTCTTGGTACTTTGCAAGCAAGCTTGCAGTCCCAAGACTATTTTTATATTTGCAGTCCGTAATTGTTTACTATATATTGCTGTGGAATGTACGTGAAATTACGTCATCCTGCTGTTCCTTTGTAAGCTTAATGAAGTTTACAGCATATCCTGATACACGGATTGTAAGCTGTGGATACTTCTCTGGATGCTGCTGGGCATCAAGAAGTGTCTCTCTTACAAGAACATTAACATTAAGGTGATGTCCACCTTTTTCTACATATCCATCAAGCATTGCAACTAAGTTGTCCTTCTGTGCTTCTGTTACCATGATAATTCCTCCTATACTTCTTATTATAATATATTCGTAATCATTACCAATACTGTCCAGAGCTGTGGATTATCCATCCAACCATGCTCTGAACAAGCATTTCATTTTTGTCATATCAATTTACGACTAGCAGCATCCACATCCGCCTTCAGCATTTTTAATCTGCTCTTCTGTAAGCTCGATATCAAGATCACCGATTACTGTGAATGTTGAATCCTTACCAAGTGCATCTGGGAGAATTGTAAATGTGTTAGAGATACCATCCTGTGCATTTGCAAATGGAAGCTTAGCTACTGATGATAATGATGCTAAAGCACCGTTTTCATCACGTCCATGCATTGGGTTAGCACCTGGTGCAAGTGGAACTCCACCCTTTCTACCGTCTGGTGTGCTACCTGTGTTCTTACCATAAGCTACGTTTGATGTAATTGTAAGGATAGATGTTGTAGGAACAGCCTTTCTGTATGTAGGATGCTTTCTAATCATGTTCATGAAATCGTCCACAAGGTCAACTGCTAACTGGTCAACTCTATCATCATTGTTACCATACTTAGGGAAATCACCCTCAACTTCGTAATCAACTACGATACCCTGCTCATTTCTTACACACTTAACCTTAGCATACTTAATAGCACTAAGTGAGTCAGCAACTACTGAAAGACCAGCGATACCTGTTGCAAACCATCTATGAACATCTCTGTCATGAAGAGCCATCTGTAACTTCTCGTAGCAATACTTATCATGCATATAATGGATACAGTTAAGTGTCTGCACATAGAGACCTGCTAACCACTCCATCATAGCGTGGAACTTCTCCTGTACCTCATCATAATCAAGGTATTCAGATGTAATTGGTCTGTACTTAGGACCAATCTGCTCAAATGTCTTCTCATCAACACCACCATTGATAGCGTAAAGGAGACACTTAGCAAGGTTTGCTCTAGCTCCGAAGAACTGCATTTCCTTACCAACTCTCATTGAAGATACACAACAAGCAATTGCGTAATCATCACCGTGAGTTACTCTCATCATATCATCATTCTCGTACTGAATAGCTGATGACTTAATTGACATCTCTGCACAGTATCTCTTCCAGTTCTCAGGAAGTCTTGTAGACCAAAGAACTGTCATGTTTGGCTCTGGAGATGTACCTAAATTATCAAGTGTATTTAAGTATCTGTATGACATCTTTGTAACCATTGAACGTCCATCAATACCGATACCACCAAGTGACTCTGTTACCCATGTTGGATCACCTGCGAATAATGCGTTGTACTCTGGTATACGAGCAAATCTAACCATTCTTAACTTCATGATAAAGTGGTCAACGAACTCCTGAATCTGCTCCTCTGTATACTTACCTGATGCAAGGTCTCTCTCAGCATAGATATCAAGGAATGTAGATGTACGACCAAGTGACATAGCTGCACCGTTCTGCTCCTTAACAGCTGCAAGGTATCCAAAATATGTCCACTGGATAGCTTCCTTAACGTCTGTAGCAGGCTTAGAAATATCATATCCGTAGATTTCACCTAACTTCTTTAATTCCTTTAATGCTGAAACCTGATCAGCCAATTCTTCACGAAGTCTGCAGATTTCCTCTGTCATATCGCCAACTACTGAAGCGTGCTGTGCCATCTTATCCTCAATAAGACGATCTACACCGTAAAGTGCAACTCTTCTATAGTCACCAATGATACGTCCTCTACCGTATGCATCTGGAAGACCTGTGATGATATGAGCATGTCTAGCAGCTCTCATCTCTGGTGTATAGATTTCGAAAACACCCTGATTATGTGTCTTTCTCCAATTTGTAAATACGTTAATAATCTCTGGATCAACTTCGTAACCGTATGACTTACAAGCTGTAACTGCTGTACGGATACCACCGAATGGCATAAAAGCTCTCTTTAAAGGCTTGTCTGTCTGGAAACCAACGATTGTTTCCTTATCCTTGTTTAAGTAAGCAGCTGCATGTGATGTAATTGTTGAAGGAACCTTAGTGTCCATATCGATAACACCGCCGTTTTCACGCTCCTGCTTAGATAACTCTAATACCTGATTCCATAAATCTGTTGTAGCCTGTGTTGGTCCAGCTAAGAAATCCTTATCACCTTCATATGGCTTATAGTTCTTCTGAATGAAGTCTCTTGTGTTGATTTCCTGTGTCCACTTACCGTCTGTAAAGCCGGCCCACTCTGGCATCATTTCTCTTTTCATGTTGCTTTTTTCCTCCTACATCTCTTTGTGTTTAAATAAAGTCGCATAGCGACAGTTACACATGTTCTAATACATCTGTATTATATGTGAATATTGTATACAAGTCAATATTTCTAATTGTTCTAAATCAGAAACATAACAAATCTTAGCCATCACTATTTAGCTACCAGCCAAGAATTATCCAACAAGCTGTTGGATGCTTGCATACATACAGCTTGTTGGATAATTCTTGGCTGCAAGCGTAAGCGGCAACAAATATAGTGCAGCTATATTTGTTGGTAGCTAAATTGTAACAATCAAAATTTTGACTTAGCGTGCTAAACTACAGCGAGAAGCAGCGCAGCGGATTCGAGCTGTAGTTTACACTCAAGCTGTTGGATGCTTGCATACATACAGCTTGTTGGATAATTCTTGGCTGCAAGCGTAAGCGGCAACAAATATAGTGCAGCTATATTTGTTGGTAGCTAAATTATAACAATCAAAATTTTGACTTAGCGTGCTAAACTACAGCGAGAAGCAGCGCAGCGGATTCGAGCTGCAGTTTACACTCAAGCTGTTGGATGCTTGCATACATACAGCTAAGAAACCTGGCTCATTAATTTCTCGTACATTTCCGGCTTGCTCTTTTTCAGTGATATAAGCTTACCCTCACTATCTATAAAGCAATGGGAGCTTGCCCCTGTTGTTCTAAGCTCTCCTGTTGCCACGTCTCTTATCTCATACTCCATTTCAATTTTGATTCCGTTAAACTTTCCAATCTTAATCTTAACGGCAACCTCATCACCGAATCTTACCATGGAATGATAATTGCAAGTAACCGACATAACTGGTATAAGCACTCCATCCTCCTCTATACTCTGCATAGTACATCCAATCTGCTCAAGCCAGTCAACTCGTGCTTCTTCAAACCACCTAATATAGTTTGAATGATGAACAATTGCCATCTTGTCAGTCTCATAATACTGAACCTTATGTATATATTCTCGCATCGTACCCTCCTACTTGCCACTGACAGTCATTATGTGTAATGCCATGTAAAAATAACTCTTCTATTAAAAATCCACTCCCAGCTTACTTTCATACTTGTCCAGTATAGCCAGTATCTCCTTCGCCATAGTGGGATTCTTATCTATTAACTTCTGTATCTGATTCTTAGCATTTTCCATGGTTGTTGTATTGAATTCTATGGACTGGCGAAGCTTCTGTCTTCTCACATTTAATGTGGTTCTGATTTCATTCATGCTCTTACCATCAACTATTGCATCGACCTGTGATGGCCATACCGATGGGTCTGACACATGAGCGTTCTCCAGCTCCGATATAAGACCATCTATTGCCTTATATGTATTGTCTGCATTAAGGTGAAACGCCTCATGCTCCTTCTTTGCATTTATATAAAGTCTCCACAGATCGTTAAGCTCATATGAGCTTTTAACTCCGTGAACCTCATACTCATAATCAAGCCTGCTCTTAACATTAACAAAAAGTAGCTTATACTTATTCATAAGACCTATAGCTTTGTTAATCTTTTTGTCCGTCATTCTAAGCTCTGCTACATATTTCTGATTTAAGACTATCACAGCTGCTGCCCCGATAAGAGTCCCAATAACAACTCCGTATATTGCCAATACCATATCTTCACCAGATGCTATCATACCTGCCACAAGCATCCCCAATATTAGCAGTACCGTAACCATACCAATCTTCACACATGATCTGATAATCTGAAGTTTCTTGGTCGCATCTCTCTTTTCATATCTAAGCGCAACCTTCTCACCTTCTATGTGATGCATATCAGTTTTTAATCTCTGGCACTCCTGTTCATCGTCATACATGGTCTTCAATATGCCCTGTATCTCATGTTCATGGCGTTGTATGTAGATATATTTACTCTCAGGAATCTTTGTTGAATGCTCCCTAATACTTTTTTTATCTTCTCTCAGCGTAATGATTCTTCTGGCATAATATTCCACGCTGCTTTTAGCTGGTTCTTCAAGGTTTTCTATTGTCTGAATATCATTGAGATAATCATTTACTGCCTTGTGCTCCTTCTTAGCACCATCAATTCTTTGAGAACATATTACCATCTGCTCGCACAATCGCTCTGCATATGACTTTTTTTCAGTGCTTGTATTGTTCAGCTTTTCTTCTATAATAGTCTGATTTATAAGGTCCTTATCCAAGGGCTCATACATTTCTGTAACCACCTCATTTTCGCTATCAGATTTTATCTTCTCATACAGATTTTCCGCCTGAAACATAAAATCATCATCTTTGTTTTTTCTTTTAAAAATCGAAAAAAGTCCCATATTTCCTCCACTAGACAATCTATACGTTTGTCTGTCTGTACTCTTCCTTCCAACGCTCAAGAATGCGACGTATCTCATCATTAAATGCTGCCAGTTCTATGCTTCCGTCATATTTAAGCTTATCTTTGAGTTCCATGAACTCCTTCTCATCAACCATCATTCTCCGGCTGCTCTCTATAGCATCCATGTATTGTTCAAGCATTCCATCACTTATCTGATACTGTGCTGTTATATCTCCAAGCACACCGTCATCTCGCGAAAATATAGCTGAACATACCATATTGTCAAAATACTCTTCTTTCCTATCTATATCACATGCCATTTTAAAGCAGTTCACTGCATCTGCAAATAAAAACTGCTTGGCATACACCACTCCCAGATTGTTCCATATATTAGCAACAAAACTTCCCTCATACACTTCTTCATGATTATTTAATATATCCTTGTACGCATTTGCAGCGCTGACATATTTCCTTCTGTCAAGTAGCATGTCTGCCCTGGCCTTCATACGTTCAGGCTTCGACTTGCTGCCAAGTGCTTTTATAGTTTCCTCTATACCTTTGCATTCCTCATGGCTATAATATGCCACAGAAGTTAACACTTCCATTACCATAGTATCCAGAGTGTCTTTATAATCAATTCTCTGTTTAAGTCTCTGCGCCAACGAAGGCAATTCCAGCTCCTTTGACACAAATTGTGTTAGCTCTTCACAAAAGAATTCTGCCCCAACCATGTATGTATTATTATATAAGTAATAACACAGTTCCTCTATGGAATAAATATTTATCCCAGCTTCTTTTATGTAATATGGATTTGTCGTTCGCTTTCCGCAAAGTAATAATCCGCCCATTTTTCTTTCCTCTCTCAGTTTAAATTTTTTTCAAGACCTGTATATAAAATAAATTCTATACGAAACATTTAACACAAGATTATGAAGCTTTTATACAAGAATCTCATCTACACTGTATGTATTCTTTATGGTAATATTGGTGCCCTTATAGAAATCTCCAAAGCCTAAATCTTCTACCACTACATCAAATGTATTATCATCTCTAAAAGACATAGATATGGAAACTCTTGTAGTTTTATTTGGTCTGTCGGGAAATTCTGACAAATCCACTTTGACATTTCTTATACAATCTCCATATGGCGATGTAACCACCAGCTGTATGCACTTGACATCATCCAGTATGCATTCTGCTCTGGCTCCAGCCTCATACCAGCTGCTTCCCGCAGTTGACAATGAAATTGCTGAATTGTGACCACCATTATTAATCATAAGACCTACATTCGCCCTTGTTCTTCCCTCACACTGTATAACAAACTCATTTAATTTATTGTCATTATATCTTAGCAATGCATCGTAACAGGCTCCCTTTACGAAAAGATTATGTCCCTTGAAAACTCTTCTCTTCGAGCACAACTCAACCAATGAATTTTCCGCAAAGTCAGTATAAAATCCAACACCTGTCAAAAATACAGTAGATATAATCTGCTTATAAAATTCTTCTTTTATAATATTCAAAAATTTCTCATCAGTATTTCTCTTATCTCTATCAGTCTCAAGATTTGACATAGTTATGTCATCAGAGAAATCCTTTTCGACTATGCTTATAACACTCGGCTTTTTATTCCTTGCTATACTTAGCTTTCTGTATGAGAAGTGATCCCAGTTAAAATCAAATACCACCACATCATTCATCCACAATTCCTTTTTCTGGTTAATAGCATAATATATAAAGCTTTCTGTATGACTTAAAACTCTTATCTGTGCTTTTTCGTATCCCAACTCCTCAAGAATCTCATATATGGTGTCTATAATTATCCTATTACTCTTCTCAACTGTAACCGATATATATCTGGCCTTTTCCACATTTTCAAGTCGCTTAGCCTCATCGAGTAATTTTTTTATAAATATCTTCAACAACGCCTTAGCAGTATACTTGGTGTCATCCAGATACAATTCCTTTCCAGCATAAATCAACTCTAGAAGCTTTCTGACTGTATAATGTTCATCATCATCCTCAAAAGATTTCAGCTTTGCCTGATCGCCAATGTACCAGTCATCCGAGTTCTTAACCTTATACATAATAGTCGGGATAAGATATTTACTTTCACCTGGTATAGTACTTATTGATTTAGGTTCATTCATATCCTTCGTCACATAACTTATCTGCGAATAATCATTTGCCAAATCTATACCTATCCCACATGCGTCTATGTAATTAAGGTTATTTCGCACTTCCTTTGATTCCATGCTGTTCCTCCGCGTCTTATACTACTTTAAACATGCTGTCTGTCAATTTTGACATTATCATATATTCTCCAGCCACTTCCGACAATGTTGTCACTTCGCGCATTTCAAAAGAGACCATCATATCATTTAGCATAGTGTATCTGCTCTCTCTATCTGATATTTCAGATACGTTTGTGTCGCTCAAAGCCACATTGCTGCTCTCTGTCAATGACTGCTCGCCCTCATACTCCTCTGTGATGTAATATTGAATATCCTCACCGTAGAACAATATGAACTCCACTGTAAATATGCCACCACACACATCCGTCATTTCTTTTATGGTATAGTTTTCATCATTGTCATCCTCCAAACCCATGATGTAATGAATCAAAACCTTATTTTTAGGATTTGTGTGATACTCGATAACCTTTTTGTCCATTATAGATACAGGCAGACAAAAATATCTTCCAAAATCCTTGTAGAATTCAAATACCTTGCCCTTCTTGCACATTTCGAAAATTATATCCCTGCATATATCTATTTCCTTTTCACTCAATGGAGATTTCTGAACACAGTACTTTGCATATGCTAATCTGCATATATCATGAATTGGATTCTCCTGGATTATATCTTTTTCTATATACTCGAATACTCTGGCATCTATAATCTTTCCCTTAATAAAATAATCATATGCTTTTGCAAATAAGAATGCTCTTCTTAGTTTTTCGCCAGCTCCCTTAGCGGCATAGGATTGATACACTTCCCCAATATGAGCAGCCTGTGCACCTGTGTATAATATACAGGCTATGAGATTTTCTTCCAACCCTCTATTCTCATACTCATAGGCTTTACACGATTTCCATATGTCATATGTCTCCTTTGCAGTTCCGTTATAATGTAAGCCCAGGTACTTAAGTGTATTTTCATTATATTTACCTTTTCTGTAGGCATGAAGGATGGCGTTCTTTAGCAATACATCATCTGCAAAATCCATAATGCCTACAAGCTTTGACACACATCTTAGCAAACGTCCCGAATCTATAAGTGAATATCCGTATTCCTGCATAAGCTGGTACGCTTTTTCATACATTCCTCTGACAATCATTAACTCTATAAGCTTAACTCTTGACTTTGTGCCAAAATTACTTGCATCCACATTATCCAGATAATCATCAACTGCATCCAAATCATAATTTGAAGAATAAAAATCAATTATATCCTTTGAAACATAATTTTTATATTCCTCACGTACATTATCCCATTGAATAAGTTTTTTAAGTACATCTACAGATTTCTCTGGATGCTTACGGTATTTAAGATATTTATCAGCCTTGTACAGTATGAGCCACTGATTATCAGCATACATTTCAAAACAAAGCTCCTGATATTCTTCCATGTCTAACAGTCGCGTAACCGTATAGTTCACAGATTTTCCATAGCACATTCCATCAATATCTCTAAATATAACGGCTGCATCCTCTGTATATATCTGAACATATGCCTTACCATTAACAACAGGATATGTGTGAACTTCTGTCATTTCCTTGTGAATGATGACAACTTCACGTATATTATCCTGTTCACATTTAATCAGGTATGTATTTAACACAGCTGGAAGCTTGTCTGCTGTTTCTGATGTTATCATAGCATTTTTTAAGGCATCCTCATAAACAACCGCTATATGCTCATCTATACTACCCTGCTCTATACATTTTGCAGCAAATCTGTCTATCTGGCTCTCAAAATTTCTGTATACTGCTTCCAATTCATTTTTATATTTAATAATGTTTTCATACACCAATGCCAGCTTCTCGTTGGAAATTTCACTGTTGTAGCTAAAGTACAGCAGTACTATCTGTGGCAATGGTCTGTTATAATCCTCTGGCAGACTGTACATAAAGTATTCATAAAGGCTAGTAAGCTTTATCTCCTCATTTACTGCCTCTTCATACCAAAGGAAATATTTGCTCTGAGTTTTATTTCCTTTTATAAGCATACCAACTATAGCCGATAAAATGGACTTTGTCCCATATATGTCATAAAGCTCCGCAAGTATAGAAAATAGAATCTTTTTAAAGCTCTTAACACCTAATACTAAATCAGCCACTTGTTCAGCTAGTCTCTTTGAGATAATTCCCTCCCTGCTTCCGAAATTCAAGGTCTGAATTTCAAAATCATCAAGCACTCTGAGTAATGCCGGCTGTTCATTGAATATAGACATCGCCTCAAAATACATAAGTGGCGACTTCATCCCTATAGCAAACTGTTCTTTAATTCTCGCAAGCTTTATGCTGACATTGTCATCATAGCTTTCATCCAGATAAAACAATATCCAAAGTATTTTCCAACTATTCTTCTCTGTATGATATATGTTCTTTATCTTTTCTATAATTTCATTTGTGAACTCAGTATTTCTCTTCTGGATGGTTCGAACGTATAAATAATAACAATACACTTCAACATCTTTTTTATCGTTCTCAAAAATACTTTCTGCTGCACTTTCAAGTAACCATGAGGCATCTGCCTCCATACCCTTCGATATGCAGATTTGTGCCTGAAGAAGCTTCATAAATACATGTTTGTCTGACACATTTCTCATGCGTTCAATAATAGTTAAAGTCTCGTCTGCCCACTCATCCATACCTATTCTGTGAACTCTGAAATCAATGTATTTCTGAAGAATCTCATTTATACTCTTATTAAAAAGTAGTCTTTCGTCATTATGTTTTTTTTCACACTCTACTGACACCACAAATCTTTCTTTCTGATTTTTTGTGGAAAATTCTATTGTTCCATAGTTATTGCCTGCGTGAAGCATATCTGCGTGAACATAATACTTAAGCTCGTAATTGCTGCCCGCAAAATCACTTGAAGTAATCGTCGACTTCTCAACTGTTAAGAAGTCTCCATCCACATTCACATCTATCTGTGTGTATCCCCAATTTTCCTTGGAAATAACTATAACATCACCTTCGTCCTCTTCCAGATGACTGTACACTTTTTCTGTATCTGATATAGATATTTTTGTTGGGCTTTTCTTATTTGCAGCAATCAAAAACTCTTCCAATGCCATCTCAGGGACTGGACATTCTTTAAGTCCCTCATACATGGACAGCAAATAAAAGTCATTCTCCAGGAAAATATGAACAAAATCAGGCGACTTAAATAAGGCAAGTGCCTCATCATAATTCATCTGAACAAGATTAGCAAACTGAAATAAATTCTTTATCTCGCCTATGGATGATGTCATGCTTGCAGAATCAATCTTAAATCTAAATGGAATAATGGCCTCACCACCATTTGAAACAACATTTATAGCTCCCTCTATCACGTCGCCTTCGTTGAGATATTTTGCATCAATACTGTATCTTATAGTAATATTTGAACCACTGAAAACTCGATTCTCGTCATTTATATTGACAAATTCATGTGTAGTATACACGATGCCCTTCAACTCCAGATTATTTGAAGAATACACCTCAAAGCTTCCCTCAGATATCTTTTCTGAATATATTACCTTGTCAATTTCAGACACCGAAGCTTCTAATGCTGGTAACTCATATTCAATTGTACCACGTGAAAGTTTATCTATCAGTTCCTTCATCTGTATCTGTTGCTTCCTTTCGTATCCTTAAAAGATGTCTCTTTATAACATCCTCATAACCATTTTCTGTTGGTTGGTAAAAGCTTACACCCTCCATGCCATCAGGCAGGTATTGTTGCTTCACATAATGATTTTTGTAATTGTGTGCGTATTTATAATTTAAGCCATGTCCAAGCTTAGCTGCTCCTTTATAATGAGCATCCTGTAAATGAACTGGTATTGCTCCCATCGGATTGTTTTTTACATAATCCATTGCCTCGCTTATGGCGAGATATGATGCATTACTTTTCGGTGCAGAAGCAACATACGCGACCGCCTCTGCAAGTATAATTGAAGCCTCCGGCATACCTATCTTGTGCACTGCCTCCGCAGCAGCATTGGCAACCACAAGTGCCTGTGGATCAGCTAACCCCACATCTTCTGATGCACATATCATGACTCTTCTGGCTATAAATGTAACACTCTCTCCTGCATAGAGCATTCTTGCCAGATAATAAATGGCTGCGTCCACATCTGAGCCTCTCATGCTCTTGATAAAGGCGGATATTGTATCGTAATGATTGTCTCCATCCTTATCATATCTTACTGCTCTCTTCTGTATACATTGTTCTGCCACCTGAAGTGTTATGTGAATCTTGCCGTCCTCGCTTCTCTCTGTTGTAAGAATTCCCAGCTCTATAGCATTTAATGCCATTCTGGCGTCTCCACCACAGATATCTGATAAAAAATTGGCGGCATCGTCGTCAATAGTGGCATCGTAGGAACCCATACCTTTTTTCTCATCATTTACAGCTCTATATATAAGCTCCTTTATATCTTCTCTGTCCAATGGCTTTAGCTCGAATATAATAGAACGGGACAAAAGAGCATTGTTCACTTCAAAATATGGATTCTCAGTTGTAGCACCTATAAGTATAATCGTTCCATCTTCTACAAACGGCAATAGATAATCCTGCTGACTCTTATTAAATCTGTGTATCTCATCTATAAAAAGTATTGTCTTTTTACCATACATTCCCATTGATGCCTTAGCTGCATCAACTACCTCTTCCATGTCCTTTTTATTTGCCACAGTGGCGTTAATCTGTTTAAAATCTGCGCTTGTAGTATTGGCTATAACCTTTGCCAGTGTTGTCTTTCCAGTCCCTGGTGGACCATAAAATATAACAGAGCTAATCTTATCTGCCTTTATAGCTCTATACAAAAGCTTATCCTTACCAATGATATGCTTCTGACCTGCCACCTCTTCAAGTGTTGTAGGCCTTAGTCTTGATGCAAGAGGCGACTCTTTTTCCATACTGTTAGTTCTCATATATTCAAATAAATCCACTTCTTGCACCTCCATGACCATATTTGAGGTTAATCATACCACAAAATACGTCATTACACCATAAAAAATGTACTATTTTCCTAAAAACTTTGTTGAAACGTCTATTTTGAATTTTTTGTGTTCAGCCTTGTCTAATTCCAAAAAATATGATAGACTTACACCACTGTATTGTTTCTTTAAACTGGTAAAGTGTGGGAAGCTTTATCTTAAATGAACAAATTCAATATAAGGAGGTTTTAAATGGCAGATATTAACTATTCAGAAATTACACCAGAAATCTTAGCAATGGCGGATAAATGTCGTCAAAACACTATAGACCCTTCCCTCTATGACAAATATGAGGTAAAGCGTGGCCTTCGTGATATTAACGGACATGGCGTTCTCACTGGGCTCACAGAAATTGGTGATATAGAAGCATATATAACAAAGGACGGTGTGTCTACACCAACTGAAGGCCATCTCTACTACAGAGGTTTTGATTTATATGACCTTGTAGACGGTTTTTTAAAGGATGACCGTTTTGGATTTGAAGAGATTACATATCTTCTTCTTTTCGGTTCACTTCCAAATAAGGAAGAACTATCAAACTTCTGCAGTATTCTTGCAAAGTATCGTACTCTTCCAACAAGTTTTGTCAGAGATATTATTATGAAGGCTCCAAGCCGTGATATGATGAACACTCTTGCAAGAAGTGTGTTGACTCTCTATTCTTATGACGAAACTGCTGATGACATATCTATCCCAAACGTATTGAGACAAAGTCTTCAGCTTATCTCTCTGTTCCCATTACTATCCGTATACGGATACAGAACATATAGACATTATCACGATGGAGAGAGTCTCATCATCCACACTCCTGATCCAAATCTCTCAACTGCTGAGAATATCCTCTACACATTGAGACCTGATCAGAAGTACACACCTCTTGAGGCAAAGATTCTCGATATTGCACTTGTAATTCATGCCGAACACGGTGGTGGTAACAATTCAACATTCACAAATCACGTAGTATCTTCATCAGGCACTGACACATATTCTACTGTTGCTGCCTCTCTTGGCTCTCTTAAGGGACCTAAGCACGGTGGCGCTAATATCAAGGTTGTTCAAATGTTTGACGATATGAAGAAAAACATATCTGACTGGACAGATGATGATGCTGTTAAAAATTATCTCAATAAGCTTCTAAACAAAGAAGCCTTCGATAATGCTGGTCTTATATACGGTATGGGACACGCTGTTTATTCATTATCTGATCCTAGAGCTAAGATTCTTAAAGGCTTCGTAGAAAGTCTTTCGGTAGAAAAGGGTATGAACAAGGAATTTGCTCTTTACTCTGCTGTTGAGCGTCTTGCACCTGAGGTTATCTCTGCTAAACGCAAGATGTACAAAGGCGTAAGCGCAAATGTTGACTTCTACAGTGGCTTTGTATATAGCATGCTTGGTCTTCCAACAGAGCTTTTTACTCCTATATTCGCTATCTCAAGAATATCTGGATGGAGTGCACACCGTATCGAAGAGTTAATCAACGCAGGCAAGATTATACGTCCTGCTTACATGAATGTAGCAACACGTTCAAGCTATATCAACATCAAGGATCGCTAAATTCTTGTTTATCTACGAGAAGACGGCCATAATTAATATTATGGCCTATCCTTCTCTTCAATTCACTTTGTCACATTTATAAGTGCCCTGACGGACACGAAGTATGTGCAGCAGTTATTTAATTATAATCAACTGGTGGTAATGATAATTTGCAATATTCAGAATTACCTACTGGAATCATCTTTTCTCCTTGCAGTTGGTAATGTAATTTTCTTACACACGTAAAATTACCTACTAGAATTAACTCTTACGATTATAGTGGGTAATATATAATATGTTATGATTGCTTAAGAAATAATCAAGATAGCTACGTCATATATATACGCTCAAGTGGTTTGTTCTAAAGCGTACATAGGACGATGGGCATGCGCCATGCCGACACTCGCAAGCACTGCTTGCTCGTTGTCGCGGCGTCGCCGTATACATCCTCGCTGGAATATGCCTACTGTGAGCAAGCTCCCAGTAGGCAATTCAGCTCATCTGTGTATGGCTCATTGCTTCGCGCAAAACAAGAGTTTAATTTTCCACCAGCTGCAACTCATACAACCTCTTATACATTCCATCCTTCGCCAGCAACTCCTGATGATTTCCAGATTCTTTTATCTCGCCCTTATGCATAACCATAATTTTGTCTGCGTGCTGGATTGTAGATAGGCGATGGGCAACCATAATAGTGGTCCTACCCTGCATCAATCTCTCAAGTGCCTTAGTAATAAGGCTTTCTGTCTCTGTGTCAATATTTGCCGTTGCTTCATCCAGTACTAATATAGTGGGCTTGTATGCCAGTGTTCTTGCAAATGATAGAAGCTGTCTCTGACCAGCTGAAAGTGTACTTCCTCGTTCTGTTACAGGCTCATCATATCCATTTGGAAGCTTGTCGATAAATGTATCTGCACCTACAATATGTGCTGCTTCTCTTATTTCCTCATCTGTTATATTTTCGTTATTTAACGAAATATTACTCTTGATGTCACCAGTAAATATAAATACATCCTGCTGCACCTGACCGATAGCACTACGAATCACATCTGTATCGATATCCTTTATATTTACGCCATCAATGAGTATTTCTCCCTTCTGGATATCAAAATATCTGCCTATAAGATTAAGAATTGATGACTTGCCCGCACCTGTTGCGCCTACAAATGCAACCTTTTCACCTGGTTCTATGGTAAAGCTCACATCCTTCAATATATAATCTTCCTTCTCGTATGCAAACCACACATTTTTAAACTCAATACGCCCTTTAATCTCAACTGGGACAGGATTCTTTGGATTAACTATCTCAGGCACTTCATCAAGTACCGAAAACATTTTCTCAGCTGATGCCAGTGATGACTGCAATGTACCAAACTGCTCTGCAAGCTCCTGTATAGGTTCAAAGAATGAGCTTATATAGCTTATGAAAATATACAGTGTACCCAAAGATATGGCACCATCTAACACAAGACTACTTCCTGATCCGATAATAACTATCATTGCCACTATAGATAGCATGTATATTGCTGGTCTGAATACAGCAAAGGTCATAACCTCTCTCCAGTTAGCTCTATACAGTTCATGAGACTTTGTCTCAAACTCTTTATACTTTTCTTTCTCTCTTGCAAATATCTGTATAAGCTTCATTCCAGAAATATGCTCCGATAGGAATGTGTTAAGCTCTGTAATTTTATTTCTGGTTATTCTGTATGCTTTTCTCGACAGATATCTAAATAAGAATGTCAGTGCCGCCACAAATGGCAATAGCGCAAATGACAGTAACGCCATTGTCACATTCTTAGATAACATAACCACTGCAAAACCAACTATCTTTATAATATTCTTAAAGAGCTTTACAAGTATAGTCGAGAACAATTCATTTACTGCCTCAGTATCATTTGAAACCCTTGTGACAAGCTTTCCAACTGGCGTCGTATTAAAGAAGCTCAATGAAAGCTTGTGAATGTGGGAAAATACCTGCTCTCTCATGCGGTAAATAATATCCTGCCCCATCTTCTGCAATAGCCATGTATTTATTACATTTAAGAAAAAGCCTAATAACAGAACTCCTAGGTATACTGCTGCCGCCATAAGAATACCAGAAAAGTCATATTTTCTAAGTTCTCCAAGGTCGCCAGAGTCCAGCTTATCTGCACCAGCTTCCACATATTGAGCCAGAATATCATTACCTGCATCCTTCAAGACCTCACACTGGTCTTTTGTAAGGTCAGATACCATGTAATAATCATCCTCATATAGAATTATCTGATAATATCTGTCATACAAGACGTCATTTTCAAATTCTCTGGTAATATACACATCTTTATACTGTACTGCCCCATGGCCGTCTGCAGTGGTTTCAACATAAGGATAATAATATCCATTAATATAATCATCAATAGCATCCCCGATGATAATAGGTCTGTACAACTCAACAACTATGATAAGCAATACCACTACCGATACTATTGCCATTGTCCATTTGTGGGGCTTTAAATAATTAAGTAATCTTTTCATTATACAAGCCCTCCTTCTGATTTCAATTCACTTTTTGATTCGTCCCTCGTTTCAGAAGACATTTTAGAAGCCACTTCAGAGCCCGATTTTCTGTAATGACTCAACTCCGCTTCCGACTCTTTCTCAAATGCAGCACGCTTTTCACCTATCTGTGCCTCGAGCTGCTGTTTGTCAAACATATCCTTATATATGCCACCAAGCTGCATAAGCTCAGCATGATTACCTATCTCCTTCGCTTTTCCGTCCTCGAGAACCATAATCACATCAGCACTCTGAATAGTTGATATACGATGTGCAATGATGATTGTTGTCTTGTCTTTTCTATTTTCCTTAAGATTTCTAAGAATATGCTCCTCTGTGTCTGTATCAACTGCTGACAAGGAATCATCCAATATAAGAATAGGAGACTCCTTCATAAGAGCTCTCGCTATAGAACTTCTTTGCTTCTGACCTCCCGACAGGGTAACGCCTCTCTCCCCCACTATAGTCTCATAGCCGTCTGGAAATGTGATAATATTGTCATGAATACATGCTGCTCTCGTTGCCTTCTCGATATCTTCCATGCTATCATCCGCACCAAATGCAATATTGTGACGCAATGTATCTGAGAACAAAAAATTGTCCTGTGGCACATATGCAATATTCTCTCTCAATGTCTTAAGAGGAATCATATTTATATCCCTGCCATCTATGAGAATCATATCTGGCTTTGCGTTATATAGATGAAGCAACAGATTTACAAGTGTTGTTTTTCCATTTCCGGTCCTGCCGATAACTGCAAGTGTTGTTCCTGCCCTGATATCAAGATTGATATCCTTAAGCGTTGGCTCCACACTTCCTCTGTGAGTAAATGTAAGATGATTGAATGTAATATCTCCCTTTAACACTTCCACATCATCCACATCATCTCTGTCAAATATTTCCGGCTTTTCATCAAATACATCCTGTATACGCTTTATAGATGCCGCACCCTGAGAAAACATTGTAATGGCATCGCCACAGGCAAGCATAGGCCATACAAGCATATTGATGTACTGATTAAATGCTATAAATCTTCCTAGTGTAATCCCACCTGTAAGTGCAAGATATCCACCATATATAAGAGTAACAAGACTGCTAAGACCAATAATAACATCAAGAAGTGGCATTACCACTGTCTGAATCTTTATAACTCTCAGGTTCTTGCCCTTTGCATTTGCATTTGCTTTAGCAAAAGCTCTAAGCTCAGCCCTTTCCCTGACAAAAGACTTTATAACCCTTACACCAGAAAAGCTTTCCTGGACGTAATCTGTAAGGTCAGATACTGCCTCCTGTCTCTCCTTGAACCTTACTCTTATAATCTTTCCATAATACAACTCTCCCACAGATATCAATATCATAGGTACAATGGCCATCATTGTCAGCCTCACGTCTACAAAAAAGAGCATCTGACATATGACCATTACCGCCATAACAGTAGCATCAAACGCTGATATAATAGCTGGTCCTATTGACATACGTGTCGAATTCAAATCACTTGTAAATCTTGTCATAAGATCACCTGTCTTATGCTCATTGTAATATTCCACACTCATGTCTTCCAGATGTTCAAACATCTCATTTCTGATTTCCTTCTCTATTGAACGTGCCGCACCAAAGAGAAAATATCTCCACAAGAATCTTCCAAGTGCTATAATGGCACCTACTCCCAAAATGCAGAATATATAAAACCATACCCCATTCATATCAATGTTTCGGGCTGTCAGACCGTCTGTAACTGTTGCTGTCAGCTTCGGTATATAAAGATTAGCAAAATCTACTATAAAAAGTGTGATAAGCCCACATATATACCTCCACTTGTGTCTTTTTATATATTGCCATATAAATTTAAAGCTACTCATTACTCCTCCTTCAAATTTTTATTTACTATGTTTACTATCTAATTCCATATGCCACATATTTTAGCTGAAAATTCATTCTATCATAAATCAAAACGACTTACAATGACTTAAATGACGATATTTCCAATCCATTATCTTTATTTTATAATTTTATAAATCAGCCAACAAGATGATTGTTTTTTGTAAGGGATTGGTATAAACTAAATATCATCAATACTTATGTTATGGAGTTTAAATATGGATATAAAAACATTTTGTCACAACTTTAAAGGACATCTAACAACTATAAACGCTCACAAGATTGCAGTTATGAAGCATTGCTTTAAGGTAGGTTTATACAAGCAAGGGCTCCTTCACGACTTGTCCAAATACTCGCCTATAGAATTTATCCCTGGTGTCCTCTACTTCCAAGGAGATCGAAGTCCCAACAATGCACAACGTGAGGCTGAAGGCTTCTCATCTGCATGGCTTCACCACAAAGGACGCAACAAGCACCACTACGAATATTGGATAGATTATTCTCTGGCTCACAACAATAACCTTGCCGGAATGAAAATGCCGGTGAAATATGTTGTAGAAATGTTCTGCGATAGGGTTGCTGCAAGCAAAACATATTATAAAGAGAACTATACAGATGCCATATCTCTTGAATACTACAATAAAGGGCACTCTCATTATGTAATACATCCTGAAAGCGACGCTTTATTAAAAAAGCTTCTGACTATGCTTGCTGTAAAAGGTGAAGATTATACATTCAGATACATAAGAAAAAAGGTTTTGAAGAATATGTGATATGAATAGAAATAAGGCAGGAATCCTAGACGAATTCCTGCCTCTCTATTAACCTTATAACTGTACAAGTACAAAAATATCGTAAATAGCTTTAATAGCTGCCTCAAAGTCTTTATTCTGTACACCAATGATGATATTGAGCTCACTTGAACCCTGGTCGATCATCTTTACATTGACATTTGCATGAGCAAGTGCCGCGAAGATTCTGCCTGCTGTACCCTTTACAGCCTTCATACCACGACCAACCACTGCGATAAGAGCAAGATCAGACTCTATCTCAATGTGATCTGGCTGTGTCATTCTATGGATATCTGCAAGTACCTGCTGCTCCTTGCCTTCAAACTCTGGCTGATGAACAAATACTGTAAGTGTGTCGATACCTGAAGGCATATGCTCAAATGAAATGTTATGCTTCTCAAATGCTTCAAGCACCTTTCTACCAAATCCGATTTCTGAGTTCATCATATCTTTTTCAATATTTAATGAAACAAATCCCTTTTTACCAGCAATACCTGTAATTGTGTATGCTGACTGCTTACATGTACTCTCAACAATCATTGTACCTGGATCTTCTGGCTTATTTGTATTCTTGATATTGATTGGAATACCAGCTTTTCTAACTGGGAAAATAGCATCTTCATGAAGAACTGATGCACCCATGTATGCAAGCTCCCTAAGCTCCTTATATGTGATAGTTGTAATAACTGCTGGATCTTCAATAATTCTTGGATCTGCAACAAGGAATCCTGACACGTCTGTCCAATTCTCGTAAAGATCTGCAGCAACTGCTCTTGCAACGATAGAGCCTGTTACATCAGAACCGCCTCTTGAGAATGTCTTAACTCTTCCATCTGGAAGTGCGCCATAGAAGCCTGGAATTACGGCTCTCTCTATTGAAGCAAGCTTATTGCTCAAGATTTCCTGTGTTGTTTCCGCGTCAAAATCTCCATTTGAATTGAAGAAAATAACTGTGGCAGAATCGATAAACTCATAACCAAGATAGTTTGCCATGATGATACCATTGAGATACTCACCTCTTGAAGCTGCATAATCCTTACCAGCCTTAGCCTTAAACTGATTCTGGATTGTTACGAATTCATCATCAAGAGATAAATCAAGCTTAAGTCCTTTTATAATCTCATTATAGCGATCTTTAATTTTATTTAATGTATTAGAAAAATCTTTTCCGGCCTCAGCCTCACCATAGCACTGATATAACATATCTGTAACCTTTGTGTCAGCTGAAAATCTCTTACCTGGCGCAGATGGAACAACGTACTTTCTATCCTCATCAGCCTTAATTATCTTTCCAACCTTCTTAAACTGCTCAGCACTTGCAAGTGAGCTGCCACCGAATTTTACTACTTTCTTCATAACATTCACCTTTCTAATGACATATTCATTCTAAATATATGGATTTTGTCATAAACCCTATATAAGGAAACCATATTTTTACTTTTTTTTCAAGTACTTTTTACAGTATATAAATATTTAATATACTTATGACTGAATTAAATTATCAGGAAGATATTGTTGTATGATATTTTCCAGTTCCTTTGAATCTATAGGCTTTGCTATATAGTCATCAAAGCCGTAGCCTATGTACTCATCTCTTGCTCCAACCATTGCATTTGCGGTCAATGCTATAACAGGTGCATTCTTTGATAAATTTTCTGCCATGGACTTAAGACGCTTAAGAACCTCTATTCCATCTATTTCAGGCATCATATGGTCGAGAAGTATAATATCATACTTTTCTTTTTTGACCATATCCAGACAATCAAAGCCATTTGTTGCCACATCAATTTTCAGCCCTGTAGTCTTAAGCAATCCCTTTACTATGCGCAAGTTTATCTGATTATCATCTACTGCAAGAAGTTTTGCATTTGGAGCTCTAAATGATTCTTTATACTCCTTATGTACTCCTGAATATTCCAAATCAAACCGCCCTACATTACTCTTATCAACAACCCTTTGAGGTATCTTTACTGTAAATATTGAACCGCGCTGATATACACTCTTTACGTCTATCTCGCCACCCATCATTTCTAAAAGTCCATATACAATACTTAATCCAAGACCTGTGCCCTCCACTCTGTGATTAATATCTTCATCAAGTCGCTTAAACTTTTCGAAAAGCTTCGGTATATCTTCTTTCTTAATTCCTACACCAGTATCTTCCACTGATGCTATAAGCATAATGTTTTCCTCATCAATCAACTGGTAGCTCATATTTACCTTTATCCAGCCCACCTTTGTGTATTTTACAGCATTGTTTATAATATTTATAAGTATCTGACGTATACGGAGTTCATCACCATGAAGACGTTTTGGGATATTTTCATCCACATTAAATGTCAACTCTAAACCTTTTTTCTTCGCTCTAAAAGTAACTATACTATATAATTCACGCACAGCCTGGCTATAGTCATAATCAGCTTCAATAATAGTCATCATACCTGATTCAATCTTTGAAAAATCAAGTATATCATCAATAATAGCCAAAAGAGATTTACCAGCATCCATAATATTTCCTGCATACTTGTGTATCTCTTCTAAATCATTTTCACGCATAATCATCTCATCCATACCTATTACAGCATTAAGAGGTGTTCTTATCTCATGACTCATGCTTGCAAGAAATGCACTTTTAGATTTGTTTGCCCGGTCAGCATTCTTTCTGGCTTCTTCTATTTCTCTAATATACGCCGTTTTCTCTGTCATGTCAGTTACCAGTACTACATATCCAATAATATCTTTAAAATCATCTCTGATAATCTCAATTCCTAAATTACATGGGATTCCATTCTGAGCACAGGTTGCATCAAATCTCATGGATTCTTCCGACAGATGATAACAACTCTTATCTAAATCAAATAAGTCGTATATCATGTACTTTTTTTCTGGAACTAAATTTAAAAACTCTGTAGCAGAGTTGCTGGCAAGATTCAATCTAAGCTCCTCATCATAAGCCAATACATAAACCTCTGAAGAATTATCAATATAATTACCAATATTTCCTATGTCTATATGATTCTTTTTATCAAAATTAAGGCTGGTATAAACCAAGAACACGCAAAGTGCCTGTCCCAATGAGCTAGTTGGCACAGCTGTTATACCAAACGCCGGGAGAATTGTATCAAAAAGCATCCCCAAAGTTATGACAATAAGTGATATAAGAAGTCGTTTTCCAGTAACTTTTATTCTTCTCTTTGTGCTAGTCTTTATCATCCAAATAACCATTGCAAACAAAACCAAAGCTATGACAATAGAATACAACATATACATATCTGTCCAGAAATTTGGCTTGAAATTATAGGACATACCTATATCTGATATCATAAACTCTATGTAATCTCTTCTAATATTAAATGGAAATATAACTATTCCCAACAAGGAGAATGCTTTTACTAAAAATTTGGTCTTTTTTCCTATACCAGACCATTCCGCAACAAGATAGGTTGAAGCTATAAGACAGGCAAATGTTCCTATCATGCCTATACATCTAAGAAAATATCCAATTTCTGTGTTTGTCTGAACCAATATTGCACCAAAACAAACACTCCAAATTGAACTATTGATGGCAACTGCAATATATGATCTGGAAAGCTTATCAGATAAACCATTATTTTTACCAGCACTATACGCAAGTACCGCTGTAATCGTTGCAAATATCGTTAATATGCAAAAAAGTAAAGCTCCCATATGTCACCTCTTAACATTTTCTAAGCCCCTTTGGATAATGATTCTTCAGGACACCGTTCTGTGCTTTGCCCCATCCTATAGGGATATTATTTATAGTTGCCAACGTCCACCCTTTATCATATTCGCACTCTACTGTCTCTCCTCTAAGATATTTTTCAGGTTCATTTAATTCTGTTACCTGTTTAACCTCTGTTGGCTTAAGACTAAGCGCTAGTGCATGGTCAGGCTCAAATCTATTCTTCTTATTACATCCCAGCTTGAGACCTGCACGTTCAACCTTTATACCTTTTAAATCTATCATGTTTTCTGGCACAATATATAAACTATCACCAAACAGCACATATTCACCATTCAATTTTACATTCAGTGTACTGTCTGCAAATTCTTTAAAATACTTTAAGTCTTCTTTTTTCTTAGTACCTGTAACATATTTTCTTTTGTATTCTCTCTCTTCTGCTTCCTGTCTTTTTGCAAATCTTACTGCAAAATGACCTTCACCTCTCAATTTATGCGGCCATAGACGATACATACCATCATTTTCCACCACACCTGCCACTACAAGCTTGTCGTGATTGGATGGTCTGTCAATGTAAAACTGTGGATGACTGTCAAGAAATGCTCTAACAGTGTACTCATTTTCCTCTCTTGAAAAGGTACATGTAGAATACACCATCACACCGCCAGGCTTAACCATCATAGCTGCATCATCCAAAATCTTTGCCTGTCTCTTGGCACAGTTATCAACATTTTCAATGCTCCATTCACCGCATGCAGCCTCATCTTTTCTAAACATACCCTCTCCTGAGCACGGCGCATCCACCATAATCTTATCAAAGAAATCTGGAAAAAGCTCTGCCATATGCTCAGTGGATTCATTTAAAACCACAGCATTTCTAATACCCATACGCTCTATATTCTGGGAGAGTATCTTGGCTCTGGAACCATAAAATTCATTCGAAACAAGCATGCCTGTTCCGTCAAGCTTACCTGCGATCTGTGTACTCTTGCCACCAGGTGCTGCGCACAAATCACACACTATATCTCCCTTCTCCACATCGAGAAGCTCTGCCGCCGACATAGCACTAGGCTCCTGTATATAATAGGCTCCTGCCTCGTGAAGTGGCGCTTTTCCTGGTTGCATTTCAGGATTGTAATAATATCCTTCTTCCGCCCAAGGTACACGCTCGGTCGTGGCATGAACTTTTTTTTCAAAATCCTCTCTTGATATTTTCAATGGATTAAATCGAATACCATACGCCCTTTCTTCGTTATATGTATCCATAAATCTATGATATTCATCTCCAAGCATATCCTTCATACGTTTTTCAAAATCTACAGGAAGTTGCATACATTTATCTCTCCGTTCGTCACAATCTCATACTCTATATTCTACTCCTTTTCCATATTTAGTGCAATCTACTTTTTTCTTGTTTTTAAGGCTTATACTTGATAAGATGTACATAGTTAATATTAATCAGATAGTAACACAGATACTCACTATAAACTTCTATCTGCTTTACAGCTTTCATAAAACTATAAACACTATAAATACGGAGAGATGATAATATGATAAATTATAAAATAATCCTTGAATATGATGGTACAAGATATAATGGCTGGCAACGTCAAGGTAATACAGACAATACCATACAAGGCAAACTAGAGACTATTTTGTCTAGATATTTCTCTCAGGATATAGAGGTACATGGCTCCGGAAGAACAGATGCAGGTGTCCACGCTTTAGGTCAAGTTGCTAATTTCAAGATTCAGGAAAGCTTAACACCAATAGAACTAAAGCTTGATGAGCCTGCTTCCCTTATAATTGCTATCAACAGCTTTCTTCCCGAAGATATTCGCATTACATCCATGAATACTGTAGATAATCGTTTTCACGCCCGATTAAATGCAAAATCAAAGATATACAGATACAGTATCTGCCTGTCTCAAAAAAGAAGTGTCTTTGACCGAAAATACTGTTCTGTCATAGGTGATTCGCTATCTTCTCTTGATATTGATGCTATGAAAGAGGCTTCATCAAAATTTCTAGGCGAGCATGATTTTGGATGTTTCTCTGATACAAAAACAAAAAAATCCACAGTTCGATATGTAGAAAGCATAATCTTTTCCACTGAAAATACGGGCACTGACACATATCTTGTGGTGAATTTTAAGGGAAATGGATTCTTGTATCACACTGTCCGCCTTATGATGGGAACACTTATAAAGATTGGTTTAGGCGAATGTAGCTCATCCATAATCGACGAAATATTTGCCACAAAAAATAGAAAGGCAGTGCCATTTATGGCACCAGCCGAAGGGCTATTCCTGTCACAGGTACTTTACTAAATTCTTATTTATGCGCGAAGACGGCCATAATTAATATTATATTTTTACGTCTAGAGCTACGGGCATAAAAATATAATATTAATTATGACCTATCCTTCTCTTCAATTCACTTTGTCACATTTATAAGTGCCCTGACGGACACGAAGTATGTGCAGCAGTTATTCAAATATAATCAACTGGTGGCAATGATAATTTGCAATATTCAAAATTACCTACTGAAATCAATTTTTCTCCATGCAGTTGGTAATGTTAATTTCTTGCACACGCAGAATTACCTACTAGAATTAACTCTTATGATTATAGTGGGTAATATATAATATGTTATGATTGCTTAAGAAATAATCAAGATAGCTACGTCATATATATACGCTCAAGTGGTTTGTTCTAAAACGCAAATTGGACGATAGACATGATGCGTACTTGCTTCGCTTCACGAGCCGAGAACGGTCAGCTTCAGCTGACATCTTCTTTTTATGCTAGTGTTCAAAAATCGTAGCTGCACAGCAACTACGATTAGTTTCAGAACTCTAGCCTAAAATATATACTCTCTTATTGTGTAGTCGATGTTTTTAGATGGGCATGCGCCATGCCGACACTGGCAAGCACAGCTTGCTCGTTGTCGTGGCGTCGCCGTATACATCTTCGCTGGAATATGCCTACCTGTGAGCAAGCTCCCAGTAGGCAATTCAGCTCATCTGCGCATGGCTCATTGCTTCGCACAAAACAAGAATTTACAAGTTCCACAGCGAAAATAGTGGCAAACTGAGAAGTCCTGCCTCCATGCCCATGGTACCACGTGTCACGCGGATAGCCATAGGGATTTGGTAGCGTGTTTTAAAAACTTTGAGGCTCTGCGCTTTTTCATTACAGTCCAAATTGACTTCTATAGGTATAACAGCGTCACCATCTTGGAACATAAACTCTATACGTGCAGTAGCTTCTGATATCCAATAGTAAATATCTGTTACGTTAGGATTATGCATAAGCTCTTCATATATATACTGTTCAGTAAGTGCCCCATTTTTCAAGTCAAACGGTGAACTAGCCTCCTCCATATCCTTATATGTCAATCCGAACATAGATGCCAATAATCCTACATCAACTACAAAAAGTTCAAAGGACTTATCATCCTTCTGTGAGCTTAATGGTGTTGTTGGTTGCTTTGCTCTATACAACGGCATAACGTACTTATGCTGGATAAGCCAGTCTACTGCATCCTTGTATTCTCTCGCTCTGGCAGTTAACTTAACCGCTCCATACTGAAACTTTTTGTTGTCCTTCTCAAGCTGTACAGGAATACTCTCCACTACCTGCTTGATTTTATTCCTAAATGCAACATTTTCCACCTTATCTATCTCTTCATTCATAGCAAATAAAATTTTTGCCTTCTCAGCCTCTACCTGGTTCAAGCTCATAGTCTCAACATATGTTCTGAGAACAGATGGCATTCCACCTGTAATCATATAAAGGCTAAGATATTTTTCCAACTTTTGCTGTTCTTCATCGTTAAGTGGCTCTTTAGCCTGATTTGTTATCTTATCACAAAATGCACTCTCCTTGTTGATAATTAAGAACTCGCTAAAGCTCATAGGATAAAGGAATATTACTTCCGTTTTGTATTTGATAACAATATTCTTAGCAAGGAAGCTTGTCTCCTCCTGCATAAGTGTATATGCCACATGAAATTCTGACATCTCATCACATATAAATCTAAGAATATCTACACAGTTGTCAAGTGCATCCACATTTTCAAACACAAGTAATGTCTCCCCTGGAATAATAGATTCACCACAAGATATACTAAGCTTTTTCAATATAAGCTCTTTATCAACTTCTTCAGCAAAAAGATATTTCACATACTCCTGAAGTTTGAAATCAAATACTGCTGTGTTAGTAAAGAAACCATCCCCAAAGTCCTTCAATGCATAGCTCTTTCCAACACCTCTTGCACCTGCTAAAAGCAATGGTTTTCTGGCACTTTTATCCTTCCATTCAGCCAATTGATTTAATATCTCTCTATACATTACCATTCTCCTTATAAGCTTAATATTTTATTTTGTCAGATAACCCATATGCAACAGCTTATGTAACTAAACATATTTCTAATTACATCTGTCAATATTTTATCAGAATTACCTCATTTTTCAAACCATATTCTTTTACAATATACTACATAATATAATTTCTTTCAAGTAACATTATTTTCTATTTCAGAATTTGTTTGTAACGCCTCTTCATTTGTGATAGTATCTTCTCATACTAAACACTAGAAAGGAGAACACTTATGTCAATTCCCAATGATCCCATGATGTTGCTAAGCTTTGTTAATCTTAAGCTGCGTGATTTCTACTCCTCTCTTGACGCCATGTGTGAGGATATGGACCTTAATAAAGACGAAATAGAATCCAAGCTCGCTTCAATAGATTACAAGTATGATCCCCAATTGAATAAATTTTGTTGATTTTCTTCTCGTGCGAGTGCTCATCCTTTGCGGAGCATTTTTGTTGTATAGGAAAGTTTCGAGAACTTTCCTATACAATAAAAAAGGAATTGCTATCGCAACTCCCCTTTTTTTAATGCCTCCAACGCTGAGGTCATAGTGTTAAATTTTTCATATACATAAGGTTTTAGTTCCTCAGAGAACGGTATCTGATCTGGTATCATTACAGTCTTAAGCCCCGCTGCTGTTGCGGCCTTTAAACCATTTGGAGAATCCTCAAAAGCTATAACATTTTTGCCCTTCATATTCATCTTATCTAGCACATATAGATAAATATCAGGTTGTGGTTTTCCCTTTTCCACACAATCTCCCCCTACAATAACCGAAAAATATTCTGTCATATTTGCCTCTTCCAAATGGTGTATAACGCTTTTCATTGTAGATGAGGATGCCAAGGCTATTGGATATCGGTTTGTCTTCAAATACTCAAGCATCAAGTAAACACCTGGTTTTACAGGCATTCCACCTTCTGTTAATCTTGTATTAAACGCCTCTCTTAAATTCTTTTGCATCTCATCATAAGGAAAATCCACCGGTAGCTTTTCCATGCATATTTCTTTAGATTCAGCTGAACTTCTACCTAGGCATGCCGTAAGAAAATATTCTGTATCCTCTACACCATATTCACGCAGAGCATTAGCGAAGCATTTGTTAAAAAGTCTCTCTGTATCAAAGAGTATACCATCCATATCAAATATAAATCCATCTATCATCCACACCAACCTCCCTTTTCATTATAAACCAGATATGAAGCAGCCAATGACATACAACGCCATCATATGCACTGGATAAAAGGCATAAAAAGTATATTTCCACACTTTCTTATCCATAAATCCCGGCCCTTTTTCTCCATTGTATAACATAATAGGTATGACTGCCATCGTTGCCGACCCTTGGATAGGACTTACAATAAAACTCATAACAGCCATGAATATGCATGCGAATAATCTTTTTTCTCTCATATTAAAAAAAACATATATCAATATAATCCCGTAGAACGAATAATCTGTCATAAGCGCAATAGCCGCCATGGCTCCCGCCACCAATATAAGAGATTTCAACATTGGATTTATAGTATTGTTGATGGCATACACGGTCAAAAGTCCTATAAGCAGGGTAAAGAAAACATTTTGATGCTCTACGTCCAATAGATTGCCAGATACCAGTATATTAAATGGTATCTCTGATATCAGGGCAAATACTGCAAGTCGTTTGATGTAATTCTTTACATTTGATGTGTGATAAAATCCTTCCACTATCAAAAAGCAATATATAGGAAATGACATTCGTCCTATGACGCGAAAAGCCATCTCTTCTGGAAACATTAACATACCCACATGGTCGATAACCATAGATATAATGGCTATCATCTTCAACTGAAAGCTACTCAACCCTATTGTCATTGGCTACACCTCGCATATAACTGCAATAGCTCTCGGTGGAACTGTAAATGTTCTTCCTTTTATAGACTCTTCTTTTATATCTTTGTCAGCTGTGCTTAGCATAACTTTCCACTTCATACCCAACTCTGATGCAGGCACATTAAACACTTGTGGCTCCCAATACATATTGAACATTATATATAATTTGCCCTTTTTATCTTCATCAACGTAAGCTTCATTGTACATCATACCGAAGCATCTACTCACGTAGTTAAAATCTGGTCGCCATGGCTCCACCCCATGAACAGATAAGTCAGGACATCCCTTTGACAGATAATCCATCATACGCAATTCATCGGCCATATGCAGAATTTTATGTTCTTTTCTAAACTGAATCATAAACTTCATAAATAAATATATTTCATTATTCTTTTTAAGATCATTCCAATTAATGTAATTAATATCATTATCCTGACAGTATGGATTATTATTGCCCTGACAGGTTCTTCCCATCTCATCACCAGCCATAATCATCGGTGTTCCCTGACTTACCATCAGTATTGTTATGGCATTTCTAATCTGCTGTTTTCTAAGCTCCACTACCTTTTTCTTTCTTGTAGCTCCCTCAAATCCGCAGTTCCAGCTATAATTCAGATTGCTTCCATCCTGGTTATTCTCACCATTGGCTTCATTATGCTTTCTGTCATAAGAAACACAATCCATCAATGTGAAACTATTGTGAGTAGAAAGATAATTGATTACCCCTGCATCCTTTGGATTATCTTTAAGCTTTGAAGACATCTCAAAGGTAAGCCCCTCATCGCTCTTTAAAAATTTTCTTACAGTGCACATAAAGCCGTCATTGCATATTCCAAGATGCTTCAAGCCTTTTCTAGACATGTAATAATCATTTACAAGCTCCCATCTGTCACCAAGAATCTTGATATTTGCCAATAAAGGATCTGTCTTTATCATATTCACAGGAACTACATTTAGATTTGCATGGATACCGTCAATGTGATATTCCATAACCCAATAACGTATGCAATCCATAACCATCTGTGGCTTCATTTCATCGCTGAAATGAAACTCCATGATTACCTCCATACCAGCATTATGAAGTGCCTGAACCATTTCTTTAAATTCCCTGCCAGCCTCACGACCTGAAGCCACCGCATAGGACGCCTTTGGCGCAAAATAGGAGGCAGTTGAATATCCCCAATAATTGATTTTTTCAGCCTCACTTTGCACATCGCCAAAAGGATTGTACATCTGCACACCCTTCTTATCTTCCATTCTATTTGCAAATATGGATGGAAGCTCATCAAACTCATAGGCTGGCATGAGCTCCACTATGTTAATACCAAGATCCTTCATGTGAGGAATCTTGCTAATTACACCTTTATATGTGCCCTTATACTTTGTTCCAGATGACTTGTGGGCAGTAAATCCCTTGACGTGAAGTCTATATATCAAAGCCTCGTCAAATGGTATCTCCTTCCTCTCCCTCTCATCCCACGAAAATGTATCTGTAAATACGCTGTAGGTTGGAAGAGTCATCTCCCCCCATTTTTCTCTGTGATTAATAACCTTGGCATACATATCCGCATATGGCTTGTCCTCGTATAGATATCCATAATCATAAATAGAGTCATCAAAAGCTTCTATCTCCATGGCAAACACATCACCAAACTTCATTTTTACGTCAAAAGAAAGGTCACATACAACGTTGTACGTGCCCTTCTCATATATTCTAAGGATTGGACATGATGAACTATTTTCAACCACCACAGCAAAATTGACACCACTGTATAACTTTGTAGCACCGAGAAGTAATGGATTACCTATTTTAGTTTTAAAATTCATCATGTCGTTCACCTCTTTGCATCTTTTATATAATTGTATATGAATTTACACAGTTCTGCAAGAAAAAACTTGCTTTTTTTCCTATTTCTTGTACAATATATCTTGCAGTAAAGCCATGCAGATAAAAATAAATATAAGCTTCGCACGGAAGCTTGCTTACAGTGCGGAGATTATATTTATTTTAATCTATAGGGCGCACGCCCTATATGAATAATTTGCCGACTATAGTTGGCAAATTATGAATAGCATGGCTATATGTCATGCGTAATTTTTGCCAACTATAGTTGGCAAATTATGAATAGCATGGCTGTATGTCATGCGTAATTTTTGCCAACTATAGTTGGCAAATTATGAGTAGCATGGCTGTATGTCATGCGTCGAAATCAACATTTTATCACGGAGGTAGCTATGATAAGTGCAAGTAACGTAACTCTTAGAATCGGCAAAAAAGCTCTTTTTGAGGAGGTAAATATAAAATTTACTGAGGGCAACTGCTACGGTCTTATCGGTGCAAATGGTGCCGGAAAATCTACATTTTTGAAGATTTTATCGGGTCAGCTGGAGCCTACAAGCGGTGACATCATCATCACAGATGGTCAGAGACTCTCTTTCCTGCAGCAGGATCACTTCAAATATGATCAGTACCCTGTTCTCGACACAGTAATAATGGGTAATGCCCGCTTATACGAAATCATGAAGGAAAAGGATGCTCTTTACGCAAAGGAAGATTTCACAGAGGAAGACGGTATCAAAGCAAGCGAGCTGGAAGGTGAATTCGCAAATATGGACGGCTGGAATGCTGAATCAGACGCAGCTATGCTCCTCAACGGTCTGGGTATCGAGACAGAGCTTCACTATAAACTTATGAGCGAGCTTCGTGGTAGCGAGAAGGTTAAGGTTCTCCTTGCTCAGGCGCTCTTTGGAAACCCTGATATTCTTCTTCTCGACGAGCCTACTAACCACCTTGACCTTGATGCCATCGCATGGTTGGAAGAGTTCCTCATTAACTTCGAAAATACAGTAATCGTCGTTTCCCACGACAGATATTTCTTAAATAAGGTATGTACACATACTGCTGATATTGATTATGGTAAGATTCAGCTTTACGCTGGTAACTATGACTTCTGGTATGAGTCAAGCCAGCTCCTCGTAAAGCAGATGAAGGAAGCTAACAAGAAGAAGGAAGAAAAAATCAAGGAGTTACAGGATTTCATACAGAGATTCTCTGCTAACGCTTCTAAGTCTAAGCAGGCTACATCCAGAAAGAGAGCTCTTGAAAAAATCGAGCTTGATGAGATTAAGCCTTCTAGCCGTAAGTATCCTTACATCGACTTCAGACCAAATCGCGAAATCGGTAATGAGGTACTCACTGTCGAAGGTATCTCTAAGACAGTTGACGGTGTTAAGGTTCTCGATAATGTTTCATTTATCGTAAACAGAGATGATAAGATTGCATTCGTCGGTTCAAACGAAATCGCGAAGACTACTCTCTTCAAGATACTTGCAGGCGAGTTAGAGCCAGACGAAGGAACATATAAGTGGGGTGTAACAACAACTCAGGCTTACTTCCCTAAGGATAACACTAAAGACTTTGACTGCAACGACACAATCGTTGACTGGTTGACACAGTTCTCTGAAATCAAGGACGCTACTTATGTACGTGGTTTCCTTGGCAGAATGCTCTTCGCAGGTGATGACGGTGTTAAGAAGGTTAAGGTATTATCCGGTGGTGAGAAGGTACGTTGTATGCTCTCTAAGATGATGATTATGGGGGCTAATGTTCTCATCCTGGATGAGCCAACCAACCACCTTGATATGGAATCAATCACTGCTCTTAACAACGGACTTATGAAGTTCTCAGGAGTTGTACTCTTTGCTTCACATGACCACCAGTTTGTTCAGACTACTGCAAATCGTATTATGGAAATCGTAAACGGCCAGTTAATCGATAAGATTACAACCTATGACGAGTACCTTGAGAGCGATGAGATGGCAAGAAAGAGACAGAAGGCTGCTGATATTGAGCCGGAAGATGAATTAGCCGAATAATAGAACAAAGCAGAGCGTTTTTGTTGTATAGGAAAGTTTCAATAACTTTCCTATACAATAGATAAAGCCCGTAGCAAGTGCTACGGGCTTTATCTATACCTTACTTCTGCTTATAATAACTAAAGAAATCTGCCATCTTTTCCATTGCCTCTTCCAATACTTCAATTCTTGGAAGGTATACAATTCGGAAATGATCTGGTTGATGCCAGTTAAATCCTTTTCCGTTAATAACTAATATCTTCTTATCTCTCAATAAATCCAATGCAAACTTTTCATCATCCACAATATTGAACTTTTTCACATCAATCTTAGGGAAAATGTAAAATGCTGCTTTTGGCTTTACAGCACTGATTCCCGGAATATCATTTAATGCCTTGTGAATATACTCACACTGCTCATATACTCTTCCACCAGGAATGACATAATTCTTTACACTCTGGTAGCCGCCTAAGGCAGTCTGCACTATAGACTGAGCCGGAACATTTGAACATAGACGCATATTAGATAGCATATTCAAGCCCTGAATATAATCCTTTGCAATATCCTTGTTTCCACTTAAGACCATCCAACCAATACGGTATCCTGCTATCATATGTGATTTTGACAATCCACTAAATGTAACACAGAATAAATCCGGAGCCAATGATGCAATGGATACGTGCTCATCATCTGTCATAATTAATCTGTCATATATCTCGTCAGAGAATATTATAAGCTGGTGTTCTCTTGCTATATCAACAATCTGCTGTAATACCTCTCTTGAATACAATGCTCCTGTCGGATTGTTGGGATTGATTATTACAATAGCCTTTGTCCTATCGGTTATCTTTTTCTTTATATCATCCATATCTGGATACCACTCAGCCTGCTCATCACAGATATAATGAACAGCTTTTCCACCTGATAAAGTAACACAAGCAGTCCACAATGGATAATCTGGCGAAGGAACAAGAACCTCATCACCGGAATCAAGCAATGCTGACATGCTTAAATTGATAAGCTCACTAGCACCGTTGCCTGTATAGATATCTTCTATAGTCACATTTGGGACATTCTTATTCTGCATGTACTGCATAATCGCTTTTCTTGCAGAAAATAGACCTTTAGACGCCGAGTAGCCCTCGCACTCTGTCAACTGGCTTCTCATATCATAAATAACCTCATCTGGTGCTCTGAAACCGAATGGTGCCGGATTACCAATGTTCAATTTCAGTATCTGGGTTCCAGACTCTTCCATTCGATTAGCCTCATCAACTACAGGTCCTCTTACATCATATAAAACATTATCTAATTTGGCTGACTTTTTAAACTCACGCATGATTATATCTCCTTTAATTACATTCTTTTCTATTCTATTTTCTGTCTCATTATCTATGTCTTTTTCTGAATCCAACATGGAATTTCCTCTAAGCCATTCCAATTCAACATTCAAATACTCCGCTAGGAAGCTTAGGATATTGTCTCTTGGAATTGTTTTGCCATTAACATATTGACTTATATGACTTTTACCTATCTTTATACCTTTTGCTTCTGCCTCATTTATAATATCTACTTGCTTAACTTTCTTATTATTCATGGCTTCGCACAATCTTTTGGCAAACACATTTTTTTCCATTATGTTCATCCTTTCTATAAAAAGTTCAATTTAAGTTCAATATCATAAAACATTATAGCGCTGATTATAATTGTAGTCAATACTTTATTGTTAAAGTTCAATTTTAAAAATAATACTTGCACCATAAGTTCAATTTTGCAACAACACAGTGGCGAAATAAAATAGCTTTCCTATACAACAAAAAACTTCAGGTAAAGACTTTAGATAGCCTTATACCTGAAGCTTTTAGGGTTGCCAAATTTTTGTCTGACTCCTCTTCTCTTTTTTTATCTACGCTTATCATCAAAGTTTGCTTCGCATACTTTGGTCTATTACATTAAGAAGTCCTTAATTTTCTTGCTTCGAACAGGATTACGAAGTTTTCTCAATGCCTTAGCCTCAATCTGTCTGATACGTTCTCTTGTAACATTGAATTCCTTTCCAACTTCCTCAAGAGTTCTAGGATGCCCATCTTCAAGACCGAATCTAAGAACAATTACCTGCTTCTCTCTATCCTTTAAATCCTGAAGTAATAAATCGATATGCTCTCTAAGCATTACTGACTCAATGTTCTGCTCAGGTGTTACAGCATTGTTATCTGCAACAAAATCGCCGAGATTTGAATCATCCTCTTCACCAATAGGAGTTTCAAGAGATGCTGGTTCTCTTGCTATCTGCATTATCTCAAGAACCTTCTCCTCTGACATATCAAGTGCCGCTGCAAGTTCGAGAGTTGAAGGCTCATATCCCAACTCAAGGGTCAGCTTACGCTGCATCTTTGACATTCTATTGATTGTCTCAACCATATGCACTGGAACACGGATTGTTCTAGCCTGGTCAGCAAGTGCTCTTGTAACCGACTGACGTATCCACCACGTAGCATATGTACTGAGCTTGTACCCTTTTTCGTAGTCAAACTTTTCTACACCCTTGATAAGTCCAAGATTACCCTCCTGAACAAGATCAAGGAAGCTCATTCCACGTCCTGTATATCTCTTAGCGATACTTACAACAAGTCTCAAGTTAGCCTCTATAAGCCTTTCCTTTGCCACCTGATCACCTTCCGACTTTCTCTTAGCCAGTCTGTGCTCTTCCTCCGCTGACAAAAGTGGCACTGTACCTATCTCTTTCAAATACATACGCACTGGATCTTCTGTTCCAATACCCTCCAAAAGGTCTATCGCCTCTAGATCTATGTTCTCCTCGTCCTCGAAATCTTCATCTGAAGGCTCTAACAGCATATCATTATCATCATTGAAATTCTCATCCATAACACTTAGAACATCAATCTTATTCTCTTCAAGATACTGATATACAGCTTCCATCTGCTCAACAGTCATCTCATAACCCTTGAACACACTGTCGATATCTGTTATATCAAGAACGCCTTTTTTACTGTTGCCCAGCTCTACTAATTTTTTCATGCTCTCCAAGAGCTTCGCTTCGTCCATGATTACTCCTTTTCTTTGGCATCATATCCAATAACAGTGATTGCATTTGGATTATTCTTAATAGTTACTTCCCTATGTGAACCGCCATTTTCACCATCAAGTGTCCATGCAATCTCTTCATCCGAATATGCTTTTATCTCTGAAACCTTAAAACTGTATATATATTCCGATGTCTTCTTTTTGTTAAGTAATGCCTGAGCGATACTTGCCAACTCAATCGGATTGTGCGGTTTCTTTACAAGCGTAACCTCGTATAAACCATCATCCAACACAACATCATCACCCATGATGCCCTTAAATCCACCAGCAGAATTAGAATTAGACACCATTCCGTATATAAAATCATCCTCTATTACATTGCCGTCATATTCAAATCTTACTCTATATGATTTTACGGATGGAAGACTCTTTATTCCCTCTACTACATAAGCCTGATGACCAAGCACATTTTTAAGTCTTTGTGATGTTGAGTACGACACTTCAGTAAATATACCAAATGCCGCGATATAGACAAAATTCTTATCATTGAAAGTTCCTATATCTACCTTATATGGCCTACCACTCACCGCTATTTCTGCGTTTTCAAGCATATCCTTCTTCAGCCCGATACTTCCTGCAAAATCATTCGTCGAACCTGATGGTATGTATCCGATAACCGGTCTTTCTTCAAGCTGCATCAAGCCTGATGCAACCTCATTCAATGTTCCATCTCCACCGCTGCATACTACCAAATCAAACTGATTACCACGTTCAATTATCTGATTTTTTGCATCAAGTGCCGATTGTGTCTGATATGCATCAACATAATAGCCATGTTTAATAAATATATCTATAATCCCTGCAAGTTTTTTGCTGATGCCTGCAGTTCCCGACTTAGCATTATATATAAATAAAAGCTTTTTCATATCTCATCAACCCCGCTATGAATTCTCTCTATTTAAGCTTATCAGCAAAATCCTTTCAGAATCTTGGTAATTATCTGCCACAGCAGAACTTATATTTCTTACCAGAACCACATGGACATGGATCATTACGCGAAATCTTCTTATCCTTTACAACTGTATGAGCACTCTTCTGCTCCTTGTAAAGCTCTTTTCTTCTGTTCTCGTCAGGTATAAGTGTATTCCAAGCTTCAAGTGTGTATAACCACTCAGCCTTAGCCTCTACCATGTTCTTGTATAAAAGTTCTTTATCGTAATCAAGACTTACAACTGTATCCTCTGTCATCTCTTCAATAGGATTAGGAGTCTTCAAGCTGTCGTTGATACCGTCAAGGAAACCAACCATAACAAGCTTATCTACACCAAACTTCTCTGCAAGTTCTTTAACAGATCCTGTTACAACTTCGTCAGTTGCTAAAATCTTCTCATAAAATGTCTTCTCAACTGTAAAATATTTTGCCCAGAATGCATCGCTTTCCTTCTTTGACTTTCCTGCTCCGTATGCAATACCACGCCATGTCTCAAGAAGTGTATATTCTCTTTCTGTTTCCTGTGCCATAATGTTACCATCCTTTGCGTAAAATATTTTCCGCTACCTACAAGGAGCGTATTCTAACAAATTTTACTACATTTTACGACAAAATGCAAGGCATAATTATAATCTCTCGTATTTTCTGTAGTAATATTCCACATTGAAATATGTCTGTTCTTCACTTTCTTCTGTCATCTTCCACTCTTTGTTATCATCCAGTTTTGGAAAATATCTGTCAGCCTGATATGCATAATCAATATATGTTATATACGCAGTATCAGTATATGGAAGAAACTGCCTATATATGCTTTCTCCTCCTATTATATACACATCTCCCTCATATTCAGAAAGCTGTAAAAGTGCTTCTTCAACACCATGTACAATGACTGCATCACTCTCTTTTAAACTCTTGTCACGTGTCAAAACAATATTTACTCTGTTATTTAAAGGCTTTCCCGCTGGAAGACTATCCAATGTACCTCTTCCCATGATACACACTCCACCAGTTGTCATCTGCATAAAAAGCTTCATGTCCTCTGGTATACTTATTAAAAGCTTATTGTTATATCCAATTGCCCAGTTTTTATCAACAGCTGCTATTATGTTAATCTTCTTTCCGTTGTAACTCATATTATCCCTCTTTCTTGCATTATACTCTTATCATTTCATTGTTTCACTTTTCCAATTTGTCAAAATTTTAAGAGCGATTGAAACTCAGTCTCTCTTGACTATTTGGTTAACATACCATATAATAGTTAAAATTGCAATAAAACGAGTTTTTTGTAATTTATAATATTTTTAATAATGAAGGAGTTGATTTACCGTGGATACGGGCGAAACCGTACAAATTATTATTTTAATTGTTTTACTTTTGCTTTCAGCATTCTTTTCATCTGCTGAAACAGCACTCACAACCAGCAATAAGATTAAGATAAAGCGTTTGGCAGACGATGGTAACAAAAATGCTGCTCTTGTTTTGAAGCTTACTGATAATCCAGACAAGATGCTCAGTGCCATTCTTATAGGAAATAACATCGTTAATATTTCCGCTTCATCATTAGCTACGATGTTTGCACAGAGTCTTTGGGGCAATTGGGCAGTCAGTATAGCTACTGGTGTCCTTACACTTTTAGTTCTCATCTTTGGTGAGATTGCACCTAAAACAGCTGCTGCCAATTTTGCCAATTCCATTTCTTTAAAATATGCTAAACCAATCTATGGGCTCATGACTGTACTGACACCAGTTATTTTTATAGTAAATATTCTTTCATCTGGCGTCATGTATATTCTGGGATTAAAGAAAAACAGCAAAGAAAGCACCTTCACTGAAGATGAGCTTCGTACTATCATGAATGTTAGTCACGAGGAAGGAGTTATCGAGAAGGAAGAGCGTGAGATGATTAACAATGTTTTTGACTTTGGCGACGCGGAAGCAAAGGATGTTATGATTCCACGTATTGATATGTGTATGGTTGATGTAAACTGTTCCTATGATGAACTTATGGATATATTTAAAGAAAATAAGTATACTCGTATTCCTGTTTATGAGGAATCTGGTGACAATGTAATCGGTATTGTTAATATAAAGGATCTTATCTTCTATCGCACAGATGAAGATTTTAATATTCGCGATTTCTTGAGAGAAGCATACTATACATATGAATACAAAAAGCTTTCAGAGCTTATGATTGAGATGAAGAAGGACTCTGTCAATATCACTATTGTCCTAGATGAATACGGATTGACAGCTGGTCTTATCACTATAGAAGATCTTCTCGAAGAGATTGTTGGTGAAATCCGTGATGAATATGATTATGACGAAGAAGACATTTTCAAAGAGATTTCTTATGGCGAATATATTGTAGATGGTCAGACAAAGCTTGATGATGTAAATGAACATTTAGGGCTTTCACTTGAATCTGAGGATTACGATTCTCTTGGTGGCTACATCATAGGCTGCCTTGACAGACTTCCAGCCCAGGGAGATAAGGTTGAACAGGATACTGTCACTCTCGTAGTAGACTCTATGGATAAAAATAGAATTGACAAGATACATATTTACATTAAAGAAACTCTTCCAGAAACAGAAATTGAAGAATAGACTACTTTATATTATTTAGAATAGAAAAACAGGCGGATACGAATAAAAACATCATCCCGCCTGTTTCTTTTTTTCTAATCAACTTTATGAATTTTTGCCGCACTAAAGCTTTTTACCTCTGAGTTTCTATTAAAGGATATAGCTATCAACGAATAATCCTCCACTGTATTTGTTATACTTTCACCGTCATTAGCTGGCAATGAAATTCTTAGATTATAATTGTTTTCCAAATAATCAGTCAGTTGATAGACTTTCTGTTCATGTGGCGTTTCTTCTCCATTGGAAAAATCAACAACACTACTCCATTCCCATGCAAGCTCACTGTTCCACACATAAAACCCTGCCCTATCCACATATACCAATATATGCCTGTCTTCACTACTATAAATATCCTTTTCCGCAACGAAACATTTTCTTACCTCATCAAGACTAACTACAGGTAATCCCTGCCAATCGATAGTTTTATATCCGGCACGCAATGCATCCTCCACAATGCCATCCATTACATTATTAAACATTATCTCATTGACAGCCTCTGCATGTATATTGGCGGATTTTACATGCAGCACCGTAATCAAACATATGCAGAATATCTCAAATACTATGGCCATATCAGTAAGCTTCATACCTCACACTCCCTCCATACCATGCCATAACATTTTTATCACTATCATATACTGCAACTCTAAGATAATCATTTTTTGAGAGAAGATAATTCTCTCCTTCCATAAAGCTATCCTTAATTTGCGATGTGTAGTATATGTCTTCAAAATATAATGGCTCCATTCCAGATTCATCATGCATATGTTTGCAATGCATCATCTCTATACTATAACCGCCTCCCAATGTAAATAACTGCTGCTCCATTCTGTCATAATCTTCCATTGCCAGTATTCCTGTGGTTCTCACCCCGTCCACAAAATGAGTTATCTCTTCTAATATGTATGTCTGCTTGAGTCTGTCAGACTCCTCTTGCATATAAAATACCGGTATTATAAACATCATGCATATACACAAAAGTATTGCTGTGATTTTTGAAAATGCATCACTCATTTAATCACCTGCCATCACACTTCCATATGAATTTTGCGTTTCCATCAACCCTATAAATTCGAAGTTTTCCGTATACATTATCATTGTTATAACAATTGCTGCCGCAAAAATAACTGTAGAAAAAGCCAACATCATTATCTTACTTACATTTTCCATAATGCCTCACCTTCTACTGTTCAAACACTATCCCTGTAATTACATCATTCTTATCACGAATGATTTTGCCAACGAAATTCACATACGGATTGACATAATATTGATTATTAGAGTCTGTGGCTATATTGTATGTATTATTTGATTTTTCACTAATTTCTCCCGAATCCTCATTAAATTTATAACCATAAAAGGTTTCAGATTTATTAGTTTTAACAAGTATTCCTATTTTTTCATCAGCAAACTTCTTTATGACATTAAGCACCTCACTGCCAGACACTGTTGCACCATCATATATAACCTTGTCACTTTCCACAAATTCTGAATTGAGCTTATTTATTTGATTTGCTCCATTCGCCGCTGTATCCTTTGCCTCTCTTGATATAAAAAATCCCAATGATATAACAACGCAGGTTATAATCGTTCCTGCTGCCAAAATCAACCCTTTCAAACTGTTTTCCATAAAATATTATCTCCTTTCTCATACATTTATAGTTGCATCCCATTTATGGACATTTGATTCATGCCTTCTACAACAAATGGAATAATAAGCTTTACAATAACGACCATACAAATTGGTATAAAAGATAGAAACTTTCCTATGGCGCCTCTTTGCTCAATATAAAAGCTGTTATCCTGTTTATGCTTTTCGATATAATATTGTCTATCAGTTTCTATGTCTTCAAATGCTTTATGAATGTACATATCATCACATGCAATAAATCCATCAATTATTCGATTAAAAGGTAAAAAATCTGACTTATCCTTATATTCTTTGAACACGGCCATTCCCTTGTAAGACAGCTTATCACTTATCTCTTCTATCTGCTGTCTAAAGCTGTTGGCAAATCTTTCAAGCTGTAGTAATATCTGGTCTATAGTTATTCTGTCTGCATGCATCAGCATTAAAATGATCCCCTGAAACCTGATAATCTCGCTTTCTCGTTCCATCATCATCAGTTGCTTTTTTAAACGTATCATTATAAGCTGACCATAATATACGAAAACATAGCCAGCTACTGCAAACAACAGTGAAATTACCCCGAATCCAATGGTAAATGCTAATACCATTGTAATCGCTGCTGTTATAAGTGAAGATGTAAATCTGTTGACACAAAACTCATCAATATTATAATGATATCCCACTGATTTAAGTAACTTGTCAAACTTCATCATCCTTTTAATATTTCTATTCATATACCATGTAATTACATTTTTTATGGATTTATTTTTCATAAGACGCAGTAGCCATTTTTTCTTCTGACCATATGACGTTGCCGGATACTTAAGACTCATTATAAGCTGATATATAACTAAAGATAAAACCGTCAGTAATATAGTTATCAATGTACCTGTTTTGCCGTCGTAGCTTTCGGCAAGCTCAGGCATATTTGATTTACCCCACAATTCTATAGGTTTTATACAGAAAATAGGTACTATACATATACCACCAAGTCCCATAAAGGTGTTATCAACATTCTTTTTCTTCAATAGTTCAAGATGTATATCCTCCTTAAGATATCCAAGATTTTTAATAAACAATGAACCTTTCTCATCCTTCTTGTCGCCATACTTCATTACAGATTCACATAAAGAATAAAATGTCAGAAAAAAATGGTTGGGCGACAACTCCTGATAATCGCAGTTCTCCTTCATATAGCTCTCTCTCAGATAATCATATATTAGCTGTCCATGAATTGCCATAACATGGTCGCTTTCTCCTATTGCATCCAATATTGCTTCTTCCAGCATACCATCAAATTGAAAACGAAACTTTACTGCCTCTATGAATTTCAGCATATTTTCAAGTAGTTTGGTTTCAAGTCGTTCCAACTGCTTATGCAAAAAAGCATTTCCAACAAAATACACTGTAGCAAATATTATCAGCACCACATATGGTTCTATGTCTGAAAAATAAACTAAAAGCATTATCATCACTCCCGACAATAAAACCATTTTTATCAGTTCTTGTACTGTTTTGTATATAACTGATTGCCTGTCCGCCGGATACAATATTGTTATTCGGCCTTCTATCCTAGAAATGATGCCCGATGTTATAAAGAAACGACTACACAGCTTGTATATTATATTTTTCATTGAACGCCTCCCTATCTTGTTTACTCATATGTTTTTTCATATCAGTCATGACATTCTCAGAGAATCCTCCTACAAGCATGTATCCATCTTCACCATATCTGATAATATCCTCGATCCTATAGCCTCTGTCACTATCATCCTTTACTATCTCAGATATTCTCTCAATATACCTGTGACCATATATATCCTTCTCAACATGGATATCAAACCGAACTGCATCTACAACCTGCTCAAGTGCTATCTTTTCATTGTTGAAGCTACCACTTATAATCAACGCATTTCTCATGTATTTAATAAGATTTTCCGTTGTCTTTGCATGATGCGTAAATATAGTAAATAGTGAACCTACCTGAGACATCTGAATCATCCATGCAGCCACGTCATTGCTGGCAATCTCACCTAAGATATTTACCACACCATCAGTTTTTTTCTGAATATCTAATCCTTCTTGTCCTGATACATACTCAGTTTCCTGAAAAGTCAGTATATTTCGGTCGGGGTATATGTCTCTCAAATGCAATTCGAATGCCATTTCCTGAATTCTCAAAGTATAAGCAGCAGGTATGTAGTCTATAAGACTCATAAGCAAAGTGGTTTTTCCTGTTCCCTGGGCTCCAGTAATTGCACTGACCTGACAACCTCTTATAATATATTTCAGAATCTCTTCTACAAGTTCCCATCCTCTGTCAGTTATAAGTTCACTGACTGCTTTGCGTTCAATGGTATCAAACTTTCTCACAAAGAAAGCAAAGCTTTCTGAAAACGAAGGTCTTACTACCACCACTCTTGAGTGATCCTTCATTTCATTAACTATATAACCTTTGGATTTTGACAATTGTCCTGGAGAGCCATAACGATATATATTCATACATATTCGTTCCAGTTCCATCTCACTCTCGAAGGTAAGACAGGACACATGCACATTCATACCTTTGTACAATAACCAAACACTGTTATAATTTCCTTCTTTTCCTGATACACCACCGGATACGCCCTCAATTTTCATATCACGCATATCATCTATAACACCTAATCCTTTGTATTGGCTGTAAACACGTTGTGTAAGTACATCCAGTCGCTCACCAGCGGTCAGATATATATTCATCTGCGAATACACTTCTTCGATATCATCATCATTTATAGATAATCCATCATATATATCATATTTTTTGCCAGATATACACATTTCCAACAATTCTGCCAGCGCCATATCTCCATGTTCATTCATCATGTGATAAAGCAATATATCAAATTTATCTCTGGATGTAAGCTTATCAACCCTGCTAAATGGTATGTACAATTCATAATTCTTCACTTCTGGAACAAGCTTTGAAGATATAATGTTTTTTATAGTCTGTTTAACGTAAGTCTTCGCATGCACATCTCCTATACCACAATTTCTAAGAGCCGCTCTAAGCTCACTCTTTTTTGCCCGCAGATTAGCAATCTCTATCTCACTGAGACCATTTTCATATAAATTAGTTCGCAATATACCATTTATTTCTTCACTGACCAGTTCCACTAGTGTGTTAATCATCTTGCTACCTTCTTGACGCTTCTCTTGTTTCATCATAACCAGCCCTTCTCAGAATCATGTCTGTAGCTCTATACACACCGTTTACAAATGCAAAATTATTGTCTGTCCGTCTTACAGAAATCTGCTTAGATAAAAACGGAACCAGACTGCCTTCGTTCATAGCATCGTGAAATTTTATATTATATGGAATCGCTGCAACCCTGTCCCTATTAATATTATATTTTTTGCAAATATCTAAAACACTTTCACTGGAACCATCATCATATTTTCCAATTAAAAAAACTGCTTTCTTCATGATATTGTCACTTAACATCAGCTTTTCTACATTCATTCCCTGGCAGATATTGATAACAACCATATCTGCATGAGACAATAATTTTTTGGTAACTGCTTTATCACCATTGACACAATCAATAAAATTATATCCTCCTACTTCATTCATCAATGTCATAATCTTCTTTGCATTAGACATAAGTTCTCTGTCACTAAGCCCTGACTTGATCCTCTTTGAAGTAGGAATATATCCCATGTATGTATTCTTAATAGGCAATACGTTATCCTTCAAATCAGACAGGTCTATTTCCTTCAACTGGCTTTTATCCAGTAAATCGTCTATCCCTTTTTGATTGTAATAAGAATACTCTTCCATAATGAGATTAGTCTGTCTCTTTCCTTCAAATACATCATCGATAGGTCTACTACAATTATCAAGCTGCATCACTATTCCCTTTACAGAATATATAAGTGATGACATAACACTTACAGCGAGCATGTTTCCCGATGTGGCACATCGCCCCTGGGACTCACTCCAGAAAACAATATTCATCGTTCCTCCTGTTCCACAGTAATAAATTTGGGGGATTTTTGTTAAAAGAATTAAAATCAAAATTAAATAAAAAATAAAGACACTTATATCATACTCCAAATTTTTTAATTTGTAAATAGGACAAAAAAATTAGATTTAACATGTTGTTCACGTTGATTTTTGTTTTAATATGTATTAAAATAGCGACAGTATATAAAGCATCTTCATGCGGAAAGGACATATCATGAGACATTTGTTAAATCCGTTGGATTTCTCAGTCGAAGAGACAGCAAGGCTTCTGGATCTCGCTACTGATATTGAAAGAAATCGCGACAAATACAAGGATATTTGCAAGGGCAAAAAGATTGCCACATTATTTTACGAGCCAAGTACTCGTACCCGTCTTAGTTTCGAAGCTGCCATGATTAATCTTGGTGGTTCTGCTTTAGGTTTTTCATCAGCAAGTTCAAGTTCAGCATCAAAAGGTGAAAGTGTTTCCGATACAATTCGTATGGTTTCATGCTACGCAGATATATGTGCAATGCGTCATCCTAAGGAGGGTGCACCTACTGTTGCATCCCTCAAATCACGTATCCCTGTTGTAAACGCAGGTGATGGTGGACACCAGCACCCAACACAGACTCTTACTGATATGATGACAATTCGTTCTTTAAAGGGAAGACTTGACAATCTTACTATTGGTTTCTGTGGCGACTTAAAATTTGGTCGTACAGTTCACTCTCTCATTGAGTCACTTGTACGTTATCCAAATGTAAAGTTTATACTTATATCACCACCTGAGCTTCGCGTCCCAAGCTATATCCGCGAAGACGTTCTGGAGGCCAATAACATCCCATACAAGGAAGTTACAAGCATGGAGGAATCTCTTCCTGAGCTTGATATCCTCTATATGACAAGAGTTCAACAGGAGCGTTTCTTCAATGAAGCTGAATATCTTCGTCTCAGAGACACATATATCCTTGATAAGGCGAAGATGGCACTTGCTAATAAGGACATGCTGGTTCTCCATCCTCTTCCAAGGGTAAATGAAATCTCTGTTGAAGTCGATGACGACCCACGTGCTGCTTATTTCAAACAGGTTCAGTACGGTGTATATGTAAGAATGGCAATCATCCTTACCCTTTTAGGTTTGGACAAAGAAGTACAGTAGAAAGGGGAACACTATGTTAAACGTAGGAAGCATAAAAGAAGGATTTGTCCTTGACCATATCAAAGCCGGCAAATCTATGGAAATATATCATTACCTTGGTCTTGATAAGCTAGATTGTCAGGTTGCTATCATCAAGAATGCAAAGAGCAACAAGATGGGCCATAAGGATATTATCAAGATCGAATGTCCTATCGATGTAATCAACTTAGATGTGCTTGGTTACATTGACCACAATATCACTGTCAATATAATCCACGATTCTGCAATCGTAGACAAACAGAAGCTCACACTTCCAAAGTCTATGAAAAACGTACTTAAATGTGTGAATCCAAGATGTATTACTTCTATTGAGCAGGAGCTTGATCAGATATTCATTCTCACTGACGAAAAAAAGAAGGTTTACAGATGTCGCTATTGTGAAGAGAAATACAATAAGCTGTAAGATCAAAAGTAATCTAGAAGTGGCAATAGCCTCGCAATCCAACATCTTGTTGGTGCGAGGCTATTATTTTGCCCTATACTTAATCCAGTATTTCCTATCATATCCTTTAATCGTCAACAGCTTGACGATTTCTATTCTAATTCAAATGCACCAGTATACAGCTGATAATATACACCCTTCTTGGCGATAAGCTGGTCATGGTCGCCTCGCTCAATGATTCGTCCATGGTCGAGAACCATAATTGCCTTACTATTTCTAACTGTTGAAAGACGATGTGCGATTACAAATACGGTTCTGCCATTCATCAGATTATCCATACCATCCTGAACCAGTGCTTCTGTTCTGGTATCAATAGAAGATGTTGCCTCGTCAAGAATCATAACTGGCGGATCTGCTACCGCTGCTCTGGCGATAGATATAAGCTGTCGCTGTCCCTGTGATAGGCTTGCTCCATTACCTGTAAGCATAGTGTTATATCCCTCAGGCAATCTTGTGATGAAACTGTGCGCATTGGCAAGCTTTGCTGCTGCGATACATTCTTCATCTGTAGCATCAAGACAACCATATCTGATATTGTCCATAACTGTTCCTGTGAAGAGATTTACCTCCTGAAGAACTACACCGAGAGAACGTCTAAGGTCTGCCTTCTTGATTTTATTTATATTGATGCCATCATATCTAATCTTTCCGTCTGGAATATCATAAAATCTGTTTATAAGATTTGTGATAGTAGTCTTTCCTGCACCTGTAGCTCCTACAAAGGCTATCTTCTGACCCGGCTTAGCATAAAGAGAAATATCGTTAAGAACCAGCTTCTCCTCTGTGTATCCAAAGTCAACATTCTCAAGCTGCACATCACCCTTAAGCTCTGTATATGTTGTAGTACCATCTGCTGCATGGAAATGCTTCCAAGCCCACATACCTGTATGTTTCTCTGTCTCAACTATGTTTCCATTTGCATCTTTTTCTGCATTCACAAGTGTTACATAGCCTTCATCCTGCTCAGGCTCTTCATCTATAAGCTCAAATACACGACTTGCACCAGCAAGACCCATAGCAATGATAGCTACCTGATTTGAAATCTGAGCTACAGTCTGTGACAGCTGTCTTGACATTCCAAGGAAGGTTACTACTATACCTATACTCAGTTTGTCTACACCAAAAAGGTAAACGTTCGATACTTCAAGGTACACCAAGATAGAACCAATCAGTGCCAATGACACATACATTATATTTCCGATATTACCCAGGATAGGCATAAGGATATTAGCGTTCCTATTTGCCTTCTCACTTACCTCAAAGAGCTCCTCGTTAATTTTATCAAAATCTTCCTTGCTCTGTGTTTCGTGACAGAAAACCTTTACTACCTTCTGCCCCTCCATCATCTCTTCTACAAAGCCTTCCTCTGCTGCCAAAGCTCTCTGCTGTGCCATCATATATTTTGAGCTGGAACCAGCCACCTTGCCTGATACCTTCAACATTATAAGAACAAATGCAGCTACCGCCAATGCCAGCCATAGACTGTACTTAAGCATCATTATTATCAATGAGCATACTGTTAATGATGACTGGAATATCAATGGTAAGCTTTGTCCTACCAGCATTCTTATGGCATCTGTATCATTTGTGTAAGTACTCATGATATCACCATGAGCGTGTGTATCAAAAAACTTTACAGGAAGTGTCTGCATCTTATTGAACATATCATTTCTAAAGTTCATAAGTGTTCTCTGGGTCACAACAGCCATAATTCTTTGGTATGTGAATGACGCTGCTATACCAAATGCAAAAACTACTATCATCATAGTAACTATGCCCATAAGGTCGCCCCATACACTGTCCATACCAGCTTCAAAGCCCAATACTTTACCGACTTGTATTCCAGGCGTAATTACATCATCAATAATCATCTGTGTAGATGCTGATGCTGCAATCGACGTACATGCACTTAACAGGATACATACAGCTACCACTATAAGCTGGTATTTGTGACCATTGAATACATACTTCATCAATCTTCCAAATGTACCTTTTTTTGCCTTTGGCATAGGAGGTCTGCCTGCTCCTTTACCATTTGGCTTGCCGTTCATTGGAGGCATATTTTTCATTTCGTCTTTATTCATTTCCTTGTTCGTTTCAGACATTGTTTACGCCTCCTTTCCCTTAGTCTGAGTCTCAAAGACCTCAGCATATATTCCGCCAAGCTTCACAAGCTCATCATGTGTTCCCTGCTCCACTATCTTACCATCATCCATAACGATAATCTTGTCGGCATGCTCAACAGATGAAATTCTCTGAGCTATAATAATCTTTGTTGTATCTGGAATCTCTGACTCAAATGCTGCTCTTATAAGACTATCTGTCTTTGTATCTACCGCTGATGTGGAATCATCAAGAATCAACACCTTTGGTTTCTTAAGCAATGCTCTGGCTATACAAAGTCTCTGCTTCTGTCCACCAGATACGTTTGTACCACCTCGTTCAATATGAGTATCATATTTATCAGGGAAATTCTGTATAAATTCGTCAGCTTGGGCAAGCTTACATACTCTTACAAGCTCCTCGTCTGTTGCATTCTTGTCACCCCAACGAAGATTCTCTTTTATACTTCCTGAGAATAAAACGTTTTTCTGCAATACAACTGCAACCTCATTTCTAAGAGCTGTCAGGTCATACTGACGTACATCCTTTCCACCTACAAGGACTCTACCCTCTGTCACATCATAAAGTCTTGATATAAGCTGTATAAGTGATGTCTTTGAGGAACCTGTTCCACCTATAATACCAAGAGTCTCACCAGATTTAAGTGTCAGATTTATATCTGATAGGGCATATTTCTCGCTCTTTTCAGAATACTTAAATGAAACATCTTCAAATACAATGTCACCACTTGCCACTTTAGTAAGACCATTCTCAGGATTCTTAAGCTTACTTTCATGATTTAAAACTTCTACGATACGATTTGCAGATTCTGATGCCATTGTAGTCATAACAAATACCATTGAAAGCATCATCATAGATGAAAGTATCTGCACCCCGTATGTAATGAGCTGTGAAAGCTGACCTGTTGATAAATCCCCTGTGTTTGTTGTTACAACAATCTGTGAGCCTAAGAAAATCACAAGTGTCATAGTAACATTCATACATACCATCATTATAGGACTGTTAAGTGCCAATATCTTATCTACCTTTGTAAAGCTTACGCGCACATCATCAGATGCCTTACTGAACTTCTTCTGCTCATAATCCTCTCTTACAAAGGATTTCACTACTCTTATACCAGCAACATTTTCCTGAACGGAAGCATTGAGTGCATCATACTGCTTGAATATTCTCTTGAATATAGGCATAACAAACTTTGCTATTCCTATAAGTGCTCCACCTAAGATTGGAACTGCTATAACGAATATAACTGCCATCTTTGCATTGATTGTAAATGCCATAACTATAGACATCACCATCATAAACGGTGTTCTGACAGCGATTCTAATAAGCATCTGGAATGCCTGCTGTACATTTGTAACATCAGTTGTAAGTCTTGTAACCAATGATGATGTAGAAAACCTGTCAATATCTGCAAATGCAAAATTCTGAACCTTATAAAAAAGGTCCTGTCTTAAGTTCTTAGCAAAACCACAACCTGCTGTAGCTGCTGCCTTTCCAGCTGATACTCCAAAGAAAAGTGACAGCATTGCCATAGCTATCAGCACCACTGCATATATTGCAATCTTCTGCGCTGAGATTCCTTTTTCCATGTCGTCTATAAGAGATGCCATGATAAGTGGAATGATACATTCAAGTATTACCTCTATTGAGACAAATACTGGCGATAAAATAGTAGGACGTTTATACTGTCTTATTCTACTAGCCAAACTTTTAATCATACTCTTTTACTCCTTCTTTCTGTATTTATATTTCTATGTAATCAGATTTACTGCTGATTCCTTTTTTTCTAAAGTTTATCTAACTCCTTCTCCAGATTAAACATAATACGCTCAAGAAATTCAATAAGCTTATGGCTTTCTTCCTCTGTAAAGCCTGCCATGATCTTCTTTTCCATTTCCATGGCATCATCATGCATTTTTGCACCATACTTTGCAGCTTCCTCAGTCAGTACCAATTTTTTCAATCTGGCATCGTACTCAACTTCTTTTCTCTCTATAAATCCCTTCTGCTCCATAAGAGTTATAACCTTAGACACACAGGAACGAGTTATACCAAAGGTCTCTTCTATATCCTTCTGAAATACATCTCTGCCCTTGTCAGTCTGCTCCGCTATATAGGCAATTAGCCATGTATTTGTTCCTGTCAGCTTGTTCATAACCTTGTTGGAGGGCTGATTGTCCACAAGTCTTCTTACAACGTTATGTATGTTTCTAAGCTGTATACCTACTCTTTTATCGTACTCCATTATATTAACCTTTCTTTTTACTGGTAAACCGTTTCTATTTGTTTACACTATGTTGAATATTCAACAACTTTAAATATTATAGCACCATCTTTTTATAAGTCAATAGGGTTATTTTTTTATGAGGGGCTTGCTCCACTCTGCGAGCATTTTTATTGTATAGGAAAGTTTCGAGAACTTTCCTATACAATGAAAAAAAGACAGCATATACACTACTGTACGAGCTGTCATTTTTTCATTGTAATGAGTAAAACTATAAGCCGGGTTATGTTATCGATGGTCATCTATCTAGTTCCGCTGTCACCAACGGAATCAAGCGACCTACCCGAAAGCGAAGCGGGCCACTTTATGCTTCCTGTTCGGTCTTGCTTCGGATGGGGTTTACATATGCCCTGTTTGTTACCAACCAGGCGGTAGTCTCTTACACTGCCATTCCACCATTACCTTCCTAAGAAGGCTGTATATTTCTGTTGCACTTTCCTTAGAGTCACCTCCACCAGACGTTATCTGGCATCCTGCCCTATGAAGCCCGGACTTTCCTCACCTGCACCCTTTCGTTTGTGCAGCCGCGACCATCCGTCTTACTCACATGCATTTATAACACTTTAATATATTTTTGTCAAATCAATCCTTATATATTCAGACCTTAAAACAGCTTCCACCCACGAACTCTCTGAGCAATGAATTGGTAGGTATGTTCTCACTGCCTACTCCAAGGAAATAATCCATAAACTTAATAAGTCTGTTAGCCTCTGCATAATAAGGGCTATTTTTTGGAATATTGAACAGCAATGGTTCACAGTACTGCTTCAAAACACTTATCTCATATAAAAGTGCTGAATTAAACATTACATCTGCCTCTTCCTGGAATGGGAAGATGTAATTTTCTTCGCCCCTTCTTACTGATGGCCATCTGGCAATTGTGTCCTCTGCAGATGTGGCACGTGTTCTGGCATCTCGCACAATTCTTCTTATAAGTCTTCCATCTGTTGTAGGTATTCTGTTATGTTCATCTACATTAAGGGTTGTCAATGCACTTATGTATATCTTAAATTTACACTGCTTATCAAGAGAGTATGAAAGTCTATCGTTAAGACAGTGAATACCCTCTATGACCAATACATCACCATCATTCAATCTAATCCTATTACCCTTGTATTCTCTCTTACCAGTTCTAAAATTGTAGTGTGGCAGTTCTACCTCCTCACCATTGTTTAGGGCAGTCATATCCTTATTAAACAGCTCCACATCCAGTGCTTCCAATATCTCGTAATTGTAATCACCATTTTCATCCCTTGGACTATCCTCACGATTTACAAAATAATCATCTACCCCGATTGTGTGAACCTTCATACCAAGAGTCTTTAACTGTATGCCCAGGCGATGTGAAAATGTCGTCTTTCCAGACGAAGAAGGACCTGCTATCATAACAAACTTGACATTTTTCCTTGCATGTATCTGAACAGCTATATCTGCAATTTTTTTCTCTTGTAGCGCTTCCTGCACCAGGATAATGTCGCTGATATTTCCTGCAGCAATCTGTTCATTCAAGGCACCTACTGTGTTTACCTCCATCATATTGTTCCACTTTTCAGCTTCTTTAAGAACACTGAACAGTTTATGCTGTGGCTTAAATGGTGGCACTGTCTCTGGATCATTTTTCACTGGCATCTGCAGTACGAAACCATCGTCATACCCATATAACTCAAAATACTTCAGATACCCTGTAGATGGCATCATATAACCATAATAGTAATCTTCAAATCCATTTAATGAGTATACATTTACCCTTGAACCCTTTCTGAATTTAAACAGTTTTTCCTTATCGTACATCTGATGCTTAGCAAAACGTTCTATAACCTCACCTGTAGGTAGCGAACTCTTTACTATAGGAATATTCTGGAATACCATCTGTGACATACGCTTCTTAACAGACAGCAACAGATCACTTGTAACCTTCACATTTCCTTTAAGAGTACAATAATATCCTTTACTCAGAGAAAACTGAACTGTTATCTTATCAATATTCTGATTGCCACATACATCATAAAAAGCTTTAAGCATAAGAAGTGTCACACTTCTCCTATATGCCTGATTGCCACAAGACTCTGCTGTTGTAATGAATCTTATGTCACATGGTTCTTTTAAAATTTTTGCTAACTCACTTAGCTTTCCATTTACCATGGCAAGTGCAATATCGTGTTCAAATCTCCCCCTATACTCCTCTGCTATCTCCAGAAGCTGCGTACCTTCTGGATACTCTCTTACCTCATCACATACCTTTACTGATATATTCCCCATAATGCTTTCTCCTTTCCTGCTAATTATCACATTTCTATTGCCAGTGATATGATTTTTATAAGCTTCTCCACTTCTTCTCTTCTCTTAATACCCTCCTCTGTTGTATTATTCTTTATTCGTTCTAATATATTTCTATATGTATTACGCTCTTTATTTAAAAATTCTATAAATACTTCTGCTTTCTCATGTATGAGCATCTTTCCATATCTTATATATGCCTGCCACGCTACACTTAGCATATCGTCTGCTGATTGAACTTCATCATCAACATACATCTTTGATTTCTCGCCTTCCAAAGCCCTTCTAGCATGAAGTACGACATAATATTTACCTGCATCATAAACCATACCTTCCCTGTCTATGACAAAATCTGAAGCCTTGATAAAGCATCTAACCATGTCTGCCTCAGTGTGTGGCGATAATATCAGCTCCTTTGCTGTATCCAATGCATGAGCACCTTCGTTCAATATTTTTACCATAAGAGCGCCACCCATACCTGCTATGAGTATTGACTCTGCCTCTCTGGCATAAAGCTTATGCATACCATCAGACAGTCTTGTCTCTATTTTGTCTGTAAGACCAGCTTCCGCTATATGCTCATCCGCTCTTTCCAATGGACCTATATTTATATCCAGAGCATATGCCTTTGGTGTTCCTCTGTGAGATACCTGATAGATAGGTACAAAGCCGTGGTCTGTACCTATATCAGCTAAAACATATTCTGGCGTAATAAAATCTGCCACATATTGCAGTCTTTTTGATAATTGCATTTCTCTCAAATGCCTCCTTCTTTAGAGTAAACCTATAGTTACGTTCTTAAGATATTGGCAGTTTTACATACAAGCATGAAGCTACGACTGATTAACTCTACGTTTACTCCAAGTAGTCTTTAAGCTTTCGGCTTCTGCTTGGATGCTTAAGTTTTCTAAGTGCCTTAGCCTCTATCTGCCTTATTCTCTCTCTTGTAACATTGAAATATTTGCCTACCTGCTCCAATGTTAATGGATGACCATCGTCAAGCCCAAATCGCATACGCAATACCTGTTGCTCTCTTTCGGTCAAGTCGTGCATAACCTCCTCAAGCTGCTCTTTCAATAATACATATGTTGCTGCATCGGCTGGTGTAGCAATATTATCATCCTTTATAAAATCTCCAAGATGACTGTCATCTTCCTCTCCCACAGGAGATTCCAATGAAACTGGTTCCTGAGAAATCTTTAAAATCTCACGGACTCTCTCAACGGGAAGTTGCATCTCTTTTGCAATCTCCTCTGGAAGTGGTTCTCTACCAAGCTCCTGCAATAACTGACGAGATATTCTTGTAGCTTTATTAATAGTTTCCACCATATGAACAGGTATACGTATAGTTCTCGCCTGATCAGCTATAGCTCTGGTAATTGCCTGTCTTATCCACCATGTAGCATAAGTGCTGAACTTATACCCTTTGGTGTAGTCAAACTTTTCTACTGCTTTAATAAGTCCCAGATTTCCTTCCTGAATCAAATCAAGAAGCTGCATACCTCTACCCACATATTTTTTTGCTATACTTACTACAAGACGAAGATTTGCTTCTGCAAGTCTCTGCCTTGCCACCTCATCTCCATCCTCCATTCGTTTTGCAAGCTCAATCTCTTCCTCCCATGTAAGAAGTGGTACCTTTCCTATTTCTTTAAGATACATTCTCACTGGATCCTCAATATTAAGACCGTCGACTATATTTTCCTCAAGCTTGTCCAAATCAAGCTCCTCAGCCGCGATTTCCTCTTCCTCCAATTCATCCAGCGGAATCTCTTCCTCCTCATCATCTGTTATACGAAGAACATCGATATTATTTTTTTCCAATTCATCTGTAATTAACTCCAATAATTCTGGTGTTAAAGCAATATCCTTGAAATAGCTTGTTATCTCATCATACTCTACAACATTCTTTTTATTTTTGGCATCCTCTATAAGCTTGCCAAGACATTCCTTAAACTTCTCACTACTATCTTCCATAAACTTCTCCTATCCGACCACGTTACATAATCTAAAGACCGTAAAACTTATCTGCATAGTCTTTTCTACAAAACTATACGTATTCTGTTCAATTCGTTTTGCTCCTTCATAATATTCTGAAGCTCAGCTATATCTGTAACAGTTTTATTTCTGTAATCTATACTGTTCTTCTTAACCATTACGACCGTATCATTCAACGCTTTTTCCTTCTCTTGTAATGACATTCCTTCCAACAATCCCTTATTAAAGAGACTTGCAACCTCAGATTGCTCTTCTTCGCTCTCAAATCGGTTAATGATAGATGCTGGATTGACATTTCCTTGTTCAAACTGCTGGAATAATAACTGGGCTACCATGTTGAAAGGTGGCTCAATAAAATCCTTATGAGATATAATACCTTTTATCTTATTATACAACGCCGGCTCATCTATAAGCCATGTAATAAGTGTTTTCTGCGCCGCTCTTACACCATCGTCCTTCGGTGTTTTTGCGCCTGACTGCTTTCTTTCCTGTTCACTATACTCATTTTGAAACTTATTCTTTTCAGGTTCGTAAGTAAGTGCCAGTCTATTGACAGTCTTTATAAGACTATCCTTTGGTATCATATATTCTTCACTAACTGCGTCAATATATACATTTCTTTCAAGCTCATCGGAAAATTCAAGCAATTTTTTTGCCACATTATTGTAAAACCTTGCTTTGAGGTCGGGATCGTTCAAATCTGTTTCTTCCTTAAGCTTGTCTATCTCATACATAAAGCTATTTCTTGCATTATCTATACGTTTCTGATATTCTTCTGCCCCCAATGCCTTTATAAATTCATCTGGATCCTTATATGGCTTCATATCTATAACTTTTACCGACAAGCCCGACGCTTTAAGCATCGGAATGGCTCTAAGTGCTGCCATAACACCTGCACCATCACTATCAAAGGTCAAGTAAACCTCATTTGCATATCGCTTGATGAGAGCCGCCTGTCTCGATGTATGAGCTGTTCCAAGGGATGCAACCGCATTGGTAAATCCAGCCTGATGAAGTGCTATGACATCCATATATCCCTCACATATAAGAATGTATCCGTTTCGCGAGCTTCTGGCTATATTCATACCATATAGATTTTTACTCTTATCAAACAGCATTGTCTCTGGTGAATTCAAATATTTTGGCTTTGCGTCACCCATAACTCGTCCACCAAAGCCTATAACTTTATTATTGATATCCATGATAGGGAACATAACTCGATTGTTGAATTTGTCATATACACCTTTCTCTGAATATGAAAAAAGACCACTTTCCTTCATCACTTCATCGCTATATCCCTTACTTTTTATATATTTATAGAGGTCATCACCATAATTGCTTGAATATCCAAGACCAAAGTGCTTTATGGTATCATCGCTTAGGCCTCTTTCTTTCAGATATTCATATGCCCTTGTTCCTTTTTCACTTTTAAGAAGTCTATGAAAATAAAGTGCTGCTTCCTTATGAATCTCCAACAGTTGTGTCCTTATATCAGCTCTTCTCTTTTCTTCTGGCGAATACTCCTGTTCTGGTAGATTAACTCCCGCCCTCTCAGCCAAATGCTTTACTGCCTCTGTAAATGTCATATTCTCATGCTTCATTATAAATGTGAACGCATTTCCACCCTGACCACATCCGAAACAATAATACATCTGCTTGGAAGGTGTTACCGAAAATGATGGGGATTTCTCATTGTGAAATGGACATAAGCCAAAATATGTGCTTCCTTTTTTTGTAAGCCTTACGTATGATGAAACCACATCCACTATATCATTTCTACTTCTTATTTCTTCTATTAATTCGTCTGAGTAGTACATTTATTTGTTCTACCTTTCTATAACTTAAACTAATTCAGCAAAGTTCCCTGGGAACTTTGGTCTATGACTCCGTTTTGTTTTCTTATGCCCTTACTTTCTTCAGCAAAGTTCCCTCGGAACTTTGGTCACATCCAAAATTTGGGGACAAAGTTTTCTTCAAACTTTAAAACTGAATACTGGTCGCTCATGCCTGATATATAATCACATACAACTCTCTCTGGTTCCTCCCCCAATTCTTTTATAAGATATGTAAACTCCTGTGGCAGTTTTTCCTGATGCGCCAGATAATATTCATATAAACTTATAATCATACTTTCTGCCTTATGCTCCTGACCTTTTGCAACAGGATTCCTATAAACACTATCAAACATGTATGTGCGCAAGCCTTGCATAGCCTGCTCGTACCCTGGAGACATACAGATATCGTTTTTATCCATACTATTTGCAACTATATCTCTGATAAGACCATCAAGTCTGCTTTTAGTAGTTGTTCCAAGTACATCTGTGTACACCTTCGGTATATCTTCTTCTGTGAGAATACCCGCACGTATAGCATCATCTATATCGTGATTTATATAGGCAATCTTATCTGACAATCTTACTATCTTTCCCTCAAGGGTAAATGGATTACCTGATGTTCTATGATTGAGAATACCATCCCGAACTTCCTTCGTAAGATTAAGCCCCGCCCCATTTTTCTCAAGCAGCTCGACTATTCGGACACTCTGCTTATAATGGGCAAATCCCAAGCTACATATCTTATCAAGAGCTCTCTCTCCTGCATGACCAAAGGGTGTATGTCCAAGATCATGCCCCAATGCTATGGCTTCTGTCAAATCCTCATTGAGACACAGTGCCTTACATATTGATCTGGCTATCTGCGAAACCTCCAGTGTGTGCGTAAGTCTTGTCCTATAATGATCCCCTGCTGGAGCAAGAAAAACCTGTGTCTTATGCTTAAGTCTACGAAATGCCTTGCTGTGAATAATCCTATCTCTGTCCCTCTGATAAACAGTTCTCATATCACACTGCTCTTCGTATCTGTCACGCCCCAATGAGTCTTTACTATGTGCTGCATATTCACTTAAAGTCAGGTCTTCAATCTGCTCCAATTTCTCCCTAATGTTCATATATATTCCTCGCTCTGCCAAATTATGTCAAAATATTTATAAGTATTACACGCTCAAATCAATTTTCTATAGAATAACCTCTATGAAATGTTAGTTGCTGTCTCCAATGCGATTTCCATCATCCTTGTAAATGATGTCTGTCTCTCCTCTGAAGTAGTAACTTCATTTGACACAAATGAATCAGATATGGTCAAAAGGCAAGCTGCATTTTTTCCAAGTACTGCAGCATTATGGAATAAAGCAAAGCTCTCCATTTCTACTGCAAGGCAGCCCTTTTCCTCATAGAGCTTTCTGTAATATGGGCTGTTGTCCTCTCTATAAAACACATCTGATGAATGGATACAGCCTTCATGAATATCTATTCCTAGCTGCTTGGCACTGGTCTTTATGACCTCATTCAGCTCATTTGAAGGATATGTCTTATCCTTATCATACCCGCTCTGTGTCTTTGCAAATGATGACTCTGAATACGCCTCTGTGGCAAGTACTACATCATATACCTTTGCTTCCTCGCAGTACGAACCAGCGGAGCCAATTCTAATAATGTTTTCAACATCATACTGGCTATATAATTCATACGAATAAATACCAATGGATGGCATGCCCATACCAGAGCCCATCACAGATACTTCTTTTCCCTTGTATATTCCAGTATATCCGTACATATTTCTCACACTGTTAAATTTTTTTACATCTGTTAAAAATGTATTTGCAATAAATTCTGCTCTAAGCGGGTCGCCAGGCATAAGCACGGTTCTCGCTATTTGTCCCTTTGTTGCCTCGTTATGTGGTGTTGCCATACACTTTCCTCCCTTACTATTTTATTCATATTCACAAAAAACTACAATTATGTGCAATTATATCACAATTAAGCAATTATTTCAATAAAATACACTATTTATTCAAATTTACTGATATTATCAATTTCAATTTTCTTCTTATCTTTTTTGTCAAGGGGTTTTATTTTTTTTATTTGAAATTATCACCGTATATTTCAACGTCTTTTAGCAAACTATTTAGATATGAATTTTGAAGCAATCATATGTAAATAGTTAAAGGAGTGGGATTATTATGTCTGTATATAAAGTTGAAATCTGTGGTGTCAATACTAGCAAGCTGCCAATTCTTACAAATGCTGAAAAAGAAGCTCTTTTTGATCGCATAGAAAATGGTGATAAAGAAGCCAGAGAATTATTTATCCAAGGCAATCTCCGCCTCGTACTGAGTATAATTCAACGTTTTAATAATTCGTCGGAAAATGTTGATGACCTCTTCCAGATTGGTTGCATAGGTCTAATAAAGGCTCTGGACAATTTTGACCGAACCTTAGGTGTAAAATTTTCCACTTATGCTGTACCTATGATAATAGGAGAAATCAGACGTTACCTTCGCGATAACAACAGTATACGTGTATCTCGTTCCTTAAGAGATATCGCTTATAAGGCTATCTATGCTAAGGAACACCTGACAAAAGCTAATCAAAAAGAGCCTACTTTATGCGAGATTGCTTCTGAAATTGGTGTAGATGCTGAATCAATTACCGTAGCCCTCGACGCTATTCAAAGCCCTGTATCTCTTTACGAGCCTGTATTTACAGATGGTGGTGATACGCTATATGTCATGGATCAAATAAGTGATAAAAAAAATAAAGAAGAAAACTGGGTTGAGGAGATTTCCTTAAACGAAGCTATCAAACGTCTTCCAGAACGCGAAAAACACATTATAGATCTGCGTTTTTTTAAAGGACGTACACAGATGGAGGTCGCCGAAGAAGTAGGAATCAGCCAGGCGCAGGTAAGCCGCCTTGAAAAAAATGCACTGAAATCAATGCGCAATTATCTTCGCGACTAAATTCTTGTTTATGCGCGAAGCAATGAGCCATGCACAGATGAGCTGAATTGCTTACTGGTAGCTTGCTCACAGGTAGGCATATTCTAGCGAAGATGTATACGGCGACGCCGCGATAACGAGCAAGCTGTGCTTGCGAGTGTCGGCATGGCTCATACCCATCATCCTATGTACGCTTTAGACCAAACCACTTGAGCGTATATATATGACGTAGCTATCTTGATTATCTCTTAAACAATTATAACATATTATATATTACCCACTATAATCATAAGAGTTAATTCTAGTAGGTAATTTAGCATGTGCAAAAAATTAACATTACCTACTGTATGGAGAAAAGTTGATTCCAGTAGGTAATTATGCGTGTGCAAGAAATTAACATTACCTACTGTATGGAGAAAAGTTTTCTTCAGTAGGTTATTTTGAATATCAAATTATCATTGCCACCAGTTGATTATAATTGAATAACTGCTGTACATGGGTACATGCGCCCTTTATAGGCGCTTATGTGGTGCTCTTAGAAGTGCCAAGGGTGAGCCATAAGTGTATGTTATGGAAGTATGCGCGTAAGCACATACTTCGTGTCCGTCAGGGCACATATAAATGTGACAAAGTGAATTGAAGAGAAGGATAGGCCATAATTAATATTATATTTTTATTGTATAGGAAAGTTCTTGAAACTTTCCTATACAATAAAAATATAATATTAATTATGGCCGTCTTCTCGCAGATAAATAAAATTTTACACTTCTTTATATGGCTTACGTCCACAGCACTTCTTTTCTATACAATATCCTCGAAGCTCACATTTTGGCATAAAATAATTGTCCACAAGATATGCCCATTCCTCCGAATAATTCCTAAGCTCTGTCATCAGATCCTTCATAAGCTGACGATATTCCCAGTACGCTCTTGTACAGAGCCTCTGATGCGACATCTCTATAAGATTGCGTACATTTCTCTTATCAACAATCTTAGTTCCCATACCCAGTGGAAGAAGCATTGCTGCGTCCTCTCTAGGCACACCGTAAATAGCCTCAAGCTCACTACATGCCTTTGTGATTGCGCACATTGTTTCAGTATAGATTTTCTTTGCCTCTTCGTTCTTCTCTACAGTAGGTGGGATAACATAAGAGAAATCTTTATAATTAATATATCGTGTGCTCGCCTGTAATCTGGTTGGAGCACCTCCAATATGTGTATACCACTCTCTTATAACCCTTGCGGAATATCCGTCAAGAATCATCTCCACATTAACATATTCCATAACACGATGATGTCCTGATTTTATACAATCTATGCCTCTTGCATAGTTTTTTTCCATATCTTCTATATTGGCACCCCAGCATACACCTGCGCGCTGGCCCATAAGTGTAATTGGATTCTTTGGTGTTTCTTCTATAATTGTAACTTTTCCCATAATTTTCTCCTTGTTAATTATATAAGTTGTTTTTTGTTAATTATATAACTTGTTTTTTTTAATTATATAACTTGTTTCTTGTTAATTGTATAACTTGTTTCTTCTTGTAATTTATTTATCTAGTTTCTCCTTATTTATCATATAACTGGTAATAAATTGATTGTCACTTTTCTTACAAGCATCCACCGTTTATCACTATAACATTCTTCACAGATTATTTCAACATTCCGTTTTTCACCTTATAAGATTAGGGTATCAAAACACCCTAATTCTGATTCAACGGATTGATACGTACTTCCTTCTCCCACAATCCTTACGAGAACTTTCCTATACAATAAAAAAGGAAGACGTTTTTGAACTGAACCCAAAATGCTAAAAAAATCTAACATTTGGAGACTCACTTCTTTTTCATCTTCCTTTTATCAACTCTCTAACAGGTTAATATTAAACTCTTTATTGTATTTTTTTATATAATTATTACATCATGCGTATCAGCTTCCTGCACTCTCATACGCTCTTAAGCCTCTATTCCATAGAAGAATTGCCAATGTCAACAGTACTGCTGCAATAGCCGTTCCCACTCCAAAGCAGAACCAAGGATCATTGCCTCTCAAAATATAGCTTGCAGGATAGTACGCAGTAAATGCAAATGGAACAATATATGTAATAATATTTCTTACTGCGCTGTTATATATTGTCACAGGATACTTAGCAAAATCACTTGACATATAAAATACCTGCAATATGCTTCCACTTGATTTTATCCAAAGTGCCAATGCCGCACCTGCAATCTTTATGGCTGCATAGATTACAGTTCCAAAGGCAAAAGCCAGAAGCATAAGTGCCACATTGCCAAATCTATAATTTATGCCGAGCTTTATAGATGCTATAATCATAAGCACTATACCTGTAAGCAATTCACCAAGTGCATCAAACTGCAACGTCTCCATGATTACATGAAGAAGCGGATTAATCGGTCTGGTCAGGTATTTATCAAAGTTTCCCTTTCTGACAATAAACCATGCCACCTTCCAAAGATTGTCTGTAAACAGATGGTCTATGCCCTTTGGCACAAGAGAAAATCCATATATAAATATTATCTCATAATAATCAAAGCCCTGCAAATGCGGTATCTGTGAAAAGATAATACTGATAAATACAATATTTGTAATCTGTCCCACAAGGAAGCTGGTCGCTCCTGTAAGAAAGTCAACTCTGTACTCCATAAGCTGCTTCAACTGCTGTACAACAAATGTTTTATACAATCTAAAAAACCTCATCATAATATCAACCTCCTTGTACCGCAAGACGTTTCTCAGCCCAACGCCATATAAGCTTGGCTATAGCTATAAATACTATAATCCAAATTATCTGCTTACCAAACGCCAGCAACAAATCCATTCCCTGGAGCTTACCCATATATATCATGACTGGTGTATAAACCATAGATGCAAATGGCAACTGCTCGAATATCTTACCTACTATGTCTGGAAAAAATGCCAGAGGTATAAGTGAGCCTGAGAAGAATTTGATAATACTTCCCTTAAGTATGCTAAAGCCCCATATATTCATGAGCCAGAATGCCAGATATCCAAATATAAGATTAAGATAAAATGCCAATATGTAACTCAAAATAACACTTACCACAAATCCTAAGAACATAAGTATATTAAATGCAACATATCCCAATGCAAAATATCTATATATCTCCACACCTATCATAACCGGCAAAAATATAAATGCCGACATGACAACCTTATCACCAATCTCTGTTGCCAACAGGCTCATGTCAACGTTGACAGGCTTAATCATACGCATAATGATATTTCCCTCGCGTATCTCCTCTGCAAGCATCTGTGTTGAGTCTGTATTTGTAAGAAATCCAACAATATTTGCCAAAAATACATACAGTGTCATATCTGTTATGGTAAATCCCATAAATATACTTTCTCCCGATGCTTCAAACACTGCCTTCCATATAAAATACATAACGAAGCAATATAGTGACTCACCGACGAAAAAGCCAAGAAAATTAAACTTATAAGCCATGGCGCCTTGTGCACCAGCACGGGTAAAGCCACCATAGACTCTTTTAACATGTCCAATCCATTTCATGACTATCACCCCTTGCTATGCTTCTACAGCTGCTGCATTGCCATGAGCTGTTTCATCGTTCTCATTTCCCTTGTACAATCTTCTGATTATCTCCTCGATATCTGCTTCACCTACTGCGATATCCTTAACAGTAATAGTTGAGAGAATATAAGACAAAAGCTCTGACACCTGCGCCTTTGAAGAATTGAATTTAACGACAGCCTTTTTGCCATCCAATGCTATATCTATATCATCTCCTGTTAAACCAAATTTCTCCGCAAATGAGAGTTTGTTTATATCATTGTCTGACTTGAGAGTAATATGAATCTCTCTCATCTTGCCATACTTTTCCTTCATATGGTCAAGATCACCATCGTAAACCTTCTTACCCTTATCTATCATAACAATTCGCTTACACAAAAGCTCTATGTCACTTAGGTCATGGGTTGTAAGAATTATTGTAGTCTTTTCATTTTTATTAATCTCTGCTATAGCCTTTCTGATATTGTCCTTTACCACAACATCAAGACCTATGGTAGGCTCATCAAGGAAAAGAACCTTTGGATTATGTATCATGGACGCAGCTATATCAGCTCGCATTCTCTGCCCAAGTGATAATGTTCTAACCGGACTTGTTACAAATGGTTCTAAATCAAGGACCTGATTAAGAAAATCCATGCGTTGTTTAAACGCCTTATCCTCTATCTGATATATTTCCTTTAATACCGTAAATGTTTCAGATAGTGGCAAATCCCACCAAAGCTGTGTTCTCTGACCAAATACAACTCCTATTTCCTTAACATACTTCTTTCTGTTCTTGTAAGGCACCTGACCATTTATAATAATTTCTCCAGATGTAGGTGTAAGGATACCTGTCAGCATCTTTATGGCAGTACTTTTACCTGCACCATTTGGTCCAATAAAACCAAGCACCTCGCCTTCCTCTACCTCAAAAGAGATATTATCCACAGCCTTGACTATCTCTGTTTTCTTGTGAAACAAAGACTTAACGCTGCCCTTGAGTCCTGGCTCTTTAATAACCTTCTTGAACTCCTTTGACACATTTTTTACTTGTATCATATTACTCATAACTCTATTCACCCTCTTTCGTATTTTTTCCAGTATATACGAATATACGTTCTGATGCTCGCACAAAACTATCACAGGTAGTATAATACTATCATTTATGTGTATTATCTCCTATTTTGAGAATTTACTATAAACGCCAACATTCTTACATGTTGGCGCAAATATATAATCTTTCTATTATATTTATTATCTTTTTATTGTATTTATTTACAGCTGTCTTTCATGCATTTAACATACTCACCAACAGCCTCGGCAGAATTTTTTGCCGTATTTCTCTACCAGCTTTATTATAGCCGAACCGACGATTACTCCATCAGACAGCTTAGACATATTCTCTGCCTGTTCAGGTGTTGATATGCCAAAGCCTATTGCACATGGAATATCTGTATTTTCACGAACAACCTTAACTATAGATGAAAGGTCCGTAGTAATCTCGCTTCTTGTTCCAGTTACACCAAGGCTTGATACAATGTATAAAAATCCTTCCGCTTCCTTTGCTATCATAGCTATTCGTTTCTGTGATGTAGGGGCAATAAGCGAAATCAAATCAACACCATACTCCCTACAAATTGGCTGAAATTCATCCTTCTCCTCAAATGGTAAATCAGGAAGAATTATTCCATCAATTCCTATTTCCTTACAGGTTGATATAAATTCTTTTGCACCATATGAAAATACGACGTTTGAATATGTCATAAAAACCAGAGGAATTTTAACATCCTTTCGCAAGCTTCTAACAAAATCAAAAATCTTATCTGTAGTTACTCCACCTGCCAATGCACGGACATTTGCACCTTGTATAACTGGTCCTTCTGCCGTTGGGTCTGAAAAAGGAATTCCAAGCTCTATAATATCCGCACCATTTTCTACTGCTGCACGCACAATCCTTCCTGTTGTCTCAAGATCAGGGTCACCACAAGTAATAAATGGTATAAATGCCTTTCCATTTGTAAACGCTGATTTAATCTTACTCATAAATATCCTCCCCTCTGTATCTGGCAATAGCAGCGCAATCCTTGTCTCCTCTGCCTGATATTGTTATAACTATTATCTTGTCTTTATCCATTGTCGGTGCTATTTTCATTGCATGTGCCACTGCGTGTGCAGACTCAATAGCTGGTATGATTCCCTCAGTCCTTGACAAAAATTCAAAAGCATTTACAGCTTCTTCATCTGTCACTGGAACATATTCCGCTCTTCCCATATCATGAAGGTTGGCGTGCTCAGGACCAATTCCAGGGTAGTCAAGACCTGCTGAAATAGAATACACAGGAGCTATCTGCCCGTATTTGTCCTGACAGAAGTATGATTTCATTCCATGGAAAATTCCAAGTCTTCCAGTATTGATAGTTGCCGCTGTTTCAAATGTATCAATACCTCTTCCTGCTGCCTCACAGCCGATTAAACGAACCTCCTTATCCTCAATAAAATGATAAAAGCTACCAATCGCATTTGAACCTCCACCCACACATGCAATAACAGCATCAGGTAAACGATTTTCCTTCTCTAATATCTGTTCCTTTATCTCTCTTGAGATAACTGCCTGGAAATAACGAACAATGGTAGGGAATGGATGTGGTCCCATAACTGAGCCTAAACAGTAATGTGTATCATCAATTCGTGATGTCCACTCTCTCATAGCCTCCGAAACGGCGTCCTTTAATGTAGCTGTTCCAGATGTTACGGGAATTACATCTGCACCAAGAAGCTTCATTCGGTAGACATTTAACGCCTGCCTCTTTGTATCCTCTTCACCCATAAAAACTACACATTCCATATTCATAAGAGCTGCTGCAGTAGCAGTTGCTACACCATGCTGACCTGCACCAGTTTCTGCGATAAGTCTTGTTTTACCCATTTTTTTTGCCAGCAATGCCTGACCAAGTACATTATTAATCTTATGGGAACCTGTATGGTTTAAATCCTCGCGCTTTAAATAAATTTTTGCACCACCAAGTGCCTTTGTCAGCTTTTCTGCATAATAAAGACGGGATGGTCTGTTTGCATATTCATTAAAAAGCTCTGATAATTCTCTGTTAAACTCAGGGTCATTTTTATAGTGATCGTACGCCTTCTCCAATTCAATCACTGCATTCATCAGTGTTTCAGGAATATATTGTCCACCGTGAACACCGAATCTTCCTTTTGTCTCTGCCATATTGTATCAATCCTTTCTCTCTACAAAATTTATCTTACTTATAATCATTTATCATGTAATTATTGTCTGACTGCCTTCACAAAGGCTGCCATCTTTTCTTTATCCTTAAAGCCATCTGTTTCCAATGAAGAGCTTGCATCAACCGCAAATGGCCGAAGCTCTCCCACAGCCTCATGAACATTTTCTGGGGTGAGCCCTCCCGCAAGGAAATATGGTCTATTTATCTCTCTTAATAAAGACCAATCGAAGGTTTCACCTGAACCCCCGCCTGAATCAAGCAACACATAATCAGCTGACGATTCATTGGCTCTCAATATATCCTGTCTGCTCTCTATACGAAATGCTTTTATGACCTTGCATGCAGTCATTTTCCTAAGAGATGAAATATATTCTTCGTCTTCATTTCCATGGAGCTGAGCTATATCTATAACGTGTCTGTTAATCAAATCAGCCACAACCTCTACCTTTTCGTCCACAAATACTCCCACCGGAATAATACCTTTATCCAGCATTTTTCTAAGCTCCTCTGCGCTTTCTGGAGAAATATACCTCTTGCTGCTCTCTGCCAATACAAAGCCTATATATTCAGGTGTAAGCTCATTTACATATTCTATATCACATACCCTTTTTAGTCCGCATAATTTAACCTTAGTCATACATTACCTCGAAGCTCATTAAGCTTTGCTTTTTTATCACTGGCTCTCATAAGCGTCTCACCGATAAGAACGGCATCCACTCCTATCCGGTCCAGTGTTTGAATATCCTGTCTTGATTTAACTCCACTTTCTGCTACAAAGAGCACATTCTTTGGTACAAGTGCTCTTAATCTGCGACTGTTATCAGTGTCCACAGAAAAATCCTTTAAATTACGGTTATTGACACCTATGATTCTGGCACCTGCTGCTACTGCTGATTTTACCTCCTCCTCATTGTGAGTCTCAACAAGAGCTGAAATGCCAAGAGTATCACATATGGCTATGTACTCTTTAATCTTTTCTGTAGTAAGTATTGAACAAATCAGAAGTATTGCCTGTGCTCCCAATAATTTTGCTTCATATATCATATACTCATCAACAGTAAAATCCTTTCTTAGGCAAGGAATTTTAACTGTGCCAGCAATTTCCTCTAAATATTTATCACTTCCAAAAAACCATTTTGGCTCTGTAAGAACTGATATACAGTCAGCACCTGCATTCTCGTATTCTCTGGCTATCTGTAAATATGGAAAATCTGGTGCAATCAAGCCCTTAGATGGAGATGCTTTTTTGCACTCGCATATAAATGATATTCCTGATGATTTCAAAGCATTTTCAAATGCAAACATACCTTTTGGAAGTGACATTGCCTTATCCTTTATAGAGGAAAGGGATATTTTTTCTTTTGCCTGTTTGGTTCGCACTCTTGCATAATCCGCAAGCTGATCAAGTATAGTCATATCTATTCCTCCACTGAATTGCTTATATCGATGAACTTCTTAAGAGTTTCAGCCGCCTTACCTGAATCAATCAGCTCTGCTGCCAATGCAACTCCTTCTTTAAAGGTTTCTGCCTTCCCGCCAATGTAAAGCGCTGCTCCGGCATTCATTAAAACAGCATTTCTCTTATGTCCCTTTTCCCCATTTAATATTGCCAATGTAATCTTAGCATTTTCATCTGGTGTCCCACCTACAAGATCTGCCTTTGTGCATCTCTCAAATCCAAATTCTTCAGGTGTGATTGTGTATGTCTTGAACCAACCATCCTTAAACTCACACACAGTAGTAGGTGCACTCATAGATATTTCATCCAGCTTATCCTGACCATATACTACCATACCACGCTTTACGCCAAGACTTATAAGTACCTGTGCCAATGGCTCAACCAGATATTCATCATATACTCCCAAAAGCTGCATTTTAGGACTGCCAGGATTAGTGAGTGGTCCTAAGATATTAAATACTGTACGGAAACCGAGCTCTTTGCGGATAGCCCCTACATATTTCATTGAAGTGTGATACTTCTGAGCGAAAAAGAAGCACATGCCTACTTTTTCTAAAAGTTCTACACACTTTTCAGGACTCTGCTCAATGTTTACTCCAAATGCTTCAAGGCAATCTGCCGTTCCACACTTTGAAGATGCTGCACGATTGCCATGCTTAGCTACCTTCATGCCACCAGCAGCTGCAACTAATGCAGAGGTTGTTGAAATGTTAAAGCTGTGTGCATTGTCTCCGCCAGTACCAACTATTTCAAACAAATCCATGCCTGCATCAACCTTCGTAGCATGGTCTCTCATAGCCGCCGCACATCCAGCAATCTCATCTGTTGTCTCAGCCCTGGCACTCTTTGTTGAGAGTGCCGCTAAAAAAGCTGCATTCTGTGTTGGTGTTGTCTCTCCACTCATAATTTCATTCATTACTGTATATGCCTCATCATATGTAAGGTCTTCTTTATTAACGATTTTAACTATTGCTTCTCTAATCATTTTCCATTCTCCTTTTTATCATTATCTGCTAACGTTATGGTTATCTTTCGTTCCAATATTCTTATATTTTCTTTATTAAATTTTCAAGCATCTGTTTTCCATTTGGAGTCATAATTGACTCTGGATGAAATTGAACACCATAGATAGGATATTTGATATGCTGTACTGCCATTACCTCGCCATCTTCTGTAATTCCTGTAACCTTAAGTTCCTCTGGAATAGTGTTCCTATCTGCCGCAAGGGAATGATATCTGGCAACAGATGTTGTTTCCGGACATCCCTTAAACAAAGGACAATTCATATCGAATTTTGCCTCTGACTGCTTTCCGTGCATCAATTCCTTTGCATAAGTAACTGTGGCTCCAAATGCTGCGCAGATTGCCTGATGACCAAGGCAAACGCCAAGAACTGGTATCTCTTTTCCAAGTGTTTTTGCAACCTCAATTATGACACCTGCATCCTCTGGCCTTCCCGGACCAGGTGAAAGAATAATCCTCTCAGGCTGTAAATCCCTGATTTCTTCCACTGTCAATTCATCATTACGTATTACCTTTATGTCTGGTTCTATTTCACCTATAAGCTGATAAAGGTTATAAGAAAAACTATCGTAATTATCAATCAGTAAAATCATATGTCCGCCTCCTCTGCCAGTTTCAATGCATTTACAACTGCCTTTGCTTTGTTGATGCACTCTTCATATTCCTTTTCAGGAACAGAATCAGCTACAATTCCAGCTCCACTTCTGACGAATACCTTGCCATTCTTTTTATATGCAATGCGTATAGCTATACAGGTATCCATATTTCCGGTAAAATCTATATATCCGATAGCGCCGCCGTAGATTCCTCTCTTGTTATTTTCCAGTTCTCCAATCAGCTGACAAGCTCTAATCTTAGGTGCACCTGAAAGTGTTCCCGCTGGAAGAACTGCCTCAATTGCATTGAATGCATCAAATTCTTCCCTGATTATGCCCCTTACGGTAGAGCCTATATGCATAACATGTGAATAACGTTCAATGGAATGAAGCTTCTCTACCTGAACGGTTCCAAACCTACTGATTTTTCCAAGGTCATTTCTTCCCAAATCTACCAGCATATTATGTTCCGCAAGCTCCTTCTTGTCAGCAAGCAGCTCTGCCTCCAAAGCCTTATCCTCTTCCTCTGTTTTTCCTCTTGGTCGTGTTCCTGCAAGTGGGAATGTGTGAAGTACCCCATTTTCCAGCTTTACTAATGTTTCTGGCGAAGCACCAGCCACTTCCACATCTGTTCCCGAAAAATAAAACATATACGGAGAAGGATTTATTGTTCTAAGTACGCGATAAGCATTCAAAAGGCTACCCTCAAAGGTTGCACTGAGACGGTTTGAAAGTACAATCTGGAAAATATCACCTTCACGGATATAATTCTTTGCTTTTTCTACCATTTCGCAGTACTTTTCTTTATTGAATAATGGAGTAACCTCTCCTGTCAGGCGACCTCCCTGTTCTTCTTTTTTACGGCCTCTTCTAAGCAACTCGCTCAGTTGATTTAACTCTCGCACCGCTTTGTTATATCCTGTTTCAGGCTCTTTTAGAGACATATTCACAATAAGGATAATCTTCTGTCTAAAATTATCAAAAGCAATAACCTTATCAAACAACATCAAGTCCATATCTTTAAATGCTTCTGTATCTTGTACCTCCCTCTTTACAGTTGGCTCACTATATCCAAGATAATCATAAGAAAAATAGCCAACCAGGCCACCAGTGAAGGATGGAAGATAATCAAAGCGTGGACTTTTATAGTCCGCTAATATCTGTCTCAAATACTCAGATGGATTATCAGTCTTAACACTAACATTGCCCACCTTCATTTCACCATCCACACATGTAATTTCAAGCTTAGGATCAAAGCCTAGAAATGTGTAACGTCCCCACTTTTCCTTTTCAGCAACTGATTCAAGCATGTAGCAGTGAGTGGATACATTTTTCAGAATTTTCATTGCCTCAATAGGTGTACAAATGTCCGACAATATTTCACAACTAACAGGCATAATGTCGTACTTTCCACTTGCTGCAATCTCTTTTGTAGTTTCCAAACATGGTGAGTAATTCATAAACATCCCTCCTATAACTTTTCTTAACAAAGCAGACAAGTCTGTATCAACTTCCTAATTTCCTTATTCATGAGGGACTGGGCTGCTTTGCCGAGCACGGTCTGCTTTAGCGACATCTTCCTATCCGCCGTAGTGCGATCCTTAGCGGAGCGTTTTTTGTTTAATAGGGAAGTTTGAAGAACTTTCCTATTAAATAAAAAAACGTCCTCGACGTTGACAGAATTATAAAATTCTCTGTCAACGTCAAGGACGAATAAACATCTTCTATCCGCGGTGCCACCTTGATTTGCAGCCCTATGACTGCCTCTTAGCAGGATACAAACATATCCCCGGCAACTGACGTATGCCAACACGTCGCAGAATACTCTGAACTGAAACCAGTACATTTGACTGCGCCCTCCGCGGTCCATTTGATAATCTGTTTTTCACCCGACTCTCAGCATCACGGGCTCTCTGTGGAAGCATAATTACCGTTATCTCCGCTTCAACGGTTTAAAGTAATTTAATTTTTTTATTATTAAAGCACTATCTTTTTACTTTGTCAACACTTTTTTTAATTAGTGATGGAACAATCTGATGCCTGTAAATGCCATTACCATATTGTACTTGTCTGCACATTCGATAACGAGGTCATCTCTTACGGAGCCACCTGGCTGTGCGATGTACTTAACTCCACTCTTCTTTGCTCTCTCAATGTTATCTGAGAATGGGAAGAATGCATCTGAACCACAGATTACATCCTGGTTCTTGTCAAGCCAAGCACGCTTTTCCTCTGCTGTAAATACTGCTGGTTTAACCTTGAAGATTTTCTCCCATGCACCATCTGCTAAGATGTCCATGCACTCATCACCCATGTATACATCGATAGCGTTGTCTCTGTCTGCACGACCAAGTCCATCTACGAACTGAAGACCAAGAACCTGTGGAGACTGACGAAGGAACCAATTGTCTGCCTTCTGTCCAGCAAGTCTTGTACAGTGAATTCTTGACTGCTGTCCAGCACCAATACCGATTGCCTGTCCACCCTTTACATAGCAAACTGAATTTGACTGTGTATACTTAAGAGTGATAAGAGCTATCTTCATGTCCATAAGAGCTGACTCTGGGATATCCTTGTTCTGTGTAACGATATTTGAAAGTAAATCACCGTTGATATCAAGCTCATTACGTCCCTGCTCAAATGATATTCCATAAACCTGCTTTGTCTCAAGCTCTGCTGGAACATATGATGGGTCTATCTGGATAACATTGTAGTTACCCTTCTTCTTTGCCTTTAATATTTCAAGAGCCTCATCTGTGTATCCTGGAGCGATAACACCATCTGAAACCTCTCTCTTTATAAGCATAGCTGTGTCCTTATCACACACGTCTGACAATGCGATAAAATCACCAAATGATGACATTCTGTCAGCACCTCTCGCTCTGGCATATGCGCAAGCAAGTGGAGATAACTCACCAAGATCATCTACCCAGTAAATCTTTGCTAGTGTATCGTCAAGTGGAAGACCTACTGCTGCACCAGCTGGTGAAACATGCTTGAATGATGTAGCTGCTGGAAGACCTGTAGCCTCCTTTAATTCCTTAACTAACTGCCAACCATTGAATGCATCAAGGAAGTTGATATAGCCTGGCTTACCGTTTAATACGTTTACTGGTAAATCGCTACCATCTGCCATGTATATTCTTGAAGGCTTCTGATTTGGGTTGCAACCATACTTTAACTGAATTTCGTTCATTGTTTTTCTCCTTATATGTTAATCTATTATCTAGTAATACTCACTCGTAAAATATCTTAATTCAATAGTGCAAGCACTATGAATTCAGCTACTTTACTCGTTTTTATTACATATACGAGTTTCATACTTACCTGTCTCGATATCGATAAATCTTACAAATAAAGATACCTTATTGTCAGCGTTTAAGCTTTCCCATACTTCATTTGTAAATGCATCTATATCTGTTCCATCGATTTCTACCCACTTTGGCTCTCCCTCAAAGCTTGGAAGTGGATTGCCATCATGCATGTATGTATGTATAAAACGTCCCTCACCTGCTACTGGGTTGTCGTATGTGTATGTATATCTGTTGCAGCAATCTGGATTGCCATTGTTGCTCTTTAATATTGACATTGCAAAATCATATTTGCCATCCTTAACATTCATAATACCTGAGATTCTAGGTGTGTAATTAGGACCGTCTGGCTCGAACTCACGACATCTAAGTGATACTTCAAATGTCTCGCCCTTGCTCATTCCATCAAAGATTGTATCTGTCTGATCACCATTTGTAACGATAGTTGTGTCACCGAGTACTCTTACTGGTGCGTAGATAATAAGGCTTGGATCCTCAAGCTTTGAAGGGTCAAATGCCTGTGTGCGGATACCCTCTCCGTCTTCTACGAATACTCTGTTACGGCTGTTAGAGCTTCTACCCATGATGAAGTAAGCTGTAACTGCCTTCTTGCCATCCTTTGACTTACCGATAACAATACCTCTACCTGGGTATTCATTTGCCTTTAATTCGTTGCTAAGATTTAACATGTTCATTTGTGTTTCCATCCTTTCTGTGAATCAAGTTTTGTGAATAAGTTGTCTGCCGTACTCTCATATATGAACTAAGCCATTTCTATTTCACTTTAACCTTGTAAAGTAAAACAACCGCCTGAGCATATACAAAATGTACATGCCCAGGCGGTCGGCTCACGTTTTGCCACACTCCCTGTAGGTTGACCTACCACTGATACGCTATCAGCTTTCCGCCAGTTGTGTGACCGTTATATTTATACTACATTAAATATCTTTTTTTATCAAGAAGTTTTTATATTATTTTTGTAAGATTATATTTTGTCAATAGTTTTGCGACAAGTTTTTTAAAAAATTTTTCTATGCTAATTTTCTTATTTCTTCCTCGAATAACTCCGCTGATGTTCTATAATCAAACATTCCCCTTGGATAATTATTTATCCATTCTTCTATGTATGCTATCTCTTCGTCCGTCCTATCGTCAAAATCTACGCCCTTTGGTATGTGCCTGCGGATAAGCCTATTATTATTTTCATTCGTGCCACGTTCCCAACTGCTATAAGGGTGGCAATAGAAAACAAAGGTACGTCTACCCTCGCCCAAGGCGGACCGTTCCATACCCTCATAATCTGAAAACTCCACGCCGTTATCTACTGTAATGCTTCTAAATACTTTCGGGAACATATCGCCCCACTTTCTCTCTAATCTGTCTAATGCTTCTACTACGGACGCTGCCCCCTGGTCCTTTAATTTAACTATAATTTCGTCACGGGTTTTTCTCTCGGTCAATACAAGCATACAGGATTTAGTAACCCCACGCTTGCCCTTAACGGTATCCATTTCCCAATGTCCGAATGTATCCCGGGTTTTGATTTCCTCGGGTCTGTTCTCTATGCTTTCGCCTGCACTTGCCCTCTTTTGTACCTGTACCTTTTTATTATGTTTTTTACGCTTTCCTTTTATCGGTAATTCCTTATTAGTCAGTTTCAAAAATATACCGCTATCTATATACCTGTATAATGTTCTCACGCTTATAGAGGTTTTAAACTGCTTTTCGCCCCTCTTAATCTCTGCTAAAGCTGCTTCCGGGCTATACTTTTCATTTACTATTTTATCCTCTATGCACTCCGCCAACTCTCTATCATTTCCTATCTTTAACGCACGGCCCTTTCCCTGTTCGTTCCAATCGTGGACTTTCTGCCCTAAATCACTACTATACCTTTCTTCCTCCGTGTAGTCAGAGTTTCGGTGCATATATTTACCCCTGTCGTACTCTCTGTATATGGTGCTTCTATGAAAATGTAATTGTTTTGCAACCTCCGGCTTTGTGTGTCCGGCATTTAGCAACGCTTCCATTTTGATACGGTCGCTATAGCTCATTTGTTTAAATTCTTTTCCCATGTTCTACCTCCTACGACCAAAGGGGCAACGGGTATAAAATCCCTGCTGCCCCTTTAGGTTTTCGCCTTACTGCATTTCCCGTAGTTAAATAGAGCATAAGTTTAACCCATGCTGCCAATATCTCCGGCTACTTTTGTGTCCGAATCGGTCTATATCCTCTTGCTTTTTTCTCTTTTTCCTGCTATGCTTTTATTGAACATAGGGGGCGGTTAGCAGGAATGTTAAGAAGTCCGCCCCTTGTGTGAATCCCTTACTTGATTACTTTCTTACTTCATCAAGTATCTTGTCTATATGTTCTACTGTTTTAAGTTCTCCGTTTGCTCTTGCGACCTCCCGGATTGATACCAACATTGCGATTAAATCAGCTTTGCTCATTTCTTCGTTCTCCATTTCGTAACTCCTTTCCTGCTATCTCCTTGCTACAATTATATTATATACTTGCACAAGTATATTGTCAAGGTTTTTTCCTAAATTTGTGCTACAAATTTTCAACTTTTTTAAAGCCTGCGTATTCCTCAACGATTCTTTGCAATTTGTCGGTAAAGTTCTTTCCCGGACTTCGTTCTATGATTTCCACAATCTCCGGCTTTAGTCTTACGGTCTTATGAATATTACAATCGTCATTCGTATATACACCGTTTTTATATGCGTACATTTACTTACCGCCCCTTTCTATCTTCTCGTTAATCGCAGCTACTACAAATTCATTTGTGCTTTTGTACCCCTGCTCTTTGGCAATCTTGGCTATTTTGTCCTTTTCTCCAATCGGCACAATAACCGGGATTCTGTCGTAGTTCTTCTCATTGTACTTATTCTTCGCCCTTGTGCTTGGCTTTCCTGCTTTTTCCTCTGCCACGTCCGCTCTCCTTTCTGTGCTACAAAGTCCTGATTTTGTGGCACAATTCTTTTATTTGATTCTACCACACTTTTACTACTTGCACAAGTATACAGTTTGCACAACTTTTATTTATACTTGTGCAAGTATTTTTGTGTATTATTCCGGGTTGCTTTTATACTTGTGCAAGTATATAATAGAATCATCAAGAGGAACACAACAACAAATTTTCTTATATATGGAGGTATTCACAATGGAAAGAACACTTGAAACAATCGCTATCAATTCAGCTTTAACAATCGTCAGACTTAAAGGCGAAACAAAATTTAAACATCCACTCGGCTATACCGCCCCTTGGGGATACTGCTTTAAGCACCCGGAAAAAGGCTATTTTGCTTTTGAGGGCGAAACTTCCCCATATATCCCTTGCGGTGGTAGAAAGGCTCTTGTTTCTATCATGGAGCAAGGCGGATTTCTCAATTTTGATAACGTCGTTTGGCTTCAACCACTTACCCAAGCATAAGAAAAAACGCCCCAAGGCTTTAAATGAGCCAAGGGGCGTTTTGAGTTGTTCATATTCTCTTTTATTCTGCTTCTTTAAGTTCCGGCAATTCCGCCACGTCAAGCAAAGGAAAAACCTGTACGCCCTGCTGCTTATTCTCAATATAGGTCGTAAGGTTGCCGTTTGTTTCCCATTTCTTTTTAGCTTCCGCTAATACCGCTTCCGCAATATCTACCAACTGCTTTTCTGTAAACAGGATTCTAATAACACTCGGTAGGTGCGTGTATAATTTCGCCACTACGTCCGACAACTTAATAATGCCTGTGCCGGCCCCGCACTCGCCCTCTGCGTCTGTTACCAATTTTACCGCAATTCTCTTTAAAATTTTGGTCTGTCCTGTCTTGATTAAGTAAATAATCAATGCTACCACAATGGCAACCAATAACACGGAATCCCAATTAACAAGTAACCATTTTAAAATCTGCATAATTCTTTACCTCCGTTATGTGTCCGAATCGGTCTATTTTACATCTGCTTTATCCACCCAACCGTAAACGCCTTTGCCGTCCTGTGAGATTAAGTGGTAAGGGTGCGTACCCTTGGTATTAAGTGCCGTAACCTTGCAGGCACTTACTACGTCCTTGCGTACTGCTGCCTGCTTCGCCGTAGAGGACTTATAAACCGGTCCGCCTGTAAATGTTACGGTGTCGCCCTTTTCAACGGTTGTAGGGTCATTCTGTGCGGTTGTGGATACCTCTTTTACGGAATCCGCATTAACCCAACCATAAACGCCCTTGCCGTCCTGTGAGATTAAGTGGTAAGGGTGCGGACTTCCGGGATTGATTGCCGTTACCCTGCACTTACTTGTTACGCCCTTTGTATAGGTCGCATTTTTCGCCATAGAGGACTTATAAACCCCTCCGCCTGTAAATGTTACGGTGTCGCCCTTTTCGACCGAATTTGAGCCGTCCTGTGGCTTTGTGGGCGGTGTCTGTGGGGTTGGCTCGTCCTTTCTCTCAATGTCCGCTAAATCACTTGCCTTTACGGCTTCGTATACGCTATTTCTGCGGTTTGCGTATTTGCCTAACTTGGAATCATCTTTTAAGGCGTATTCGTGGATTTCTTCAAGTCCTACCTTTTCAATTCCTCCAAGTGCTTCCGCTGCCGTTTCTGCAATCTTCTTACTGCCACCGCTTCCGCCTTGGTTTTCAAGGTCTGCATAGTACGCAAGTGCCTTTAAGGAAACAATGCCGACCTTTACGCCGTTTTTGACATAGCGTGTTATATCTTCGTCCGCTAAATCGTCCTGTGCTTCCTTGCCCTGCGGTGTGGAAAGTAATTTAGAAATTGCCTTTGCTTCCTCTTCGGTTGCTGCTCTTACCTGTTTATCCCATGCTTTCGGACTACTTCCGGCAATCTCGGTATAGAGTGCTTCCCCTAAAATCTCCTTTGCCTGCTCCTGGTCCTTATTTACAATGGTCTGCAAGAGGGGCAACGCACGGCCCCAATAGGCGTTCCATTGGCATTTACCTACGCTCATACCGTGGTCGTTGTCGTTTCTGTTTACGCTCCCATAGTTGCCCTCCTGCGAATAGATAATACCGCTTGCAACCTTAACAACCTTTTTAATCTGTGCTGCCGTTACTGCCATAGTCTACCTCCTATACTCTCTTTGTGTACGCAAGGCTTATATAGCCTGCACCGCTCTTTAACTTGCCCCAAGTGGCGTTACCGCTCTTTACTTCGTCTACGATTGTGTATACCTCGCCCTGCTTTACTGTGGTTGCGATTCCGTAGCCTGTGCCGGGACCCTTTCGTACATTCAGTACATCCGCCGTAACCTTAACCTTGTAACTTCCTGTATTCTGTGCCGGGGTTGTGGTCTGCGTAACCTTTCCGTCCGTCAGCTTCTCCGTGTAATCAAGGCTTATGTATCCTGCACCACTCTTTAACTTACCCCAAACGGTGCTACCGTTCTTGGCTTCGCCTACAATGGTGTATACTTCGCCTTTCTTTACCGTGGTAGCAATACCGTAATTTGTACCCGGACCCTTGCGGACATTTAAAGTACCTGTTGTGATTTTAACTTTGTAGCCGTCCACGGTTTGCGTTTTGGTATCCTCCTGCGGTTTTTCCGGGGTAACAGTTCCGCCCATAGCCTTTTTAATATCCTTGCGGAATTGTGCCATAGTAAGACCCTGCTTATTCCAAATATGCTCTACGTCGCCGTGATTGCTTGCAATTCCTCTCTTGTGACCCTCTGCATGAGAAATAATAACGCCGTCCGCCAATGGGTCAAGGTTATGCAGTTTGCAGAGGTACGCAAACAGTTCTACCGCCGTCTGATAGGTCTTTAATACAAAATCCCTTGTAGCGGTCGGGTTTAAATCCGTATAGCTGCTACCTCCTGTATACTTGATTGTGTTAGGCTCTGTCATTTCTACGCCAATGTGGGTATTGTTTCCGCTTCCCTTGCTACCGCTTCCACAATGCCACCCCCTGCGATTCCAAGGCAATAACTGTAATGCCGTGCCGTCCGCCTGTAATACGGCGTGTACGCATACGTTGGCACTTGTCTTATTCCAATTATTGAAAAATACGGACGCTTTCGGTTGCGGACAACCTACGGAATGTATCATAAGACCTTTTACCGTGATTGTTCGACCGCAAGTGTAGCAAGGATTTTTTGTTACAATGCTTTCTTTGATTTTCATTGTCGTAACCTCCTATGTGATATTGTTTAGGTCAATCGGAATATCCTTTGTTTCCTCCGGGTATCCCTTTTTGATTTTAATTAGGTTTTCTGCCTTGGCTTTCCAACAATACAAGGCAATAACCGTAGTTGTCGGGGTGGCTATGTAGGTAGCCAATACCCCGAATTGTGAGTAGTCCATAAGCGTTACTTTGATACCTATATACAAACCCACAAAGTAAGTAAAAAGGACTGCCACTAAGACAGCTTTTGTAAAGTTCGGTTTTGGCAGTTTCTTTTTACCGCTTTCCTGTAACTTCTTAATAAGCCTTTCTTTGTTGGCAATCCTAAATAACAGGTAAAAAATAAGGAATCCGACTATAACGCCAAGGATTCCGCATAACAGATATTTCATATTCTCTTTTTCCTCCTACCCCTGCCCGTGTGCCTTTTGGTTTATGTGCTTCTCTACTTTCGTGATTGCTTCGCTTACGGGACCGTTGCACCCCTGCTCTTGCAATCCTTTAAGGCAAGCCAAAATTGCATACGTCAGTAAACATAGTTCGTCATTAAGTTCCTGCTTATGCTCTTTTTCCTCTTTCTTGATTTCCTCAATCTGTTTTGTCTGCTCTTCCTGCTTCTCAAACCACTTAAAAATCTTGTAGCCAAACCCTGCAAGGGTCGCTATTGCCCCTACAACGCCTGCTACTGCTATTAGTGTTGTTGTGTCAATTTCAATCACGGCGTTACTCCTTTCGATTCCGTTCGTTGATAAATAATTGGTTAAGGCTCTGCCGTAGTCCGTAACTGTTGCAATGTGACAAAATGCCACGGTATGAAGCTATGGTACGGTCCATTCGTTCCTTGCTTTCTTTCCCTGTCCTTACGTCCTCAATGTGCCGTTTTATATTTCGCTTGATTTTTACCGCCGTTTTCTTCTTTAATCTACGGTGGGTCGCCCATATCCTGTAACCCACAAAATCAATCCCCATACTGCACGGACGTATTGCGGTTTTATTGTTGAGATTCAACCGCAAATTATCTTCTAGGAAAATCCGCAATAGTTCCTTAACCTCTGCTAAATACTTCTTGTCATGGTGCAATATAATAATATCGTCCATGTAGCGTATGTAATAGTGTAACCCTAACTCATGCTTTGCGTATTGGTCTACCTCGTTAAGATAGATATTTGCAAACATTTGAGAAGTAAGGTTGCCTATCGGCATACCTTTATCACTTAACCGGTCCGCTATCTCTACTTCGTCCGGCTCTTTCCCCATTGGCAACCCAAATTTCGTAGATTCCGAATTGATGATTTTAGCCAATAGGTCAAGCAGGCGTTTATCCTTTATCCTGCGTCCTAAAATCTGCAATAAAATATCATGGTCTACCCTGTAAAAATACTTGGATATATCCATTTTCAAATAATAGTAACGCTCCGGCTTCCTTTCGGTCTGCCGTAACCAATACTGCAACCTGTCGGCTGCCTTATGTGTTCCTTTCCCACGCCTGCAAGCGTAGGAATCGTATATAAAGGACTTTTCGTAAATCGGGAATAACTGCCGATATATCGCCCATTGTACTATCCTGTCTTTGAACGGCAACGACATAATTAACCGCTTCTTAGGCTCGTACACATAAAACGTATGATACCGTCCGACCTCATACGTTCCATAAATTAAGTGATTCTGAATATTTATTAAATGCTCTTCGTAGTTTTGGTTGAAAATTAGTACATCATCTCTGTACCGCTTTCCTTTCCTCGCTTCCTCCCAAGCCTTATGTAGATTTTCAAAATCGTAAATCTTTTCGTATATGTTCTTAATGCTTTGCATTTATCAAACCTCTTTATAAAAAATGTGCCGTACAAACCTACTAAGTTTTTAACCCTTTCGGACGTGACAAATATAATTCTTTTCGGCTTACGCTTACTAACTGTCTTTACGGCAATTCAATCTTTTTCCCGGATTGCCCCGGGAATGGAAAATAACCCCTTTAACCCTGTTTGTACTGTCCTTGCGGTCGTAACCACAAGGCTTCTGACATTAGGGGCAGAGCGGAGCGGAAACCAATGTTGTCGTTGGAGTTGGAACGGACGTTATTCAAGTTGAGAGCGGACGGACCCGAATTGGAAGTATTGTTGAACGCCGACCCACGGATAGGCAACCACCGTAACTTTGTGATTATTTCCCAATGTATTTTTTAGTTCTGCTTCTCCCTGCCGTTGACCCATGCCATATAACCGCCAATCATTCGACCGATTTCGTCTACCTTTCGTATCCATACTTCCCAAGTATGAAAATCTAAACAAGGCTTTTGTTTTGGGTATAGGTTAGGGTCTTTGGCAAGGCGTAACAGATTTCTTAATACATCTAATTCAATATCCAAATCCTGTAAGGTAGTTTTCTTGTGGTACTTCTTTTCAAGCCTTACCGACATTTCGTACATACTGTACATGGTCTTTCTTATGTCCGCTGCCATTGCGTACCGCTCGCACTTTGGAAACCCTTGTAGCTTTGGATTTCCGTATAGTATCATTTCGTAAATCTTTTCTTTTATCTGAAATATACTATTTCCGTTTACTTTCTTTTCCTGTACTCCTTGTATGTCCTGTGATTCAACCACGCTTTTCTCCTGCCTTACTGATTAAATTTTAATTAAGGGTGTGCTACCGCACACCCTATCAGTTTTTCAGTTATCAGTTTACAGTTCACAAAAAGCGGAGCGGAAACCAATGTGGCCGTCGGAGCCGGAACGGACGTCATCCAAGGCGAGAGCGGACGGACCCGAATCGGAAGAATTGCTGAACGCCGACCCACGGATAGGCAACCTTTCGCCGTTGTTTCTCGCCCAAAAATAATCCCCGCCGTATGTTGCGGATTCTTCCGGGAATAATCCTAAAGCAATCAGCAACTTAGGAATACTTACGCCACTTGCTGCAACAAGGCTCTTAAACTGATTTCCGATATTGTTACTATCGGTTGTCTGCACCGTTACACTTGTGTTAATTCTGCCTGCTAAATTGCTTGCGGTTGTGCCGTCAATTTTCAGAGTTCCGGCAGTTCCCGGCTCTACTAATGTGCCGTCCGGCATAATAGCTTTCCAAAGGGTGCTGCCTGCGGTCATATCGCAATCAAGTTTCATACAGTTACCGTAAGGGATAATCTGAATTTCTCCGTCCATAAGACGTAATCCGCCGGTCCATTCCCAAACATTTCCGCAAAGGTCAGCAATGCCGGAGGTATCGTGGTTGTGATACCATGTAGGCTCTCCCGTGCCTGTTAATGTTCTGCTTGTTTCTCCCTGTGGCTGAATACCCTTTTCGTAAGGGTGGTAATAATCCTTGCCGTAGTTGGTATTGCCGTGCGGTACTGTACCCATTTTCTGCGATAACAGGTTAAGGCAGGCAAATACGCCCGTCTGATTCAAGTGCCAACCGTTGCCTTTCTTACGGCAGGCTGCTAATGCCTGGTCGAAAGTGATGTAATTCTTAGGCAGTTTCATACCAAGGGAATAAGCACGGTCGTTTTCCACGATATTAGCGAATTTAGAAACCCAAATAGTGTTTTTCTCTTCGCCGTCCACAATCCAAAACGGCAATACTTCATCTGTACCGCCTGTGATAATGTCGGAATACTTCATTTTAGGCACACCGACCATAATAGACGGCATACCCGTATCATCATAAATAACCTTGTTTCCTGCACCAAACTGTGCTACTGCACCCTGTAAATCGTCAAAATTTGCCATTGTGTTTTTCCTCCATTTCTTAGATTAACGCCCATAATGTCAATGTGCATTTTGCAGTATCAAACGCAACCGGGACACGTTCGATAATAGGGTTGTCGTGTTCGTCTTTTTCCCCGGTATCCACCATTTCGTACTCTCTTGCAGGGATAGTTACCTGTGCCACATACTCTCTCGCTTCGGTATTCACGCCCACGGTCAAGCCGTCCTGTGTATCCTTGCAAATATCAAGCGTTACCTCTTCGTCACGCTCTCTTGTTTTGAGGTTTACCATAAGTTCATCATCTCCAAAGAAGATTTTAGTACCCGATACCTCGTAGGCGATTTTTTCGCCCTCGTTCTTTTCAACTACGATAATCTTAGCTTTTGCCATTATCTTCTACCTCCCATTCTCTGTAATTCTCTGTGTGCTTCCTGTGAACGCACCGCAATATGTTCGGCTGCTTCCCTCTGTGCTGCGGTTGCCCTGCCACCGCCCACGCCGTAAGCGTTTAATACCGCTTCTGTCTGTGTCTTTCTTTCGTCACTCTTGATAATCACGTTTGCCATTATGCGTAACCTCCTCTAACGGTACATTTTACCTTTACTTCCTTGGCGGCCCCACAATACTCAATCTTGAAACCGTTTAACTGCTTATCGGTAATCTTGATTTCGCCTATACCGCCTGCGTCCTCGGTGCTTGCTTCCACGTCCACGGTGTAATCCAAGTTTCCCCTTGGTGTGGCAAGTGCAAGGGTCTTTTTGGAATTGTTAAAAGGATACTCTTTTGTGTTAGTCAAAGTGGCTTCCACAATTTCTCCCTGCAATCCCTTAATCCTGCTTTCCGCCATAGATACCTTTAACAACGCAAGTCCGGCAACCTCTCCGCCTGCCAATACTCTTTCTTCCAAGTCGTTAAAGTTCTTTGCGTTCTGCGGTGTACCCTCTTGGATAACTTCGCCCTCTACCGCTTCGTGGGTTATTGTGCCGTCTGCGTTCTGCACTTCCTTGTAACGGTTAGAAAACTGCGTTACATGGTCTTTCCAAATCTTGAATAATCCCATTTCTGCTATTCCTCCTTAAAGTTGAAACTAAAGCGGTACAGTACGCCCTCCTGCACCCCTTTTAACTTGATTGCTTCGGTCTTTTCTGCGAAAAGCTGATTTCCAATGTCGTACAACTGAATTTTTGTAATCGTTGTAGACCCGGACACTTCCGGGGTTATGGAAATGCTAAGTGCTACCCTGCCGTCCGGCAATCGTTCTTTCGATACGATATTGGCTTTATGCAGTTTTCCGCCATATTCAACCTTGGCGTAAGCAATGTTTGTTTCAATGAATTTCTTGAAACTTTCAAAGGCTCTTTCTGTCAGCATTTCTCTGTATCTCCTTTACTTTTATTTGCTTAATCCGGAAGCACCGCAATACTTAACCGTATATTGGTAACTCTCGGCTTCTGCCGTTGTTGTCATGCCCTTATCAGACGTTTCTACCTCCGTGCTTCTGTCGGGGTCTGTGCCTGTCAAGGTGCTTTCAAATACATAGGCGGTTACTTCCGTTTCCCCTACTGCTGCCACTTCCTCGGATTCAAATAAAATATTTCTGTCCGGGTTAGTTCCTGCAAGGTCGGAAAGGAATTTGTACCCCTGCCCTGCTGCCGTTGCCGTCACGTCCTCACTCTCTACCGCTCCCACGGTGCTAATGTAAGGCGTTGTGCCTGTGGTGGCTTCTCCCGTCTGATTGCTCGTAAATTTGTAACCTTTCGTGTCCGAATCGGTCACAACCTCGCTATCATGCGTGGAAAATACTATATTTCTGTCCGGCTTTGTACCGGTCCTTACGGCTTCGGCAAGGTATCCCGCTGCCTTTGCGTTTATGCTGATAACGGTATTTTCTACCGCTCCAACCGTATTTCTGTAAGGCTCTGTGCCTGCCTTAATCTGCCCTGTCATAGGCACGGAAAATAAAAAATACTCCGTGCGTGGCATGATAACCACACACATAGAGCATTGATAATATAAGCCGTCCAAATGAGCCGTAAGACGCTTGTATATGTCTACGGTCTTAACGATTTCCTCGTAATCCGCTTCTACCCTTGAATGGGTCGTATCAAGCACTATACGGAATCGGTACGGCTTACCGCCGTAGGTAAACCATTCCTCAATTTCGCTTTGCGGGTGGATACCTCCTAAAGCCATTTCAACGGCTGCCTTTGTGCCTAATTTCTGATGTACTCTTACGCTATCCTTGATAATTGCCTTTTTGGCTTCTATCGGGTAATCGTAGTTGTACCAATCAACGTGTAAATCGTAGGCTAAAATATCTAGCCAAGTTTCCGATAGCGTGTCTATGTTGGCGTATATGATGTTTTTTTCTGTTTCTACGGCGGTTATATGCAGTTCCTCCGCAATCAACCGCCCTAATACTAACATAGATTCATCTTGCCTTAGTGCAGGCGGAAACGTGGTTAAAAAATCCGCATTTTTAATATTATTCATCTTCCACACCTCCAAAGGTTACGGTACAGTTCTTAATAACCGCTACGCTTCCCTTTGGAATCTGTGTAAATGCAGGCTTTGTTATCTCCGCCCTTTTTATGCCGGATTCCATGAGCATAGCATTAAAATAGGACGGGTTAATATCCCGCCCCATTTTGGAGGTCTGCCATAATATGTAATTCTCGGTCGCCAACTCTACCGCCTGCTTGATTTCCTTTGTGCTTGCTGCCTTGTCGGTCGGTATGTAATAAGTGGCTTCTATGTCAAATTCAACCGTTGTAGGTGCTGCAACAACGACCTTATCCGTCATAGGTCTTATATCATCTGCACTTAAATACTCCTGCACTTTCTGTATGAGTTCCTCGCTCGGCAGTTCTCCGCCGTAAAGCATAATCCTAACGTCCGCTACGCCCTCCTGCGGACTTTCTGCGGATACGTCACTAATCAATGATGAAACGCTTTTAGCGTGATACGCATAGCTTCCACGGGGTCCGGCGGTTGTATAGGATTCTTCGCTTTCCCTCATGCGGTTATAAAATGCCGTGTCGGTTTCCTCTTCGCTACCGCCTGCGGTTTCCGTGGTGTTGGATACCTCTTTAAAGTATAAAAATTCGTCCGACACTAATTTATTTACCTGTCCGGGCGTAAAGCCGTTTCCGACCGTTCCCACGCTCTGACAGACGGCCCCGACCTCTGCGTAATCTTCCCCGGCTTTGAATACCAAATACCCGGTTGTCGCAAAGTTTATAACGCCGTCTACGGTTACTTCCAAGGTATCCGTTATAACGTAATCCTCGTTTAGTGTCGTTGTAAGGTAAAAGCCAAGGGTTGTTTTTGCTGCCGTTGGCTCTAGCCTGTATGTGTTGTGGAAAATCTCGCTAAGAGAATCCAAATTCTCTCCTACGGCGTAGCGTGGTAAGTTCTGCTTTGCGGATTCGTTGATTAACGCCCTTTCCTGCACTATAACGCTTGCAAGCCATAGGATAAACGCCCTTACAGGGTCGGCAGGGTAAAGCGTCCTGCCTGTGATTGTTTCGTACCCTGCTATAAGTTTATTTACCAACGCTTCCGTATTGGTATCTACAAACTCAACCTCGGGCAGATTAGCCGGAATATTCCTCGTTTTCGTATTCTCCATTTACTTCTACCTCCACTTTTGGTCTTAATATGCCCTTTTCATAGTCCACCGTAAAATCAATATTTACAATCTCTGCCCTCGGCTCGTATTCCTCCGTCTTATCGTAAATATCCGTTATGGCTAATGCCTTTGCCGTGTCTATCGGCTTGTCTATGTAAGTTGCGTTTAATCCTAATGCACGGTCAAGCGGTACGTCATATTCGATTGACGAATACAGAAACCAAAGGTTTTGTATTACTTCCTCGTAGACCGTCTTAGGCTCTAAATTTATCGGGTTATTTTGGGTTGTGTCTATCGTATATCTCATACCGTCCTACCTTTCCGGGTATTCCTCAATGGAAATAGTGCTTTTTGCAATCAGCAAATTACCCTTATTGTCGAATTTCTGATAGTCCTTTGAGTGGGAAGTTATAACCCATTTTGTGCCGTATTTCTTCCCTCCGATAACCAAGGATAATATTTTGCCCTGCTTTCGGTATTTATCTATTTTATCCTGCATTGACAGGGGATTAACCCCAAGAAATGCCGAAAGATAAATACTAAAACTCGCCGTATCAATATCGTTGTACTGAAACTCTAGCAAAGGCTTTTTATTATGTCTTGTCAGCTTTGCGTAATTTGTTTTACTGTCTATCTTCAAATCCTCAAAGGTTTTTACGGTCTTTTGGGATACACTAAAAACAATATCCCCTAATGTGCCTATCTGTGCCATTAGATACCTCCTATTATGAAACCGTCGCCCTCTCCATCCGGCTTAAAGATACATAAAACCCATTGCCCTATGTAAGGTATCCAAGGGTATATTTTTATGGTCTGCTCTTTGCTCGTATAGGTCGTAACGATTGTATCCGGGTATTTCTTCTTGTAGGTTTCCCCCAAGCCTAATTTTCTGTCGTAGCCTGTATATTCTGCTTCATAATCCCACTTTACGCCTGCGTCCTTATTCTCAACCGTAATTAGCGGTGTATTCTGCACTATCTTTAGGTCGCCTGTTACTATTCCCTGGTCCTGTATCTTTACTCTTGCGGTCATTTTGGCAGGGTTTACGCTGCTTACAATCCCGATTCTTACAACGTCCTTTAGTTCCTGTATGTCGTTATCGTTAAATTGGCTCAATCAATATCCCTCCAAACAACTGCGTAATTTTACCTGTACCTTGTAACCGCCCGTGATACTGTGGTTTGCCTGCTCTACAATGTACTTTCCGTTAAATTCTCCGTATCCGTACACCCTAACCGTGATTCCTGCCACATAATCCACGTCGCCTACTAATGTAAATTCTGCCGTGGTTTCGCCCTTGTTTTTGGCTCTTAGCGACTTTTTCGCTAACTCCTTGGCTTCCGCTACGCTCGATACCTTTTGTTTGATTTCCAAGGTCTGACCGTCTGCGTTGGCGTTCTCGGGCGTGTATGTGGCTTCTATGGTTTCCTTTGTGTCCGGGTCGGTATAAACCACACGGCAGGACGAATAGGCGGTATCTGCCGTTTTGGTAGAGAAACTATAACTAATTATGTTTCCCTTGCCTGCCTTTATCTTCTTAACCTCTGCCTTTTTCTCATAATCGGCAGCGTCAAATAAAACGATTGTTTTTGACGTGATTTTAAGGGATATTCCGGCTTTCTTGCACATCTTCTTTAAAAAGGCTATATCCGTCATGTTTATTTGCTCTTTCCGCTTGTAAACCGGGTTAGAGTTTGACAAATACATAACCTTAAAATTACTCCTGCCTGCTATCTTCTGTGCCATGTTTTTAAGTGTTGTATTTTCCCAAACCCTGTTATACTTGGTCTGTCTTAACTTCGCCTTATATGGTATGGAAGTAGCCTTTATGGTTATTTTCTGTGGCGGCCCCGAATAATTCACGGTGTCAATTTCAAATACTCCGCAATCCAAAACCTTATCCTTGCCGTCCGTGTATGGGTTTTTCTGCACTACCATAGCGTGTATTTCCGTGCCTTTAAAGGCTCGTTTGTCCTCCGCCTTGGTTGTCTTGGTCTTTGTTACCGTTTCGCCCTCCACGTCTGAAGCATTAACCCAACCGTAAACTTTCTTGCCGTCCTGTGAAATTAAATGGTAAGGGTGGGCGTTTGAGTTTACAATGGTGCATTTACACTTACTCGCACCCCTCGTAACGGTCGGCTCTGCTGCCATAGAGGAAATATAAACCGGTCCGCCCTTAAACTGCACGATATTACCTACTTTTACCTCGCCTGTGGTCGTTACTGTTTCGGTTTTCGCCGTTTTGTTGGTGTTTAACCAATCCTTTATCCATTTACCCTCTCTATCATCAAGCGTAATAGAAATGTCGTCCGTTTCGTCCTCTTCCTTGTCGGTAAAGGACAGGGATAACAGGTATTTAGAAAGGTCTTTGGAAATATCCGCACCCTTAAAATAGAGTTTTACCGCCGTCCGCCTTGCTAACGTCTTATCACTCAACCGTTACCCCTCCCTGTTTCCACGGTGGCAGGCTTTCCGATACCTCTAACGGAATTTCCGGCAGGGTCAATACAACTCCTGCCGGAAAAATAAAGGTATCCTTATGCTCTAAATTCGCCTTAATCAGAGTATCCATATACATTTCATTGCCGTAGGCTTTGTAAGCCACCGTATCCCATGTATCCCCCGATATTGTGGTATAAGTATTAAGCATAAGCTACCCTGCCCTCCTGTTCTCTCTGTTCTTTTAGGATTGCTACAATGATTGCTCGTAGCTTCTCTAAAAATTCTTCGTCATACTGCTGCAACTGTGCCTTAATTCCGCCTGCTTCCCCTCCGCCTGCTACTGTCACGCTTGGGGAATTTGTAACGTGAATTACGATTGTGCCGGCCCCGCTCGCTCCCACATTTACATTGTTTGCGTTGCCTACGTTTCCGGCTTGTGCCATGTTGTTAAAAATCTGTCCTGTCTGTGCTGCCGTAAATACCTTGCGTCCTGCTGCACCTGTGATTAACTCGGGTCCCTTTTCTCCTGCTATAAACGTATCCGGCGTAAAGTTTGTACCCTTTGCAAATCCCGGTATAAGCGGTATGTTAATGCCCTTTCCGCCCAATCCCGGCACCCAATCGGGTATCTTTAACTTGTTAAGTCCGCCGATAACCGTATTTATTGCGGATACGATAACCCTAAACGGTGCTTTGAATATCTCGCCTAATCCGCTGAAAACTCCGCTAAAGATACTCTTTACACCCTCCCAAGCCTGCGACCAATTACCTGTAAATACGCCTGTAATAAAGTCAATCAAACCTTGGAATACCTGCATAACGCTATTAACGATATTTGCCACGGTCTGCAATGCCGTACCTAACACACTTGCGAAAATCTCCGCCACAAGCTGAATAATCGGTACTAATGCCTGTAAAAGGGTTGTCAATACAGGTAAAATAGCCTGTATGATGTTTTGGAATATCGGCACAATAGTATTAAGCAGATTGATAAATACAGGTAAAACCGTGTCTATAATCTGCATAACAATAGGTATCAGCGTTTGTATAAGCTGAATGATAACAGGTAATACCGCCTGTATAATCTGTGTCAGTATCGGCAATATCGCATTAACCAACTGCACGAATACGGGCAGAATTGCCTGTACTATCTGCACCAAAATAGGCAGGATAGCGTTAATTAACTGAATGAGTACAGGTAATACCGCCTGCACCACCTGTAAAATGAGAGGTAGCAAGTCGGATATGAGTTGTACGATTGCAGGCAATAACTCCGCTATCAATGAGCCAAGCACCGTAATAACCGCACTTATCAACTGCCCTAAGACAGGAAGCACCGCCGTAACAAGCTGCCCTAATAGCGGTAATATCTGCACCACTAAATCCGCAATCATTGGCAGTAACGGAAGTAACCCGGTCTGCAACGTGTTAATGATTGTCGGTAGCATATCCTTTAGCGTGTCAAGGATTCCCGACCCGCTAGAGAAAAAAGCGTCCTTTATTGCCGTTCCTACTTGGGTAATAATTCCCCATAGCTTGTCAAAGACGGCTAACCCCTCATCTCCAAAGGTTTTTTGTATAAACCCTCGCACCTGTTCTAAATGCGTGGATACATAGTAAATTGCACCGCCGATAGCTGCGATTATACCGACCACCGGGGCAACGCTTTTAAGAAGTCCACCAAATCCGCCCGTCATGGTTTTTAGGTATTTCGTGATACCTAAGCCTTTCATCATGGTAAAAGCCTTTTGCACGGATAAAATACCGCCCTTGACGTGCAAAAATCCAAGTTTTGCGGTCAATCCCCCGACCTTTAAGCCTGCCAATAACGCCACGGTCTTAGCAATGGTTTTTATCAGTTCGGGGTTGTCTGCAAGTTTCCCCAAGGTGTTAGACATGATAGACAAGGCGGAATTTGCTTTTAGGCTTCCGTCCTCGGCAACTCCAAGCATATCTATAATCATGCCTTTAACCGTGCCTGCAATCTTTCCGGCTTTGCCTAAAATATCATTCCATACTACCTGTGCCTGCCTGTTTTGGATAATCTGCTTGTTATTCTCCTTAAAGGCTGCCGTAGCGTCTTGGTATGTGCCTTGCAGGGTGTTCATAATCAACTGATTTCTTTCAGCTTCGCTTGTGCAACTCTGTAAAGCAAGGTTAAAATAATCTTCCGCCGATTCACACGCTTCTACGGCTTTGTTCCACTCTTGGTTAGCCTTGGTGTTGGCTTTCATGGTAACGCCGAATGTTTCGCCCTCCATAGCGGCCCAATTTATAGCGTCCGCAAGATTGCCCGTAACCTTTCCTGTACGGCTTGTTTCGTTTGCGGATTCTATAAGTGCTTCTATCGGCAGGGAATCGCCAAAGGTGGCGTATACGCCTGCTGCTATATCCGTCCACTTCGCTACGTCCGCTTCATTCCTTGCCAACTTCGCCAATAACTGCGTTGCTTCGGTGGCGGTATCATCATCTCCAAGCACCCGGTAGAATCCTGCGTAGGCTTCCTTTGCTGCGTTGGTGCTTAACCCTGCTGCTTGAAAGGCGGTAGTTAGCTTCGCTTGATTGTTTCTGTATTCCTCGGTTGCCGAATCTAACGCAAAAAAGGACGTTGCAAGAGCCGTTACCGTGCCTATCGTTCCTGCTATCTGTCCTTTTGTTTTAGAAATTGCTTCTCCGTTTTTCGCCTGCTTTTCGCTTATAGCCTGTACCTTTTCCTGTGTCTTGGCTAATTTCTCATACTGCTTTTGCAGTTCTGCGGTATCCTCGGTTAGATTGTCTGTGTTTATGCCTGCTTCCTTTAAGGCTGCGGACATATCTTGTAACTTTTCCTCTTCGTCCGCTACTGCGTTTTTTGCCTTTGCTAATGCTGCCTGTGCTTTTTCAAGTTGCTTTTTCTGCTTGTCGGTTGCGTTGTTGGTATCTCCAATTTCTTCCGTCAGCTTGTCGTATTCCGCCTGTAACTCATTTACCCTAGCCTTGCTATTTTCTACGGCTTTCTGTTGCTTCTGATATGCGGATACGTCCTTAATTTTTTGATTCGCACTTGCTAAATCTCCCTGTAAGACATTCATAGTCTGTGAAGCATTTTTAAAGGACTTGGAAAAGCTCGGTCCTAATTTCGCCGATAACTGAAACAAAAATTCAAACGTCTTTCCTGCTGCCACTTTTACCCTCCTTTCCGCATAAGAAAAGCACCTACAATACTGTAAGTGCTTTTTGTGCTAATCTATATTATTTTAAATAGTGTTCGTCTTTGTCTTTAAATTTGCCTGTTGCTATTCTTACAATGTCAACAAGCCAACCAACGCCAAACAATCCGACCGTACATAAATACAAAATCCCTATTCCTGTTTTGCCTGCATAAAAATAATGTAGACCAAAATAACCGCCGAATATACATAAAATCAAGGCTATTGTTTTGCTTTTTCTTATTGCGTCTGCTTGCTTTGTTGTACCGTCTGCCCTTGGTGTCACACGTTCCACCGTAGCGTAAAGGTTTTTGTATCTGTCGCTTTCGGTTTTGGCTCTCTCTTTTTCGTGTTGCATTTCTTCGTAGCACTCTATCATTGACACGTTTTCATAATCCGAATAATGCGTATGTATGATTTCCTCTACTACTTTTTCAATCTCTCGTATGTGTGGTTGGAATCCGTCCGACCACTCCACCTCAATATATTTTCCTGCTAACCTTTGCAACGCCTTTTCATTGCCTAAAATATAATCAATCATATCTTTCTTTGTTGTCGTTGTCTTAGGCGTAATATCGTATGTGCGTTTGCTTAATTCGCTAAACAATGCGTTTCTGTCATATTCTTGCTCTAAAATTTTCCTGTTATCCGTTACGTCCACCAAATAACCATAATTAACAAGTTCTTCGATTTCCTTACTTCTCTTTACTGTAAATGAATAACTTACAGGAAACGCCTTTACTGTTCGTCTTAACTGCAAATTAACTTCAAGGGGGAGAGTATCAATCTGTTTTAATACGTCAGTTACCCCCCCCCGAAAATATGTTCGGTTTTCTCTGTCATGCCGTTGTACCTCCTTGGGGGATTTTCTTATAGAATACCACAAGTCGTACAATTTTTCATTAAGAAATTAGGCTTGTTTGTCCTGTTGCTCTTTTGTAAGTTCGTTATACTCTCCAATCCAAGAGTTAAACTCTCTTAGTGTCCGGCTCAACCAAAACTCTAAGCCTGTGTGTGTTTCCTTTGCCAAAAGCAGGCTATTTCTTTTAACCCATTTTGTGGGATTCTGCTTTACAATCCCAAACTTACTAAAAAATCTCTTGCCACATTTTTGATTTTTCCAAAATCTCTAATAGGCAAGTTTGCGATAACGTCACTTCCTACGCCTGCTGCCTTGGCTGCCAAGCGGTACAGGTATGCGGTTGAGATTTCCGGGGTTAATGCAAATTCGCCTACCGCCGTCATTTCGTTTTCAATGGCTACAAGGTCGTCGCCTATCAGCTTTTCAAAGTCAAATACTAATTCTGTATAGGTCTTGTCCTCGTAGGTGTAAGGCTTCTGAAACTTATGCGTATACGCTCCCTGTGGTGTGTCCGAATCGGTCACATTTGCCTTGTTTTCTGCCTTTCCCTCTGCTGCTTCCTGTGTTGCATTAGCTTTCTTAATATCTTCCATTGTCTTAATCCTCCAAAAATGAATTTAAGCAGGAAAAAGCACGGTTGCCCGTGCCTATTTCCCAAGTGCCTTTCTGACCTCTGCCAAATAATCCTTACCGTTGACATAGTAAATATAATTTAACGGGTCAATTTCAAGCATTTTCTTACCGTCAATGTATGTAGCGTAATACGTTACCGCATATTCTCCGCTTACCTCCGCTGCACTTGCCGTAGCGACCTTGCCCGGGTTTAACTTCTTAGGTGTTACGGTTAAAATATGCTTAACCTTTACTACCTCTGTTTCGCCCTTTGTGGTGTCTTTCTGTTGCTGTGCTGCCCTCAAATCAATATTGTGCTGGCGTGGCTCATGCAGTTTAATAGCGTTCTTTGTAACCGTGCGGAAATTAAGGGTAAGGGTCATTGCTTCGATTGCACCCAAAATAACGGATTCAATCTTACCGCCAATGCCGGCCCCGCTGATTTCCTCGGTCATGTTTGAGATTTCCGGCAATGTTACTTCGGATAATCCCATATACTCGGTTGCGTCCTCATATACCGCAAACCCTATAACTGTTTCGTCAATCTTTGGCATTTGCTCTTACCTCCTGTTATGCTGCGAATAAGTTTGAAAGGTAACTTACATCGTATTCAACGACAAAATCAAGTTCCTTTGCAGGACTTGGCGGGGTAAGGTAAATATGGAATTTCGCTTTGCCTGCCATTAAGTCCGTTTCCGTGTTCTCGGCTTCCAAAAACTCAATACGTCCGCCTAAAATCTTGCCGTCCGCCATAAGTCCGTTAAGCCAAATATTAAGACTATCTACCACGGATTCAATCAAGCGTCTGTTTAACTTGCGGTCAACCTTGCTCCATACGGATAAGATAACGGAATTTGCAACCCAATTAAACATACGGGATACACAATAGAAATAATCTGTCACGTCCGTATTTGCAGGATAGCAAGCCGTTTCGTTGCCCCAAGAAACAAAACCGCCGATAAAGTTGAGTGCGGTAATGATACCGTTAGCATTTAAGTAGTTTGCCTTTGTAAGGTCTAACAATACCTCCGTGCCGTCCTCTAATACCATGCTATCAATCTGCAAACTCTTGTTACTTGCAGATTCGCACGGTGTACCACCGCCCAAATCTTCGTTAGCGTCCGTTTTAGCCATAACCCCGGCTTGATGTACTGACGCATGGTATACCTTGCCACCAAGGGAATACTTGGGCCACATAAGCAACTGTGACGGCTGCGTAATGTTGTTTTTATTCTTCCACTCCACGGCTTCGGTATAGGTCTTTGCTTCTGTTGTGTCAACGTCAACAAGTGCCTTTCCTGTAAATAATCCGTTGATATTCTCCGCTTTGGCTGACATAACCGCTGCCACTTCGCTATCATGCGAAAAGTTCGGTGCAAGGAAAAGCGTAGGAATTACACGGAATTTCGGGAAAATAGAATCCGTCAACTCAAAACCGCTTGATTTCTTGGTGCTTACGTCATAACCGCCGATAATATCAGCTTTTGTTACCTTTGTAGGGTCTACGGCATTGTAAGTTACGTTAAGTGTTGCGTTTTCGGACGTAATCTTGCCACCCTCGATACGTTCCAATCTCAAAACGCCGTCCGTATACATAAGGTCGTAATCTTCGCCCCTTGTATACTCTTCTGTCAATGCTTCCTCTCCGTCATAACCCTTAACTTTTACCGTGTCCGCCAATGCTTCAAGCGGTAAGTCTAATACATTGCCTGCCAACTGCTTATCTGCGGTCGTTTCGCCTGCAAGGTGCTTTTTAGGGTCAAGAACATTAACCATAACGACCGGACCGTTAGAGTACAACTGAAAACTTGCGTAAATCTCTTCGCAAATATCGTAATTCTTCCAATCCTCGCTATATCCCATTGCTGCTACTGCTTCCGGGTAAGAGGAAGCGTATACAGGCTCGTTTACTTTTCCGCCTACCATGTGTACCGGGGCAGTACCTACGATAAAATGGATACTGCTATCTGCGGTTGTAGGTGTGGATACGCTTGTAGCCTGTTTGCCTGCTTTCGCTCCGTGAAAAAAATCACTCATTTTAACTTATCCTCCTTGTCTTTTACTTTCTTGACAGGCTCAAAACGTCATTGTAATACTTATTCAGTATTGTACCTGTCTTTTTTACTTTTGCCTTACTCTCTGCAAGGCTCTTTGTTGCCACAATAAGTAATCTTACCTGTGGAATCTTATCTAAAGTGTCCTTTAAATGCTCTTCCACGGCTTCCCTGGTCCCGGTAAAAATGGTGTTTGCCACTAATCCCGTGCCTGTGGTCGGTCCGATATAAATAAATCTACCCTCTGTGGCTTCCGTATTTGCCGTTTCCTGCGTTTTTTCTGCTTCGGGTGTGGAATTTACCACCTCTGCATTTTCAACCGCATTTTCGGCGGTTTTGGTTGTTTTCCCTGCCATATACGGCTACCTCCTATTCTAAATATTGTCGTACATCTCTTTCCGGCTTCGTCATTTCCCAAACGGTCATCATTTCGCCCACTTGGTAAACCTCCAAATCGTCATCATAAATAACGGTTTCTATCGGTTTCTGACAGGAATAGCGTTTGTCTATAACAACGTCCTCTAATAGCTTCGTTTCAATCTTCGTAAGCACATTTAGGCATTGTATATAATTCTCCTGCTTATCCTCCGAAAAGGTCACGCAAATAATACGCACCCTGCATACACTCTCTTCCTCGTCCGTTTTCTTGGTAAGAAGTTTTAAGAGTATATAGGGTGCTGCCTTTTTCTCTGCTTCCTTGTCCGGCAGATTGCCAATAAATACCTTGGGCGGTCGTTCTCCTGCTTCCGTGCCATTCTCCGGCACTCTTGCAACCAACCGCATATCCTTAGTTATTCCCTCGCAATAGCTTTTCAAAGAAGTTAATAGGTCTAATGGTGTCATTTTTAACCCTCGCTATTAAACAATCTTTCTATTTCGTGTTCGATTCTTCGGTTTAATACCTCGTTTACTTTGTCTGTTACTGCTTGTATAACCTCTTCATTCTCGGTTATTTTCGGTGTTGACGGTCCGTACAGTTCTTTAATTTTTCCTGTATCTTCTCTCTTGAAAATACCTATATGTCCGCTACCCATTTGCTGAACGAATACGTCTTTCTTTCGGTCGAATTTTACGGGACTATTTGCCTTTTTTACTACTGCACTTGGCGTTTTCCTGCTAGGCGTTTTAGGACTTACATTGTACTTTATCAGCGGTATCGGATTTCCTGCAAAAGAAATAGTGCCTATTATTTCATCTTCTCCGTGTTCCTCGCTTTGGTACTGTATGTATGTATTTTTCTTGTATTCGCCCGGCTTAATATGGTACGTTTCAACCGCTTTTCTTTTTGCTTCTGTTTTGCCTGCTTGTAAGGCTCTACCAAATGCAGGCTTTAGTACCTTTCCTCTTGCATTTTCTACCCTCGCAAGTACCGTATGCAGTTTTTCTATTGTTTCGTCCGATACTTCAATCATTATTCGTCAAACCTCTCTAAGTCTATGATTAACTCGTTGTACTCATTTAGCACGTTGGCAATCGTGTAAAGGTTGTTGTCAATCCAAAACCTCGCCCCCTGCCTTGGCTCGCTCCCTAAGTCGCTTAGTCTGACCCGGATAACAATAAATCTCCCATAAATACCCTCTGCATGGTCGGACCCTATGCCGTTACGGTCTTTGGTTTCCTCGGAATCAAGCACAACGGGAATATCCTTTGATACCCCGTCATACTTAATTTTCCTTACCTGTGCAAATTCGTTAGTATTGTAAAAGGTCGTTTCCAAGTCCTTATCAAGCATTTCCTTAAAGTTTTTCATAGGCTACACCGCCTAGCAAACTTCGGCAATGTACCAAGAATCTACCTCATGCGGTACACAAAGAGGTGCTGCGGACAACTGTAAAAATCTTCTTGCCGGGCGTCTTTCTACCCACTGTTCCGGGATTCTGCTACCCTCTGCAACCGCAATAGTCTTTCCTGCTTCGTCCACGATAGCAACCGCACCATAATACATAGAGTAGTTAGCTTCTGTGGATAACAGGGCAACCACGTTAGCAGGAAGTAAAGGCTTATCCTCCGGCTTGTCCTTGTTAGTCCAGTTATCAAGATACCATTCGTTGTAAGTGTAAATATCCATGCCTAACTCATGGATAGTACCAACGTAGGTAGCACCGTTAGGAAGTTCTTTAGGTGCGATAACTGCAACCTCAAAACGTCTAACGTCAAGTACACTCTGTACCTCTTCGTCAGATAAGAACGCTTCCAATGCGTCCGCACCCATAAGGCATACATTACAGTTTACAAAACCTGTTTTCTGTACCTGTTTTCTCCAAGCCTTTAACTGCTTGATTTTTCCGCCCTGTGTCTTAGTCCACTTTTCAGCGTCCTTTAAGGTTGTTTTGTTGCTAAACTTAAAGTCAATTTCCGCCTGCAACTCCTTACCGTCCTTATCAAGGATAGGGATTTTACCTGTAAATAACGCCTGACAACACATCCACTCTTCACGGCGTGTAATCATTTCGTCCAACTCGGTAAAATCACGCTGCATTTTCTCAACGGCTCTCTGATTAGGGGATTTTCCGTTGTAAAGGCTCTCGCCCGGGGAACGCTTCAAAATATCGTCCACCGTAGTAATCTTGTTAGGTGCTACTAAAGGTGGCTCGTAGGTGTTGGTTTCATAACCTAAGTTATCTACCGTTACACCGCCGATTTTCTTATGTACGAAAGGTGCTAACGCCCTGTTGCCTTTCTTAAAATCTACATCAATCTTCTGTGTGTCGAATGTTTCCACATTGCGGAAAAAAGTATCCTTGATAAAGGTATGCACTCTCGGCATACGCTCTACTAATTTACCCATTGTTCTAGGGTCGTAAATACTAATAGCCATGTTGTACTATCTCCTTTTCTTTTCTTATTCTGTTGCTTCCGCTACGGCATTATCGGTATCAACCAAGAAAATACCCAACTTGCGGAAAGGTGCTTTAAAATCTGCTGCGGTAGTTCCTGCGGGTACTTCGATAGCTTCCCCGAAAAACTGTCCTGTAAGGTAAATTACTACCTCTTCGCCTGCTTCGGCGTTCTCTGCTGCCAAACCGTAAACGTCTGCCACGTTATCCGCCGTAACGGCTTTTAATGTGCCGTCTGCGTTAAGCACTACGGGCATAAGTTCTACGATAGTTTCGCCCTCTGCTACTGTGCCCGAATCGGTCACTACGGGATAATCCCCGGCGTGTACCATTTTAGGGGTGTAAGTTCCTAAATTCTCTTTGCCTGCTGCCATTTCCTTTTACCTCCTGTAATTATTTTGTCTTAGGGTACATCTGGTCGATAAGGTCGCCGTAAGGGTCCTCTTCGTTGCCGTCATGCCCTGTGTTAGGTGTAGGGGTTACATTCTTTACGCCGGAATCGTCAATATCCTTTTCACGGTCTGTTAAAAACGCCTGCCCTGTCTTTTTCTGCTCTGCAATAATCTGCATTGCGAACGCTTCGGCAGTAATAGGCTCTTCATACTTTGCCTTGTCTGCCATTTTCTCGAATCCCGGCAATGTCATATCATCAATCGCCTTAATTCTCGCTCTCTCTGCGTCTACTGCTGCCTGTGTGTTCTCCCCTGTGCCTGCCGTTGCCATAATTTCGTTTTTATAAGCATTGGCTACGTCCGGGTGCTTTGCTTTAAACTCTTCCAATGTCATTTTTTCTTCCTCCTGTTCGTTTTTCGCATTGGTTATATTATTATGGCTATTGGCATAGCCTAATAATCCTTTAGGCACGGTATGGAATCTTTCCAAACCGATAGATACGGAATTTACAATAATCTTTTCCGCATTTTCTACCTCTGTCTGTACGTCCGTAAACATAACGGCGGTACAAAATCCTGCGTCTACCGCTTCCTGTCCTGTAAACCAACTTCCCTCGTCCGTCATAAGGTTTTTTATTTCCTCTTCGGACTTGTCCGTAACGGTCATGTAACAATTAACAATAGACTGCTTGATAACTTCCAACTCCTTAACAATGTTTGCAAGGTCGGTAGTGTTGTAGTATCCCATAAGTCCGGCTAACGGGTCGTGTATCATAAACACGCCTGCTACGGATATTTCCACGGTATCTCCTGCCATTGCTATAATGGTGGCAGCACTCGCACACCAACCGTCAATCTTGACCGCAATTTTCGCCTTGTGTTCCTTTAATCGGGTGTAGATTGCCACCGCTGCGAACACGTCGCCACCGCCCGAATTGATACGGACGGTTATTTCTTCAACCGGTCCCAAGGCTTTAAGGTCGTTGTTAAATTCTGCCGGGGTTACTTCGTCGCCCCACCATGAATACTCTGAAATTTCGCCGTATAACAGAAGTTCCGCCGTGCTGCCCTCTTGGCTCGCTATGAAATTCCAAAACTTGTGTATCTCGGCTTTATTCTTCGGTTTCTTCCTCCGCTTCCCCTCCGTCATTGTCGGGGTTGTCGGGGTCGTTGTCGGGATTGTCGGGGTCTGATTCCTTACCTCCATTATTCCCGGGTGCAATCGTCCTTTTCGCACTTCCTGTTACCTCCTTTAATAACTCTTCCTCACGCTTACGTTGCTTTACATTCTTGAAAAAGTCCGTGCCTGTGAGTTCGGTTGTTTCTCTTTCCCTTGTTGAGAATCCGCATTGTACCCTTAATTCTGCTGCTTCGACCTCTTTTTTCGGGTCTAACTGTCCGGCACTCGGTCCGTTCCACTCTGCGTTACAATATGCGTCCTTTATGATAGGGTCGTTGAAAAATCCCGGGGCGTGTATCCTGCCCTTGGCTACCGCTTCGCTCAACCACTCTACATAGATTGGTTGGCAAAAATCGGCAATAAACCACGCACGGTACATTTTAATTACCTTGAAAAATTCCAAAATGGCGGCCCTTGACGCTGAATAATTGCTACTGAACGCCATTAAAAGGACTTCGTAAGGGATTTCCAACGCTGCCCCTATCTGCTTAATAACCGCCATTACAAACGGGTCAAAGTTCGGGTTAGGTCTGCCCGGATTAACCATATTTGCCTTTTCGCCCTCCCCAAGGTCAATTACTGCACCCGGGGCAAGTTCTATACTGTTTTCGTCCTGTGCGTCCACCTGCATATCTTCCGGCACGGTTTCGCCAAACGGTACATCATCACTCGCACTTTCTTTTTCAATAAAGACCGTGAATAATCCGTTAATTACCGCTGCCAATATTTCCGCTTCTGTGTATCGTCCAAGCTGCTTTATTGCTTCGATAACAGGGGATAAAAAAGGAACGCCCCGGACTTGCCCGATTCGCTCCCTGTTCATAACGTGTATTACGTTTCTCCTGCCTGTTTTATCTCCAAAGGCTTTTACCCTTACCCACTCCCTCGGCTCTCTGTCTGCAAAAGAGAGGGGGTGGAATTTTGAAATATGGTAGGCTACTACTTCGCCGTCCGTGTTCTTCTCCACGCCCTCGCAAAATAGAGGGTTGACCCTTTCGTTATCCGGGGTGCTTACCCTGTCAGCTTCCACAAGTTCAATCCTCAAATCGTAAATACTGCCGATTCGCTTTGTGGTTGTCATTAGTGCGAATGTGTCGCCACTAAGTAGGGCGTTAAGTAATGCCAACTGCTGCAACTGATAAAAATTGTCTATCCTTTCAACGTCACAATTAGTAGAGTTCGCCCAATGTGCAAACTCCCTTTCTATTGTTTCCTCTAACTGCCTTGCTTCCTCGGGTGTAATGCCTAACACTTCCTCGTTAATCATGCTTTTAAGGTGTAAGCCGGTCCCTACTGCATTAGTTCTAAGCCTTTTAACCGCACCTGTGGCAATGTTTGAGCCACCATAATATAAATCCCTTGACCTCTGACGCAAAGTATTTACATGCTCTTCCACATCTTCCCTATGGCTTCCTCCGCCGTGCGTCCAACCGATAACGGACTTTTTAACCCCGTTCGCTCCGTGGTTTCCGTATCCGCTATTGATTATGCTTAGTTTTTGCCTTGCGACTTCCCTTTTTAACGCCTTTTCCGGGGAAATTGCGTTAATTGCTCTGTCTATCCAATTCAAAACGCCGTTATCTCCTTTCTGTGCTACAAAATCCTGATTCTGTGCCACGATTTCCATACAAAAAAGCACCCTTGGAAACGCTCTTATTTCCTTTGGTGCTTTTGCTATTATATATAATACCATAAAAAATCGGGCAATGGCGGGCAATCTTTTATTTTTTTATTTCGCCTGTATTTTCAAGGATTTTCGCACTTTTTAGCCGTTTTCTGCCCGCAAAGTTTATAAATCCCTTGGTACGATTCTGTATACCCTGTTTCTGCCCTTTTTCTTGGCTATATTCTGCAATTCCGCAACTTTGTTACTCCAATACTCCACCTGTTTACGGATTTCTCCCAAATTTGCCCTTGTAAAGGACTTACCGCCTATGGAATAGGCTTGATTGATTGCTACTTGGCTTTCCGCTTCAAGCCACATATCCAAGTGCTTTTTTGCCGTTTCTAATGTGATTCCTGCCATTATGTAATACCTCCGCTTCTATTTCCTCGCCGTCTGCTTCGTTTCGGCGGTGCTTGTGTGCTTCCTGCTTCGCTTTTTGGTGCTTCTTTTAAGGTCATGCCTGTAATTTCTATTGCTGCCTGTGCGTAGTTCCTGCAATCCAAAGGCTCGTTTCTCTTGGTTTCGCCTGTCAGTTCCCATACAAAGTAAGGACGGCCCTTTTTGTACCGTAATACCTGTTTTTCCGCCGTAAGACCCTTAAAATAGTCCTTGTCATATCCTCGGATATATTCCTTTTCATCTTTCGGGAAGTGGCAGTAACCCGGTCCCTCTTCCTCGACCTGTAAGCGTTGTAGTAGCAGGGATTTACCCGTATCTACTCCAAGCGTAAATAAATACGCCTGCTCTCGGTTGTTTTTTGACGGTTTCGGGATATATGGGCGGTCTGTGCCGTCTTTACCCTTAATAGCAAAAATCTTTCTTGCCACTCTTGCCTTGCAGAATTTATATACTTTGTTGGTAAAGTGTCCGCCGGAGTCCATGCAGGCACACACTATACGCAATTCTGTACCGTCTTTCTTTTTGAATTTCTGTAATAAAAATTCATCAAGATTTTTCCATACCTCTGTCTGCTTTAAGTCGCCGTAAATCCTCTTGTAGATTATGCCGTAGGATTCATGCCCTACGCCCCAACCGACAACCTCGATTTCAAAACGGTCGTCCTGCGTGTCGATTCCTGCCGTAATTGCTATTACTTCGTCCGGCACTTCGCAACCGTACTTCTCACGGCGTTTTAATAATTCGTCCTTATTGGCTTTTTCGCCCTCTTCCTCCCAAGTCTGCCCTAGTTCGGTATTGACCCAAGATTTCATAAGTTCAATGTTACCCTTTTTTAATGCCTGGTCCGCTTCAATAAACCCCTTAACTATCTTTTCCCACCCAAAGAACGTGGACGCAAGAGAGTTAAAATGGAATCCCCGGACTTTCCTGTTAGGGTACTTTGCCACATACCGCCCCTCGTTAAAATGGTCTTTCCATTCAACCTCCGAATGAATAACGCCACACTTGGCACAAACGTAGGTAATATTCTTTACCTCTCCGTCCGCATCCACTTCGTAAGACAGATTCGCCCACTCCAAAGGCTGCAACTCTCCGCAAGACGGACACGGTACATTCCATTCCTCCATTGTTGAATGTTCGTACTCCATTTCTATACGGCTTACGCCCTTTATGGTCGGTGTGCTTGTGTCTACCTCCTTACGATTCCAATAGGTCGTTAAACGCTTGCCTGCAAGTATCAGAGGGTCGCCCTCCGCTCCTGCGGTCGGCGGGTATGCGTCTATTTCGTCTGCAAGCAGGATACGGATAGGACGGCTTCTAAGTTCTGTCGGGGAATTTGCCCCGGTCATTGTGATACGTCCGCCCGGAAATGATTTTTTAAAAATCGTATTACCGCTTGTCCTGCTCTTTTCGTTTATCTTATCCCTTAATACCGGGGTATCCCTTACCATTGGCATAAGTCTATCTTTACTCATGGTTTCCGCAAGGGATAGGGTCGGTTGCATACATAACATGGTGCAAGGGTCATAGTGCATATAATAGCCTATGGTATTAAGCAAAAATGCGTCCGTCTTTCCCATCTGTGCTGCACTCATTACCACGACCTTTTCAACGGAAATATCGGTTATAGCGTCCATTATTTCCCTCTGCCAAGGTGCTTTTGAGGTGTCCCAACGTCCGCCCTTGCTTCCCGATTCAGAGGAAAGACGGCGGAATTTGTCCGCCCATTGTGATAGCGTAAGGTCGGGCGGTGGCTCTAAAACCTTAAAAATTTGATTGAAAAGGTCAATCGTTTCCCTCTTCATCTTCTTTTAGTTCCTCCTTAAATACTTCCTCAAAATTTGATAATTCGTTTAACGCTTCCTTGATTTTCCCATTGAGATATAAAAATATCTTTGCCTTGTCGGTCATGGTTGCCAACTTCTCGGCTTCCTCTGCCGGAATCGCACTTAATCGGCTTTTAAAGTTTATCAGCGTGGCGGACATGATTTTTTGCACGTCCTCCGCCCTGTGTAATTCGCCTTTCTTTACCGCTAAATCCAATTCCTCATTAAGTCTTTTTGCCTTTGTTAGCTTTGCCCTTTCCTCGTTAAGGTCTATGTTTTCTTCGCTTTCCGGGTTTTTCTCCCGTAAGTATTTGATATAGGCGTGGGTCGTTTCCGTCAAGTGGTATAATCCGCCCTGCCTTGGTTTCAAAATTCCCTTTTCCGTCAACCTCTGCACATTCTTAGGGGTCATATCTAGGAATTTTGCCACCGCATTTTTATCATAGAGTTTCAAAATCCTACCCCCTTAAAAAATTTTCGGAAATTTTGGAAGTCGATTTTCGCCCCGGAATCTAGGCAATCCTTGGGGTCACGGGACCCCCGGGCGGTTTTCCCTCGGTACAGTACCTTTTTAAGCCCTCCGCCTGCTGCCGTGTCGGTGCTACTTCTCTTGCTAATCTTCTAATAAATCTTCGTCCTCTCCTGCGTAGGTATCGTTTATTTCCCCGGTGTCCGGGTCTACGTCATACTCTCCGCTTATCTTCTGTTTCATTAGTGCGTACCGCTTCTCTTCCAAGGCTATACGGCGTTGCTCTAACTCATAGGACTTAATAGAATCCAATAGCTTAATAATGCGTCCGTGTATTTTATTTAGTTCTGCTTCTAGCTTCATTGCCCTTTCAAAGGCTGATGATTTAACGGTAGTTTCCATAGCCACATCAAGGGGCGGTTTATTGCCACCCTCTGCCCCTGTATCCTCATACGGTCCGTAAGGGTCGCTATCCTCTGCCTTGCGTGGTGTACGCATTTCTACAACCTTGTCCGTATATAACTGCCCTGTATCGTCACTATTAAGCGTGGCTATGCGTTTCTTTAGGTCGTTTTCCTTGGCTACAAGGGTTTGCAATTCCCTACGCATATTATCTTCTGTGTCAAGGGTAACGGATTCTATAAGTGCCTTTTCTTCCTCCGTTAATTCGTCAAAATAGACCGTAGAATATGCCCCGTGTGTTTCTGCGTTTTTATTGCGTTGCGGGGCCCCGTGTCCTTGGGCGTTTTTATTGCCCTTTTGTCCGCCCCTTTTTTTAGGCTTGTTTTCTAAGGCTTCTTTCCACTTGTCTACGCACTTCCATTTTCTTATCTTGTCGGAAGTCACGCCCAACGCTTCCGCTATTTCCGGGTTGCTCATTAACCCCTCGGAATCTAAAAAAAGTTGCTTCGCTTTTTCCCTGTTTTCGTCCTTTTGCCGTGCCACGGTAAACCTCCTTTCGTTTGTTTTTCCATTTTCCGCCGTTTTGTTACATCGGAATTTACGCATTTTTGCAAATTTTCAAAAATGCAAACGTAAAAAGGCAGCAGGGTACTACACATTCTCCCGCTGCCCTTTGGCATTTTCACTCTTGCATTATATCATAAAAAATCGGGCAATAGCGGGCAATCTTTCACTTTACAATTTCACTAATAATTTTACTTCGTGATATATTCTTGTTCCTTGCAAATTTTCCGCCTAAGACCTCTAAGGCTACACACCTTATATTTTTACTTTGGCGAACGCTATAACTAATTTGTTCCGCTATGCGTTCCCATTTCTGACCCTGCAAGTAAAAACCGCAAACAATGGCTTTATGTATCGGGTTGAGGGAAGAAATTTCTTTTAAAATCTCCGTCCTAAGTTTCTTCAAATCCTTAACCCTGCCTTTCAGCACTCGGATACGGTCCGCCGTGTCGGTTTTTGCTATTTCGATTGCAAGCAGAGCCGTAGAATCCGATATATTGTTACCGTGGGGCATACCGTCATAGTTTATTGCCCCTCTTGTGTCATATACGCTTTCGTACTGCTCTAGCCACTCGCTCGTAACCTTAATATCAAGGTCAATGTCCTTGTAAAATTTCAAGATTGCTTCTACTTCCGAATTTTTCATTATTGCTTATCCTTTCTTTTATGGCGGTCTGTATTTTTCCTGCCATTTGATATTTGCTTTTGCCTGTCTTGGCTTTCCTGCCTTAATACTGCTGCCGTGCCGTGTCCTCCTGCCTATGCAGGATTCGCAAATATCCTCTTTCTCTACCGCCAATACCTCCAAAATCCTTTCTGAAAGGTCTTTTAAGGTTTCCCATGCGTCCGAAAGGGTTTGCAATAATACGCTTAGTCTATCGCACGTTGTTACTATATCTTCCCCCATGCAGAGGGATAGCGTTTTAATGTTTTCTGTGTCCGAATCGGACAACGCCACCCCTCCAAGGGTTATTTTATCCTCCCATACTATCAGTTTATCCATAAGCTACCGCCTAACCCTGTAAATAGGCTTGGTATTCTTTGGTTTTCTCCATTACCCATACAGAAACGGCGTTTGTAATCCTGCTTTCCCATTCTTTCGGGCAGATATTGTTATTTTCTTCCGCCTGTAAAAGAATAGTATCCCTTACAACCTTTTGTATCATGTTGTACTGTGCTACTCCGTACTTGGCTTGCAAATACTTTGTAAAATCTAATCCTTTTTCGGCAGGCTCGGGTACATATTCCGGGTAATCACTCATATCCTGCTGCCCCGGCAGTTCCTCGTTATCCTCTTCCTCGGTGTCTACTGCTGCCATAGGTGCATTTACAGGCTCATTCATAAAACCGCTTTCCTGTGTGGCTTCTCCTGTTTCCGTGTCGGTATTTTCTACCCCTTCCGGCGTATCATCATAAGCCAACATATCATTTTCAATCATTAACGCCACGATTTCCGCAAGGTCTGTATAGGCAATCAAGTAATTTTTCCAATTTTCGTCTATCAAGGTCATTCCCTCGGTGGAAAATCTGTAAATAAAGTGCTTTCCGCCCTCTAACTCTACCTTTGAGCCGTTAAATGATTTCTCAAAATGCTTTCTCAATGCCTTTTCAATGCCTGCGGTATCCTTTGCTTTAAATACTGCCCTGTTTGCTTCGCCCTTTAAAGCGTGTGTGATTGCTAATTGTGCCTGCTCTGCCTGTTCGTCCGTGATTTCCTCTTTTTGTTCCTGCTTCACGTCCTTAATGTGCAATTCTCCCTTATCCTCGTACTGCTTATAGGCGTTTGCCTGGTCCTCTTCGCTCAATCGGCTTAATTCGTGGGCGGTAGAAATACCGATATTGCCCTTTTCTAACTCCTGCTTAAATTCCGGGGATAAATTATTGTCTATTGCTTCCATTCTGCCAATCTGTGTAGTGGACGTATTGAGGTATTCCGCCACAATTTCACGAATACGGCCCATTTTCTCCCTTTCGTAGCAAGGGCAATTAACGCCTTTTGCTTCCAAGTATGTAGCCTTGTCCTCTTCACTCATTCCCTCGCACTCGCAACCGTCTACGCAACGGAATTTACAACCTCGGCAGTAATCCCCGGCTTTGATTGCTTCTTTAATCTCGGTATCAAGTGCTTTCTTATACTCGGTAAGGATTTCTTTTAATTCCTTTGCCTGCTGCACCTTTTCCCAATCGCTTAACTGTCTTGCGGTGGCATTTGTGAGAATAAGGCTTAACTTATCCCTTATAGCGTCTGATTCCGTTTCAATGCGACAAGGTACATATCTGTACTCTTCCTTACCCTCTGCTATCAGCTTCAAACTTGCCAATCTACGGCGGTGTCCTGCGATAACCTCATACTTGCCGTGTGCTTCCGGCTTAACTACCAAATTCTGCTTGATACCGCCTAATAATTCGATAGCGTCCGCCAAATCGTTAATATCTTCGGTTGTATAGAAATTGTCTTTGCTCGGCATTAAATCCTCTGCGTCAATCATCACAATATCAAAGGTGCTTTCCTGTTTCTCTGCCGGTCCCTCTGCCTGTGTATTCTTTTCGGGTACTGCTGCCCCTTTGCTCTTTCCGTTCAATAAGTCATTAAGGTTAAATCCTGCCATTTCCTTTTACCTCTCTTTCCGCTCTGTGTGGTATTGCTACCTGTGATTCGTCCGCTCTGCTTACTTTCTCGCCTGCGATTCTCTTAATTATCTTTTCCGCCATTTCGTCCGCTACCATTCGTGCTACTACGTCCGTCTGCTCGTCAAGGCTTTTTCTACTTTCTATCTCATGCCGTAACTCTTCTATGTAACGGTCTGCTTCCATCAACCTATCCTCTAAGGCTCTGCGTTCCTCTCTAAGGCGGTTATATTCTTCTAAAGGGATTTCCACGGTCGGACCCTTAAACTGCCATTCAAGAAACGCCTTGTATTCGTCTAACGGCACTTCCACGGTTGGCATTGCTACTACTTGTGCTTCGCTCACTTTCTTTTACCTCTCTTTCTCGGTATGCAACCCTCGCAATCCTCGGTATCCCTTAATTTGCTGATTTTGCAACCGCCTGTATGCTGATACGCCTTTGTAATGTGCTTACTGCAATTTGTATTATCACATCTGCTATCGCAAAACATAGGGTAATTGTCTGTATTGATAAAAATGATTCCTCCCATTATCTCCTACCTCCTGCTACCCTGCGATTTACAAAGGCGGGTATCTGTATTTCTCTTTGCGGTTTAGTGTCCGAATCGGTCACAATGCCTTTAATCTGCTGCATTAACACGCCTGCTACTTCCTCTACCGCCTTGCGTCTGCTTAACTCTTCCGCTGCCTGCTTTAATTCTGTTTGCAATCTGAAATTTTCCGCTATGATTGCGTTGTATTTCTCCACGGATATATTGATATAGTTACTTCCCTGTGTTCCAAACTCCTTTACTGCTAAATTTGACATACTCGCTACCTCCTGCTTATGATATTTTACTTTGCACTATCTGTACTCTTTTCCTGTTTCTTTATCCCTTAGAACGATACGCCCTACCAACTCAAACCCTGCAAGGCTTATAATCTGCTTTAACATTGTGATAAGGCTTGTTACTGCTGCGTTACGCTCTCTTGCTTCCTGTCTTTCCTCCTTGGCAACCGCTCCTAATGCTTCGCCTGCCGTTGGGTCGGGATAACCCTCTTTGTTTCTGTAACCTCCCATGCTATACCTCCAAATACTCTTTTACAAACGCCTTATAATCTCTAGCGGCCCCGGAACGTGGGGAATACTCCATAAGGCTTTCATTGGTAAATGTTACTTCGTCCGCTTTCTCTGTTCTGCGGATATGTGTTTTAAATACCGGGTAACGCTGATTCTGTAACCACTCTTCGCCCTGTCTGCATACATCACGGTTATAGAACATAGTCACAAGGCAACCCCTAAATTTTAATTTCGGGTTAAGCTGCTTTGCATTGTTTATCTGCTCTTCCAATTCGTCCATACCGTCAAAGGCGTATCCGTCAATCTTAATCGGTATAATAACTTCGTCTGCTGCCACAAGTGCATTGATAACCGATATATTTATATCCGGCGGACAATCAATAATACAGTAATCGTAATTATCCTTTACCCTCTCCAATTCCTTAGAAAGTATTGTTGCCTGGTCCCTCTCTTCGTCCTTGATAACCATTAAATTAGCGGTCAAAAGGTGCATATTGGCAGGAATCGCATATAATCTCTCGGTCGCCGTTTCCTGCGTTACCTCTTCTATTGCCTGCTGCCCTGTCAGAATATCCGCAAGGCTCGGATTGTCGTAACTCCATACACCGCAAGCCTTGGATAAATTACCCTGCTTGTCGTTATCAATCACTAAAACCCTTTTGCCGTAATCTGTGGCTAAGATATGAGCCATATTGACCGTTGTTGTTGTTTTGGCACAACCGCCTTTCATGTTGATAATTGCTATTGTTTTCATTCGCCGTTACCTCCTGTTAATATTTTCTGTGCTTCTTTAAAATCAGCTTTCTTTAATGCTCTAAGCAGTTTCGCCCATATTGCCCCGGCTTGCCTGCCTAACTCCTTACTCATAAACTCGTAATCTTCTTTGGTAAAAATGCTTCTGTTTTGCTTTATAAATTCTGCCATTATAAGCATTTCAGTACCGCATAGGGTCTTTACTCCGTTTTTGAAATACTCCCTATCCTCTGCCGTCATTACCGCTTTATCCGTCTTTATATCTGCCATACCGTTTTACCTCTATCAATCGGCTTTCCGCACTCGGGGCAGAAGTTTAAGGGTCTTGCCTTAAATCCTAAATGCCCTCTCCTGCGATTCTGCTTGTCGTATGTGCGTATCACAATCTGCACTTTGGCTACTTTTGTCATTCCCAACGGCTTTTCCGCATTTCCCTTAAAAATCTCTGCGTTTTCCTCAATCTCTCTACACGTCTTGCATTTCTTCAAGGCTCTTTCCTCCTTTGGTGTGCGTCTGCACACTTTATACAATCTCTAAGGCTTTAGGCACTCTATAAAGTGTGCAATAGCCTTTCTGTGGGTGGACTTCTTGGCATTAAATCCACCGCCTTTCTCGGCATTTGTGATAGACGTTGCAATTTTTCACATTAAAAAAGTGCTAAAAACTTGTTGACCGACCGTACACGCTCTGGTATGGTGTACCCACCGCTATTTTTCCATTCTATCCCTGCTACGGCTATTGGCTTGCCCTCGTCAGAAAACAGGTTGCCGTCCTGTCTTGACGGCTCGGGGCGGTTGCCCCTGCCGTTTCGGCTATTTGCCGTTATGAAATTCTATTTTCCAATCATCAACCTGTATAAACGGGATTTTTAAATATCCGTTGTCCGACCATACAGGAAGTTCCACCTTGCAACCAAAGTCTATTAAAATTCCTGCTAATGTGCTTGCACTTCCGTAATTTGTATGATTTCTATTATTGTCTTTCTGCTCTGCATAATCGTTTACATTGCTTGCACTTCTGTAAAGGTCTACTTTCAATTTTTCGATGTATAAATTATTCATAACCGATTACCTCCGTTTGCTTTCCTTTGATGATTCTATTATATACTTGTGCAAGTATAAAAGCAACCCGGGATAATTAACAAATATACTTGCATAAGTATATAATTTCTTTGTGCATTTTGTATACTTGCACAAGTATTTAATCCTGATTATGTGCTACAATCTTCTTTGCTTCCAATTCCTGCCGTTTTTCTTTCAAATACTGCATATATTCGCCGTAGGTCATGCCCGGCGGTACTATCTTCTGTTGTATCTGCCTTGCCTGCTGCACCTTACGGCTTAATACTGCTGCCTTGGTTTCCCTCTTGGGCGTTTCCTGCTTCGGTGGCTCTACCGCCACTATCCCTAACCGCCTTGCCTGTCTGTTCGGCTTTGTGGTATTGTATGTAATCCTGTTATCCTGCTTAAATGGTATTACCTTGCGTTTGCTTTTCTTCTTTCCCATGCTTACCGCCCCTTTCCAATTCGTCCGCAATCTCTATAAGGCTTTCCATGCACTCCCTTATATTGCCGTCCGTTCCTGCCGTAATGCTTAAAATACTACTTATCTGCTTTAATCTCTTGATATGTTCGGGGGTAACTGCTGCCCGTTGTAAGCACTCCGGGCAGATTTCTACAACCTCCAAGGCTTTTTTACCGCATACATGGCATTTACTCATTTTTTCTATCACTCCAAATTCTTTTTACTTCCTGCCACGTCAAAATAAATAACGCCGTGTATCCTATATTCGCATTTAAAACATAATGCACAAAACCGATAATAAGCATAAGCACAACGGCAATTACAAACGGTGTCAGCTTTTCTTTTACCCAAAACTTAAATACCGCCTTATAAAAGGCTTTCGTTTTCTCTTTCACTCGCTACCTCCAACAATCCTAATACGTCTAAAATGCCTAAATAGACCCTTTCCGCACAAAATACGCATATACTGTTGCCTATTGCCCTATAACGTGCCGTATCGGCTATTTCCGTGCCGTCTGCACCGTATTTAGTCCAATTATCCGGGTATCCCTGTAACCTCTCGCACTCAACCGGGGTTAATCGGCGTATGATGTATATTATTTTCTGTACGGCTTTCTTTAAAATGTCCTTTATGCTCTTAGGCTTGTTAGGGATACTCTCCTTTGTCCTGTGGCTCTCGGTTACTATGGTTTCCGACCCTCCGCCGTAAGACCCCCCCGCTGCCCTCAAAGTGCCGTTAATCTCCGTTTCACGGTATCCGCCGTGTTGGTTTTCCTCAAAGGCTCTTTTATCGGTGCTTACCACTAAAGGCGTATCCCCTCTAATGGTGCTATTTTGGTCTGTCGTGAGTGTTCCGCTTGTTTGGCTCTCCCTGTATCCGTGGTGTTGGTAGGCTTCATAGAATACGCTATGTACGTCCGCCGTGGTAAGTGTCGGGCATGGTCCCCCAACCTCTCCAACGCCTAATCCGTTGCTTGCCTTATTCCGGGTCACTTCATCACGCAAAGGTATAACGCTTTTCTTTTCGATAAATACCGCTTCTTTTCCGCCTGTCATAAGGGTAGGTGCTTGACCGTCTTTAAATCCTAATCCTTTGCCCTCTCCGCCTTGGTTATATACAAATCCTGCTGCCGTTCTTTCTTCGTGCATTACGCAAGGAATCTGACCGCCTGCACTTCCCATATTCTGTAACAGGGTAGGGGTTTTGTCCTCAAACGTCCTTACCACGCTATCAGCGTGTGCAAAATCAAGACCTAAAACCTCCCCCCCTCGGCTACTTTCTGCTCTAAGGCTATTCGTAGGTTGTCCGGCAGCGTCCGCCCTTTCGCCTTTGCTCTTCGGAGTATACCCAAGCAGGCTTTCGGACTTAAATAATATTTCTGCTGCACGTTGTCCTCCAAAATCTCCGACAAGGTAGATTCTCTTTCTACGTTGGGGTACTCCCCAAAATTGAGCGTCAAGCACTCTCCATGCTGCGTCAACTGCCCCCCCTCTAACCATTCCTGCGGTTGCCCATTTACCACTTGCAGGCATTGGAATATCGGTTTTTGTGATTTTTTCAAGCACGGTTCTAAAATCTTCTCCGTCTGCTGATGAAAAAGCACCGGGTACGTTCTCCCAAATAATGAAAGTTGGATATTTTCCATTTGTTGCTAACCTCATTTCCTCTATAATTCTGATTGCTTCCAAGAATAACCCGGACCGGTTGCCCTCTAGTCCTTTTCGTTGTCCTGCTATGCTTAAATCTTGGCAAGGACTACCGAAAGTGATTATATCCACGGGTTGTATTTCGTCGCCTTTAAGTTCCGTTACGCTTCCAACGTGCATAACGTCCTTAAATCGGTATCGTGTAATATCTATGCAACTTGGCTCTATCTCGGCGGCCCAAATAGGCTTTATCTTGCCTGTAAGCTGTGCTGCATAGCAGAAACCGCCGATACCGTCAAATAGGCTTCCTAATGTCAATTCTGCTGCCACGTTACCGCTCCTTTCTTCGTTTTCGTTGCTTCTTTTCTTCCTGCTCTTTCCTGTATCTTTCCAAATACTCTAACTGCTCTTTGTCCTCTTCCTCTTTGTAGTATTTCCACGCTTCGGATTGTGTAGCTTTGTCTATTGCCCGGACATACAGGACGGATACAGGCACAACGCAAATTATTATGATTAAGATAATTGCTATTGTATTTGTCATTCCTGCCAATCCTCCATTTTTAAAATCCTCTGCCTTTGGTTTTCTATGGTCTGCTTCATTTCCTCAATCTGATAAGGCAATACGTCCGCATTTTCAAACATATAAAGGACTTCGACCGCCCGGGCAACCTCTACGCCTGCTTTAAGCCTTGGCTTTTTCGTTTTCGGGTCAATCTCTGTAAGCCTGCGGTTTTTAGGTTTCTTTTTTTTCTTTGACGGTCCAGGCATTGCCTTTTTCATCATGCCGTAATACGGTATCTCTGCCCCTAAGATTCTGCCGATTCCTGCCATTGTGTGTTATCCTCCGCCTGCTGCCCTGCCGTATCCTCTGCCTGTAACTTCTCCCAAAGAATCGGCAATAAAATTTTAGGTGCTGACATCATGTGTGCTATGGTCGGTGCTTCTACGATACGGTCGCACATTTGTATATATACCTCTGCTGCCGTGGCGGTTTTAATCCAATCCGGCGTTTTGCTTATGGATTGCTTGTATATATGCGATTCCTTGTATTTCTCCGCCAATTCCTTAATGATTTCTTTTGCACGGTCTGAAAAATCGACCTTTCCGCCCTCTTCAATTTCCGCAATCTCTAGCAACTCTATAACTAAGTCCTTTTCGCTCATTTTCTACCTCCATACCCATACTTCTTTAATGTTTTGTAAAAAGTGTACCGCTCCGTCAAACTTTACCTTGTATTCCTCTATGTCCTCCGGCTTTAAATACTGCCTGCCGTACATTTCTTTCATATCACGCCACACATTCCACGGAATAAAGAAAAAATCGTCCTGTATGCAGATACAAACGCCACACAACGCCCCGAATCTGTTATGTGCTTCCAATACGTCCATTTGCGTATCCGTCAATACATTTCTTTGTATTCTGTCTTGGGTTGTCCTCTTGGCTTCAAATACAATCGACCGACCGCCGTATAAGGTCCCTTGAAAGTCGGGTTGTGCGTGTTTGCTGAAACGGCCCGTAAATTCTCCTGTTTTATGATTTTTCTTTGTTACACGGAACGGCTCGGGTGTTTTATCTATCACGGCTATATTGTGTTGCTCGTACATTTTGCACCCGGCTAATATCTCATTTTCAAAATGTTGTCCTTGGGCGTTATTCATGCGGTTTTTGTACTGCCGTTTTAACTGTTCTTCGTCTATCGGGTTATTTCTCGCCTGCTGCCACGCCTGCAACTCTCTATCCGTGTCCGAATCGGTCACAAACCCTTGATTTATCGCACTTCGCATTAACAACCGCTCCTTTCCGTAATCTGATGTATTTTAAGGGTGTAATACTCTTTTCCCGGCTCTGCACCCCATTCCTCCCGACCTGTCTTTATGTCTAAACTGCACTCTGCTACAAACTCGGGTCTACTGCTACCGTATCCGTTTCTAAAGCGGATTTCCCTTGTATCGGTCCCGACCGGGATGTATGAGTTAGGGTGCATATCAAAAATTTTCTTAAACCGGGTCATATAATACGGCTTAATCTCTCGGTATTCCTCTTTCTTTTCCCCGGAAAGAATCATATTAAACCATTTCCCCATTATCGGTAGTGTCAGCATTTTGTACCCTCCTTTCCGCTTCCTCTGTCATTTTCTTATAACAGTACAACGTAGCTTTCGTATCCTCTAAGGAATCGTGAGCCTTAAACTCATATCCGTAATACCTTGCACATTTACTAAGGCTCTGCCACTTGTAGTTACCGTGGTAACTATCCCATTCGCCGTAGATTTCCGCAAAGGCAAGCATAGGGTCAAACCATTTCTTACGGTCTATCTCAATGCCGTAGGCTCTTAAAAATGCGTCCTCAAAGGCGTAATTGTAGGCTATTACATAATCCGCCTTTGTCAGAATATCTAATACTGCTGCCGTGTATCTCTCAAAAGGCAGTTCATTAGCAACCATTAACGGCGTGATTCCGTGTACTTTCTGTGCGTCCTCCCAACTGTCTTTATTGTTGGGTCTGCAATATGTGTTAAGCAGGGTGTTGTATTCTTCATCAATGATTGATACTTGCAATACTTCATCTTCCCCGGCTTTAAATCCTGTTGTTTCAAAATCAATTACTACTATCATCTGCTACCTCCAATCTCTGCCTTACCCAAGGTCTTTTACTTAAATACTCTTTCCAAGTTTCTTTCCTGTATAGGTTGCCGTATATGTAGCGGTTGGTAAATTCCAACTGTGCCTTGTTGGGGCGGATACCTAAACCCTCGTTTCTCTCTGCCTGTGCGTATAGGTGTATGCCCTTGTGTTTCTTCAACTGCTGCACCCTGTAATCCGCTTCGTCAAGGTCTTTCCTCACAAGCACATAGATAAATAACCGATACGGCTTTATCCCTCTTCGCTCCAACATTTCCGCTACCCTGTCAATATGTTTTACTTGGCTTACGGTATCGCATGAAAACCGAATGTATTTTATCCATTGCAAGCCTGCCAATATATCCGCTATTTCCTCGGTAACTAATCTTGCGTCCATTCCTTGATTTAGGTCGATTCTCCAACCCTTGCCTATCATATCCCTTAACTGTGCTATGCCGTATTCGCTTGCAAGTATGTTATTATCCATTAAAACTAAATCCGGCGTATCAATCCTTACTAACTGCGTCCATAGCCTGTAAGGTCTTATATTTCCCTCTTTCCGGGGAACGTAGCACCAAGGGCATTTATTAGGGCAACCCCTCGTAATATAGCCTATTGCATAGTTGCAATCGGGGTATATTGAGTAATCCGGGGACATATCCTCTATTTCCTGCGGTAACTGCTTTTCTATGTCGTACCCTGTACCGCCCTTTATGGTATCCGGCGGTAAATCCTTGTTTTCCTCGGTAAAATCAAATATCTTTGAGGAATAGACCAAATCGTAAGATTTTGCAGGATTCCACCACTCGACCGTATCGCCTTTTTCTTTGTGGTAAGCTGATATTTTCATAAGGGCGTAGTTTGGAAAGGTTTTATGCTTGAAATGCTCTTTTTCGCTATCGTGTAATGCTATAATCAATTTCAATCCCTCACTTTCCGCAATCGTAGGTAGCAACTCCACCCGGTATAATCGTTATACTCAAACTTAATCTTGGTAGGCTCGTACCCTTTGTACTGCTTACGCCAAACGTCTTTATCTTCCGGGGTCTGTGCCAACTCTCGCAACTTCTTAAAACTGTATTTATGGTCGTTTTTCCTCTCCTTTGGCTTCTCCAAATTCATAGAGGTAGACCACTTTTTGCAACCTTTTTTACGCTTGTTTATGTAGTTTACTAATCCCTCTATACCGTTTTCGTTAGGCTGCAATCTGTCACAATTCACGAATCCGATATAATCAATGTTTTTCCTGTATTCCCTGTCTGCTGCCTTTTTCCAATTTATGCGGTTTGTACTCCACATCAACTCCAAATCATCACGGCTTAACCCTCCATTTAGGATAATATGGTGGTGGATTCTGACCGCCTTTTCTTCGTCCTCTTCGTCCGGGGTGTACTCCGTCACAAGCATATACTTTAAGTCCTGCCCTGTTACCCTCTTCATTCTGCGTTTTATACGGTCTAAGTAGTTGTGTACGTTCTTTTCCGCTTCCTTTAGGGTCATTGGCAAGTGTGCTTCATTGTAGGTAGCTGATATGTGTAAATCATCTTCCCCAAAGTTGGTATTTGCTATCTGTACGAATCTTCTTTTGCTCCGTTTATCATTCAAATTCTTTTGAGCCTGTGAAGATTCCTTGCCCTTTTCCTTTCCTGCTTCCGGCATATTGGTAACAGGCACTATATCAACCTCTAACCATTCTTTACCGCAATATATTTTCTTCTCTCGGATAAAGTTCTTTCTAGCCATTTCCTCTCTCCTTATACTACCAAGCCTTTATCCTATAAAAGGGTACATCAATCCAACCGTATACTTTGGTAAGTATATAGTTTTATATAATGCCTTAGATGTTAATACCCCATACAAGGTCCGAAACACGCCCGTATTTATAGCCTTTTTGGCGTGTTTCCAAGGCTTCCTTATTGACTTTTGGCAAGCCTTGTAGTATAATTTGAGTAGGTGTAATTATTGCTACAAGGCAGTAAGTTAAAGGCGTTTGCGTAAGCCACTATGCAAACGCCTTTTCTTTTTCTCTGTATACTTTCGTTGTGAATCCTGTTTTAAGGAATCCTCCGCAATCTTTGCATTTCGCTTTATATTGGCAGGCAAGCACGGTATGCTTGCACTTGGTACATTCTAACTTTAAGTACGGATACGCCGACATTTGCACGTTAAGTAGCGGAATGTACGGTATCTCTATTTCGTTATCCCTGTAAAATCCCATGCCCTCTATGAAGTCGGGGCAATCTATCAAATTACCGATAACCTTTATGTCCTCCGCCTGCAAGCCGTTTAAAGGCATTACCTCGCCCCAAACAACGTCTACGGCGGTTTCTTCGTTCTCCACGATAAAATAGCCTATTTCTTCCTGTGTTTCGTATAAAATAACGTCCTGCGTGTATATTTCTTTGCCGTAGCGGTCAACCGCTGCCGTCTGTGTGCAAAAGGTTGTCATATCAGCTTCATACACATTTGCACCCGGATAACCGCCCTTGTCTATATAGTGACCCTCGGGGCGTACTGCCCCGTCCTTGGGTCTTATGGGTGGGTTTGTTATGTATTCGCCGTAAACCCATATAGGGTAAGGCGTTTTACTGCTCTTTGCTCTCGCTTTCACTCTCACGCACCGCCCTTTCCGCTGCCGTGTCTATAATCTCCATGAAAATAGGGTCTGCTACGCCTGCTTCATTGACACAAGGTAACAGGTTGTATACTTCGCCCTCCGGGGATACCCAACGAAAGGCAATCACTCCCGATAATCTGACCTTGACCGTTCCGCCCTCGCTTTCCATTCCCGGCAGGGTGTTATATTCTCGCTCTATGGTAATCTCCACTACCTCAAATTCCCTTAATTCGCCGTCCACTTCCAAGGTTGTAATATCCCCTGTATAGATTGGCTTTCCGTGCCGGTCCCTGTACTCCGTTTCTTTTCCAAGGGTCGTAGGGTCTATGTCGTAAAAGTCGCCGTATGGTGTGCCGATTTCTGCTATTTCCTCGGTTTCAAATCCATAAGAGGGCAATCCGTAGACCCATTTGTAATTTTCCTTTTTCTTATCCCACGTTAAACCTCTAAACTTCATGCTTAAAACCTCGCTTTTCCAATGCTTCGCCGTACTTTTCGTAGGCTTCTAAGGTAATCCGCCCTGTTTCCAAGGGGCAAGTAATCTTAACGCTTTTCTTCGGGTCGGTTAGTATCATGCTGACAAAACCGCCTGCATATCGTGTTAAACCACAAGCAGGAAAACGACCGTCTTTATCTAAGCAAAATTCGCAATCATAACAACATTTTTCTTTTGCCATTACTTACCGCCTGCTTTCTTCGGACACCATGCCGGAGAAGTCTTTATAGGTACTTCCTCCGAATACTTTGCACCAAATCCTATAAAACCCTCCATTTTGTGTATTTTGTGTTCTCTGTAATAATTTCTGATGTACTCATGGTCGGGGTGTTCGCAAGTAAAATTACTTCTTGTATTCCCTACGGGTCTAAATTCCTTGCAGTATTCGCAATTCGCACATTTAATTTTATCTGCCACTTTCTTTTACCTCCTGTTTTTAGATTTAGGGGTGCTATCGCACCCCTTTCAGTTATTCAGTAATCAGTTTTCCGTTTACCTCGTAAAAAGCGGAGCGGAAACCAACGCTGTCGTTGGAGTAGGAACGGACGCCATCCAAGTGGAGAGCGGACGGACCCGAATGGGAAGCATTGTAGAAAGCCGACCCACGGAAAGGCATATACTCGCCCTCGGTAGCGTCAAACCATACATAGGTTTTACCCTCTGACCCCAAACGGCTTTCCGGGATAATTCCCAAATCTCTAAGCACCTGCGGAATGTGGTTTAAATCCACTTTCAAGTCCTTAATAGGTGTGCCGTCATAATCCGGCGTGTACTCTTCGCCTGCTGCCTTGTCGGTAATCGTGATTTCTCCATGCTCTACGTTGACCCTTACCACGTCCTTATCTACTGCGTCCGTGATAATCTGCTGCCAATCCTTGCTATCTCTTGATAAATCGCAATCCTCCAAGGCTGCGTTATTGTTCGGTATGTACTCTAAAACTCCGTCCACGATACGCAAGCCTGCCAACCATTCCCACACGTTACCGCACATATCAGATACGCCGTATATGGTGTGGTCGTGATTCCATGTAGCCGGTCCCGACCCTGTTAATGTTCTGCCTACCGTCCTGCTTCTGTCGGGAAATTCGCCGTGTTCTTCCTTGTGGTAATAATCATTTCCATAATTGGTATTGCCGTGCGGTAAAGTATCCTGCTGCCTGCTTTCATTTAACAAATACTCCCACTCTACGGCGGTCATTAAGTGCCAACCCTTGCCTTTGGCTCTGCAAGCCTGTACCGCTTCGTCAAAATTGATATTTACGGTAGGGTCTACCATTGGCAAACTGTACGCCCTGCCACCTATTACCTTGTTAGGGTACTTGGAAATATAAATAGCGTCTGCCGTTTCCGTTCCTAAAATGAACATTGCCGGGGTAACTTCGGTTTTTGGTCTTTCGATACGGACCATAATAGAGGGTATCCCCCTATCATCAAATACAACTACGTTTTCGTGTCTGATTGTTTCGCTCATGCCTGCTTGTCCTCCTACTTTTTAGAATAAATGGAATGTAACTTTATGCTTCCTCTGCGTCTTATGCTTTCCTCGGTATGTAATCCCGAATCAAAGAACGCACAAAACGTAGTACCGCCGATTATGCTAGTCGCCACAATATGCGACCCGATATTATGAAATTCGCACTTTTTCACGTTTCGATACGCTACCGTGTGCTTTTCTGCCTTGTTAGCCACCTTAACTCTCCTTTCCTGCTGCCGTCTGCAACTTTTCTATTGCCTGCTGCTCTTCTTTTATGTCATTTGCTGCCTGCCTAATCTGTCTGCAATCCTCTTTTAACAGGTCCGCCACAATTTCCAATACTTCAAGCGGTATATTTTCATCAACTACCACGCTTCCGACCATATCCGCCAACTCCCTAGCCTTTGCCTTGTTAGCCTGTAACCGCAAAAACTCCGCCTGTACGTCCGGCGTTGATTCGTTGAATAACCTCAACGCTTCGCCTGTTAAGTTCAAATCCTGCACCTGTGCCAATCTCCTTTACAAACCCTACGCATTTGCCGTTAGAAATAACTGCTACCCGGTTTTTCTTCTCGTAATTGTCTATACAATCCTGTAACGTCACGGCTTCGGGGTTGAATCCTGTTATATAGTCCTCTTCGTGTGTAATCATTGCCCTGTACCTCCTATACCGTTCTTTGTGCCACTTCCGCCCGGTAAGGTGTACCGCCACGCTTTAACTCATTGTAGATAGTCGCACGGTGGACCCCGATAGTGTCCGCAATAACAATTACTCTCGTTCCCTGCTCGGTCAGCTTTTCAATTTTCTTTCTGTCCTCGTAATTCAAACGTCTATTACCTTTTCTCACGCTTTCTTACACCTCCTGCCGTTTCAAATTAAAAAAGGAATGTGCCAAAAGTCCTTAAACTCTTGACACATTCCCTATAAAACCGTATAAAAAAGAAATGCGATAGAGTTTATTAACTCTTGTCGCATTTCATTTTACAATGTAGCTTATTTTTGTAAGATGGCAAAACATCTATTCCCCAATGCTTGCATTTACCTCATCATCACTTGTCTGGTTGACCTTTACAAGTGCCAATGCCTGCTTGCCAAGCTCTGCATACCGCTTAGATACCAGCTCTTTTTCATAAGCTATCAGACCATGCTCCTCCAATGGGTCATAAAAATAATATTTATCATTATCCCAACCAGCAAGCAGCAGACAATGTTCTTTGCCAATCCATGTATATGTCTCACCAGTGCGCTCTATATACCATGTTCTTCCTTCTATGGACTGAACCATATCCATAGTTGCCCACAAGATAACAGGTATTCCTTTACTTACATACTCGTCTATCATTTCATCAATGGACATGCCAGATAAATCATGAACTGCATTTTCTCCTGCATATGCTGTAAGTGCTTTCTTTATAACTGGTGAATAACAGCCATAGCTATTTGCCGTTCTCGGATCACCTATGAAGTACTTATTAGGATCTTCTCCAAACATTATATTTTCACCCCAGCTAATGGTGAAGGTGTCAAGATAATTATCAATAAATCTATCTATTGATATATCATATCCCATATAATTGAGTGCCATCCAAGTTGTTACACTCTCACAGCCTGCAGGATAATCTTTCTGACTCATATATTCCAAATCAATTATCTTCTTTACATCTGTGCTGTCATATGTCCAGCTAAAATCTTCTCTTCCAGCCTCAATATACTGTTCTTCTGAATCTTTATCTATAATGTCATCCTTTATACCATCTGCTTCAGCCTTTATTGTTGATTCTTTCTCGCCAGCAGATGCCACAGCCACCTCATCTTTACTATAAATCTTAACCACAAGAACAATATTTACAATCAATACAATAATATTTAAAAGAAATATAATTCTATTGATAAGTGAACTTTTTCTTTTTTTTCGCCTCTTCTCGTATCTTTCCATATCCTACCCACAATATAATTTTATATATCTACATGCTTCCAATATAAAAACGCAGCTAAAACTGTTCTTCTGTATCCTCCATTGGTGTGAGGTTCTTAAGTGAGATATCCATAATAGGAGCTGAGTGTGTAAGAGCACCGCATGAAACAAAATCGACACCGATTTCAGCGATTTCCTTAAGTCTAGCCTTTGTAACATTTCCTGAACACTCTGTCTGTGCCTTTCCCGCTACAAGCTCAACAGCTTTCTTCATAGTATCATTATCCATATTGTCAAGCATAATGATATCTGCGCCTGCCTCTACAGCTTCCTTAAGCTGTTCAAGTGTCTCTACTTCTACCTCAATTTTACGAACAAATGGTGCATATTCCTTAGCCATTTCCACAGCCTTTGTAATGCTTCCTGCCGCACCGATATGATTATCCTTGATGAGAATTCCATCTGACAAATTGTATCTGTGGTTTGTGCCACCACCAACCTTTACGGCATGCTTCTCGAAAGGTCGCATATTAGGAGTTGTCTTTCTTGTATCAAGAAGCTTTGTCTTGTACCCTTTAAGCTCTGCCACCATCTCATGTGTAAGAGTTGCGATACCACTCATTCTCTGAAGGTAATTAAGAGCTGTTCTCTCACCTGATAAGAGAACTCTTATATCTCCATAGATTGTGCCCATTAGCTGTCCCTTCTTAACCTCATCACCGTCAGATAATAATGTCTCAAATACTGATGAACTGTCAAGAAGCTCGAATACTCTCTTAAATACATCAAGACCGCACACAACACCATCCTGCTTGCAGATAAGGTCTGCCTTGCCCCATGTAGCCTCTCTCATAACTGCATTTGTAGTAACGTCCTCGCTTGTAATATCCTCGCGAAGCGCATTTAAAATATACTCATCTACATTAATTTTCAGTGTTACACCATTTAACATAAAAATCCTCATCCTTTCTCTTTATCTCATCCATTATAAGCTTTTTATTGTCATTTTTCCACCTATTTATGGAAATGTATTTATCCATATCCACCGCTACTATCTCGATTTCTTTAGATTCATCATCTGCTATATCCATAACTATTTCATCTGCTGCTCTCTTGGCAAAAATCAGACTCTCAAGAAGTGAATTGCTGGCAAGTCTGTTTGCTCCATGGACACCATTACATGCTGTCTCACCTGCCGCATACAGGTTTTCCATAGAAGTCTTACCATTCTTGTCTGTATGTATACCACCCATGAGATAATGCTGTGCCGGAACTACTGGTATTGCTTCCTTTCCAAGGTCATACCCCTCTTCAAGACAATACTCATATATATTCGGAAATCTCTCTGCTATCTCTTCCGAAGTCATGACATGCTTTATTGATAGCATTACATGGTCTGTACCATCCTTCTTCATCTGCTTTAAGATTTCTCCTGTAACCACATCTCTTGGTTGAAGTTCATCTGTAAAGCGCTCTCCGTTCTTGTCTAAGAGTATCGCACCTTCACCTCGAACTGACTCAGATATAAGGAATCTTCTTCCTTCCTTCTTGGAATAGAAAACAGTTGGATGAATCTGTATATAATTAAGATTCTCAAGCTCTATACCATGACGCAATGCTATGGCAAAGCTGTCTCCTGTAAGATGTCTGAAATTAGTAGAATCCTTAAACAATCCACCAATTCCACCTGTGGCAAGTATGACTTTCTTGCTATATACTGCCTTCATCTCACCATCCTTCGTACATACAACTATTCCCTTTGCCTCATTACCCTTGGAAATTATATCAAGCATAGTTGTGTACTCGTACAGCTCCACATTTTCAAGCTTTCTTACATTCATAAGAAGCTTTTCTGTTATCTCTTTTCCTGTCACATCATCATGATGAAGGATTCTGAAAGTGGAATGACCACCCTCTCTTGTAAATGAAAAGCTTCCATCCTCATTTTTCTCAAACTCTACACCATACTCTACAAGGCTTTCTATTGTCTCCTTAGAAGAACGAAGCATGATATCTACCGACTCCTTACGATTTTCATATCTTCCTGCCTTCATAGTATCTTCAAAATAACTGTCATAATCTGCATCGTTTAACATCATACAGATTCCACCCTGAGCAAGGTATGAATCACTATTTTCTGCCATATCCTTTGTTATCAAAAGAACTGACATGCTCTGTGGCAATGATAATGCTGCATAAAGACCTGCTGCTCCTGTACCAACTATGATTACGTCATACTTATCTTTCATAATAATATCATTCCTTTCCTAGGAAGACCAAAGCGGACAAGTGTGCTGGGACTCCCTTAATCCCCCACTCATAAGGGACCGGTCTGCTAATGCTTCCTTAATCCCTATTTCATGAGAGACTTGACTGCTTTGCTTTCTGCTCCGTATTAATATTCAAGCATTCTCTTAAGTGGAGCATTTGCCTTATCTATTACCTCTTGTGAAAGCTTCACTTCATATTCCATATTTTCAAGTGAAGATGCCACCTTCTCAAGTGTTATCTTCTTCATGTTTGGACAAACTTGCGTCTCATCTGCTGCATAAAACTTCTTATTCGGATTTTTCTTCTTAAGCTCATACATTACACCAAGCTCTGTGCCAATTATGAACTCCTGTGCCTCTGATTTTGTTGCAAAATCAATGATTCCAGCTGTGCTTCCTACATAATCAGCCAGCTCAACAATTTCTTTTCTACACTCTGGATGTACAAGGAAGAGAGCATTTTCATGGTTTTTCTTCGCATTCATAACGCTTTCCACTGAAAGCTCTTTATGTACATGACAATATCCATCATTCAATATAATATTCTTCTCTGGCAGCTTGTCCTTAATATACGAACCAAGATTCTGGTCAGGTATAAAGAATATATTTTTATTTGGCAAGCTTTTTACTATATTGAGAGCATTTGATGATGTAACGCATATATCAGAATGCATCTTAAGCTCTGCTGTAGAATTGACATAGCATACAACTGCTAAGTCTTCATACTGTGCTCTTAACGCTTTTATCTTCTCAACCTGTGCCATATGAGCCATAGGACAATCTGCTGTTGCATCTGGCAAGAGAACTGTCTTATTAGGATTTAATATCTTGGCACTCTCTCCCATGAACATAACGCCACAGAACAGAATCACTTTCTTATCTATACCTGTTGCTACCTTTGCAAGGTAGAATGAATCACCTACATAATCTGCAATCGCCTGCACATCATCATCAACATAATAATGAGCAAGAATAACTGCATCCTTTTCTTCTTTGAGTTTCTTAATCTTCTCGATTAATTCAGCGTTTAAATTTGACATTTGGATATCTCCTTTTGTGTTAAATGTTTGCATAATAAAACAAACATTTAACATTATCTACGCTATACCATGATTTGTCAAATATTGTGATTTTTTTAACAATATCACAAATTTTACTATAACTTTATAAAATCTTTGATTGTAGAACAAAGTGGACAAGTCCACTTCAACTTCCTAAATCCCTCATTCATGAGGGACTTGCTCCACTTTGCGAGCCGAGCGCGGTCAGCATTAGCTGACTTTTTCTTCTCGTGCGAGTGCTCATCTTATTTTTTTATTGTATAGGAAAGTTTCGAGAACTTTCCTATACAATAAAAAAGACGAGGCCAGATTAATCCACCTCGTCTCAAGAATTGCTTTAAGCGTTACTACTATCGTGTTCTTCATATCGCACTCTATTATTTTATCTTTCTGTTAAAATTGTTAATCTATCAAATCTTTTATAATTATTTGCCACTGTCCATATCGTTTTCCATTGATACGTCGTATATATTCTTTTTTTTGTAAAGATTCCATGATTCTCTTAACAGTACTTAAAGACTTTCCTGTTTTTCTACTTAATTCGCTTTGTTTAATAGAACTATTCTCCATGATAAGCTTTAAAATTGCCAATTCTTCTAAAGTACATTCTAAAGCGTCAATTTGACACTTTGGAATTTTAAAAATGACACTTTGAGCCATATCCTTTTCACAGTTCAGAGTATAATCTACATGCATATGTCGATTTTTAAGTTCATAATTTGTTCCCATAAGCAAATTACTAAAGAAAAGTTCCAAAAATTTAGTTGTTGCATGTATACCATTTTTCAAATCATTATAATTTGCTCTCACTAGCGCATTTCTAAAATACCATGAGTGATTTTCAAAGGCATCGTTATTTACATCAAACCCAAACGATTTCATATATTTAATCATAAACACAGCCGTAGCTCTCGTATTTCCCTCTCCGAATGGATGTATCTGCCATATATCAGACGCAAATTTTGCAAGATGCTTCACGGATTCCATCAGCGACAATCCCTCATAAGAGAAACTTTTTTCTGTTGCAAAATCATAATCCAAAGTCTCTTTGATACTGTTAAATGACGCATAAATTACAGTTTCACCTTTCAATACCCATTCTCTCTTAGTTATGTTATATTTTCTAACCTGTCCAGCATGCTTATAGACCCCTTCGAACAAACGGCGATGAATAGATATCCATTCTGCCGGTGAAAACTGAAATGTCTTCTCACCAAGAATCTTTGCTATTCTTGCAGACACTATATCAGCTTCCATTGTTCCATTCTCCATTTCTGTACGCTCACCACGTTCCTCGTAATAACTATGGATTCTTCTCTGCGCTTCATCAATACCAATTTTGCCCTCAATATGCTCTTTGGCAGTTTCTACCAGATACGCTGATGTCTTCAATCCATCTACCGCCTGTAAACCGATAGCAGTCTGCCAGCTTTTACTTTTTTCAACTCGCTCAGGCTCACCTTGCCTTATATATTCTTCAAGTTCAATTTTCCATTTTTTTTCCTCTGACATATATACATCTCACCTACCTTTTATTTATAAACTATATTTTATTTTATCATTTTTTCTTATCCAAAACAATATTTTCAATATATTATGAGCCATGCCGCATCTCGTGACCTACGTCACTCGATGTCGCGGCTTCGCCGTATACATCCGTCTTTCCACTCTATGAGCCATGCCGCATCTCGTGACTATCGTCACTCGATGTCGCGGCTTCGCCGTATACATCCATAAAAAAGAAAACTTGCTTGTAAGCTAGCTTACAGCAAGTTTTCTTTTCCATGTCTGTGCATGGCTCATGCATCACGCATACTGACTGTTATATAAGTCATGGTAGAAGCCATTTTGTCTCATCAATTCCTCATGGTTGCCCTGCTCAATTATATTTCCATCCTTCATAACAAGAATTACATCTGCCTCCTGTATGGTTGACAGTCTATGTGCAACTATAAAGCTTGTTCTTCCCTCCATAAGTGCATCGAATGCTTTCTGGATGCGGATTTCTGTACGAGTATCTATACTTGATGTTGCTTCGTCTAATATAAGCATAGGTGGCTTCATCAGCATTACTCTGGTTATACATAAAAGCTGCTTCTGTCCCTGTGACAGGCTTCCTCCATCCTCGCCTATAATAGTGTTATATCCATTTGGAAGTCGTTTTATAAAACCATGAGCATGAGCTGCCTTGGCTGCCGCTATGATTTCTTCATCTGTTGCATCTGGCTTGCCCATAGCTATGTTTTCCTTGATTGTACCAGCTTTGAGCCAGGTCTCCTGAAGCACCATTCCAAACAACTGTCTTAAACTTTTTCTCGTCATCTTTTTTACAGATACACCATCTATCAATATGTCACCTTCATTGACATCATAAAACCTCATAAGAAGATTGATAAGTGTTGTCTTTCCACATCCAGTAGGTCCTACGATAGCTATTCGCTGACCAGATTTTACAGATAGATTGAATTTCTCTATAAGCCTTCTCTCTGGCACATATGAGAATGATACATTTTCAAGGGTAACATTTCCCTTGGCATCCCTTAATTTAACTGCGTCTGCAGCATCTGGTGTCACTGACTCTTCCTCTATAAGCTCTATAACTCTTGATGCACAGACAAGCGAGTTCTGAAGCTCGGTTATAACGCCAGAAATTTCATTAAATGGCTTTGTATACTGGTTAGCGTAGCTTAAGAGGCATGTCAGCTGGCCTACTGATATGGCCCCGCTTGTTATGGATATAAATCCACCAAAAACTGCCACCACTGCATACACAAGATTATTTACAAATCTCGTACATGGATTTGTCAGTGATGAAAAGAAAACTGCTTTTAATGAATATTTAGCAAGTCTGTCATTAACCTGGTCAAAGCGCTCAAGCACTTTTTTCTCCTGACCGTATGCCTGCACCACCTTCTGATTCCCTATCATCTCGTCTATAAGGGCAGTCTGCTCACCTCTGGTCTCTGACTGTTTTTTGAACATATCGTGTGTTCTGCCTGCAATAAATTTTGCCACAAAAAATGAAATTGGTGTCAATATAACTACTGCCAAGGCTATCTTCCAATTTATAGCTATCATGAAGCCTACTGTACCTAAGATTGTTACAACACCTGTAAAAAGCTGGGTAAATCCCATGAGAAGACCATCTGCAAACTGATCAGCATCTGCTATGACACGGCTGACTGTGTCGCCATACGGATGACCATCTATATATTTAAGTGGTAGCTTTTCTATCTTCATAAATGCATTATCCCTGATATCCTTGACTACACCATATGTAATCTTATTGTTACATGCATTCATAAACCACTGAGCCAACGCCGCTACAACGGTTAGCACTGCTATCTGTATAAGAATACTCCATATTCCATCAAAATCTACAAGTCCTTTATCTATTATAAGGTCAATTGCCTTTCCAGTAAGGTTTGGAATATAAAGGGTAAGTGCCACTGTAACCGCCGCAAAGAGCAATGACATCATAACAAATCCCCAATATTTCTTAATATACTGAAGAACCTTTTTTATTGTATTGCTTGTACGGTTTTTATTAATATCACTCATGTGGCACCTCCTATCTCATTGCATTTTGCGAATGATATATTTCTCTATATACCTCATTTGTTTCCATAAGCTCATTATGAGCTCCCATGCCCGATATTTCACCGTCATCAAGAACTATTATATTATCTGCATGCATGATTGCTGATGCTCTCTGTGACACTATAATAACTGTTGTCTTTCCCGTATCACTGATATTCTTAAGCGCCTTTCTAAGCTTTGCGTCTGTAGCGAAGTCCAAGGCTGATGAACTATCATCAAGAATAAGTATCTCTGGTCTTCTTATGACAGCACGAGCTATTGTAAGTCTCTGCTTCTGACCGCCTGAAAGATTTTTTCCTCCCTGCTCTATCATTGTCTCTATGCCTTCTGGCTTGCCATCAACAAACTCTCTTGCCTGTGCTATGTCCAATGCCTCATATATTTCTTCATCTGTGGCATTTGCATTTCCCCATAACAAATTGTCCTTTATAGTTCCTTTGAATAAAACTGCTTTTTGCAATACTATACCTATTTTATCTCTCAATTCATCTAAGGCATAGCTTTTCACGTTTTTACCATCCACCTTTATCTCGCCCGAAGACACATCATAGAATCTTGGAATCATCTGCACAAGTGTAGACTTTCCTGACCCAGTACCTCCTATAATACCTACAGTTGTACCTCTCTTTATTTTGAAATCCATGTCATTCAATGACTCCTCTGATGCTCCCTTATACATGTATGATGCGTGAACAAACTCAACTGCATATTCATAACTATTATGTGCTACATTGTCATCAACTATTTTTTCATTACCACTAAATGCTTCAGATACATCACCTGATTCAAAAGCATCCTCCTCTTTTTTACCTGTCTTGATGCTAGTTTCTACATCAAACACGGTCTTGATTCTATTTCCACAGGCTACAGCCTTTGTCAGTGTTACTATAAGGTTTGCCAGCTTAACAAGCTCCACAAGTATTTGAGACATATAAGATACTAAAGCGATTACATCTCCCCGTGTCAACACATCTGTATCAACCTGAACAGCGCCTGTCCACACTAAGATAATTGTGGCAACGTTTATGATAACAAAAGTAACTGGATTCATAAGTGCAGAGATTTTTCCAACGCCTATCTGTAGTCTGACAAGCTTATCCGTCCTGTCATTGTATTCCTCTATCTCATCCTCTTCCATACCAAATGCTCTTATAACTCTTGCACCTGTAAGGTTTTCTCTTGTGATTCCAAGCACCCTGTCAAGAGCCGCCTGAACCTTTTTATACATAGGAATTGTGTATAATATAATGGCAAACACAACTACTGATAAAACGATAATAGTCACAACGAATATTAATGCTGCTTTCACATTGATTGTAAATGCCATTATCATGGCTCCAAACACAATAAACGGCGAACGAAGGAACAATCTTAGGAACATGTTTACACCTGATTGTACCTGATTGATATCACTTGTCATTCTGGTGATAAGTGTGGATGTTCCCACACTGTCTATCTCTGTAAACGACAAGCTCTCTATGTGTTTAAACAGCCCATGACGAAGCTTTGTGGCTACACCCACTGCCGCTCTGGCTGAGAAATACTGTGCAACTACTGAACATAAAAGTCCTACAGCCGCTAAAATAAAGAGTATGCCGCCCATTCTGGCAACATACCCTTTGTCTCCAGCCAAAATACCTCTATCGGTAATCTCGGCAATGACAAGTGGCACGCACAACTCAAAGCATGCTTCAAGCATCTTAAAGAGTGGTGCGAGCACTGTCTCCTTTTTATAATTTTTCATGTATATCCAAATTTGTTTCATGATCTATAACCTCCACTGTGATTGCAGTTGGATTATACACCACACGTAGCTTTTTATCTACTATAAATTGGATATTTGCTCTTGTTTTATCTTCTGCATCCTCCAAAAACTCCACACTTTCCTCTGACATGTGATAGAGCTCATGGTGTGCTTTTCTCAGTTTTATTAGGCTTTTGTAATACTCAACTATATCTCTGTTTTGGTAAGCTCTCTTCCAGTCAAGCTTATTGATATTTGCTGATGTATTGTAGCTGTCATCAAGACCATACTTTGTGCGGAGGAACTCTTCTCCTGCCTGGAAGAATGGTATACCTGCTGATGTAAAGTAGATACCTGCTGCCATCTTTGACATAGCTGCTATCTTCTCATTTCTTCCAAATACTTCACTATCTACAGCCTTTCCTGCTCCAAATTTTTCAATGACTGCCTCTGCCTTTGCTCTCTCACTATCCACTGACATAAGCAGCTTATCGTACAACGTGAAGTTATCATGAGCCGATGTATAAGATATTCTATTTGGAAGTAACATAGCCTTCTTTAAATCATCTACGAACTCTGAGGCCCTATCTTCACTGTTGACATATGCCGCCTCCTCAGCCTCAAATACACTACCCTTGATAGCATCTCTTATGGCGTCGCTGAATATACTTATACCATCCATAAGGTATTTTTCATTAGCTGTAACTGACGGTATATATCCTTCTGCCATAGCAGTTGGGCCAGCAGACCAAGGTTCTCCGTAGAGAAGAATTTTCTCTCCATCTGGCAGCTCATTAAGTGCCTTTCTTATAGCATTCATGGTCTCAGTATCATGGATTCCCATCAGGTCAAATCTAAATCCATCTATATGGTATTCATTTGCCCAATATAAGATTGAGTTAATTATAAAGCGTCTGTACATTTCACGCTCACTTGCCGTCTCGTTTCCACAACCTGAAGCATTAGAAAATTCACCATTTTCATCTACTCTGTGATAATAGTATGGAGCTGTGTGATGAAGTGGATTGTCTCTGTGATATGTGTGATTGTATACCACATCCATTACCACACCAATACCTGCCTTATGAAGTGCCATAACCATCTGTTTTACTTCTTTTATACGAATCGCTCCATCAAATGGATTTGTTGCATACTGACCATCTGGAACATTATACAGCATAGGATCATATCCCCAGTTAAACTTATCAGACGGATTTATATACATATCTGCCTCGTCCACAGAGCCTGAATCAGCTATAGGTAAAAGATGTACATAAGTAATACCTAACTCTTTTAAATAATTCACGCAAGTAGGATATTTGTCTCCATTATCTGCTGTATAATAGGAATTATCCACTGTAAATGCAACATATTTTCCTCTCAATGATTCCTCGATACCCGAATTTTTATCATAAGAAAAATCCTTTACATGTGTCTCATAGATAACAGCCTCCTCAATTGGTATCTCCGGACGCTTATCCTCATTCCAGCCTGCTGGATTAGTCTTCTCCAAATCAACCACCATAGATCTCATACTGTTTGCCCCACATGCCACGCAATATGGATCTGCTGTCTCAACACTCTCGCCATCTGTCTCTACGATATAGGTATAGAATTTGCCGTGCAAGTCTCCCAGCTCAGAGAGGGCTTTTTCATAAACATTCCTGTCACCTTTTTTCATCTCAAAGGTTCCAAGAAGCTTGTCATTCTCCTCTTCTGGTGTTCCCTTCTCATAGATACATACCTTTACACTATCAGCAATAGGAGCCCATACCTTAAATGTAGTTGATTTCTTGTCATAATTTGCTCCAAGATCATTACCTGCATATGTCTGATTTTCTATGAATTCTTTAGATTCATACATTTTTTTGAGCTTTAATGTTTCTTTTTTCATATTATCTCCCTCACGGAAAAAATCTTACGAGTTTTTTCCATTTTCTAACATTTCATAAACTCTCAGTATCTCTCCAACACTCCATGCCTGAGCAAAGCAGCCCTTGGAATCTGTTGGATTAAGTCCATCAAAAATTTCTGCTATATGGCCTATGCAACCCTCTTTTAATGTGGCTGTTATGCCATCAAGCTGATGATATATTTCCTCTGCCACCTTATTTTTATCTTCTGCCCACTTGTAGCGCGCAAGATAATATCCTCCAAGAGGGAAGCCCCATACAGTTCCCTGGTGGTACGCCATATCTCGCTCTTCCATAGGTCCGCCATAGGTTGGATGAAATTCCTTATCCTTTGGTGATAAGCTTCTAAGTCCCACTGGTGTATAAAGCTCTTCGTATACCTTTTTTATAACTGCAGCTGCCTGTTCCTGGCTAAGCATTGAATATGGCATGGATGCTGCCCATATCTGGTTACATCTAATCTGATTGTCAGCTTCTGTTCCTGATACAAGATCCTTAAGGCAGTTTTCATCTGCATTCCAGAATTTCTGTCCAAAGCTTTCCTTTACCTTATCTGCAAGCGCCTTATAATCTACCACACATTTCTCTTTGCCAAGTCCTAATAACTGGCTAAGTTCATCTGCAATCATAAGTGCATTATACCAGTAAGCATTTATCTCTACTGGTTTTCCATGGCGTGGTGTTGGTAATATGTCATTTACACGAACATCCATCCATGTAACCTGCCATAAACCGCTTCCTGCCATTATAAGTCCATCATCATCCATCTTTATGCTATAATCAGTTCCCTTCATATACCATGAGATGATTTCGTCTATAGTGGTAAATGCTTCTTTTACGAATTCCAAGTCTCCACTTGCTCTGTAATACTCATATACTGCATTTACGAACAGCAGTGATGCATCTACTGTGTTATACATTGGTGCGTCCTCTCCCTCTGGGAAAAGGTTTGGCATAATACCCTTGTGACAGTATTTCATAAATGTTCTCAAGATACTTTTTGCCGTCTCAAACTGCTTTGTTGTCACTGCACAGCCAGTAAGAGCTATCATTGTATCTCTTCCCCAATCTTCAAAGAATGGGAAGCCTGCCAATATAGTCTTGCCACCAGTTGACTCTCTGTCTGCCACATAGGCATCGGCTGCCTTTACAAGACACTTTGCTGTCTCGTCCTTAAGACCGGCTGTGCTGATAAGCATTTTTTGTCTTGCAATTTCCTCATCTATAAGCTGGTCTATGTCATAATTCACACTCCCCATGCCATAGATTATAAAATGCTCTCCTGCACCCTCAAACAATATCTCATGGTTGTGGAACGCATATCCTTCACTGTTTCGACCATCTCTTTCGTCATACGCGTAATACATATCTTCAAGCTTTTTCTGTGCATAAGGCGATACTTTTCCATCAGTCTTAAAATTCAGGCTTATACCCTCGCTTGAAATAGTATTTCCTTCTATAGCGTATTTCTGATTCTTTTCCGGCATCTTACCTTTACATGAAAAATGAAGAAGCGGTACAACTTTAAGCTGTACCGCCTCCTTACCGTGATTTATCACTTTGTATCTGATACCAAGTGTGTTTTCACCGTGTTTCATGGTAATGGTCTTAATGATTTCTACTGAACCTACCTTAAATGTATATTCAGGAAGGTATTCATAGGAAAATCCGTCAAGGTAACGGTAGCCTGAAAACTCTTTATTATCCGCAAATCTTTGCGAAGAAAGATTATACTCTTTTCCGTCTATTGTAAGGAGCTCCTTAGTATTCGCAAGAAGCTGATACCTCTTATTGGGAGCAGTCTTTGCTGCCATGAATAATGTATGATCACATCTCGCTGAAGAGCCTGCTATAGTTAAAGATGAGAAGCCTCCCAAGCCATTGGTTATAAGGTAGCAATTCTCCTCTGCACGTTCAAGCGTCTTTAAATCATTCTTACCATATATGAATTTCATTATTTTATTACAGCCACTCCATATGCTGGAAGTGTAACTGTTTCTCCTTCCATTTTAACTTTATTTTCATCAACTTCAAGAGCTGCAACAAGTCCCTCATAGCTATATTTATCTTTTGATAATGTAACTACTGTCTCTTCATTTGCCAAGTTGAACAGAAGATAAATTGTTTCTCCTTCGTATGTCTTTTTTATAGCACATACTCTTCCATCCTCTACTTCTACAGCCTCAACAAGACCTCTTGCTATCTCAGGATAAACATTCTTAATATGCAAAAGATTGCGATAGTACCAATATAATGAATAAGTATCCTTCATCTGTGATTCAACTGAGCCAAATTCCTGACTAAAGTCTTCCATGGCGGCAGGACCAGTACAGATACCCTCAGCACCTGCAAAATCACTCCAGTACATAGGTGCACGCTTGTTCTCATCTATTCCTGCACCGACCATACCGATTTCATCGCCGTAATATGTGAATGAGCTACCACTCATATACAAGCTTAGAGCTGCTGCAATCTTCATCTTTTCAATCTTTCTCTGAGCAAATCCAGCTATTCTTCCACAGTCATGGTTAGCTATGAATGGTGCATTAATCATGTCAGGATTTGCCTCCAGATAATCATTCTGTGTTGTCACAAAACGTTCTGCCAGACTCTTTCCGTTTGTTGTACTTGTACCTGAATTTAACGCCTTCATTATATATCCTGATGAATCACCATAGCAATAATCGAAGATACTTGTTATACCACTCTTGTAGTAGCTTGTAATTGTTGCATGGTTATCCCATACCTCAGCTACAAGATATAAATCTTCATCTACACTCTTAACATAATCAGTAAACCACTTGAGAACTTCTACATTTTTTTGTATATTTCCTGTATAAAATTCCTTTGCAGCGTCAAGACGGAAACCACCTACACCCTTGTCTATCCAAAATTGTGCAATAGTCTCTATCTCTGTTCTGAGTGCCTCATTGGCAAGGTTAAGGTCTGGCATCTGATCCCAGAACTGACCCTCATAGCTGTATTCACTGTTTGTAACCTTGTAATATGCCGAGCCACTGGCCTCACTAGACTTAACAAAGTTATAATATCCCACATAAGGACATTCATTTAAGTCAGGTTCTTCACCAGCTTCAAGACCTCTAAGATACTTAGTTGCTGTAGTAAACCATTCATGCTTTGCTGATGTATGGTTGAATATAAAATCAATAACTACCTTTATACCTCTTTTGTTACACTCTGCAATAAAGTTTTCAAAATCTTCCATTGTTCCGTACTCTTTATCAATAGAGTAATAATCAACTACATCATACTTGTGATATGTTGTTGACTGATGAATAGGCGAAAGCCATATACCATTGTAACCAAGCTCTGCCAAATAATCGAGCTTTTCAGTAATACCATTGATATCTCCTATTCCATCACCATCACTATCAGCAAATGAATATACAAATATCTGATAATAATTTCGATAGTTATCGTCAATTACATTCTCCTGTGATTCCCAATCTGCCACACCGTAATATTCCTCCGGTGTAATCTCCTTTTCCTCTTGTGAAGCATTGCTTTCGTTAACATCGTCTACATTGTTATCACTACTACATCCTGCAAACATGGATGTTGCCATAAGTGATGCAAGAAGCAGTGATACAATTTTTTTACTCTTGCGCATTTTTTTCTCCTTTCTTAGTCGCTTTTTTATTTCATCAGAATTGCTCTGACTTCTTTCGTAATAATCTTTCCACCCTGTTGATTCCATTGTTCAACAAACTCATTAAAGTAGTCTATATCTACTTTACCTGTTATTATCTTTAAATAAGTTTCATTCTCTAATTCCTTCAGTTGCCACCAGCTGGTATTCATAGTTTGTGTTTCTGAAAAGAACAGTGAATTAACAACCTTTACTCTTTCATCAGCAATTAAGGAACATGCTTCCACCCTTGATACATATGCAGACCACTGTCCAAGGGTCGCATTCTCACGATTATCCAGATATGCCACACATTGCTTTGCGTATGAACGTTCCAGCTCATTTAATTCACCCATGTCTTTCTCTCCTGAAAGAACCGCTTGTATATTCTCATAACAACGGGACAAAGCATTATTATAATCCACATTAATAACAAGTGGCCTGGCTGTTGGGTCAACAGCATTTTTATCATATTCAGCTATCTCAGCTGTCCCTTCCTTATCCTCGTATCTTGCATAATCAAACAATACACTTATTATCTTCCATGCAATCTCTGGATGTTCAAATCCCTTTCGCACTACAACATATTTGTAGCTTGTGGGGTTAGTTGAATGGTAATATGTATTACCATCATCATTTGTTGCTATAAGATACGGCTGCCAATCTGCCTTCTCCGACTGTTGTACAGCAGCCATAAGCGGATTGTTTGGCGACCACCATGGTCCAAAAAATGAACCACACTTACCACTAACTATCAACTGAATAATATCATTTGTACTTCTAAACAAGAAATTTCTATCTAAAATCCCTTTTTCATATAGTTCATGAAGATGAATAAGTGCTTCTTTCGCTTCAGGCTGAACCGAACCATATACCACTTCCCCATCGCTATTTTCAATCCACTGCTTTGGATACGCTCCAAATGTTGCAAAAATAATATCCGTAAGGTACTGACTACTATATCCACTCTCACCACAAAGTTCAGAATAAGTTACAATACCTACTCTGCTGGAATCTGCTTCTAAAAATTTCGACACAATATATTCAACGTCTTCCAATGTTTTTGGGGCTTCCAATTCAAGTTCGTCCATCCAGTCTTTTCTAAGCCATATAAGATTTGGTCCTTCCGCTATATTAGTTTCAGGTATGGCCATTATCTTTCCATCAAATGTAACTCCATCAAATATACCTTCACCATAGCTGTCGTATATTGCTTTAATAGCATCACTTGCACAATTCTCATAGCTTTCTGTCAGGTCTTCAACAAGCCCTTTATTAACTAAATCCATAAGGTCTTCATGACTGTTGATTACCATAATATCCGGAATATCCTCCATTGCAATCGCCATAGATACTTCTGTGTTGTATTCGTCATCCATTTCTTCAAATGCATTGACATTTTGAATATTCAATTTTTCTAAAAGATATCTTGTATATGCATTATCTTCATATGTGTCACCTTCAGGCATATTAGAATTATTTTTTGCTATCTCTTTTCCTAAAGTGTATGTCACCTTCTCAGGATACTTTCCATATGGTGTAGTTGAAGCACTATACCACTGTTGTTCCTTTGATTCTTCCACATTCCCATTATCCGAACTTTCTGCATATCCCCATACTACAATTATTAAAATAGTGCATATTAACAATAAGCTAACTAAACGTTTCATGTTTTCTCAAGCTATTTCTCCCACAATATTGTCAACGTTTGTTTTTTTACAATCTAAAACAACAAAATACCGCAATATAAATTGCAATATTTTGTTGTTCTATTTTTGTTTGATAGAATTTTAATTTTACTAAATCGTACCTTAACCCTTAACAGCTCCTGACATACCATCCTGATAGAACTTCTGCATAAGGATGAATATGGTTGCTATCGGAATGGATACAAGTACAGCACCTGCACAGAATCTTGTGAAGTACTTATACAGATACTCTTTTTCAAGCATGTTCCAAAGACCGATTGAAACTGTATAGTATTCCTTTTGAGTACGGCAAAGTACCTTAGCAAAGATGAAATCGAGCCATGGACCCATAAATGATGTCAATACTGTATACACGATGATTGGTTTACTAAGAGGCATTGTAACCTTTGTAAACACTTGGAACTTTGTAGCTCCGTCGATAAGTGCTGCCTCATCAAGTGACTTAGGAATAGTATCAAAAAATCCCTTAGCCATATAGAATCCCATACCTGAACCACCAGCGTACACAAGTATCATAGCAACTCTTACTAACTCACCTTCTGTAAGACCAAGTGTCTTTAATATCTGATAAGTAGCAACCATTGACATGAATCCAGGGAAAAGTCCCATAATCATAGCCAAGTTAAGATAAGTCTTTCTAAGCTTAAATCTAAGTCTTGACATTGTGTATGCTACTGACAATACAAAGAGTGTTGATATGATACATGTAAATATGGCAATTATAAGAGTATTCATAAACATCTGTGGGAAATTCAATATATCAGTCTCTGTGAAAAGTCTGATATAGTTTTTAAATCCCAATTCCTTAGGGAAGAAATATGTTGTATATGAACCGTATCCATTATTCTCAACTCTAAAGCTCTGTAATATAACCCATAATACAGGGAATAACCAGATAACTGAAAGTACGGTAAGGAAAACATGAACTACACTGTTAGTTACAAATCTCCTTGGATTAAATTTTTTCTTAACCTTAATTTTCTTACTCATTTTACTGGAATCCCTCCTCATCCTTATAAGAGCCTGAACTTCTATAAGTTACTAATGAAACTATAGCCAGTACAACGAATGTCATAATACCGATAACCGCACCAATATTATAATCGTTCTTGTCGATAGTCAGCTTATACAACCACGTTACCAAGAGATCCGTCTGTCCTGCCGTATATCCCAGCTTTCCAGGTCCACCACCTGTTAAGAGATAAATAACGTTAAAGTTATTGATATTTCCTGTAAATGTTGTGATAAGATATGGTGTTGTTACGAATAACATGTATGGTAATGTTATCTTAAAGAATGTTGTAATCGCATTAGCACCATCTACCTTAGCAGCTTCATATAACTCTGCCGGAATATTCTGCAATACACCTGATAACTGAAGCATAGTGTAAGGTATACCAACCCAAAGGTTTACTACGATAACTGTCACTCTTGCCCACGTAGCATTTGTCCAGAACGGCAATGCCTTATCTATCAATCCCCAATCCATAAGAAGATTGTTGATAGCACCTGTATCACTAAGCATAGTTCTCATGATAAGCAATGATACGAACTGTGGTATAGCAATTGACAATACAAAGTTGAATCTCCACAAGCCCTTAAACTTTGTTTCTTTTCTATTAATAATGATGGCAAGAATCATACCACCAATATAATTCAATAATGTAGCAAAAACTGCCCAAATAAGTGTCCAAGCAAGAACACTCCAGAACTGTTCACCGATATTACCGTTGATGCTAAGTACATCCTTGAAGCTGTCAAAACCTACCCAGTAAAATCTGTTCAGATAGTTTGATGTTCCATCCGGAGTCACAGCATCAGAATAATTTGTAAATGCCATCAACATCATGAATATTAATGGTAATGCAGTGAATGTAAGAATACCTGCCAAAGGAAGAGCAAGTAAAAGTTTATGAAGATTTACATTAAATAAATCCTTGATGTCATCAATAAATTTATTTACATACATGCCTGTCTCATTCAAACGTTGTACCTTGTATGCACTCTTAACTGCTTCTCGCCAAAACGCAACAAACAAAAGTGTTAAAACTATTGTTGCCACTCCATAGAGAAGTACTCGTACTGATGGAATACCTATATACTCGTAAGTATATCCGCCCCAATCAGTCTCTGTTTCTATTCTCTCATAATGACCTAATGTTACAAACTCTGATAACGAATAGAAACCATAACTAACCATATAATAGATATAACAAATTTCTGTAAAGACGAACAATAAGCCTTTTGCAATCTGCTTTCTCGCAATATTACCAGCTCCAAGCAACAAGAACGATAATCTTGTAAGAATATCACCCTTCTTTAAGGCATTTGTAACTGTATATTCTGTTGCGAATTCAGATGGCTTTCTTTTAAATATATTCTTCACAATGTGCCTCCTACTGCATCGCTGTTTAAAAAATTCCCCGCGGCATCTGTCGGTCACGTGATACCACGGAGAATCTTATGAACTAAAATCTTTAAATAGCGTTATTAATTGTTGCCGTTACAAGCATCCTCAAATGCCTGTGTCTTCTCAGCTGAGTTATCCTTTGTACAAGTACCAGCCTTAATCTCGGCGATTATTGCACCTGCTGCGTCCCAGTAGTTATCATTGAATTTTGAATCAAGTGGCTGAACGATTGAAGTATTAGCAATTGTATCACCCTGTGCCTTAACTAAAGCATCGCTCTTGATTACATCAACTTCAAGTAACTCTGTATTACATGGGATGATGTTTCTCATCTCATAATGAGACTGCTGTGCATCCTTACCAGCAAGATACTTAGCTAATGCTGTAGCTATCTCTGGGTACTCAGTACGTGGGTTAACACCGATACACTTTGAACCAGCGAATGACTTAAGAACGCAATCTGTTCCGTCAATGTTGATTGCTGGAAGCTGTGCGATACCAATGTTATCACCAAGAGCTGCCTTAACATCTTCGTAATTCCATGTACCACCCATACAAGCTGCAACAGTACCATCTGCAAATCCCTTTATAGCATCTGGAGCTTCAAGGTCACGGAAGTTTGCGTTAGCATATAAATCAATGATGTAATCTGTTACCTTTGCTGCCTTGTCGCCTAACTCTGTACCAGCTGACTCATCGTTACCAGCTGCACCGCTGAATGTAGCACCTGCTGCTGCGTATAACGATGCTGTATACCATGTGTTAGTTACAGGGAATGCAACTACACCCTTCTCTAACATTGTGTCAAGGCTCTTAACATCATCTTCTGAATAAACAGACTTATCATAGTATAAGAACCATGTATTAGCTGTGAATGGAATACCATAGATATTACCATCAATTGTAACTGAGTTTACAAGTGTTTCACTGTTTGTAGCCTTGATATCATCTACTACAGTACCACCAAACTTAGCAATAGCTTCTGCATTGAGTAATGTTGTAAGCTGATCGTTAGCAAAGAAATATACATCACCAGCTGCCTCAACGTCTGCTACAACGTTTGTCTTCGCATCACCTTCACCACATACCTCATATGTGAATGTAATATCCCATTCTGGATGAGCCTTGCTGAAGTTCTCACATTCCTGTTGAATCCAGCCTGATGTCTGATCTTCCTGTGGGCTCCATACTTTGATTTCAGCCTTAATAGGGTTTTCTTCTGAAGCACCGCTGCCTGTTGTTGTTTCCTTGCTGCCATCCTCTGATGAACCACAACCGAAAACTGTTGCTGCACACATTGCTGTTGTCATAGCAAGTGCTGTTAACTTCTTAAGTTTCATAATTTTTCCTCCTATAAATTTACCAAATACGCATTTATGTAGTATTAGGCTTTCTTTATGCACCTATTATATGATGTAGTACCAATAAAAGATATATTAAAAATCATAGATTTATATCGAATTTTTATTATTTAAAATATTTATATATATTTATACATATAATAGAAATCAAGTGCGAAAAAGTTCATCATCCATATGTGCTTGTAAAAAAATGATAGATTAACTTCTTCACACACCACAATACGAACATAAAAGTGGGTAAAAGGCCCATTTTTATAAGCCTTTTACCCATTTTTCATCTCTATTGCCGGTATACACACAGTGATACAGGTACCTTCATTTATTTTACTATTCACTCTCAGACTATACTGTTCACCATAATACAATTGTATTCTTTCATTGACATTACGTATACCATAGCCCTTAGAATCTCGTGTAATTATAGATTGCGCCTTTTCATCATCCATACCAACACCATTATCTTCAACACTTATATATATAAGATTTTCTTCTTTCCATCCCTTTATGGTTATAAGACCTTTCTTTCCATCTCGTCTTACATCTATTCCATGCTCAATAGCATTTTCCACTATAGGCTGTAATATAAGATTTAATGTCTCGTATTTTAAAATTTCATCATGCACATCATACTTTACTTCAAATGAGTAATCTCGCATAAAGAGCTGAATATCTATATATGACCTGACATTGCTAATCTCAGCCTCTACAGACATGGTATTGCTGCCCTTATTTAGTGACGTGCGATAGAAATTTGAAAGTGCCAGAGTGATATTACTTATATCCTCATTGCCAACTTCAAGTGCTTTCCAGTTAATAAGTGATAATGTATTATACAGGAAATGAGGGTTTATCTGATTCTGCAATGCCTTCATCTCGTGTTTCTTCTCTGTAAGCTTACTTTCATACACCTGATGGATAAGGTTATGCACTTCATCTATAAGTGTATTATATCCACTTATAAGTTCACCAATTTCATCCTTTTCCCTAACTTCAAGGCGCACATCAAAATTTCCGCTTTCAGCCGTTTTCATACCGTTTCTAAGATATTCAATCCTACCTGTTATGAATTTGCTGACAGCAATAGTCCCAACAACTAATGCCAATGATGCACTTATAGCCACAGCATACCAAATTAAATTGATAGGCTCTGTATCGCTTAAAATCGTTTTATCTGCTTTATAAAGCCATAGCTTCCATGATGTCTCTTCCAATTCTTCATACATTACTGTATATTCTGAATCGGAATCCAATTGTTGGAACTGTTCGTAAGTCAAAGCGCAATCTTCATACCTTTCTTCAAAGCGTGCCAGGCTGTACACCACCTTATTATCTTTATCTGTAATAAAAATTCCATAATTTTTTCCCATATCATTGTTTGAGAGTGGTTCGAACAATTTGTTATAGTCAATAGATAAATATAAAATGCCAAGCTTGTTGTATTTATCAAGCATAGACATTCTTCTGACACAGAATGCTATATTCTTCTCTGCGTCAGTATACCATTGCCTTGCCACATCACCACACGCCTGATTGTACCAAGGTTCATACGCAATATCTGCTATAGGAACAATAATATCTTCATACTTTATACCATTTATATTTGCATAAATAGTAACCTGTTTAGCAGTATCGCTGAAATACTTTATTGTTTCCATCTGTGGTTTAATAACCGCCTTTATCTGAGTGTACAGATCATAAGGATTCTCGTAGGATGCCACCAATACCTGTGCCACAACATCATTGAAGGACAGATAATCAGAAATACTGTTATATGCTATCAGCTCTGCGTCTACGCTATATGCAGCCTGGTTCAAGTATGTTTTAATACTGGCATTTTCCTTTTCCTTCAATATAGAAGTCATTAGTTTTGTACTTATAATGACAAGAAATACCATCGGTACAATACCGACTAAAAAGTAAATCAGAAATAGCTTACCTTTTAGCTTTGTATTGCTAAAGGCTGTTGCAATTTTTTTAAACAACTATATGTCCCCCTGACTTCTGAACTTCTGTGGACTTATACCAAAATATTCCCTAAAGCTTTGACAGAAATATGATACATTTGGATATCCCACATCATTGCTTATATTTACAATCTTCTTCTGCGTTTCCTCAAGCATCTCTTTTGCCTTTTCCATCCTGTACGACTTGATAAATTTACTCAGGTTTTGTCCTGTTTCCTTCTTAAATATACAACTCAAGTAGCTTGGCGCCATATATACCATATCTGCAAGAATCTCAACACCAATTTCCTCTCCATAATGGTTGTATATATACTGTTTTACTTCCTCAACCTCTCTGTGTATCATCTTCGGATTCTTCGAGAATGTGTTTTCTATTCTTTCTATATTAATGTTGATTATATCAATTACCGTCTGGAAATCATTGGAACGATATAATCTGTCTATCTCCTTGTTAAGTTCAAGTTCATTAACATCAGGAAGTATGTCATAAAAATCCTTAAGCAAATTGGAGAATATAAACTTTATATAAACCTGGGAAAAATCAGTTTTGCTTCTATATTTAAGACAAAGCTTATCAAAATGTTCTCTAAGGCTTATAGCATCCTTCATCTTGATATCCTGCTTCATCTGTTTCATCAATGTGTCATCATCAATCTGTACGAGCAATGGTGATTCTTCATTTTCATAAGGCAAATAGATCTTAGTATCATTCTGATAAAATCTGTTTTCCATAAGAGTTTCTGTATCTTCAAATGCTCCTACTATCTCCTCATGTTTTTCAAAGGATTTTGATACCGCTACATATACGTTTGTCTTATACGTGTTCTCTATCATTTTACTGATAGTTGTAGCTATTCCTTTCCAATAATCCTCATTAGATTTATCTACTGTGAACAAAATAACTCCCTGTTCAGGATTAAGGTTAAGATACTGATAATCCTTATCATATTCATAAAGACATTCTCTGATATTTTCATAAAAATCAGTATCGCACTTACCAAAGAAAGTGTTTTCAAACTCCATCAGCATAAGTCGTTTATAATTTTTTATCTCCAACACTTCCATCTGACTAGGAGGAATGTCGCTCAAAGGAAGACCATTAACAAGAGAATACAGATAATGCTGCTTCATAAAAGACATACTCTGTTCCATAAATACTTTCTCTATCTTCTCATTGTCTATATCGTCCATAATTTTCCTCATAGCAGGCTCGAACTCTTTAGGATCTACCGGCTTAAGAAGATAATCTGATACCCCCAGCTTAACTGCAAGCTTCGCATATTCAAAATCACTATAACCACTTATAATGATTATCTTCATTTTAGGATTTATATTCTTTTCTTTTATACTTCTTATTAAATCTATACCATCCATATGCGGCATTTTTACATCAGTGAGAAGAATATCCGCTTCGTTTTCCTCAAGCCATTCCAATGCCTCCTGACCATTTACTGTCTCTGTCAGTTCGCACTCTACATCCATCTGCTTTATAAGAAAGCTTACGCCTTTTCTCTCTATCTTTTCATCATCTACAATTAAAATTCTATACATGTAAACCTCCGAATTTTATCCAAATGAAATAAAACCATTTTATATTTTACATTGTTTTACGAAAAATAACAAGAACAAAGTGGAGCACGGTCAGCTTCAGCTGATATTTCTTCTCGTGCGAGTGCTCATCTTTTTTTCATATATCTTTCCTTTATGATAAAAAAGAATCTTACTTGCAAGATTCTCCGCCTACGGCGGGTCGCTTTAGCGACATCTTCCTATCCACCGTAGTGCGATCCTTTGCGGAGCATTTTTGTTGTATAGGAAAGTTTCGAGAACTTTCCTATACAATAAAGAAATCGCCGGCTTTTAACCGGCGATTTGCATTAACAATTTTATTAAATTAGGTTTTATGATAAATGCCAGATATCTCTGTTGTATTCTTCTATTGTTCTATCTGATGAGAAGAATCCAGCGTTTGCAATATTCACAAGCATCTTCTTAGCCCATGTCTTTCTGTCAGCATAATCCTTAAGAGCTGTCTCTTTAACTCTGATGTAATCCTTAACATCAAGTAATGTCATGAACCAGTCTTTCTGGATAAGCTCTGCATGAAGTCTTAATAATACATATGGATTACCAATCTTCATCATCTCTGGGCTGATGATAAAGTTGATGTATTCTCTGATATCTGCATCATTGATGTAGTAGTTTGCTGCTACGTAATCACCCTTAGCATAATGCTCAATTACCTGCTCACTGCTCTCACCAAATGTGTAGATGTTGTCTTTTCCAACAAGCTCAGCAATCTCAACGTTTGCGCCATCCATTGTTCCAAGTGTAACAGCACCGTTAAGCATGAACTTCATGTTACCTGTACCAGAAGCTTCCTTAGAAGCAAGTGAAATCTGCTCTGAAATATCACAAGCTGGGAAGAGCTTAGCAGCCTTTGATACGTTATAGTTTTCTACCATAACAACCTTTAAGTATGGTGCAACCTCTGGATCGTTTGCTGTAAGATTCTGTAAGCATAAGATTGCATGAATAATATCCTTTGCAATCTGGTAAGCTGGAGCAGCCTTTGCACCGAATATTACTGTGATAGGTGTCTCTGGCTTATTACCCTTCTTAATCTCTAAGTACTTGTAGATAACATAAAGTACATTTAACTGCTGACGCTTGTACTCATGAAGTCTCTTAACCTGAATATCGTAAATTGAGTTCTCATCAATATCAACATTCTGTGTCTTCTTTAAGTAATCCTTAAGAACCTTCTTTCTAGCCTTCTTTGTCTCAAGTAAGCCTTCAAGAACTGCATCATCATTGATGAATTTCTCTAAATCCTTAAGCTTTGTAGCATCCTTCTTGAACTCTGGTCCAATAAGCTTCTCAATGTAAGCTGCAAGATCCTCGTTACAGTGAAGTAACCATCTTCTGAATGTGATACCATTTGTCTTATTGTTAAACTTCTCTGGATAAATCTTGAAGAAGTTATTTAACTCGCTGTTCTTTAAAATCTCTGTATGGAGATAAGCAACACCGTTTACACTATATCCGTAGTGGATGTCCATATGAGCCATATGAACTCTGTTCTGCTCGTCAATGATATATACTGAAGGATCACCGAACTTAGCTCTTACTCTCTCATCTAATACTCTGATGATTGGAACAAGCTGTGGAACAACCTTCTCAAGGTAATGAATTGGCCACTTCTCAAGTGCTTCTGCAAGAATTGTATGGTTTGTATATGCACATGTCTTAGATACAATATCAATAGCCTCATCCTGTGAGATTCCCTCTGCTGTAAGAAGTCTGATTAACTCTGGAATAACCATTGATGGGTGTGTATCGTTAATCTGAATTGTAGCGTACTCATGTAAATCATGAAGGTTGCAGCCCTTAGCCTTAACTTCATCAAGGATTAATCTTGCACCGTTTGATACCATGAAATACTGCTGATATATTCTAAGTAAGTTACCAGCCTCATCCGAATCATCTGGATATAAGAATAATGTAAGGTTCTTTGCAATCTGTGTCTTATCAAAGTGAATGTCATCACCCCAAACAAGGCTCTCATCGATTGACTCAATATCAAATAAGTGAAGCTTATTTGTTCTATTCTCGTAACCCGTTACATCTATATCATATAATACTGATCTAACCTTAAAACCACCGAACTCAACTTCGTAAGACTTATCTGTCTTTGTAAGCCAGCCTTTATCCTCAATCCAAGGATTTTTTGTTTCCTTCTGGAAATTATTTTCAAATACCTGCTTAAAGAGACCAAAATGGTAGTTTAATCCGATACCATCACCGTTTAAACCAATGCTTGCCATTGAATCAAGGAAACATGCAGCAAGTCTGCCAAGACCACCGTTACCAAGTGATGGTTCTGGCTCGATCTCCTCTATATCATAGATGCTCTTACCAGCAGCCTCAAGTTCAGCCTTAACTTCACCGAAGATTCCTAAGTTGATTAAGTTGTTTGACAAAAGCTTTCCAATAAGGAACTCAGCTGAGATGTAGTAAATCTTCTTCTTGCCCTCATTTGATACCTTAGCCTGTGACATTTCCTTTGTCATCTCAAGAAGAGCAACATAAATCTCCTCGTTTGAAAGTGCGCTCAACTCTTTGCCGTACTTCTTGTTACAATACTCTTTTAACATAATTACCTCCTATGTTGGATGTACCTTCTCCTGACCTCGTATTGCTATACATGATTTATGTCTTTCGCAAGCCTTCGGTCTATTACACCCTTTTGTTTATATAATTTTTTAGGGTTCATACTTAGGTGAAGCTTATTTAATATCATGTAGCTTCATCATGTTAGCATTATAATACCCTTTTTTTTCTTTTACTTGTAGTATAGTAGTATTTTATAGTACGATACTATCAATTTTATATATCACAGCTTCGTATGGTCGAAGTGGCAATTTTTCAAGTTTTTTCGATGAATCTGCGTAATTACTAAGGATTATCTCCGTTTTCACTTTTGTATCATCTACATCTGCAACTTCTATAATTCTATCTCTTCCATAAAAATTACATATTATTAAGAACTTGTCCTTACCATATGTTCTGTAATACGCAAAGATATCCTTATCTTCCATCAGTATAGGTGTAAATTCTCCGTAAACAAATGCCTTATCTGTTTTTCTTAAATTTATAAGCTTCTTATAATGATGAAGAACACTATTTTCATCTGCCAAAGATTTCTCAACATTTATTTCTCTGTAGTTTTCATTCACACCAATCCATGGATTACCATCAGTAAATCCTGCGTTCTTCCCACAAGTCCACTGCATAGGCGTTCTGGCATTATCGCGACTCTTTATATAAATTGACTTCATAATGTCTTCTTTAGCGTATCCTGCCGCAATTCTTTCCTTGTACATATTCAAGGTTTCAATATCTCTGTACTCTACTATATCATCAAACTGGATATTTGTCATCCCTATTTCTTCACCCTGATATATGAAAGGTGTACCCTTCATACCGTGAAGAAGAGTTGCAAGCATTTTAGCGCTCTCTACTCTGTACTCTCCATCATTACCATAATGGGACACAATTCTTGGCAAATCGTGATTATCCCAGAAAAGTGTATTCCATCCCTTAGTGTGCTCAATCTGCCACTTGTAGAGAACTCGCTTCAAATCCAAAGGGTCAAGCTCTTTTGTATCCCATTTTGCCTTTCCCTTTTGTTCATCAAGGCTTATATGTTCAAACTGGAATACCATAGACAATTCTTTGTTTTCCGGTGCGGTATATTTAGTAGCTATATCTATATCTGCAGACCAGCATTCACCAATAGTTACTATATCCTCTCCAGTTCCTCTTGCATTGAAACCATTTTCATAAAGTTCATGAATATATTCATGTAGCTTTGGACCATTTGCTACAATCTTTTCATCAGGAATCTTTCCGATATTTTCTATAACATCCAGCCTAAATCCGCCAACTCCTTTATCAAGCCAGAACTCAACTATCTCTGCCACACTTTTTCTAACCTTAACATTCTCCCAGTTTAAGTCAGGCTGTTTCTTGCTGAATATGTGAAGATAATACTGTCCTGTCTGCTCGTCAAGCTGCCATGCACTTCCAGAAAAGCACGAGCCCATATCATTTGGCTCCTTGCCATCAACCGGATCTCTCCATATATAGTAATCTCTATATTTATTATTCTTAGACTTTCTTGCTTCTATAAACCATGCATGCTCATCCGAAGTATGATTAAATACCATATCCATAATGATACGTATATCCCTCTTTTTAGCCTCTGCTATGAGCTTGTCCATATCCTCCATGGTACCAAATTCATCCATGATATCAAAATAATCTGATATATCGTATCCATTATCATCATTTGGTGATTTGTATACGGGACTTAACCACAGTGCATCAACTCCAAGCCATTTAAAATAATCTAACTTCTCTATTATACCTGGTATATCACCTACTCCATCTTTATTGCTATCCTTAAAGCTTCTAGGATATATCTGATAGATAACCGCTTCCTTCCACCATCTTCTGTCTGACATATTTCTACTCTCCTTACCTAAAATAATTGATATGTTTTTATAATTTTTTATAGTTACACTCAATATTTTATTTTGTATAATACTACTATAATAATACATTTACTATTACTTTTTCAAGTGTTTATCGCATAATACAGTCACGAAATAATGCACGAAAAAAATTGCGGAAAGGAATCAATAATGAACATCTTAGAATACGAAAATTATGAAGAAAAAAAAGCTCATGGTGATGACTCATTTCCCTATATCACTTATCTATGCACTATTCCTCTTGACTTCACTTCTGTGCCAACACACTGGCACAATGAGTATGAGATTATCTACATAAAAAAAGGTGCTGGCATAATATCCCTTGATTTGGATTATCACCATGTTAAGAGCGGAGATATTATACTTATCGTACCCGGTCAGTTGCATTCAATTGAGCAAAAGGATAACGAGACAATGGAATATGAAAACATTATTTTTGGTTCCGAAATCCTCACTAGCAAGCATAATGACTTCTGCTACAATCATTTTTTTAGTTCTCTGACAAAAAGAACTGTCCAGGTTCCTACAATTTTTAACGCCTCAACCTGTTCATATTACTGCGATATTGCCAAATGTATCGACAGTGCCGATGAGATATGCAAAACTTTTCCTCACGGTTACCAGTTAGCTATCAAAAGCTATCTTTTCCAAATGTTCTATATAATTTTTACGAATTTACCAAAGGATACTACTCCTGTAAAAAGAAAGAAATCATTGGATAAGATGAAGCTTATTATCAAATATGTTGAAAATAATTATGCCGACAATATTACTATTGAAGATATGGCTAGGCTATGCGATTTTAGTCAGTCACATTTTATGAAATTCTTTAAAAATAATATGGAGGTTTCATTTATAGAGTATCTGAATAATTACAGATTGACTATGGCATCAAGACTTTTACTTTCGTCTTCATCATCCATAATAGCTATTGCCATGGAATCAGGCTTTGATAATTTGTCATACTTCAACAGATTGTTTAAGAAAAAATATGAAATGACACCAAGCGAGTTTAGACGTCAATATATGTAAACTCCTTTATACACCAAAAGTATCAGACTGAGGTAGAAGATATTCAACCTCAGCCTGATTGTTATTTATATGCAGATGCTTTTACATATTAACTTGGTATATACTATTATCATATTCTACTAACTATATCCATCCAAACGTCTTCATAAAGAATACCCAGAATGTTACCGTAAATGCTGATAGTAAAGTTGTCAGTGCTACAATGCTTGCCGTCAGTGTACCTTCATGCCCCATGTTTTTCGCCATTATGTAACAGCTTGGTGTTGTTGGTGCACCAAGCATAATAAGCACCGCTGCCATTTCTGCCACTCCAAAACCAAGCTTTGCAGCAATTGGTAGAAACACAAGTGGCTGTATAACAAGCTTAATAAGGGTAGCTACAACTGTAGGTCCGAGCATTTTTATAGCCGCTTTTCCCTTAAAGCTTGCACCTATGCACAGTAACGCAAGAGGTGTTGTAAGACTGGCTATACTAGACATTGTTTTATTTACAATCTGTGGGAAATCCCATTCAAAGAAAGAAAATATCATTCCCGCAAAAAGGCTTAAAATAATAGGATTTGTGCATACTCCCTTGACTGCCTTTCTTGCCAGCTCTTTTAAGTTTTTTTCCTTGTCATCAGGACTCTCTACTGCAAGAATAATTACTGCAAATATGTTGTACAATGGCACTGCTCCCACTATCATAATAGGACCCATGCCAGTATCTCCAGCCACATTAGCGATAAGCGCCATTCCAAGTACTGCCGCACTACCTCTGTATGAACCTTGTACAAACTCTGCTATAGCAGATTTATCCTTTACAAATATTCTTGCTCCTATCCATGTCGCAACAATACATACAAAGGTTACCACAAAGCAATATAATACATACTTTCCATCAAAGTTTTCTTTGATACCGCAATCTTTCATATCAAGAAACAGAAGGCAGACAAGTGTAACATTGAAATTAAGCTTGTTTGATACATTTACGAACTCGTCACTTATCAACCTTTTGTTTTTCAAAAACCATCCTACTACCATAACCAGAAATAATGGCATGGTAGCGTTCAGGCTAAATATAAGATTATCTATCAGCATAATTCTCACGCTTTCTTTTATGAATTTTATGACATTTGCCTTCTATATATTTATGTATTTCAGCAAAATAAGAGTCACTATTTTAATTATTTTTTGGGGAAATTTGCCATGCAATCCCCCCATTATCACATTCACATATTCTTTACATCTGTGTTCTCAAGTTTTTACACTTTCTGATGAAATTAGTTCTCGCTACCTTCGACCTCTATCTTTCTGATTTCCTTTGTACGGATTTCCTTACAGATTTCATCAATAAATACCGAAAGCTCCTTCTGACCTTCATCGCCAAGGTAACGGCTTCTCACAGATACCTTGCCTTCTTCCTCTTCCTTCTGTCCAACAACGAGCATGTAAGGAACTCTCTTTAATCTGGCATCTCTAATCTTGAAGCCAATCTTCTCTGAACGGTTATCAACAGAACAACGAATACCATTATTCTTAAGCTCAGCTTCCACCTTTGCAGCATAGTCAGCATACTTTTCTGAGATTGGAAGTACACGAACCTGTTCTGGACAAAGCCATGTTGGGAATAATCCTGCGTAATGCTCAATAAGCCATGCAAGTGTTCTCTCATAGCATCCCATTGATGTTCTGTGGATAATGTAAGGTCTAACCTTGTCACCATTCTGGTCAATGTAGTACATATCGAACTGCTCAGCAAGAAGTGCATCCCACTGGATTGTAATCATTGTATCTTCCTTGCCATATACATTCTTGGCATTGATGTCTACCTTTGGTCCGTAGAATGCTGCCTCACCAACATCCTCTACAAATGAAATGTTAAGCTCATTTAATATATCTCTGATATGCTGTTCTGTTTCCTCCCAAACCTCTGGCTCACCAATATACTTTGTTTTATTCTCTGGATCCCACTTTGAAAGATGGTATGTTACTTCACTTTCAACGCCAAGTGTCTCTAAGCAATATTTAGCAAGAGCAAGACAATCCTTAAACTCTTCAACCATCTGATCAGGACGCACAATCAAGTGACCCTCTGAAATAGTAAACTGACGAACTCTTGTAAGACCGTGCATCTCACCTGAATCCTCATTTCTAAAAAGTGTAGATGTCTCACCGTATCTGATAGGAAGGTCTCTATAGCTCTTCTGGCTGTTCTTATATACATAATACTGGAATGGACAAGTCATCGGTCTTAAAGCAAACACCTCATCATCCTTTTCCTCATCACCAAGTACAAACATACCATCCTTATAATGATCCCAGTGACCTGAAATCTTGTAAAGGTCCGATTTAGCCATAAGAGGTGTCTTTGTTCTTACATATCCTCTCTTTGTCTCCTCATCTTCAATCCATCTTTGTAACTCCTGAAGCATAATTACACCATTCGGCATAAGGAGTGGTAAGCCCTGTCCAACAACGTCGACAGTTGTGAAGATTTCCATCTCTCTACCAAGCTTGTTGTGATCACGCTTCTTAATATCTTCAAGATGCTCAAGGTAAGCTGCAAGTTCATCCTTCTTTGTATATGCTGTACCGTAGATTCTTGCAAGCATCTGATTTTCAGACTTTCCTCTCCAGTATGCACCTGATGATGATATAAGCTTAAACGCCTTGATAGCACCTGTCTTCATAAGATGAGGACCTGCACAAAGATCTACGAAATCGCCCTGGCTGTAGAATGAAATAACAGCATCCTCTGGAAGGTCACGAATAAGTTCCACCTTATATGGCTCACCCTTTTCCTCCATGAACTTTATAGCCTCTTCTCTTGGCATTGTAAATCTCTCAATTTTAGCATTCTCCTTGATAACCTTCTTCATCTCTGCCTCAATTTTGTCAAGATCTTCTCTTGAAAATGGAGCATGCTCAAAGTCATAATAGAAGCCTGTATCTATAGAAGGTCCTATGGCAAGCTTGGCATCTGGATAAAGTCTCTTAACAGCCTCTGCGAGAACATGTGAGCATGTATGTCTGTAGGCAGCTTTACCAGCCTCGTCATTGAATGTGAGGATGCTAAGTGTAGAATCCTCCTCTATAACTGTTCTAAGGTCAACTACTTCACCGTTAACCTCACCAGCGCATGCTGCTCTTCCTAAACCTTCGCTAATGTCGTTTGCGATATCAATAACTGACATTGCCTGTGGGTATTCTTTAACTGAACCGTCTTTTAAAGTAATTTTCATTTTCTTTCTTCCTTTCTATTTGCTTGTTCGAATAAAAATTGGATACAAAAATCGTAGTTGCAAAGCAGCTGCGATTAATTCCTCGCGGAGCGTTGCGAGCCGAGGACGGTCAGCTTCAGCTGACATTTTCTTCTCGTGCGAGCGCTCATCTTCCTATCCGCCGTAGTGCGATCCTTTGGGGAGCGTTTTTTGTTTAATAGGGAAGTTTGAAGAACTTTCCTATTAAATAAAAAACGCCCTTGTACCATAATGGTACAAGGGACGATATATAACCGTGGTTCCACCCAAGTTGCAGATTATAATCTGCCTCTCTTGATGATTATAACGTAATCAACGGACCGGATTGGGGTCACTCAGAGGTAGTTTTCGATAAAAGCCAGGAATGAGGTATTCACACCACCTAACCTCTCTCTGCTAAAAATCGTAGTCACTATTGTGACTGCGATTAAATTCCATTCTGCCTATCTACTCGTCTCATCACAGTGTTAGTTTATTCATTTACGTTTGAGTTTTCCCCAAACAACTGTATATTATTTTAACACGATTAAGAAATTTGTAAAGTATTTTTTCGCAACTTCGAGCTTTCGCTCTTCGTTGCTCATGGAGGACATTCGTCCTCTTCTATGGTATAAACCAGCAGCTTCGCTTCTTCGAAGCTTTCGCTGCTTCCTCCATTCGCAACTTCGA
>JAFQVJ010000012.1 GCA_017408025.1 Lachnospiraceae bacterium
TCGATAAAAAACAAACCCACTTATTCTAAAAACGGTGCCTAAGAAAATTCTCGGAACCTCTCAATGCGAAAAAATGTACATAGATACCTTTGTAGTCTGAGGACACTACGGCGTAAGAGGCATAAAAGAAGATTGATGCATCTATAAACACACCAACCTTTTGATAATGTAAAATATACTCCATGTGGTACTTTGCCGATTGAAGAAATTTTAAATTTTCTCTTGACATTTAATTTTATGCGTGTATACTAAGACCCATAAATCGAATACAAAAGCCACCTTCAATTTTGATAGTAGCTTTTTGGAAGCAAAGGCGCTTCGGACTTTATGTTCGGAGTGCCTTTTTGTTTTCAATAACATTTTAATATGTATTCACAGACGAAAGGAGATTTTCTTATGACACATGAACTGACAAAGGAAATTACAACTGAAATCCCAACACTTTATGGAAGTCTGGTATTCAACGATAAGGTTATGCGAAATAAGCTTCCTAAGGATATGTATAAGGCACTTAGAAAGACCATTGAGAATGGAACTCACTTGGAATTAGATGTAGCAAATTCCGTTGCTGTAGCCATGAAGGAGTGGGCTGTTGAAAATGGAGCTACCCACTTTACCCACTGGTTCCAGCCAATGACAGGTTTCACCGCCGAGAAGCACGACAGCTTCATTACTCCTGTAGGTGATGGCGAAGTGATTATGGACTTCTCTGGTAAGGAGCTTGTAAAGGGTGAGCCTGATGCTTCAAGCTTCCCATCTGGTGGTCTTCGTGCCACATTCGAAGCAAGAGGTTACACGGCATGGGATCCTACATCTCCTGCATTTATCAAGGATAAAACACTCTACATACCTACAGCATTCTGTTCATACGGCGGACAGGCACTTGATAAGAAGACACCTCTTCTTAGATCAATGGAAGCATTAAGCAACAGTGCAGTAAAAATGCTTCATCTTCTAGGTAATACAGGCGTTACGAGAGTTTCCACAACAGTAGGTCCTGAGCAGGAATACTTCCTTGTAGATAAGGAGCTGTATAAGAAGAGAAAAGATTTAATCTTCTGTGGCAGAACACTTTTTGGTGCAGCTGCTCCAAAGGGGCAGGAGATGGAAGACCATTACTTCGGCTCTATTAAATCAAAGGTTTCAGCTTATATGCACGACCTTGACGAGGAGCTCTGGAAGCTTGGCATCCCAGCTAAGACAAAGCACAACGAGGTTGCTCCTGCACAGCATGAGCTTGCTCCTATTTTTGACACAGCCAATGTGGCAGTTGACCATAATCAGCTGACTATGGAAATTATGAAGAAGGTTGCTGACAAGCACGGTCTTGTTTGTCTCCTTCATGAGAAGCCTTTCGAAGGTATAAATGGTAGTGGTAAACACAACAACTGGTCAATGACAACTAACGAAGGAGTTAACCTTCTTGATCCAGGTAGCACACCTGCTGAAAATATTCAATTCTTAGTATTCCTCATGGCTGTTATCAAGGCAGTTGATGAGTACGCAGACTTGATGAGAGTTTCTGCTACAAGTGCAGGAAATGATCACCGTCTCGGTGGAAATGAAGCACCTCCTGCTATCGTTTCAATCTTCCTTGGAGATGAGCTTACAGCAGTTCTTAACTCAATTGAAAACGATACATACTTCGGTAAGCAGGAAAAGATTCAGTTAGAGACAGGTGCACATGTACTTCCTCATTTCTTTAAGGATAACACAGACCGTAACCGTACATCACCTTTTGCATTTACAGGCAATAAATTTGAGTTCCGTATGCTTGGTTCATCAGCATCTGTGTCTAACCCAAATATGGTTTTAAACACAGCTGTTGCTGAGGCTCTCGACCAGTTCTATAAAGAATTGGAGGGCACAAAGCCAGAAGATTTGGAGCATGCAGTTCACGAGCTTGTAAAGAGAGCTATCAAGAAGCATAAGAGAGTTATCTTCAACGGAAATGGTTACACGGATGAATGGGTTACTGAGGCTACAGCACGTGGTCTTTACAATCTTCCTTCTACTCCTGATTGTTTACCACGCTTTATCGCAGACAAGAATGTAGAATTATTTACAAAGCATCACATCTTTACAAAGGAAGAAATATTATCCCGTTATGAGATTCTTCTTGAGAACTATGTAAAGACACTTGGCATTGAGGCTCGCACTCTTGAGGAAATGCTTACAAAGGACTTCCTTCCTGCTGTCAGCACATACGCAGGTGAGGTTGCTGCAAGTGCTTCATCTAAGAGGACTTTCCTGCCAACACTTTCAACCGCAACAGAAGAAGCATTAGTAACTTCCCTCTCTAACGCATACACAAGCTTAACAGCTGGTATTTCAGAGCTTAAGGCTCTTACTGCTTCTGCCGACTCCCTTGAAGGTATGCAGGCAATCGCAGACAGCTATCATAAGGATGTTCTTACAAAGATGGAGGAATTGAGACTTATTGCAAACGAGGCGGAAGCTCTTATTCCTGACTCTAAGCTTCCTTATCCAACATACGATCAGTTACTGTTCTCGTTGTAAGTGATGTGGTTTTTACTCCACTTAAAATATGATTTTATGGAAGGAATTTACCATGAACGATTTTGATAAAATCAAAGAGGAATGTGGTGTGTTTGGAATGTACAATCCCAATGGAGATGATGTAGCCCAGTATATTTACTACGGGCTATCATCACTCCAACACCGTGGTCAGGAATCCTGTGGCATAGCTGTTTCAGACACGTCTGGTCCAAAAGGAAATGTAGATGTATATAAGGGTATGGGACTTGTCAATGAAGTATTTAAAGAAAGTAATCTATCATCACTTAAAGGAAACTTAGGTGTAGGTCATGTACGGTACTCTACTACAGGTGATTCTTCCCTAAGCAATGCCCAGCCTCTTGTTCTCAACTATATAAAGGGCACTCTGGCTCTTGCACATAATGGTAATCTAGTAAATACTGAAGAGCTGAGAAATGAGCTTGCCATGAATGGCGCAATCTTTCAAACCACAACTGATTCAGAGGTTATAGCTTACTATATTGCGAGGGAGCGAGTTCACACTGCATCTGTCGAAGAAGCCATATTAAAAACGGCTGAAAAAATCAAAGGTGCATACGGACTTGTAATTGCAAGTCCTAGAAAGTTAATCGGTGTTCGCGACCCATACGGACTAAAGCCTCTATGCTTAGGAAAGAAGGATGACTCCTATATAATTGCATCTGAGAGCTGTGCTTTAACTGCTATCGGCGCAAAATTTATACGAGATATTCGCCCAGGCGAAATCGTTTCCATTACAAAGGATGGTATATCTTCCAACCTTGAGTTGTGTCACACAAAGCAGGCACACTGCATTTTTGAATATATATACTTTGCTCGCCTTGACAGCACTATTGATGGAGTATCTGTTTACGAATCCAGACTAAAAGCTGGCGCGGCACTTGCTAAAGCATATCCCATAGACGCAGACTTAGTTGCCGGTGTTCCTGATTCAGGTCTTGCAGCTGCACAGGGATTTGCCACGGCATCTGGTATTCCTTTTAAAAATATATTCTACAAAAACAGCTATGTTGGCAGAACATTTATCAAGCCTACACAGAAGGAGCGAGAAGCTGGTGTTAAGCTTAAGCTCAGCGTTCTTGAGCCTGCTGTAAGGGATAAAAGCATTGTACTTGTGGACGATTCCATCGTGAGAGGCACTACTATTGCTAATCTTATTCACAGCCTCAAGCAGGCTGGCGCAAAAAGCGTTCATGTGAGAATATGCTCTCCTCCATTTTTGTACCCATGCTATTTTGGAACGGACGTTCCTTCTAACAGACAGCTTATAGCTTCATCTCATTCTACCGAAGAGATTTGTCACTTAATAGGTGCCGATTCCCTTGGGTATATGAAAATTGAAGATTTACAGTCTACAGTCGGTGATTTGCCTATCTGTACAGCATGCTTTAGCAATATATATCCTATGGATATATCACAATCAATAAAAAGTTATTAAATTCAGTAATCACAGAGGTTTTTACCTCTGATTACATATATCACATTTTCTTAATATGCAAAGGCGCGTATTCTTCCCCTAGGATGCGCGTCTTTGTATACCTATTTGAAAGGAGCGATTATTATGTTTTCATCAGTTAACACCATTTGGGTGCTTATTGGCGCCGCATTGGTATTCTTTATGCAGGCTGGTTTCGCTATGGTAGAAACCGGTTTTACCAGAGCTAAAAACGCAGGAAACATTATTATGAAGAATCTTATGGACTTCTGTATCGGAACACCTGTGTTCTGGCTTGTTGGTTTTGGTATCATGTTTGGTTCAGGCAATGATTTCTTTGGAAGTATTAGTGGTATAGCTTCTGAAGCTAACTATGGTTCAGGAATGCTTCCCGACGGAGTACCATTCTGGGCATTCCTTATCTTCCAGACTGTATTCTGTGCCACATCTGCAACAATTGTTTCAGGTGCCATGGCAGAGCGTACAAAATTCTCCTCTTATTGTATCTATAGCTTACTTATAAGCCTTGTTGTTTACCCTGTATCAGGTCACTGGATCTGGGGCGGTGGCTGGTTACAGGAAATGGGCTTCCACGATTTTGCCGGCTCATGTGCCGTTCACATGGTAGGTGGTATCGCCGCTTTAATAGGCGCTAAAATTCTTGGACCTCGTATCGGAAAATATGGCAAGGATGGCAAGCCAAAGGCTATTCCTGGTCACAACTTAACAGTAGGCGCTCTTGGAGTATTCATCCTCTGGTTCTGTTGGTTTGGCTTCAACGGTGCCTCAACAGTATCTATGGAAGGCGAAGCAATCGTTTCGGCTGGTAAGGTCTTCTTTAACACTAACCTGGCTGCCGCTGTTGCCACTGTAGTCGTATTGATTATTACTTGGATCCGTTATAAGAAGCCAGATGTTTCCATGACACTTAACGGCTCACTTGCAGGACTTGTGGCAATCACAGCTGGCTGTGATACTGTTTCACCTACATCTGCGGCAATCATTGGTATCATTTCAGGTTTTGTTGTTGTATTCGGTATTGAATTTATTGATAAGGTATGTAAAATAGATGACCCTGTTGGTGCTGTGGGTGTCCACGGCTTAAACGGTGCTTTAGGTACTCTCTGCGTAGGTCTCTTCTCCGATGGTACTGGTACACAGGGAAAAGGTCTCTTTACAGGTGGTGGCTTTGAACTTTTTGGAATTCAGTTCATCGGATTTATAGCTACTGCTGCTTGGGTTACTGTAACAATGATTATTATCTTCTTTGCTATTAAGCACACAATTGGTCTTAGAGTTTCTAAGGAAGAAGAAATTGCAGGTCTTGACTCTTGCGAGCATGGTCTTGCATCAAGCTATGCTGGTTTCCTCACACAGGATTCTCTGGCTGCTGTTCCTGAGATTCTTGGTACTGACACAGAAAGCAAGCTGGCTGCTTACACTTCATCCGCTGCACAGGCACCTGCTGAGGTTCCTCTCAATACAGACGTGACTACAGCAACAACGGCTGTAGGAGTACAGAAGCTCACCAAGGTCGTTGTTATCACCAGACAGAACAAGCTTGAGGAATTTATGCACGCAATGAGCGCTATCGGTGTGACTGGTATCACAGTAACAAATGTACTTGGCTGTGGTGTACAGAAGGGCTCTACTACATACTACCGTGGTGTTTCAATGGATATGAATCTTCTGCCAAAGGTTAAGATTGAGATTGTTGTCAGCCTTGTACCTGTAGAACAGGTTGTCGCAGCTGCAAAAACAGTTCTTCACACAGGTCAGATTGGCGACGGAAAAATCTTTGTCTATGATGTAGAAAATGTTGTAAAGATTAGAACTGGTGAGGAAGGCTTCAAGGCTCTCCAGGATACAACAGAGTAATAAAACTTACTCCCTTAATTTCTAAAAAATAATACAACCCTATAGCAGCCCTGATATGTTTTACTTAATCCATATTGGGGCTGTTACTTTATGTAGAAGAATACAACTCTGACACCTGCCTACCATCTTTTAAACACCTCTATTCAAATTGCAAAGTTGTATACTTATGAGTAGTATACTTTTGTTTCAACTTTTTTTACAACTATAAATTTATTACTTTTAACGTAATCTCATTTTAAGAGGTTTATATTGTTTGCAACAACAAAAAAGATTACCAGCGTGGATTTCTCCACTCTGGTAGATTGAATTTTTTTCATACTTCTCAATTAGAAATTGAGGTTTGCAAAATTCATGATATAATAGATTTAATTAGCTCAAATGTATTGATATAGTGGCTTATTTAACTTACATTATCTAGGCTTTGGAAAAGAGGTTACCATGAACGTAGATTACTTAACAATGACTATTGGAA
>JAFQVJ010000013.1 GCA_017408025.1 Lachnospiraceae bacterium
ACAATTAAGCGTTCTTCTTCTTAAGAGCTACAACTGCAAATGAAGCTGCTGCAAGAGCTGCAACTGCAACTGCTGTTGCGACAGGTGCTGTATCACCAGTCTTTGTGTTATCAGCATCTGAGCCATTATTTTGTGGAGCTGATGCTTTAACAAATACGTATGTACTGAAATGGTCTGTCTCAAAAGTAAAAGCATTATCCTTAACTTCTACTGTACCAAGAGAAGTAAGAGTTGTGCCGTCTAATCTGTATGCAGCAATCCATTCAGCACCCTTAAGGCTCTCAAAAAGTGGAAGTGTAACCTTAACAGCCTTATCAAGCTTTGATGCCTTTGAAGATAACTTAAGGTCTACAACCTCATATGTCTTATCCTTTAAAAGTGTAGCACCAGCCTTCTGAACAGCCTGGAATTCAGTCTTCAATACTGTAGATACCTCTAAAGTAACACCTGTAAGACCTTCGATTTTAGCAGCCTTCTGAATCTCAGTAGCTGTCTTCTCTGAGATAGATGCATCAGCTTCTGTCTCAACACCATTTGTTGTTGAAGAGCTGTTATTTACCTCTGGGCTATTAGCTGCAAAAGTACTAACTGCACTACCAAGTACCATAACTGCTGCTAAAGCAACTGTTAATAACTTCTTTCTCATTGTTTTCCCTCCTTAAAATTTTTAGTTTCTAGACTACTAAATTATAAAACATATTATTTTCATTTGCAAGTATTTTGTAAAAATTAAATAAAAAATGTGTTTATTCAACTTTTTCATAGAATATTTTAATGATAAGATTTTGAAGTTTTTCCTCATCCAAATAGTATCTTTCATATCTCATGGAAGTGTCGAGAGTTCCCTCCAATGAGATAAACTCTCCAAAATCATAGCTTATAGCTTCGGACGCAAGGTATACAATTTCGTCTATGCTCAAATCTGTGACGATATAATCGTTAATGATGTTATAAACATCAGTTACAGTTCCTAAATCATCCTTTACGGCACTTAAGGCTTTATCTATGAATAGTGAAATATATTGTCTTTGTCTGGCGAGACGTTCAGAAGCAGTATTATGTCTTGTACAGTCTCTATAGTGAACATATTCATAGGCCATATTTCCTTTAAGGGTAATAGTTTTTCCTTGTACGTATGAGAAACCTGCATAATCAAATGTCTCAAGTGATTCAAGAGTCACACCACCGATAGCATCGTTAAGCATACCGACAGCCCCCATATTGATGGAAGTAACAGAGTGGATAGGAATATCATACATAAGATATGATACAGCCTTTAAAGCACGCTCATTGCTAATTTCCATGGCATCGCCGTAGCCATGCTGGAGACATATCTGCGCATTACCTGTCTGAATAAAATTGCCCTGTGCATCATAAATCCATAGCTTTGTAATAGTATCTCGTGGGATAGCTATGATATCCATAACCATTGTATGCGGATTCATGACAACCAGGAAAATAGAATCCGACTGACCACCACTGAGTCCGTCTTTAGCGGGCGCTACGGGCTGAGTATTATCGATACCAAGAACAAGCAAGGTTATAATATCTTCGTTATATGCATATTTTTCATCATTATATATTACGTCATATTCAGCATTCTTATCGGTAGCTTTTACTATATTATTTGATGAAGTACCCGTATTGTTACTGCCTGAGCCATCACCAGCAGAAGAATTGTTCTGTGTCGAATTATCTATAGTTGACATATCACCCATGTCGTCTAAATTGATATCTATTTCATTACTATCAGTGCCATCTGAGGCTTCGTCTCTTGTAAGATTTGGGCCTGAGGAGTTGGCACGACCATACAGGCTACTTTTTCCAGTGATACGCATAATCAGAAGAGTAGCACCTAAAACCAAAACAAAAGTTAATATTGTACCCAATATTATGAGAAAAGCTTTTTTAATCTTACTTTTTTTCTTTTTGGTTTCAATTGGAGCAATGACATCTACTTCATCATCGTCTGCATTTTCCACATCGTCCAGCAGGTCTGTATAATCACTATCATTTTCAGGGTCAATCATAATCACCCCGTCTAGTAGTCCGTCGTCTTCTTCATCAGAATCATCGGATAGTACCGATTCCTCGTCTGTTACTGAGTTACTATTGTTTGAATTGTTGTCTACAGATTTCACCATAGGAGAATCTGTAATGCAACTTGATTCGTCATTATCTGGTGTTTTTTTAATTATTTTCATTATTAATTACTCCTTTCCCACTAGATATTACAATATATAAATTATTTTTACAACAAAATTTTGTCGATATTGCAAATGAATTTAGCGGATGTTATACTGAACATATATATAAGAGAATAGAGGGATAAAAATGAAAAGAAAAATATATGATTTTCTGGTAAATCGCCATATAGGTATAAATCGGCGATATCATAAAGTACATGATAATTCTACAGGATTAAAAAAAATATGGTCATGGATATATCTGCTATGGACTAATTTTGCATATTACATCTTGTTTTGTCGTTTTTTAGGAGATGTAGAGGCAGTAAAGATATATGAGGAAAAGAAGCTTGTAACAGACATGAGTGAATCGGAAGCTTTTGCTAAGAGTTTTGGTGAGGATTTAGATAGCGTGGTGAATATACTGTCTTCCTACGATATAATATCATTCGATATATTTGATACACTTATATTCAGACCCTTCTCGGAGCCGACAGATTTATTTTATCATTTAGGCGATAAACTTGGATTTATGGACTTTAAACGCATTCGTATGGAGGCGGAACAGAAGGCGAGATTAAGCAGTTACAAGATTAATGGGCATTATGAAGTTGAATTAGAGGATATTTGGAATATATTGTCAGAAGAAACAGGTATAGACAAATGCAAGGGTATGGAATTGGAGATAGAGCTTGAAAAAGAGTTTTGTCATGCAAATCCTTTTATGAAAAAGGTATACGATTCACTTATAGAAAAGAAAAAAAAGATAATCATTATATCGGATATGTATATGTCAAAGGATGTTCTGTCAGAAATTTTAGAGACAAACGGCTACACTGGTATGGAAAAAGTGTTCGTTTCCTGTGAATCGGGGAAAAATAAGGCATCTGGAAGTCTGTACGATCATGTAAAAAAAGAATTGGGGATTACAAGGGGAAATTGTTGGATTCATATAGGAGATAATGTTAATAGTGATATATTAAAAGCTAAAGAAGCAGGAGTAGTCACTTTACATTACCCAAATGTTAATAAGTTAACCCTTAGCTATAGGCCATATGATATGTCTCCTATCGTAGGAGGTGCGTATAGAGGGATTGTTAACAATCATATTTATAATGGATTGAAAAAATATACTATGGAGTATGAATACGGATATATATATGGTGGATTATTTGCTCTTGGATATTGCAGTTTTATTCATGATTACTGCGAAAAGAATTCTGTTGATAAAGTTTTGTTTTTGTCAAGGGATGGTGATGTATTAAAACAAGTTTATGAAAAAATCTATCCCAAGGATGCTGCCGAATATATATATTGGTCGAGGCGAGCAGCGACAAAGCTTATGGCAAACAGCAACAGATACGACTATTTTAGGAGATTTATATATCATAAAATTAATTCTGATACAAACATCCGCAATGTATTGAAGGGAATGGAATTGGAGTGTCTGTGTGAATGTTTGCCAGAAATGCTTTTACCGGATGATAAACTGACTACCAGAAATGCAGATATACTTAAAGAATTTCTGGTAGATAACTGGTCAATAGTGCAGGATGTATATGAAAATGAACACAGAGGAGCGCAAGCGTATTTTAAGGAACATCTAGGTGGATGTAAAAAGGTGTGTGCAGTGGATATTGGATGGGCTGGAAGTGGTGCAATATCCATACAACGTCTGGTAAAAGATGTATGGAAATTTCAGTGTGATGTGATAGGAATTATAGCTGGTACGAACACAATATATAATGCTGAACCAGATGCCAGTGAGACTTTTATACAAAGTGGGAAATTGGTTTCATATATGTATTCCTCAGCTCATAATAGAGATTTGATGAAAAAACATAATCCAAATGAGAACTTTAATGTGTATTGGGAATTATTATTATCTTCTCCAACAAAACAATTCAATGGGTTCGATTATGATGAGCAGATGGGGGTGGCAAGGCTCATATTCGGTGCTTCAGATGCAAATGAAAAGGGAATTAGAGATATACAACAGGGAATACTGGATTTTGTGTCAGAGTACCATAGACATTTTGGTAAATATAAATACATGTATAATATAAGTGGAAGAGATGCATATGCACCTATGTTGGTGGCAGCTGGGAAAAAAGAGAAGTATTTAAAGGAGATTAATCGTAGGTTTCAGCTGCAGGTTAACATCTCTTAGTCTGAGAGGAACAAATGATAAAAGATAATCATGTAATAGTTACAAAAAGAAGATATAGTGGTTTAAAAACATTGTTGATTACATTGGCTTTTTCTGTGGAATTTTGTCTGCTTTTTATGAATGATTTCCCAGAAAAAATTGACTTTGTGTATGCCTTTGCTGTGTATATTATGCTTGCACTAATTTTCCTGAGTAGTAGCAATGATAAAAAAACATATTTGCGATTTGAAAATTTTTTGACTCATATATTAAAATGTATAGGGCTTAACGTGTTAGTTACGATATACTTGATATCTCTATTACATAAGTATATGTCAGTGTGCAAAATTATTGTAGATATGGGTATATTGATGTTTGCGAATATACTGAGTATAGCTGTAATATTTTTGATAATTAATAAGTATACAGGAAGAAAATGTCCAGAAGCAAAGAGAATATTACATATATATAAGGAGCGCTTTGAACAGCAGGATAACGTAGATGAGGCTTTAAAGGAGATAAAAAAAGAAATGGAAGGCTATGAATATGTATATCTTCATAATCTTTCTTCCAGAGCAAGAAAACGATTGTTGAAATATTGTTATGAACATGATAAAACTGTATACTGTACAGCAAATTTATCTGATGTACTTTTGAGAGCATCTGGCTTGGCACAGGACATTGATACGCCGGTATATTATTGTACCAGCTTTGGTATAGGTGGTGTATCGGCAACACTGAAGAGAATCTTTGATGTAATGTTTTCGCTGTTGTTGCTGATTGTAGCATTACCAATATTTATAGTTGTGGCTATAAGTATTAAATTAGAGGATGGTGGAAGTGTTATATATAAGCAGGTTAGATGTACAAAAAATATGAAGCAGTTTACTATATACAAGTTCAGAAGTATGGCAGAAAATAGTGAAGGAGAACAGGCGAAGCTGGCAATAAGTAATGATAAAAGGTTAACAAAAGTAGGAAGATTTATCAGAAGATTCAAGATAGATGAATTGCCACAATTTGTGAATATCCTAAAAGGGGACATGAGTGTTGTGGGACCGCGCCCAGAAAGACCAGAGCTTATTGAAGAAGCAATAAAGAATACTCCAGAGTTTGTGCTGAGAACTAAGGTGAAGGCAGGATTGACTGGGTATGCACAGGTAAGAGGGTACTACAATACTGGATTTAAGGAAAAACTGTTATGGGATTTGATGTATATAGAAAATTTCTCATTGATGTTGGATTTTAAAATAATATTAATGACAGTATTTACTGTTTTTTCGGAGAATATAAGAGATGATTAAAAAAGAAAAAATAATTATAAGCTTAATGATGTGTGTAATATTTTTTGTCTGGGGATGTGGAGAGGACAGTGAAAGCACTCTGAAAGACAATGTTACATCACAGATGATATCAACTGAGAACACGGAGGAATCATCTTATCAAATACAGATATCAGATGATAACACAGAAGTGTCTACAGACGTAGAACAGGAATATGAACCCTTTGAGCAATACAATATAATCAAGATGAATACGATAATGAATGCAACAACTTTAATTAACGTACGGAAAGGACCAAATGAGAGTTACGACAAGTTTGCCAGCATTGACCAAGAACAGGAAGTAGTAGTTATCGGACAGTGCCAGGAGACTGGATGGTACATGGTTGAGATAGACGGTGTAACAGGTTTTGTGAGCAATGAGTATATGGTTGCGAAGGAATTGACTAAAATTATTTTGGGGGATGAATGTCCTTATGTAATGTTGGTAAGAACAAATTATATGAAACAGGAAGGATGGTTTTTCTGTTTAGATGGTGAACATACTCCTGAAAATTACGAGAAAATTGTATCTGATATGAAAAGTGATGGATTTACGTATAGAAATGAACCAGTTTATGTAGGTACATGGCGAGATGTGGGGGACGTTATGTGGCTTGGGTATTCAGAATAACATTAGGCAATAGTGAAAGGCTGTGTTTATCTAGAAAGTATTGCATTTTATCCCTTCGTTGTGTTACAATATTTCAGATATGTACATTGTGGGGAGGTCTACCCCTAAGAGGTCCTTAATTATTGGCAGTGCTTAAATATAAAAGGACAGAATGGAGATATGTATGATAAATGAAGAAAAGATAGCTTTGATGACAAAGCTTGCACTATATGAAGAAAAAGAGGGAAAGAAAGCCCTACCTATGGGAAAATACTACAAAGAAGATTATGTAAGCCTGCATATGGTTAATACTGTTATTATAGCTACATTTTCTTATTTGCTTATATTGGCGGTGATTGTATTCTCCCATCTTGAAGATATGATGGCCAATATTGCCAATATGGATATTATAAAGCTGGGAAAAGATGTTGTCATAGGATATGTGGTCATGTTGGTTGCGTATATAATTATATCTTATGTGGTATATACCATTAAGTTCAAGAGAGTGCGAAAAAGCCTCAATGAATATAATGGAAATCTCAAGAAGCTATACAATATGTACAGTAAAGATTAAAATTCGTGTAACGATAAAACAACCTAAGGTAGTCGGAGGTAAAATAAATCATGTATAAAATATTGGAGTTTAGGGAAAAAATAAAAGTATTATACAGCAAATATTCGATGTATATCGATGCTGCACTTAAGTTTATAATTGCACTTGTGGGTATGATAGTTATCAATTCTAGTATCGGAACCATGTCAGTGCTTAAGAATCCATTGGTGGTGGTAATTGTAGCACTTGTTGGGGCGTTGGTTCCAAAGTCTATAACAGTGATGATACTGATGTTGACTATAGTGGCACATGTATTTTCCATAGCTATGGAAGCCGCTGCAGTTGTTTTAGTGATATTTGTGTTGATGTATCTTTTGTTCTTTAGATTTACATCAAAGGAAAGTATAGTTTTGGTCATTATGCCGGTATTGTTCTTCTTGAATATACCTTATATATTGCCAATCTTACTTGGACTTGCAGCAAGCCCGGTGTCTATAGTTTCAGTAGCTTTTGGAACATTGGTGTACTTTATATTGAATGTTATCGGTCAGAACTATGATGCCATAGTTAAGCTTGGAAATGAGGATGGATTTAAAGTACTGTCCATGCTGATAGATGACATATTTGCAAATCCAGCGTTTTATTTTACAATTATAGCATTTGCTATGGTGCTAGTGCTTGTGTATGCACTTAAAAGATTGTCTATGGATTATTCTTGGATAATAGCAGCATGTACAGGCGGTATATTTGAGATAATTGTTTTCGTTATAGGCAACGTAATGTTGGATATGAGCCTTGTGTGCTCTGTCCTGTCTGCTGTACTAGGTGGTCTTATAAGTGTAGCGTTGGCATGGTTTTTACAGTTCTTTATCCATTCAGTGGATTATACAAGAACAGAGCGCGTTCAGTTTGAGGATGATGACTACTATTATTATGTCAAGGCAGTGCCAAAGGTAAAAGTAGCAACATCAGAGATGAAAAACGACAGAGTAAGGAAAGTTAATGCTAAACAGAGCAAAAAAGCCGAGAGCGTGAAAACAAAAGAGTAAAAGATAGAAGGAGAAAATGATGCTTGAGAACATTGGAACATTTATAGACAAGTACATACCGTTAAAAATCGAGATAGCAGATATCGTTGAGATTATCATTCTTGCACTTGTCTTTTATGAGATAATGCTCTGGATCAGAAAGACTAAAGCATGGATTATATTTAAGGGAATAGCTATTATCCTTGCATTTACACTGATAGCATCTGTTTTTAACCTGAACACTATTCTGTGGATAGTGAACCAGACCTTCAGCGTAGGTATTATCGCCCTTGTTATTCTGTTTCAGCCAGAGCTTCGAAAGGCATTGGAGCAGATTGGACAGAAAAACTTTCTGTCAGATATTATATCTATAGATGCGGGAAAAAAGGTAAGCGAGAGATTTTCAGACAAGACTATCAATGAACTGGTGAAGGCGGCATATGAGCTTGGAAGAACAAAGACAGGAGCACTTATAGTTATAGAACAGAAGAACAGTCTTCAGGAATATGTGCGTACAGGTATAGATGTAGACGCTATTATAACTAGTCAGCTTCTAATCAATATCTTCGAGCACAATACACCACTTCATGATGGAGCAGTTATAGTTAAAGGAAATAGAGTCGTATCAGCAACATGTTATCTGCCATTGTCAGATAATATGGAGCTTAGCAAGGAGCTTGGAACAAGACATAGAGCAGGCGTAGGTATATCAGAAGCTACAGATGCATTTACTATTATTGTGTCAGAAGAGACTGGTAAGGTGTCGGTAACACAGGGTGGTCAGCTTCTTAGAAATATAGATGGTGAACAGCTACGCTCGCTGCTTGTAAAGGTGCAGGATAAGAATGTAGAGCAGAAGCACTACTTGATGAGATGGAGAGGAAAGCGCGGTAATGAGAAAAAGACTGACCAATAATATTGGATATAAAATTTTATCAGTTATATTTGCGGTGATGCTATGGCTTACTGTACTCAATGTCAGCGATCCACAGAAGACAGCTACCATAACAAATATACCTATAACTATTCTAAATGAGAATGCTGTTACAGGACAGGATAAGGTATATAAAATAGCGTCTGGTAAGACTGCAACAGTAGAGGTAACAGGACCTAGAACTATTATTGATTCCCTTGAGCCATCCAGCTTTAAGGCAACGGTAGATTTGTCGAAGCTGTCTATAACAAATGCCTTGGAAGTAGATGTAGAGATGGTTACAGCGTCATATAGAAGCAAGGTTGATATAGATGTACAGACTACCATGCGCATAGAGGTAGAGGATCTTATAGAGGAAGAATATAATGTAGAGATGGACTACAAGTCATATGGCTCGCTACCGGATGGCTATGTGGTGCATGAAACAAATATTGATGTGGATAGTGTAAAGGTAAAAGCACCAGTGTCAACTATGAATAAGATATCCAAGGTTGCTGTACAGCTTGATTTATCAGGAGTGACAGAGGATTTTCAGGTGACAGAAAAGCTGTATGCATTTGATGCCAGAGGAAACATAATTGATGCGGAAGCGAATAATATAACCTTTGAGGTGCCATCTTCAAAGGTGGATGTGGTTATCTATTCTGTAAAGCAGGTACCTGTAGCATATGAAATAGCTGAAGAAAATTATGAAGATACTATATTTACAGGGACAGAAATCAGCCACCATCATATAACTATAAAAGGACGCAAAGAAGCGTTAGATGCTATAACAGAACTGAAGCTGGATACAACTAGTCTTCAGATTACACCGGAAGAGGATGTGTACAATCTGGCATATGATGTTCAGACATTGTTACCAGTAGGTGTATACCTATATGGAGATGAAAAGACAATCACCATAACAGTAAATACAGATGCAGTAGTGACAAAGGGATACACAGTATCGGTATCGGATATTGCCATAATGACACCTGCCGAAGGATATACAGCCTTTATAGAAACTACTGGAGATATATCATATACACTAAAAGGCAGAAAGAGTATACTGGAAGCTTTTGAGCAGGAGGACAAGATGCTATATGTGTCAGCAAAGAATCTTGTAGAGGGTGTGTATGAATTGCAGGTAAAGCTGGATCTAGAAGAAGGCATAACACAGGTGGCTATACCATCCGTTAAGGTAAAAGTAGTTCCGAAGGAAAGCTCATCAGTTGAGCTGCCTTCCAACTCGGATGGCAGTAGTGAGGCAACTACCTCATCTGGTAATACAACTACTGAGAAAACAACAGAAGCTTCGGCTACTGAGGGAACAACGGAGCAGAATACACCTTCTACAGAAGAGACGACTGCTTCAGGCGATATAAGTCCACAACAGGTGGGGGAAGCCGGAAATTAGTAACTATACGAGCTTTGTTGACATAAAGGGGAGAGAGTATGGTATCAGGGAATATAACCATTGTTGAAAAAAACGGATTACATATGCGACCTGCCAAGAAACTATGTCAGACAGCGGGTAATTATAGGTGTAAGATACATCTTGTGACAGGTAAGACAAATGTAAATGCAAAAAGTCTATTGAATGTATTGGGGGCTGGCATAAAGGAAAAAGCAAGCGTACAGATTGTATGCGAAGGTGAGGATGAAGTGGAAGCTTTAGCAGCAGTTATAAATATTTTATCAGAAGTAAAGGAGAATTAAGATGGGAAAGTATTTTGGAACAGATGGATTTAGAGGAGAAGCAAACGTATCACTTAATGTGGAGCATGCATTTAAGGTAGGAAGATACCTAGGCTGGTACTATGGAAGAGACCATAAGGCAAATATAGTTATCGGAAAAGATACTAGAAGAAGCAGCTATATGTTTGAGTATGCACTGGTTGCAGGTTTAACGGCATCAGGTGCTGATGTGTCCCTACTTCATGTTACTACTACTCCAAGTGTTGCATATGCAGTGCGCACAGAGGGCTTTGACTGTGGAATCATGATATCAGCAAGTCATAACCCATTTTATGACAATGGCATAAAGATTATAAATGGCAATGGCCAGAAGATCGAAGCTTCTATCGAAGAAAAGATAGAAGAGTATATCGATGGAAAAATAGAGGAATTGCCATACGCAACAGGGGAAAATATCGGCTGTGCAACGGACTTCTCAGCTGGTAGAAACAGATACATAGGATATCTTATATCCATACCTTCAAGATCATTTAAGAATAAGACAGTAGCCTTAGATTGCTCAAACGGTAGTGCCTCAGCTATAGCAAAAAGCGTATTTGATGCCCTGGGAGCAAAGACTATAGTTATCAACAATCAGCCGGATGGAACAAACATCAATACAAATTGTGGTTCAACACATATAGAAGTCCTAGCTGACTTCGTGAAGAACAATCCTGTAGATATAGGTTTTGCCTATGATGGAGATGCTGACAGATGTATAGCTGTAGATGAACATGGCAATGTGGTAGATGGAGACGCTATCATGTATGCCTGTGGAACATACATGAAGGAACAGGGTCAGCTGGCAAACGATACGATTGTTACAACGGTTATGTCCAATCTTGGACTATACAGAGCACTGGAGAGAGCTGGTATAAAGACAGAGAAGACAGCAGTAGGCGACAAGTATGTATGTGAAAATATGATGGCTAACGGACACCAGCTAGGTGGCGAGCAGTCAGGTCATATTATATTCTCAAAATATGCCACAACTGGCGATGGAATATTGACATCCATAAAGCTTATGGAGGCAGTGGTAGAGAAAAAGGTAGCTCTAAGCGAATTGCTTAAGGATTTAAAGATATTCCCACAGATACTTATCAATGTTAAGGTGACAGATAAGCATGTGGCTATGGAGGATAAGGAGGTTCTGGCAGAAGCGGAGGCTGTGGAAAAAGAGCTGGGAGATGCAGGAAGAATACTCCTACGTGCCAGCGGAACAGAAAATCTGGTGCGTGTCATGGTAGAGGCAGAGACAGATGAGCTATGTAAGACTATGGCAGAGCGCGTAGTGGCAAAGCTAGAAGCATATAAGATAGTGTAAGCAAGGAAAATTATTAAGAGACAATCTGTTTATGCATATGAATAGAAAGTGAGGTAACTAGGCGTGTTAAATTATAAAAGATATCGCAGAAATCCGGTCATAAATTATCCAGAGAGAGAATGGCCAAACAAGGAAATAGAGAAAGCACCTATATGGTGTTCAGTAGACTTGAGAGATGGCAATCAGGCACTTATAGAGCCGATGGTTGTAGAAGAGAAGATAGAGTTCTTTAACCTGCTTGTAAAGCTTGGCTTTAAGGAAATTGAGGTTGGCTTCCCGGCAGCGTCACAGATAGAATTTGATTTCTTAAGGCAGTTAGTTGACAGAAAGCTTATACCAGATGATGTAAAGATACAGGTTCTGGTACAGTGTCGTGAGCATCTTATAGAAAGAACATTTGAGGCACTCCAAGGTATCAAGCAGGCTATAGTGCACATATACAATTCAACATCTACACTTCAGAGAGATGTTGTATTCAATAAGAGTAGAGAAGAAATCAAACAGATAGCCATCGAGGGAACAAAGATGGTTAAGCGATATGTAGAAAACTTTGACGGAAAGGTTTACCTTGAGTATTCACCGGAGAGCTTTACAGGTACTGAGCTTGATTATGCGTTGGAGGTATGTACAGCTGTTCAGAAGGAGTGGGGTGCCACACCTGACAATAAGATTATTTTCAATCTTCCAGCAACAGTTGAAATGAATACACCAAACGTATACGCTGACCAAATTGAGTGGATGAACAAGCATTTTGAAGACAGAGACAGTATTATCTTAAGTGTACATCCTCATAATGACAGAGGAACAGGCGTTGCAGCAGCAGAGCTTGCTATATTGGCTGGCGCTGACAGAGTAGAGGGAACGCTTTTTGGAAATGGTGAGAGAACAGGAAATGCTGATGTGACCACTATTGCATACAATATATTCTCGCAGGGTATCAATCCAGAATTAAATCTGGAGAATGTCAATGAACTTATAGAAGTATATGAGAGATGCTGTAAGATGCCAATAGACGCCAGACATCCATACGCAGGTAAGCTTGTGTTTACAGCATTTTCAGGCTCTCATCAGGATGCTATAAACAAGGGCATTACTGCTATGAGGGAGAGAGAACAGGAACACTGGGAGGTTCCATATCTCCCAATAGACCCAAGTGATGTGGGACGTGATTATGAGCCAATCGTGCGTATCAACAGCCAGTCAGGTAAGGGTGGAGTGGCATTTGTTATGGACACATACTTTGGCTACAAGCTTCCAAAGGGAATGCACAAGGAATTTGCAGATGTAATACAGAAAATTGCAGAGGTTCAGGGCGAAGTATCACCGGATACTATCATGGATAAGTTCCGTGAGGAATATATCACATACAAGACAGAGAGAGAATATCCGTTTGAGTTTACTTCATGTAAGATATATGATGTAGATGATGAGCCATGTGGAGATACGCTTGCCAAGCTTACATTCAAGTACAAGGGTGAGGAAATCTATATAGAGCAGACAGGCAATGGTCCGGTAGATGCTGTAAAAAATGCCATAGAGAAGACAACAGGAGTAAACTTCCGCCTGACAGACTACTCACAGCATGCATTGTCAGAGGGCTCTAGTGCCAAGGCAGCAGCTTATGTAAATTGCATTGACCTTGCCACAGGAAAGGCCACATACGGTGTAGGACAGAGTACAAATATTACAAGAGCGTCTATCAGAGCAATATTTTCAGCTTTAAACAGACTGGACAAAATGGACAGATAAAATAATACATTGAGAAAGGAATAAAGAAATGAAAAAGACAGTTTTACTGGCTGGTGGTGCAGGTTATATTGCAAGCCACACAGCAATTGAGCTTATAGCAGCAGGCTATGATGTGGTAAGTGCAGACTGCTATTACAATAGCAAGCCGGAGGTTTTTAACAGAATAGAGAAAATCACAGGTGTAAAGGTTAAAAATTATGATGTAGATGTATGCGATATGGAGGCACTGGATAAGGTGTTTGCAGAAAATAGAATTGATGCGGTTGTCCATTTCGCAGGCTACAAGGCAGTAGGCGAGTCAGTTGAGAAGCCTATGATGTACTATCAGAATAATCTTGATTCTACATTCTCACTTATAAAGGTAATGAAGAAGTATGGCTGTGACAACATGGTATTCAGCTCTTCTGCTACAGTATATGGCATGCAGAAAGTAGTTCCTTTTGTAGAGACAATGCAGACGGGACCATGTACAAATCCATATGGTTGGACGAAGCTTATGAATGAGCAGATTCTAATGGATTTTGCTAATGCAGATGAAAATCTTTCAGTAGTACTTCTCAGATACTTCAATCCAGTAGGTGCTCATAAGTCAGGACTAATAGGTGAAGACCCTGCAGGTATACCAAATAACCTTATGCCATTTATCTCACAGGTTGCAGTAGGTAAGAGGGAGCATCTCAATGTATTTGGCAATGATTATGATACACATGATGGTACAGGTGTCCGCGATTATATCCATGTAGTGGATTTGGCAAAGGCGCATGTAAAGGCTATTGATTACGCTCTTGAACACAAGGGCTCTGAGGTGTTCAATATAGGTACAGGTGTAGGTTACAGCGTTCTTGATATGGTTAAGGCATTCGAGAAAGCAAATGATATAAAAGTGCCATATGTAATCGCACCAAGAAGACCAGGGGATATAGATACATGTTATGCCGATAGCACAAAGGCAGCAGATATCCTTGGCTGGAAGGCAGAAAAGACACTGGAAGACATGTGTAGAGATACATGGAATTGGCAGAAAAATAATCCAAATGGGTATGACGCTTAAATAATAAAAAGTATACTAACCTCCACAGAATGTATATCTGTGGAGGTTTTGTGCATCCTAATCATATAATTTGAAATGGAGGCATATCATGGACACAAATTCAACATTAACAAACAAAATCTCAGACGATACAATCAAGCTCTTAAGAGAGTGCGATGCTGGTATTAAAATGGGAATAGAAGCCATAAACGAAGTAGTAAACAGTGTGAAGGATTGTAAGCTTAAGAAGATACTGACAGATAGCAGGGATAAGCACGATAGATTTCAGGAGGAGGCAACAGAGCTTCTACATGAATATCATGATGAAGGCAAAGAACCTGGCATGATGGCAAAGGGTATGTCGTGGCTTAAGACTAATATGAAGATGACCATGGATTCGTCAGACAGTACTGTAGCAGACCTTATAACAGATGGCTGTGATATGGGTATAAAGTCACTAAACAGATATTTGAATCAATATAAGACAGCTAATGATAAGGCAAAGAAATTGACAGACAAGCTACTGAAAGAAGAAGAAAACTTGAGGGAAGAGATGAAGGCGTATCTATAAAAGTATACAGACAAATATTGGTAAGAATATGAGCTCCCAAGGTAAACTTGGGAGCTTAAAAACTGATTGAAATAAGGTTACCGCAATCTCACTGGCTTTAGACAGGATATAAAAATATTGTAAAATATCCCCGATTATGGTACCATAATGGTAGCATAATTTCGTATACAAGTTTATTTCTATTTTATTTTTTAGGGTCTATAGTGAAAAGAAATCTATGCTAAATCCCAAACAATAAGACAAGGCAGGAGATTTCTTTGGTCTACTAATTAGTTAATTATACATAAGCAGCTCCTGTACATATGAAAGGAGACATGCTTATGAAGCAAAACAAGATTTTAGTAACTGATGTAGCAGGAACTCCCTTTGATGATGTTTTTAGAACATTGCTGGAGAGGTGTCAG
>JAFQVJ010000014.1 GCA_017408025.1 Lachnospiraceae bacterium
ATTTAATATGAAGACTGCGATTTTGAGCGTAGGGACTGAACTTTTATTTGGACAGATCGTAAATACAAATACTGTATATCTTTCTCAGCAGCTGAATCTGCTGGGCCATGATGTGATGTATCATTATACTGTTGGCGATAATCCGAAGAGACTGGCTGATATGATCGAACTGGCCCTTGAAGACTGTGATATCGTGCTGACTACAGGAGGACTTGGACCGACACAGGACGATATGACTAAGGAGATAGCGTGCCAAGTGATGGGTGATGAGCTGGTCATGATGGATGATGTGATGGAAGAACTTCTTGCCATGTTCAAGGACACAGGCAGAAAGATGACTGAAAACAACAAGAAACAGGCCATCATGCCGTCTCGTGCAGTAGTATTCCATAACGATGCCGGAACAGCACCGGGCTTTGCCCTGGAAAAGGACGGGAAATATATCATCTGCATGCCGGGACCGCCTAGGGAAATGACCAGGATGTTCGAAAAGAGCGTCAAGCCTTTCCTTGAGAGCCTGTCTGATGACGTTATCTACTATCGTATGATAAGGACATTCGGCATCGGTGAATCTCAGCTTGAGACAGAACTGCTGGATCTTATCGATGTACAGACAGATCCTACACTGGCAACTTACGCTAAGGAAGGTGAGTCATCAGTGCGTATCGCATCTAAGAGAGCTACTCTCGAAGAAGCAAAGGCTGCAGTCGATGATATGCTGGAGAAAGTGCGTGAGCGTATCGGAGATTATATCTATAGCTGTGACGATGAAGAGCTTGTACAGGTGGTGTGCAATAAGCTGATAGATAGAGGACTGACATTGTCATCAGCAGAGTCATGTACAGGAGGCTTGTTCGCAGGAACAGTGACTGCTATCGCAGGAGTATCAGCTTGTTTTGACAGAGGCCTTGTGACATACAGTAACCAGGCTAAGATGGATGAGCTGGGAGTAAAGGCTGAAACTCTTGAAAAGTACGGAGCGGTCAGCGCTGAAACAGCAATGGAAATGGCAGAAGGTCTCCATAGAGTAAGCGGCAGTGACGTATGCGTATCTGTGACAGGTATCGCAGGTCCGGGAGGCGGCAGTGCAGAGAAGCCTGTAGGACTGGTGTATGTGGGACTGTATTACGATGGCGAGGTTTCATACAGAGAGCTGCGATTGAGAAATACAGGTCGTAAGTGGATAAGACATAGAAGCGTACTTAATATGCTGGATATGATAAATAAGTGTTTATGATGATTAGACAGGTGTGAAGGAAGATTCATTTTTTCGCACCTGTTTTGTTTAGAATAAAAATCAAAATATGTTGTTGCAAGCGGAAGTATAAGGTATAATTAAATTATCAGATAATTTTGAGAAAATGCAGATCGTGATAGAAGTTTTGGGAGGAGAAATATATGCAGAACAATAATAATGGATATAAAACATGTCCAGGATGTAAAAAGGAAATCGACTATTATGAAACTGTTTGTATCTATTGTGGACAGGAGTTTGAAGTAGAGTATCCTGATGAAAGAGCCGCTTATATACAGAAAAATGTTGATAAGTATTTAAGAAAATTCGATAAGATGAATGCGGCAGGTTCAGGTGCCTCTTGGAACTGGTGTGCATTTCTGTTCACATTCAGCTGGATGGTGTACAGGAAGATGTATGGACTGGCAGTGATCGTAATGCTTGCCATGTTTGCTATTGAGTTTTCTGCAGGAATGCTTTCTATTTATGCGGATGGAGGAACATCAGCAAATCTGCTTATAAATGTCATAGATATAGTGATCTGTATAGTGATCGGAGTGTTGGGTAACGGATGGTATCAAACAAAAGTCAATAAGCTTGTAAAAGAAGGTGCAGAACTTCCGGCAGAAGAAAAGCAGCAACATTACAAGAAAGGCGGTACGAACGTACTCGCTGTTATCATATTGGCATTGATATCAGGTGCATTGAATCTGTTGCTTATGTAAAAAGGATTTGATATGAAACTATATAATTCATTAAAACAATCAGAAAACTATAATATCATAATTGGTGCAGTGCTTTTGAGTGCGATAGTATTATGTATATATACTGTGATCAGTTTTATTGTCAGTATAATAGCAATGGGGATACAGGGCATATTAACAGATAATATGGGATTTATGATATCTGGTTTAATATGGGATCTTTCCATTGGAGTGTTTTCAATAATATTTAGCGTTCTTGCATGTAGAAAGTCGCCTAAATTCATATTGGTATTTGTAACGGGGATGACTGTGCTTAGCTTATTGACATTATGTATATATTCGTTGTCATTACATTATGCAATAATGGGGACATACTGGTATCTATTAGTAAGAAGAGATGCTGTTGATGTTAATAAGTCTGCTAATAAGATTATAATAATACTTATAATCTTAAGCTTGATAGAACTATCTTATGCATTGTGGTTTGATATGGTATTTACGTCTGACACCACATTAGTTGAGTACATTAACTATTCCTTAGGAAAAATATCGGAAATGTTATTCAACCCTGAATTTTTCCTAGCATTCCTTTTATATAAGGAAATGAAAAAGCCAGCAGTGCATAAAACGAAGACGGTAATAGTCTCACTGATTATATGGGCAATAACAATGGTGGCAACAGTTTACAGTTCTATATATTCATTCGTTGAAATGAAGGATTGGTATCCACCAATAACAGAACTTGAAGAAGGTGACTGGAGCGAGTGGACTACAGAAGAGGATTTGAAGAAATTAGAAGAGCCTGATTGGGGAGAAAATGAATAGAATGATTTCTTTGTGAGGAGATAAATATGAACAAGAGACTACGTGTATGTGTTTCTAAAAAAGTCATAGAAGGTGAGCCGATAAGGGTAGCATATAGAGAAAGAAGTCAAGGGCAAGCTGATAGCGGATGGAGGCTTCTGTCCGGTACGGAAGATGAACTGTATGCAGTAAATCCAGATAATGTATATATGGTGAGAATCAAAGAACTGTTGATAAAATTCCCTGAACTGGAACCTGTTTTAAAAGCAAAAACGGGCTCGTTGTTTAAAGCAGATGATAATGGAAAGCTCATTCTTTCCGGTGTGGATAAGAAGCTTACACATGTAGAAGTAAGGATGTATTTTAAGCCTGTATTTATTTCTACTACTGGGACAAAGATAGTTATGACTGCGGATGTTGATGAGATGAGGATTTTCAATAAAAAGAAGAGAAACTGGTAAATTGTTGAAAGTAGATGTTTGAAAGGTTTGAAGCATGGGATTTAGGGAACGAACAGGACTGCTATTAATTGGTTTTATAACTATAGCTATTACTATAGTGTTTTATCATGAAACAGGACATTTGCCGGCAAGAACAGGTATATGGGCTGCATGCGGTGTAAGTTTGATTTTAATGACCGTAATTATTAGACCAATAATATGGTCACCCATAAAGAATGTTCATATTATTTATGTTGACAAAAACAAAAATATCTTGAAAGAAGGGCCTAAGCTTACTGAAGAAGATGTAAGAATTGTAGAGCAGGTATTAAATAAGATGGCTTTTCCTTATTTGGGGATTGATGAAGAGATTCATCAAACACAGGCACTTAGAATCGTAAGTAAACATATGAAGGTTATAGTATATTTCTTGTACAATGGACTTGATGATGAGGAACCAAATTATGTGAAAGTCGGTAAGTATTTATTTTCAGTGAAGCTAAATAATGAAGAAATGCAAATGATAAAAGATGTTTTATCTAATTACGAAACATTTGGAGACAAAAAATGAGTAGAGTATGTTATTTTGCAAGTGATGCACCGTTAAAAGAAAAACCTAATCTTTTTGTCAAATCATATTCTATAAACCAAGCTATTGCTGCGGGAATAAACCTCGATATGGATATTTTGGACGGAATCGACAGAGACGAACCTGATATGGTCTTGTGCATGGAAAGTGAAGAGCACGGTGAATTTCCGGCTATCTTTACAAGCCAGCCATACTGCGAAGCTCCAAAATCTGATAAAAAATATTATGCGGATATCGGAGGTTCACCGTGTAAAGATTTGTCTGGAATAATTGAATACATAAAAGACCATATGAAGAAACGAAAAGAAGAGAACACCGAAGAATTGGAATTATGGTATATATGGTTAGGTTCTGATGAAAGTGAAATCATTTATAAAGAATGTAGCATAAAGGAACTTACAGAAGACTATCTAGAGGAGTTTTTTACAGATGATGAAAATGATTATAAGATCATAATCACAAGATAGAGAGGTATAAATGGGAAAAGCTATTTTGATATTGCTCGCAATAAACCTTATATCCTTTCTTACATTTTTAATCAGAAAGGGTTTAGACGACGAACATTGGGGAGGAATCTCAATTGTTGATGAGCTGGCTGTAATATTGGCTATAGGCGGATCATTTGGAGCGTTTATAGCAATGAAAGTTAATAAAGTTGGAATTGAAGATGATGCGGCATTTAAAATCGCAATCCCTGTTAGCATGATCATACAGGCTATTGTGATTGCATATTTGTTGTTATATGAATTGGGTGTTGTGAAGTAATTTGATTTAAGAATAAGGAGATTTATTTTGAGCAAAGGTTTAAGAATTGTAATGATTATTTGTATTACAATTACAGGCTCATTTATGCTATTTAGTTGTGGAACATTTAGCAATAATGATGTTCCTTCCGGATATATAGATAAAACAGAACATTTTCAAGAGGAAGGAGTCCAAGATTATACGGATTATTGTAAGTATATTTATGAATCACCTGATCCGTTTATTGATAATAAAGAATACAAGATAATCGAAGAAGGAGAAATAGAAAACATAAAA
>JAFQVJ010000015.1 GCA_017408025.1 Lachnospiraceae bacterium
ATTAGCTGAGTATGCCTTTCTTGGATTTTGTCAGTGAGAACGTAAATTCCGTTCCCACACCTTCTGTGCTGACTACATTTATGTTTTCGTTATGGCTGGTAATAACCTCTTTTACAATGGCAAGACCTAACCCTGTGCCAGCCTTATCTTTACCTCTGGAAGAATCTGATTTATAAAATCTATCCCAAATCTTATTTATACTGTCTTTTGGAATACCCATACCAGTGTCCTTTATGGAGATAAAAACTTTATCATTTACATCCTTTACGGTAACGTATATCTTAGAGCTCTGATTGCTGAATTTTATGGCATTATCTATTAGGTTGTACACAACCTGCTGTATCTTTGTCTGGTCAGCTGTGACCATGTACGATTTAGCACCAAATGTTACATCGAATGAAATCTTTTTCTTGCTACACTGTCCTTCAAATGTAAGGAGAGTGTGACGTATCATGTGGACACAATCAAATTCCTGAAGGTCAAGAGAAGCACCGTTGACATCCCATGTATTGAGAGTCAAAAGTGAGCTCGTAAGCTTTGTTAATCGTTCTGTCTCAGACAGTACTATGCTAATGTATTTCTCGGATATCTCAGGAGGAATAGTTCCATCCAGCATAGCCTCCAGATAACCCTTTATAGAGGTTAAAGGAGAACGGAAATCGTGTGATACATTGGCTATAAATTTCTTTTGTCGTTCATCTAAATTCTTAAATTCATCACACATAACCTTAAGATATTCAGCTAGTTCACCTATCTCATCCTTAGATATAATCTTAAGACCATCATAATCAAGATTACCTTTTGCATATTCCTTTGCAGCCAGGCTTATTTTCTTGATAGGGCGTCTCACATAGAGTTGGACTATAAGCATCAATATCAATGAAAGTCCAATGATAATAAATGCAGTTAAATATATCTGGGCTACTGTCTCGGTAACATTTTCAGTTATGATGTCATGTTGACGGTTTACGATAACATAACCATATGTTTTGTAGGTGTTTACAACTGGCACAATTACACTCATATAATCACGATCCAGCAAACCGTTGAAGTCGCCAATAACGTAAGAATCTGAGCCAAAGTAGGATGAGAAATTGCTAATAATTTCGCCAAGATAGGCATAATTTGATGAAAACTGTACGCGACCATCTGTGTCAGTCAGCCATATGACAGTCTCGGTAGAGTAGGCCAACAGACGCAAATCTTTGGAATAATCGTAGTCACTTGATTTTATATCGTAATGAGTGCTGCCGTAGTTGCTGGCAATAGAGTATGCCTGCTTGTAGACGTCAGACGAAAATTCCTGAGTTTCATATTCTTCCAGCTTGGGCGTAACATAGTAATAAATGAATAAGACAGCCGCAGCACATATAAAGAAATACCCTAATATAAATTTTAAATATATTGTTCTTTTCATGATATCTCCAGTTTATGTATAGTAAATATGGTGTTTATTTGGTCTCAAATTTGTAGCCAATTCCCCACACGGATGTTATAGCCCAGCGCTCATGGTCGCTTATCTTCTCGCGTATACGCTTAATATGAACATCTACAGTTCTGGTGTCACCTATATATTCGTAACCCCAGATGTGGTCAAGTAGCTGTTCTCTTGAGAAAACCTGATTTGGTGAGGAAGCAAGAAAGTACAATAATTCCAGCTCCTTTGGTGGCATTTTTATGGACGATCCCATGTATGTTACAGAATAATTTGTGAGATTAATTTTCAAATCTGGGAATTCAACAGAATCATTTTTTTCCTCACTGGCAATATCTGAAGGAGCTGCAAATGTCCTACGGAGAACAGCCTTTACTCTGGCAACTAATTCCTTTGTGTCAAATGGTTTGATTATGTAGTCGTCAGCTCCAAGCTCTAGCCCCAGCACCTTATCAAAAACTTCTCCCTTTGCAGAGAGCATTATAATAGGAATTTGTGAGGTTTTTCTTAGCTCACGGCATACCTGATAGCCATCCATACCTGGAAGCATTAAATCCAATAATATAAGATTTGGTTTAAAAGATTTAAAGGCTTCCAGGGCAGCCCCTCCGTCTTCAACACATTTTGTTTCAAAACATTCTTTTGTCAAATAGAGGGATATAAGCTCTGAAATATTTGTATCATCATCAACAATAAGTATTTTTTGTTTGTTAGCCATGGTTTATATACCTTTCGTTTTTATTAGAATTAGAGTGCCATCACATTATTTGAATGTGACTATTGTTACGCCTGTGTCACCCTCTCCGAAGGAACCGAGGCGGTATTCCTTTACATATTTTAATCTCTTTAAATGAGAATGAACAGCATTTTTAAGTGCACCAGTTCCTCTTCCGTGTACTACACGTACAGAGGCAAGGTGTGCAAGATATGCGTCATCCAGATATTTGTCCAGAGCAGGGATTGCTTCAGCTGTAGTCATTCCTATGAGATTTATCTCTGTGGCCACATTCATTCCCTTTGACATCTTTATTTTACCAGAGCTTGTTTTCTGAAGGTTTGGACCTGTCACTACAGGTTCATCTATAAGCTCCAGGTCGCTTATATTTACCTGAGAACGAAGAATACCCATCTGAACAAACAGATCACCCTTGGCGTTTGGAAGGGATGAAACAGTTCCGTTTAAGTTAAGGCTTAAAACCTTAACTGCGCTGCCCAGTGTGAAATCGGCGGCAGTATATGCTTTCTTTGGAGCTTTTTTGTTTTTCAGGACAAGCTTCTTTTCTGTATCAGACATTTTTCCGCGGAGCTTGTGACGCTCGTTTTCCAAATCTGCAGCGGAAGTGCCCTTACCCAGCTTGTTAAACTTGCGAATAGTCTCGTCTGCAAATGACTTGGCATCTTGCAAAATGGCCATAGCTTCCTCGTTTGCTTCCCTTAAAATGCGTTCACGTCTGTCATCAAGGTTTTCAGTTTTCTTCTCAAGCTTTTCCTTCAATTCAGCGATTTCGGCCTTGTAGGTCTGAATTTCTTCCTTTTCTCGCTCAATAGTTATCTTGCTTTCCTCAAGGTCAGTAAGAATATCCTCGAAGGATTTTGAATCGTCATTTAGTCTACTCTTAGCATCCTCTACGATGAAATTAGGAAGCCCCAGCTTTAAGGAGATAGCAAATGCATTACTCTTGCCAGGAATACCGATAAGCAGTCTGTAAGTAGGGCTGAGAGTATCTACATTGAACTCGCAGCAAGCATTTTCTACGCCCTCTGTTGATAATGCAAAAACCTTAAGTTCACTGTAATGGGTTGTAGTCATAGTTTTTACATTTAAGTTGTGAAGAAAGGTTAATATACTGATAGCGAGAGCGGCACCCTCCACAGGGTCTGTTCCAGCACAAAGCTCGTCGAAGAGTACGAGAGATTTGTCATCAGCTTCCTCTAATATCTTTATAATATTTGTCATGTGAGATGAGAAGGTACTGAGGCTCTGCTCAATGCTTTGCTCGTCCCCAATATCTGCGTAAACCTGATTAAATACGGCAAGCTTCGAGCCGTCGTCGGCAGGGATGTGAAGACCTGATTGTCCCATGAGAGTGAGAAGTCCCACAGTTTTTAATGACACGGTTTTACCACCAGTGTTAGGGCCAGTCACTACAAGAAGATTGTAATTATCACCAAGTCTGATGTCGATAGGTACAACCTTTGTCTGGTCCAGAAGTGGATGTCTTGCACACTTCAGATTGATGATACCGTCGGTGTTAAATTCTGGTTCAGTACATTTTAAGGCTTTTGATAATGCGGCTCTGGCAAATATAAAATCAAGCTCACTTAATACTTGAAAATCGGTGGCTATGTCTTCCACATGCTCAGCGCAAAGGTTGCTTAAGTCTGCCAGAATCTTTTCTATCTCACGCTGCTCCTTTATGGCAAGCTCACTTAGTTCATTATTCATCTGAACAACGCTCATAGGTTCTATAAATATTGTAGAACCAGTAGATGACTGGTCGTGAACCATACCTGGCATGGATGATTTGTACTCGGCCTTTACAGGTAGACAGTAACGACCGTTTCGCATAGTGACTACATTGTCCTGAAGATATGTACGGACTGTGGATGAAGTGACCATCGCGTTCATAACATTGTGTATCTTGTCATTAGTATGTCTTATGGCACGTCTGATAGAACTGAGCTCTGCGCTGGCATCATCAGCGATTTCTTCCTCGGTAATAATACATCTTTTAAGCTCATTTGAAAGAGGTGAAAGTGGTTCTATGGCAGAGAATAATTCAGCAAGAGAGTCCTCGTATTCAGCACCATCATCCACCATATCTTCACGCTGATTTGTATTTAAGTTATCAGATATCTTGGCAAGGGGCTTTATGCGTAAGGCTACTGTCAGGACAGAAGCTATGTCTAAAAGCTCTCTGGCAGATAATGTACTGCCTATCTCCAAACGCTTTAAACTACTGCGTATATCTCTTGTGCCTGAGAATGATACAGCACCCTTTTTCCACAATCTGGCCAGTGCGTCGCTTGTCTCCTTCTGTAGTCTTCTGATTTCTTTTAAGTCGCAGATTGGCTCCAGCTTTTGACATTTTTCTATGCCAAGGGGAGAAGAAGCATACTCCGCCAGTCTTTCTATTATTTTTGTATATTCTAATGTTTTTAACGATTTTGAATACATGTTTAAAAATTACTCCAATCTATTTACATTTAAGTCTAATATACATTATAATAATAGAAAATTCAATTATACATGGCAGAAAAAGGTTGGAAATTACGGATAAATCTAGAAAGGTAACTATTATGGATAAGGATAAAAATCAGGAACCTGTAATTGACAATGAAGATATAGCGACTGAAACTAATGATAGTGAATATACTTTTGTTAAAGAGAGAATAGTGACTAAACGTAGTAGAATGGGGAAGGTGCTGGCGAAGCTTTTTTTTGATTTGCTGGTGCCTGTATGTGTGTGTCTGCTGGTGTGCTATATCTATTTCTTTGTGGTCGATAAAGAAGATGATGAGGGGGGGCAGTCGCTACATATGTTCACCACTGAAAATGGCATCATAGTCGATGAAAGTAACAATGATAAGGAAGAGCAGACAACGGAAGAGATTGAGACATCGGACAATCTGGAAACCGAGGAGAAATTTATAGAGCTTAAGGAAAATATACAGAAGATGATTGTGACAGTGGCTGTAGTTCGTGGCGATGATGGAAATACGGAAGAAACTACAAAGGAAGCTGACGAAGGTACGAGGAAAGACCCCACTGGGGAAACTTCCGAGGGAGCAACAGAGAAAACTGGTGGAGAAACTGCAGAAGTGACCACTGAGCCAGTTACGGAAAGCAATACGGAAGCTACTACAGAGGACATTATGAAAGATGTTGAGGGTACTGCTGACGAAGCTACGGAGCAAGGTACTTCACAGATTGTAGAGAATACAGAGAATACGGCTTACTACACAGGTGTTGTGGTGTCTATAAATGGACCAATATACATACTCATTCCACAGGAAAATATCAGCGGATATAAAGAACTGTATGCTATCATAGATACAGAGATAACATTGCCAACAACAGTATATGATATTGATGAGACCACGGGTATGGCTCTTCTTAAGATAGAAAATGCAAAGATAAATTCCCATATACGAGAGAAGATATCAGTTGCCACATTTGAGGGAGTAAATCAGGTTAATGAAGGCTCAACCATTGTGTATTGTGGAAATATGATTGGAAATACACCGATGTTCATAAAAGGCAGCATATCAAATAGCAAAAATTATGTTACATCCATTGACCTTAATTACAATATGCTTATAACAGATATTATGCTCAAAGATGCATATGATGGTTTCTTGTTTAACAGTAAGGGAAATCTTGTAGGTATTGTAGGCTTAAGTACAGGTGGACTTGAGGTGACAAATGTTGTGGCAGGAGCGAGAGCGTTGGATCTCAAATACATTATCAACAATATGCTTAATGACAAAAGAGATATTTACTTCGGCATAACAGGTCAGGAAGTATCAGCAGAGATAGAAGCTATCGCAGGAGGAAATATGCCAAAAGGTATATATGTGAGCACAGTTCTCATAGATTCCCCTGCATATAATGCAGGTATAATGCCAGGAGATATTATCTTTACCATAGATAGCCTGTATGAACCAGATATGAATAAGTTTAGAAATTATATCGAGCTTAAGGAAAAGGGAGATACTATCAAGGTTAGGGTAAAGAGAAAAATAGGAAACACATATAATGAATATAGTATGACTCTGACTCTTGAGTCAAGAGACTAGCTTGCCAACTGTCAAGCTGAAAATAAATTAGAAAATTAAGATTGGAAGGATAGAAATATGAAGTATATAGAGACATTTAGAGAAGGCGAAAAGATAGCAGATGTTTATCTCTGCAAGCAGAAGACATCAGCGATGACAAAAAATGGTAAGCCATATGATTCAGCAATATTACAGGACAAAACTGGTACAATTGATGCAAAGATATGGGATCCTAATTCCCTTGGAATAGACGATTTCGACGCACTTGATTATGTAGAGGTAGTGGCTGATGTAGTGTGCTTCAATGGTGCTATGCAGCTTAATGTGAAGCGTGTTAGAAAGGTGTCAGAAGGAGAGTACGACCCAAAGGAGTATCTGCCAGTATCAGATAAGAATCTTGATGACATGTTTGAGGAGCTTCTAAAGTTTGTGGGCTCAATTAAAAATACATATCTCAAGGCACTTCTGGAGAAATTTTTTGTGGAGGATAAACAGTTTGCCAAGACCTTTAAGAATCATTCGGCAGCAAAATCAGTTCATCATGGATTTATAGGTGGACTTCTTGAACACAGCTTATCGGTAACAAAGCTATGTGACTTCTACTGCACACAGTATACTCTTCTTAATAGGGATTTATTGCTTACAGCAGCTATGCTTCACGACATGGGTAAGGTGTATGAATTATCAGGCTTCCCAACAAATGATTACACAGATGAAGGTCAGTTAATCGGTCATATAGTTATAGGTTCAGAGAAGATAACTATGGCAGCAGCTACTATAGAAGGCTTCCCTGTAAAGACCTTAAATGAGCTCAAGCATTGTATCTTAGCACATCATGGAGAGTTGGAATATGGTTCGCCAAAGAAGCCGGCACTGATGGAAGCTGTAGCACTTAGCTTCGCAGATAACACAGATGCCAAGATGCAGACTATGAAGGAGCTGTTTAGCAGTGCACAGCCGGCAGAGGGAACAGAGTGGCTTGGATATAACAGATTGTTCGAGAGCAATATAAGAAAGACATCGAAGTAGTGTTAAATAGCGAGGAAAAGAAGCAGAAGTCTTACGCTTGCATAAAGAGTTCTGTTTCTTTGACGAGTATACAGTATGAACAACGTAGAGCGATAGCTCGGAGTTGTGAATACTGCGACTGTGGGAGTTTCGTAGAAACGAAACAGTCGATTTAACACTGTATAGTGAAACGAGGAAAAGAATGATAAAGAAAAATGAAGATTATATAATCGCAATTGAAGATATGGGAACTGAGGGAGAGGGAGTCGGCAAGATTGACGGCTTCACTCTTTTTGTTAAGGACGCATTGCCGGGAGATATTGCAAGAGTAAAGGTAGTCAAAGCGGGAAAAACTTATGGCTACGGACGCTTGATGGAGGTTATCACACCCTCTGAGTACAGAGTAGAAGCGGTATGTCCTGTAGCGAGGCAATGTGGAGGCTGTCAGATACAGGAAATGTCCTATGAGGCGCAGCTTGCTTTCAAGGAGAAGAAGGTACAAAACAACCTTGAGCGCATAGGCAAGATAGAACCTTCTTCCTATGAAATGTGTACTATTATCGGAATGGAAGAGCCATATCATTATAGAAATAAGGCTCAGTTTCCAGTGGGAACGGACAGAGACGGAAATATTGTTACAGGCTTTTATGCAGGAAGAACACACAACATAATACCATGTGATGACTGTGTTATCGGGGATAATATAAATGCATGTATATTGGCTATAATTAAGTCTCATATGAAAAAATATAACATAAAGCCTTATGACGAAGAAAAGCATACAGGATTAGTTCGTCATATCCTTATACGCCGTGGCTTTACAACTGGCGAGATTATGGTGTGTATAATCATCAATGGTATGGAGCTTAAGGGCAGTAGCGAGCTGGTGGACGAGCTTAAAGCTATAGAGAAAATGACCAGCATATCTCTTAACATAAATAGAGAGAAAACTAATGTAATCATGGGTAAAACAGTTATAGATTTGTATGGTGAGGGATATATAACTGATTATATAGGCGATGTGAAGTTTAGAATATCGCCATTGTCATTTTTCCAGGTAAATCCTGTGCAGACAAGAAAGCTTTATGGTAAAGCACTGGAATTTGCAGGACTGACAGGAAACGAGATTGTGTGGGATCTATACTGTGGCGTTGGAACTATATCCCTATTCTTAGCAAAATCAGCTCATAAGGTTTACGGTGTTGAAATTGTGCCAGAGGCAATTGAGGATGCCATAAAAAATGCGTCTCTCAACAATATTACTAACGCAGAATTCTTTGTAGGTAAGGCGGAGGAGGTTGTACCTAAGATGTACAAGGAGTGCGGAATAGATGCTGATGTGGTTGTAGTTGACCCACCTAGGAAGGGCTGTGACGAGAAGCTTCTTGAGACAATGATAGAGATGAATCCAGAGAGAATTGTCTATGTAAGCTGTGATTCGGCGACACTGGCGAGGGATTTGAAATACTTGAGAGAAAATGGGTACGAGGTGAAGAAGGTACAGCCGGTGGATATGTTTCCGCATACGGGGCATGTGGAGACGGTAGTTTTGATGTCTAAAAAAGACAAATAAGAGCCATAAAATGGCATATTTCCGGGCTTTTCGGAAGTTGGGACAAGAAACCTGACTGCTGAAAAGCCTTGGTTATTTTGTAGGGGAACATATCAAGGATATAAGTTATACTATGTTGTGGCTTTGTATTAGATAACGCAAATTGAATGTGCGGATTAGATGTTAGGAAGGAGTGAGAAAATATGCTTAGACCAGAAACTGATGAAGTAATTCAGTTTATGTCTCAGTATTCATTGGAAGAAGTGTTGTCTGGAATCATAGAGCTGCAGATGCTTCTCTATGGACATGATGATACATTTATTCCTGCTTCTGAGTATTTGGCGGTAAATGCATTATATGCATGTAAAAAAGTCGGTAACAAAGATTTTATGTGGCGAGATTATGAAGTCCTAGAACAGTATGCGAAGAAGGCTTGTGCGCCAAATATAGATGAACTTTTTGCTGAAACAATTAGAATGGTAAATGCTAGCGATGAAGAAAAAATAAAATTTCTGCAATCGAAAATGATGCAGATGAAAGGAAACTTTTATAGAGGCGACGGATATATTCATCAGTTGCTAGATGTTGCAAGACGTCTATATGTACCGCTTGATAGTGAAATGAAGAGCAATTTAGGTTTTTCATTTACTGAATATGAAAAAACGGTTAAATATGTTTTTTCGAAGTACGGTATTAAAATCGCTAAAGCTTATCAAGAAAAATATAAATTTAAAAACATGATTAAAGCTTTAACTGGTAAAGAGGAACCCTGTCTTCCAAGTATTAAGGAAGGATTTGTTTTTAGAATATATAAGTCTGAGATGGAGGCAATTATCGGTGATGGATTGGGATTGAAATCGGTAGGATTAGAATTTACAGCAACTCCTAAGAGCACCAATAAAAATATCATTTATCATTATGGATTAGAAGATGGTGCAGGTAAATTCTTGAAAATTCCTGTGGTTATGGGAAGAACTAATACTGCTGGATATTCGGAAGATGATATTGAAGAAATGAAATTGAAGGATGGAATTAAGCTTCATGAAAGAAGAAAATCCATCGTTTATAAATATTGTATAGAAAACGGATTAGAGCAGGTAAAGCCTATTGTTTTGGTGGCGTGTAAAGATACAACTCATGCTAAGAAGATTACTGTTAGTTGTAGAGTAAACTATGACCCAACGGTTAGAAATAAACTTATTTTTGAAGGTATTACTTTTGGAGGTACTAACAAAAGTGCTAAAGAAATAAATTCGGAGAATTTAATAGATGAGTCAACACCTGCGTGGAAGAAGGCTTACATAGATTACTTTAATCAAGAAGGTAATTGTAATTTCAAGACATACAAACTAGGTGATTTAAATAAAGATGGTATACCAGAAGTATGTATTGATTATCAAATATCTGCAGGAGAGAGTTTGATTTATATCAATAACAGCAATGAAGTAATAGAAATAAAAGATACTGGGTATTGTGCGTACAGTAGTAAGTGTATAAGTTTTTACAATCAGAGACAAGGTTATGGTTCGGATGTTGTTTATTGTTATGATGAGGCAACGGGAGACTATCTGTTAGCCTTTGATGGAAGCTTTAATAGTGACACATGGAGTGATTACCAAATGAACGGCATATCTTGTACAAAAGAGGAATATGATGAAGAATACTCGAAAGTTACAGAAGATGCAGAATGGTGTGATATAGGAGAATTTTTGGATAAGGATACCTTGATTCAAGCAATATCAAAGTATGAATAAAGCTTATATAAATAATTGATGATTATTAAAAAATGGAGGTCACATATGAAAAATTTAAGCAATCTATTTGTAGATGAAAGTGAAAAAGAGGTAGCGGTATTAGGTAGTAGTTTCATTCAAAACTTTTTAAGTTCAGGTGATGTTTCTAAGGGATTTTGTGTTGTGTCAAATAAGAGGGTTTATTTTAAAGGAAAGTGTTATTACAGAGTATGTAAGCATTTTAAGACTACAAAAGAAGAAAGAACAGTAGACTTAAAAGATATTACTGGTACAGGTTTTAGCATAACAAGAAATTTCTTGTTATTTGTAATGCTTTTAATAAGTATAGCTTGGGCTATATTTGTAACAATAACCTGTATGAGTTATTTTGGGGTATTTCAGGCAAGTGTAGCGTTTATTCCGTTTGTAGTGATAGGTATTATTTATTTTATTTGTCATGTTAAACTTTTTGAGATATCTTTTGCAGGCGGTAAGATTTCTTTTAAAGCAACAGATTACAGCCAACAGGAGATTGCAGATTTTCAGAAAGCACTTAGAATAGCAAAGGATGGTTGTTTAGGTGAGCCATCACCTTTAGTAAATAGTAATAGTGTTGGAGATGAGTTGAAGAAATATAAAGAATTATTAGACTCAGGTGCAATTACAGAAGCTGAATATGATAATTTGAAAAGAAAAATACTTAATTAAGTTGGAGCACTTAGATTACTGTGAGTCTAAGTGCTTTTTCACTTACTAATGGTTGAATTAAGTAGAAATGGCTTTGAAAGAATACTGACGAAAATTAATTGCATCTGTTCTTTTTCCATGTTAAAATATAGCTGTATTTTCAAGGTGGAAAAGTAAAGGATGCAAATTTCGTTTATTGCCCTCTAGTACACAAAGGAGGGTGATGCCCATGAACACAATGGAAGTTTTAACTTTATTGCTAGTAATATTTGCGGCATTGACATACATAGACCGACACGATAAGAAATAGCATCCTCGAACCGCTCAAAGTTTAGGATGCTATTCTTAATTTAACCATTTTAAACTGAGGGCATCAGATTTTGTATCTGAGTACCTTTCTTATCTTGATTATACATTGGGTGCTTGATTTTTTCAAGCACCCTTTTTAAATTTCTTTTGTATAAAATAAGTGACAAAAATATGCAACAAAAAGTTGCGTTTTTTGTTTCAGTAGGTTTCGTTTCTTAAATTCCTTATAAATCAGCCTTTTTTTATTAAAAATAGAAAATGAAAAAATAAAAACAAAAATACATATAAAAATCGTTACAACGAAAGAACTCTCATGATTATCGTTATCAGAATAAGAATGGATTTACCTATTTAGATTCCTATTTGGGTGGAGAATGCTTTGTCGGTGAGGAAGTGGTATGGTTATATGAAAATCCGGTTTGGAGCATGAATTATGTAGGGCGTGTGATAGGAGAGAACTTTAGTGGCGATTTCTTGAAAGAGGTGCTTATGCAAGTTCCGGCAGAGTTGCCATTTCGTGGTCCGGAGATTTATACAAAAGGAGATTACCATTATCACTGCAAAGTAGATGGCGAGTTTGTATGGTTTCAGGGATATGAAGAAATATTTTACATGGATGAAAAAATATATGAGTGCTATTTTCATGGAGGAGCTATTCGATAATGAATATAATTGAAAAGGAAATTGAGGTAAAGGATTATCTGACAAAATCCAATCTCCCTGCCAGTGATTATGTTATTAATCCGTATGTGGGCTGTCCCCATGGATGTAAATACTGTTATGCCAGTTTTATGAAAAGATTTACAGGGCACAAGGAAGAATGGGGCACATTTATAGATGTTAAAAGATGTACAAAACCAATAAGCAAAAAGAAATTAAAAGGAAAGACGGTCTTTCTGGCATCTGTTACAGATTGTTATAATTCTTATGAGGAAAAATATTGTACAACGCAAAGTATTTTAAAGCAGCTTTTGGATGTAGAGTGTACAGTGAGTATTTCAACAAAGTCATCGCTGATTTTGAGAGATGTGGAGTTGCTAAAGCAATTTAAGGATATATCGGTAGCTATGTCTGTTAATACACTGGATGAAAGTTTTAAGAATGATATGGATAAAGCAAGCAGTATTGAGGCACGAATGAATACGCTTAAAGTATTGCATAAAAACGGAATTCATACGGTTTTATTTATGTCGCCAATATTTCCGGCAATAACAGAATATAAGGAAATTATAGAAAAGAGTAGGCTGTTTGTTGATGAGTATTGGTTTGAGAATCTTAATCTTAGAGGGGAGTATAAGATATGGATACTTAGATATGTAAATGAAAAATATCCCAAATATATTAATTTGTATAAACAGATATATGTGGATGGGGATAAAAATTATTGGCATGAATTGGCGGAAGAGATAGAAGCGTATTGTGCTGAACATTCTATTTTACATACAAATTTCTTTTATCATGAAAAACTTGTGGCACAGAAGAAGGGAAATGAATAATACAGTTAGCTTGATAGAGAGTATATCATTTAGGTGATATGCTCTTTTATTTCTTTATAGGAAAGTTCGATTTTGGTGGGGAAGAAAAAAGAACAGGAGTTCGTCGAACATATGTTGGGAGAACTCCTGTTTAAGCATGGAATTAAGACCAGAATGGTTAGAAGATATAAAAACCTTCTACACCAGCCTCGTCATCAAACAAATCATCTTCATTTAAGAAATAATC
>JAFQVJ010000016.1 GCA_017408025.1 Lachnospiraceae bacterium
AGGTCTCTCATCTCACCTACAAGAATTACATCCGGGTCCTCACGAAGCGCCGCCCTAAGAGCATTTGCATAGGAATGGCTGTCCAGACCAATCTCTCTTTGATTAACCATTGAGTTCTTATGAGAATGAAGATACTCGATAGGGTCCTCAAGGGTTATAACATGATTTGCTGTCTTCTCATTTATCTGATCTATGATAGAAGCAAGTGTTGTTGACTTACCACTACCAGTCGGTCCTGTCACTAGAACAAGTCCTCTTTTCTTCTTATAAATATTTACTACCGATTGTGGTATACCCAGCTCTTCCGGCTTTGGAATCTGTGTACCCACAAGACGGATTGCTGCTGACATAGAGCCTCTCTGTTTAAATACATTGACACGATATCTGCCAACCTGCGAAAGGGAGAACGAGAAGTCAACCTCTCCTTTTTCCTCCAATATCTCTGCCTGTCTAGGTTGCAATATTTCTCTGATAATAGCACTTGTATCATCAGGCATAAGCTTTGGATAATTCATGTCAGTCAGCTTTCCATTAACCCTCATCTTTGGTGGAACACCAACGGTGATATGTACATCGGAAGCATCATACTCTTTTGCTATTCTCAAAAGTTCTTCTATGGTTACCATAAATGTTTATCCTTCTCTTTATTCTTCATCTGCATTGTAGGTTGTCTTCATAAGCTCAGCTATGGATGTGACACCCTCACATACATACTTGGCAGCTGAACTTCTAAGACTGCTCATGCCGTCTTCCTCTGCCGCCTTCTTTATCTCATCAGCGGTAGCTCTTGAAGCTATGAGATTTCTAATCTTCTGGTTAATGGTCATTATCTCATATATACCGATTCGGCCAACATAGCCTGTGCCGTTACACATCTGGCAACCTACCGGATCGTATATAGTCAGCTTCTCCGCTGCACTGCGACTCATCATTTTCTTCTCTTCCACTGTAGCTTCTCTAGGTCTCTTACACTCACAGAGTCTTCTTACAAGACGCTGTGCTATGATACCAACCAAGGAATCTCCCAACAGATACGGCTCTATACCCATATCTATAAGACGTCCTACTGTAGCGGCTGTACTGTTTGTATGAAGTGTACTTACTACGAGATGTCCTGTGATAGATGCTCTAACGGCAATTTCCGCTGTCTCACCGTCTCGAATCTCACCAATCATGATAACATCCGGGTCCTGTCTAAGAATTGAACGCAAGGCATTGGCAAATGTCATATCAGCTTTGTTATTTACCTGTACCTGATTTACACCGTCTACATTTGCCTCTACCGGGTCTTCCACAGTGATTACGTTTACTTCCTCTGTACTCAGCTCACTTAAAGCTGTATAAAGTGTGGTAGATTTACCACTACCTGTCGGTCCTGTTACAAGGATAATACCGTTTGGGTTCTTAAGGATATTGTCAAATTTCTCAAGGTCCTCCGGTCTGAGACCGAGCTCGCTCTTCTGTCTCTTAAAGCCTTCCTTCGATGCAAGTCTCATAACGACTTTTTCGCCATATACAGTTGGAAGGTTAGAAACACGGATGTCGTATTCCTTGTGGTCTACATCTATAGTGATACGACCGTCCTGTGGTTTTCTCTTCTCTGATATATCCATACCAGATATAATCTTAAGTCTGGCTATGATAGCCGGGAAAAGTGCTTTATCGTATGTGATAATCTCACGGAGCACACCATCCACACGGTAACGTACTCTTACGAGATTTTCAAAAGGCTCTATATGTATATCGCTGGCACGCTGTCTAACTGCCTGCTCTATAAGATTCTTAACCAGTACAACGATAGGAGAGTTTTCTACATCCTCACGCCTGCTTGCATCCTCCTCATCTTCCTCAGCATAGTAAACTTCCTGTTCCTTCTTATACTGCTCCGCGATAGCTGTCGCCTGCTGTTTTCCAAAATGTCTGTCTATCTGTGCACTAATCTGGGATGCTGTAGATATATACGCCTCAACCTTCATATCGGTCATGATAGAAATATCATCCAACGCAAAGAAATCCTGTGGATCCACCATGGCAACCTTTAATTTATTAACGTCATTTTCCGAAAAACCAAAGGGAATAAGCTTATATTTTCTGGCTATAGGCTCAGTAATGAGTCGTACCGCCTTCTCATCTATGTCAACCTTACGCAAATCTACATATTCAACCTGAAGGTGTCTATGAAGTGCCTGTGCCATCTCCACTTCTTTCACGTATCCAAGCTCTACCAAAGTTTCTCCTATAAGAGTTCCCTTAGGCTTCTGCTTCTGAACCTCCAGAGCATTATTCAATTGTTCTTCTGTAATCATACCCTCACTTATGAGAGCATCACCAATTCTTATTTTCTTTCTAAATCCAGCCATTTTACTACTACCACTCCATCATTTTATGCATTTATTTGACACATACTGTCATTATTTTACTTAGTATTTAGCAATATTTTACCATCAAAATGCCCAAAAATCAATAAATTACTCCAGTTACTTGCTGTGCAAAACGACGAAATTCTCTTGGCATTTTTCGTCATTTTTCCTAATATTCATAGTTTATTCTTCATTATTTTGTATTCATACCCTCATTAAGTAGGGGATTCTATCCCCCCTTTTGTGCAAGCCACTATCATTTTACACATGCAGAATTGATTATCTATATGTTTTCCGTTGAAGCACATGTATTTCCAATTAATTTCTTCATAGAACAAAGCGGACAAGTCCACTTCAACTCCCTAAATCCCTCATTCATGAGGGACTTGCTCCACTTTGTGAGCCGAGCACGGTCAGCTTCAGCTGACATCTTCTTCTCGTGCGAGTGCTCACCCTTAGCGACATCTTCCTATCCGCCGTAGTGCGATCCTTTGCGGAGCTTTTTGTTGTATATGAAAGTTTCAAGAACTTTCATATACAATAAAGAAACGAGACTGAATGCCCTACTTTAGCCTCCAGTCTCTATCATCATGTCTTTATATATATTTATAATTTGAAGCGAGATGTAATCTCCCTAAGCTTCTCAGCAGATTCTTTACAATTAGATGTTCTTTCAAATGATTCTGCTGTCTGTTCAACTACATTTGTAGTCTTCTCTGCGATATCCATTACTCCGATAGAGGCTTCACCAACATTTCTGCTGATACCTTCCATCATCTCAGTAATATGTTCTATACCCTCGCGAAGCTGTACTACTTCCTCATTTGCCAAGCCCATAAAGTCCTCAATAGACTGAGCTGCTACATTGTACTCCTCGCTGGCATCAATAAAGTCTGAATAATCATTCATAACCTTTGTCTCAAGGAAATTCAACATTTCCTTCAAGCACTGTGTAAGTGTGTCAACTGAATTGTTTACCTCAACAACAATCTTGCTGATACCTGCACTGGTATCATTAGTCTCTGCTGCCAGTTTTCCTATCTCACTGGCAACAACTGCGAAGCCTTTTCCTTGCTCTCCAGCTCTCGCAGCCTCTATAGATGCGTTGAGGGACAGCAGTGAGGTCTGCTCTGCAATCTCCTGAATAGCCGTAACCATGCCGTTAATCTTCTCAATCTCTTTAGCCTTCTCTATAGCCTCATTAGATGTCTCCTTGATGCTGTCGTAAACCTTAATAGTAGCTTCACTAGCTTCTCTTGTCTTCTTATTGATAATATCTGTTTTACCACGAACATCTGTTGTAAGGTTATTTCCTTCTTTTATCTTGTCTGCCACAGCTGCAACATTGCCATTCATATTCTTGATATTGCCATTAACTGATTCTGTAGAAGCAGATGTCTCTTCCATACTGGCTGCCAGCTCTTCGTTTGTAGCTGAATTATCTGTAGATGCAGAGCTTATCTGTTCTGATATCTCATACATAACATTTGCATCTGCAACAAGCTTCTCTGATATATTGTCAAGCTCAGAAACAATAGTTGTAAGATTTTCCTTCATCTTTATAACAGCATTTCCCATAATGCCGATTTCATCCTTTGATTTAGGAATCTTATAATCCCTGCTCATATCAAACTCAGAAATATCATTGATAACCTTTGTCAATGATGATATTGGTTTAAGAAGCTTAGCCATGATAACATAAGCAACTGCGATAGCTACTATAAACACTGCAACACCAGCTACAATTGTGTATGTTGTGATAGTTGTAATAGGCTGAAGTACATCATCTGCATCTGCCTCAACGAATATTACCCAGTCATTAACTGTGCACATAAAAGCTATATACACTTCTTTACCATCAACTGTACAGGTTGTTACATCAGCAGTTGTGATGTAGCCTTGTCCAAGTCTGTCAAGAACATTTTCAATAACTTCATTCCCTTGAAGCTTTGTACCTATCATATCATCATTTGGATGATAGAGATAATTACCCTCTGAATCTACAAGATATGCCTTGCTTGATTTCATTGTATCGATACCTACATTATAAAGAATGTATTCGAGACGCACACTCATATCGTTTCTTTCACTATCACCGTAAAAGCTTTCGTAAAGTGTATCTGATGCTGATATACATGTATCGTACAGGTAACTCTCACATAATTCTACAATATTTTTCTTATTAACCGCATATGACACAATCTGTGTTACAAGAATCATAGTAATGGATGTACACGCCAGTAACAATGCGATTTTTGTTCGTATTGATTTCGCCTTCATACTCACCCCTCCTATTGTGCCGCTTTCTCTGATGCCCAGGTGTCTTTAACATGGCTCACTAACGCATCCCATGGTGTTTCTCCCTTTATGTAGGCAAGCAAGATTGTACCGAAATCATCCTTGAACTGCTGACTAGGGAATGCTGTAAAATTCCAGCTTACCGAAGTCAGCTTATCATTGCTCATATACTCAAGAACCTGCTTTGCCAACGGATCCTTAGGACTTTCAGCCTCTGAAAATGTATTGAACGGAGAGATGAAGCCAAGCTCATTTGTAACGTATTTCTTACCTGTTTCAGAGCTGTATACCCACTCAATAAAATCTATAGAAGCCTTTTTGTCAGCCTCTGAAGCCATAGAATTGACACTTATGTAGTTCTCTGTTCCTGTACAAAGACCCTGTGTTTCTTCGCCTTCCACGCCTGTATATATAGGCATGAACTTTATATCATCCTCTTTAACCACATTTCCTTGAATTGAAGAAATCTGACTCCACGCCCAGTTACCATTCTGAACCATGGCAACCTTGCCAAGGGCAAATTCTTCCATGGAATTATTGACATTCTTCTGTGCGAGACCTGATGGGTCTGTACAAGAGTTGTTTATATACAAATCAAAAATATTCTTGTACTGTGCTGCATATGTAAAATCAAGCGTATCACTGTCAGAGATTCCCTTATCCATGAACTCGTAGTAAACAGGAAGATTCGCAAGATGAGTCTGCCAACGCCAATCCTCTCCAGACGCAAATGATGTGGAAGCAAACACTCCTTCTATACCAAGTTCATCCTTATGAGCTGTCATATCCTCTACAACCGCTTTCAATGCCTCGAAGTTATTTACTTCGCTCATATTCTTATAGGTTGTCGCTCTGTTTGACAATGCAAAATACTTAGCCATAATGGCATCGTTATAGATTATGCCGTATCCTTCTACTACGTATGGGATTCCATACACACCATCTTCATCCTTAACTGCCATATCCTGGTCAAGCAACCATGAGTATAATTGTGTATCACTTAAATCTTCACAATAATTCTTCCATGTAGAGTAACCTACTGGTCCATTAATCTGAAATAACGTAGGAGCATCTCTCTTAGCAATCTCCGCTTTCAAAGTCTGCTCGTAATTACCACTGGCCGCGGTCAGTATCTTTACCTCCACACCTGTTTCAGCTGTGTACTCTTCCGCTATTTCCTCCCATATTTCAGCCGCTTCAGGCTTGAAATTGAGATAATACACTTTTCCCGCCTCCTCTTTCGAAGAACAGGAAGCCATAACAAAAAGTAATCCTACCATAAGTAGAACTAATCCTATACGTGTCCTTTTCATAGACATTCCTCCAATATGTATTTTTAGTTTTATCACATAAACTATTAGTCTCATCATAGCATATTGAAGATTACTTTTCAACACAATTTTAATTTTCCACTCACTATATATACCATTACAAAGTAAATGTGGATTATGACCTTTTGACACTTGACTCATTAAAATAAAAATCTTACATAAGGGTCAAGAAATCTGATAATAGTTCCCTGTATTTTTTTATTTGTATTTTTCTGCTTAAGCATCAGTCCCAATTCATTATCCTGCACCTCTGCCTCAACTGCATCCTTCTCATATGATTCATGACTCGCTTTTAATATAGCATTCAACTCCACACTGTCTATAACCAGCATAAGCTCTGTATCGTGATACATGCTCTTATAATCCATATTGAAAGAGCCAACTATGGATATATCTTCATCTATAGTCATGCTTTTAGCATGATATGATATTCCCCCATTATATTCCAACACGTTCAGACCTGTATCCAAAATTTGTTGCTTGTGAATAACATAATCAACAGCTCCAAACATATTTCCGTTGTTGGCAGGCGCATTAGTCATGACCCTCACATCAACATTCTCACAGATTTCTGTAAATGCCTCATACATGTAATCATCAGCGATAATATACGGAGTGTGTATAACCACCTCTTCCTCCGCCTGCGCCATCAGCTGGCACAATCCATAGAACACCCAGGGCTCCTTCATATATATATCAATAGGATTGGACAGCAGTGTAATCTTGTCTGTAGCCACTGTGATACTCTCATAATCTGGTTCCTCAAACCATTCCCTGTTTGTCTCCTTCATATCCTCATATATCTCTTCCAAATCACTGCGAGCCTGATCCACACTAGGTAGCAATCCACTTATAAGATATTCGTTCCACTCATGGCACACATCCAGAGTCCACACGCCTTCAAAATAGCTCTTAAGCTCGTATATAGAACTATCCGCACCGCCTGTATTGTAGACAAGCACATCTCTGTCATGATTCTTATGACTCTTCTGGTCACCTAGAAAATAGTTAAAGGTGTTGCGTCCACCTAAGATATACACCTCATCATCTGCTATAATGTACTTGTCATGCATTCGACTCATTGCTTTCCATGAGGTGAATACATTTACCTCATTGTATATCTTTATGGTTACATTTTCCTCCTCTGCCAATGCCATAAAGTAAGGGTTACCCTCTATATCCATGATAGAATTAAAACCATCTATAAGAATGCGAACCTTTACACCTCTCTTCGCCGCCTCTCGAAGAGCTGCGATTACCTGCTTGCCTGCTGTATCCGAAATAAAACTAAAGGTCGACATGACTATCTCTTCCTTAGCATTTTCAATAAGATTTATTCGTCTCGCCAGAGCCTCACCATTGTCGTCTATGATAGTTGCTCTGTCACAGCATACTTCATCTGAATAGAACTTATTGACATCAAAGGTTGCCTTGTATGCTTCAGACACCTTGGGTGCCTCTGAGTAAGGTGTCACCGCAAGGACAAAAGCGCATATTAAAAAAGTAATCACACCTAAAGCTACATATCTCTTTTTTATGTTTATATCAAGCACCTTACTCAGCTTCTTAAATATATCTACCCTATCAGAAAATCTCTGGATGACCTTTACCACCAGCTCCACTGACAGAAGTATAAGTGCCACAAATATAAATATATTTACTTTAATATAGCTCATGCTACCTGCAAGGTTAAGATATATAAGTATCAAATCTAGGACCACTGCCCGTTTCTTATTGTACTGTAGCCTTCCCACAGCTATCTCCACGCACACCATTAGTAACAGGCACTTGCCTGCTATAGGATAATCAAAGGTGAGAAACAATGCCATCATCATACGCAACACTCGCATTATCTCTGGTATATATGTCAATATTTCTTTATAATTCATCTTTAAATTAAACTCCTAATCTCTACCCTTTTATTTTTTTAAACAAAGTGTACAAGTCCACTTCAACTCCCTAAACCCTCATTCATGAGGGACTTGCTCCACTTTGCGAGCCGAGCACGGTCAGCTTTAGCTGACATTTTCTTCTCGTGCGAGTTCTCATCTTATTTATTGTATAGGAAAGTTTCGAGAACTTTCCTATACAATAAAAGATAAGTGACCCAGATGAAGCTCCAAGTCACTTGTATTATATATCATGTTATGAAATTTTTTCAAGCTCCAGCAATTCCTCGTACTTGGTTGAATCGATTGGTCTTGAGAAATAGTAGCCCTGAGCACTCATTTCACCTATTCCCTGAAGGAATTCTACCTGTTCCTCCGTCTCTACGCCTTCCACCACTACATTCAAGTCAAGACGCTTTGCCAAGTCAACTAGCGAATCCAGTATCTTATGACTCTTCTCAACATTTTCTGAACTGTCAAGAAACTTTAAATCCATCTTTATGATATCCAGAGGTATCTCTTTCAACATATTAAGCGAGGAATATCCGCTTCCAAAATCATCCATAGCTATCTTGAAGCCAATGTCGCGAAGCTCCTGAATCCTACGATTGATAATATCCGAATCCTCAACATATATACTTTCCGTAATTTCCAGTTCTATCTCTTCAGGATGTAATTCATACTTCTCCAGCAGTTCTTCAAGCTTCTCTTTCAATTCACGCGTATAGAAATGTGCTCTGGACACATTGATAGAAATAGGATAACTGCCGAGACCTTTTTCTTTTATCTTAGCCACAAGCCTGCAGGTTTCCTCCCATATATAATAATCCAGATGCCTTATAAAACCATTCTTCTCAAATACTGGTATAAAATCTCCCGGAGATATCATACCCTTTTCAGGATGAATCCAACGAGCAAGAGCCTCTCCTCCAACTATCTTTCTCTTGTATATATCATACTTCGGCTGAACATATACGCAAAACTCACGCTGTTCCAAAGCCTTTTCCATATCTCCCTCTATTTCCTGCTGCTTAACCATACGATTGCGATCTGCCTCAGTATAATAGAATATATATTCATCATTCTTGACATCTGTACTGTGGGCTGCCATAGATGCACGGTCACACATAATATTTACTGGAATCTCCTTATGTTCACCTATCATAAACACTCCGTATTTAACACGGATGTCCATCTTTTTAAGTGGTGACCTCTTATATTTTCTAGGAAATGGTATCTCTTCAAAATCCTTAGCCTTCATACACATATAAAAATGGTCTGCGTTAAAACGAGAAACCAGAACATCTCTGCCCTCACTCATATTTTCCAAATCATGTGCCATGTAACACAATAGCTCATCACCCTTCTCAAGACCAAACAAATCGTTGACGGTCTTAAAATTGATTATATCCATCACAACGATGCACATAGCTTCTTCTGAATGAGCTATCATATCTGAAGCCTTTTCATAAAAATACTTTTTGTTATATACGCCTGTCAGTTCATCCTGCTGTACTTCTTTTTGCAACAGCTCATATTCCTTCTTACGAACTTCAAGCTTCGCCATACGGCGCATCAGTATGGTATATACTATGAATGCAGCAATTAAAATACCTAAGACTAATGCAATCCATTTCCAATACCTGTATAAAAAATCTCCAATGCCCCACTTATATCCATTATTTCTAAGCTCCACTTCTACTATTCCTTTTATCTCTTCATCAGAAATATAGGCTATAGCCTTATTAAACACACTCAAAAGCGTTTCGTTACCTTTTGAGCCAATAAGACACATGCCATTTGTAATCTCTGCACCAGCCACTTCCATAAGATTATCTTCATATACTGGTTTCTTCATAAAATAGCTCATAAGGTAAGAATCATGGATTGCTATATCAACTTCCTCATCAAGCAATGCGTCTAAACATTCTTCAGCAGTATCATAATATTTTATATGATATTTACTGCTTCCACGCTCAATCAAAGCAGGAAGATAATATTCCATTTCTTTTGTTATAGCAAATACACAATCAAACTTTTCAGTGGCACTATCATCATCTGCGCGCTTTATATAAGACAGCTTAGTCTCTATAATAGGATTACTGCTGATAAGTCCCTCTTCCAAGCCTATATAGTCAACCACACGCTTTGAACGAAGCGTAAGATATGTGTTGTCTATCTGTTTCTGTGTCAGCTCATTCAATTCCGCGGCAGTCGTCTCTTCTATACGGATATTAAGACCAGTTTTCTTCGCAAAAAGCTTAAGATACTCCACGAATATTCCCGCCAGCTGTCCATCTGACTCATAACACAATGGTCGTGTACTTGTCATAAGCTTAACCACAACCTCGTCTGACGACTGTATATATTCTATCTCTTCTCTGGTAAACAGAGGCATGCTGGATATCTTGTCCTCTGAGTAATATCTCTGGTATAATCTTGATTCAATTCCTGGATCATTGAGATTCACAAGTTGCATTGCACTATCAAACTGGTACATCAATTCGCTATTCTGCTTGCCTGTGACACAGTAAAAAGGCATACCATCATCTCTTCCCACAACCTTGGCATCCGTGTTGCCAAATATACTTCCAAGCAATGCTAGATCTGTATCCCCTCTTTCTAGAGCCGACATAATCTCCTCCATTGTATTGTAATATACACGCTGTAGCTTTACATTTTTTTCATTTCCAGATTATCCAATCTGGCATCGTACACTGTACCTGGCATCATAGCCACGGTACAACCATTCATATTCTCATAATCTCTATAGTATATATCTTCATCATTTCGCGCATACAAAAGACCATATTCATCACCCATAGACAACTTTGAGAAGATGAATCTTTGCTCCCTGTCCTCGGTTTCTTGTACCATACACACGAAATCTACTTCGCCAGACTCCACTCTGTCAAGACACTCTTCCCACGTACCACTGACATACTGGTATTTCCAGCCCGTGTACATAGCTATTTGCGAAAGATAATCTACGCAATACCCTGTGTACTCTCCCTCACTGTCATTTATAAAGTTCTCACTGGGAACATAACCAATTCTTATTAGCTGCTCATCAGCCTTTATGTTATCTTTTTTTAATACCCCACTCACAAATATAAATAATAAAACCATACAAAAACAACACATCCATCTGATGATAGAAGTGTGTAATGCTGTCTTCCTCATAATAACACCCACTTCCTATATTTAATACATGTCAATCACAAACTTGTTAATGTTAATTCTAACTATTTTTTCCACATTTGTACACAACTTTTTATGAATATATACATTTTATCTACAATATACCAAGGGATATTTTCAATTTCAGTATACGAATAACTGATTCATTGATGCGCTCTTCTGATATATTTCCGTTCTTCACCGCTGTAATAACCGCCTCTATCTGCTCCTCAAAATTGGTACAGCACAATAAATCATTGCCAGCCTGTACTGCCAGAACAGCTATAGTGTCATCATCTGCAAACTGTTTTACACCTTCCATGCTAAGCTCGTCTGTGATGATAACTCCGTCAAATCCAAGCTCTGTTCGCAAAATTTCATGCACTCTTGCGGAAAGGGATGCCGGATATGAGCTGTCCATGCAAGACACCACATTATGGGCAACCATGACCATTCCTGCCCCCTGATCTATACCTGCCTTAAATGGTATAAAGTCAGATGTGACAAATGTGTTGTAATTTCTGTTGTCATATGCAATACCTGCATGGGTATCCTCATTATTTCCATATCCTGGGAAATGCTTTAATACACTTCCCATATTCTCACTATTCATAGCTTTCACAACAGTTTTTATATACTCCGCTGTAGCCACGGCATCCTGCCCGAAGGTACGTCCATATATAAAGCCACTGGTATCTGTACACACATCTGCCACTGGTGCAAAGTTTACATTTATGCCTAGAGATTTAAGCAGTCTGCTCTTCTCCACAGCATCGCTTGCTATCATATTGTTGCCTCCTAAGCTATATAGCTCCTGTGGTGACTTGAATGGTGTCGCCCTGAAGGTTGTGTATTTGCTTACGCGAACAACCTTACCACCTTCCTCATCAACTCCTATAAACATAGGGATAGATGACACTTCCTGATATCCCGATACGTTGTTGATGACCTCCGTCTTAGTTTTACCTTCAAAATCTCTGGCAAATAATATGTATCCTCCAAGCTGATACTCCTTTGCCAGCTGTCTAGCATTACTGTCAGGACATCTGGCTATAAACATCTGACCAACCTTTTCCTCCAATGTCATAGATGCCAACAGCTTCTGTGCCCTCTGCTCGTCTGTCAGGTTGCTGTCAGAATTTGCTGTGGCTGTTGTGGTTGGCTTTTCAGTTGTAGTAGCTGTTGTTTTCTTCGTCGTTGTTTGTTTCTCTGTTGTTGTCTGTTTTCCTGTTGTTGGCTGGTTCCCTGTTGTTGTCTGTTTTTCTGTTGTTGTCTGTTTTCCTGTTGTTGTCTGTTTTCCTGTTGCTGTCTGTTTTTCTGTTGTTGTCTGTTTTTCTGTTTCTGCCTGTTTTCCTGTTGTTGGCTGTTTTTCTGTTGTTGGCTGTTTTCCTGTTGTTGGCTGTTTTTCTGTTTCTGTAGTTTTTTCGATTGTTGTGGATTCTGACTCTATGGCTGACGACTCATTCTCTGTAGTTGTGGTAGTAGATTCCGTGGTCGCACCTCCATTTTTAAACTCATCCCGTTGCTTAGACGATATCAAAAAAACTGTCGCGACTACAACCGCCACCAGCGTCGCCGTCCCGATTAGTGATATCACAGCACACATTATTCTATTATTCCTTATTCTATTATTCCTTATACTCCATTTCATGCTGCCTCCTATACAATTAATCATTAATATTTTTTTCACAAACAGAAGAAAGAAGCTTGCTCGCAAGAAACTTTGCTTTAATCTTGACAGCTTTTCTACCCATATAGTGTTTTTCATCACCCATAGGTAGAACTTTTTTTGTATTCTATCTATTTTTTCTTACCATAAAACTTTTTTTACCACCCATGGGTAGAACTTTTTTAGTTTTCTATCTATTTTTTCTTACCATATAGCTTTTTTCATCACCTATGGGTAGAACTTTTTTAGTTTTCTATCTATTTTTTCTTACCATATAGCTTTTTTCATCACCTATGGGTAGAACTTTTTTGTTTTTTATCTATTTTTTCTTACCATATAGCTTTTTTTACCACCCATGGGTAGAAAACTATAAATATCATCCGAAAACCTCCAACCCACACTTGAAACTGTCCTCTTAATGTCTATATTTAACATATATATCCATTCTTTACTTTCTGTTACAGAAATAACAAAGTGAGCAAGTCCACTTCAACTCCCTAAATCCCTCATTCATAAGGGACTTGCTCCACTTTGCGAGGCGAGCACGGTCAGCTTTAGCTGACGTTTTCTTCTCGTGCGAGTGCTCAGCTTTTTTATTGTATAGGAAAGTTTCAAAAACTTTCCTATACAACAAAAAACTATGCTTATTATAGCATAGCTTTTTATATAATGGTAGATTTTATATATAACACATTATCATAACCATCTGGTAATAACCCGAATCCTATTCCCTATTATTCTTAAGGCACTCTACCATACTAACTCTTTTTACTTTTCGCTGTATCATCACCAATGACCCAAAGTAACTAATCACTGTCAGCAGAATTGTTATGATATAACTTTTCAAAGATATATCCATAGTCATAAGCATACCTTCTGTATCCACATATATCTTGAATATAGCATTTCCCGATGCAATTGCAGCTGGAATACTTAAGACTATACCGATTGGCAGGAGAATATGGTTAATTCTTAAAATAATCTGGTTGATTTTCTTATCCTCATAGCCCAATACCTTTAACATAGAGATATTTCCTCTGCTCTCGGTTACAAGCATATTTACAGCAACATAAATGGCTGAAACACAGATGATAACTCCAAGTCCAACCAAAATGTAAATCATAAATTCCATTTCTTCGAAAATTGTATTGAACTGTTCAGCCATGTCTGTTTTGGTGATAGTTTTTACAAGACTTTCCTTTGGAATATCCAGCTTTTTTTCACTCATAATCACGTTGTACACATCACTCTTTAGGCCTATGATTTCTGTCGCCCTTTCTCTCGATGTATAGATAGCCTTCTGCACTGTATTATCAATTATGCCATCTATCTGTATCACCACCTCTTCCATCGACAATGGATTATAAAGTGTCAGCCCTTCTCCTTCCTTGACTCCAAGCAGCATAGCAGAAAGACTAGTCAGATAACATCCGTCAGAGACGGTTATCTTATTGCCATCTTCATCCTTCAAATCAAGGTATTTATTGTCACTATCAATACCAAGTAATGAGGTGGAGCTTCCTTCCTCTGTTTCTAATGAAGCTACGAAGAATGGTTCTCCATCATATTTCTCTTCTGTCAGAAGCTCATTTAGTATATATTCGTATTCAAAGCTTCCAAAACGGTCTATGCTGTTATCAGCCACGGATTTCATAGTATCAAAAAAGCCAAGCCCAAACAGCATAATATAACTTCCAAGAAAAATGCCCATGAGTATAACAAATGTTCTCTCTGGATTTCCTATCAATGACCTGACTGCAAGCTTCTTGTGAAAAGACATCTTTCTTCCTGCAAACAGATGCTTTAGCTTCTTCCTTCCACCTGCATTTCCACTAAGAAGCAAAACAGTATCCTGCTTTAAAAGCTTACGAACCGCAAATAATGCTGCGATAACATACATAAAAGTCGGCACGATAACACCGATTATGGCAACAACCACATTCAGACTGAATGTAATTTTCAACGGCTCATAATCTAACAGTCCCATTTCACCGAAGCTCTGAGCGCTAAGCGATGAAATCACCGCGGAAAGCACTCCACCAATAATACCTGGTATGGCCGCAAACCCAGCATAATGTCGCACTAATTGTCCTTTTTTGTAGCCGAGAGCAGTCAGTGTGCCTATCATTTTCTGCTCACTCTTCACCTTACGACTAATAATGATACTTACCAATGCTACAGCAATTAATGGTAATACAACAAGCAACACATATGACGCTATCTGAAACAATATTGCCTGATCGTCAACCATACAGATACGCTGATTCTCTCCTGCTGCAAGATAGCTTTGCAAAACATAATTGTCATGTATATACTCTCTAAACTCTCTACTGTTATCCTGATTATATTTTACAAGATACTGGCAGTTTGTCTCCCCAAGACCTTCAAATTCATTATCAGAAAGATAACATAAGAAAAATGTTGTTATATTCTTGTATGAATCATCAGTATTTTTCAGCATATATAAGTAATCAGGACGTTGAAAATAACCTGATACCGTATATTCTTTTTTACCGACAAAAATCTTATCTCCGATATTCACACCCATTTTTTCTGCGTAGCCTTCTGAAATAATCACCTCATTATCAGAACTTACATCACTACCACCAGTAATTTCATACAAATCAATTTTTTCAGTACGTTCAAACACTCTCGCTGTCACATCATCATTTATAAGATTGACATAATGCTGTGCTTCCAGCTGTAGGTCATATTCCTTTTCCAACCATGTAATATCCTCATCAGAAATAGACTTATAAGTAGAAAAGTTTGCATCCTCCAGCTTGTTGTCAGAAAAAAATCCTCTGAGAAATCAAGGATACCTGTTCCTGCAATATTAAAAAGATAGAACATCAGAAGCGTTACAATAGTAAGCACTGATGATGCTATGTAAAAGGAACGATTTTCCTTTATACTTCGGATATATCGTTTATTAAGTTTCACCTGGGCACCTCCTATAACTCAAGATTTTCCGCTGAAATCTTATTTTGGTTATCCTTACTTTTTGCAGTCTTTCCGTCCTTAATCCAGGTAATTCTGTCAGCCATCTGTGCAATGGCTTCATTGTGAGTGATGATTATGATAGTTGTTCCAAACTGCCTGTTCATCTTTCCTACAAATTTTAGTACACTTCGTGAGGACTTTGTATCAAGTGCTCCTGTCAGCTCGTCACATAAGAGAAGCTTTGGATTTTTAATCATAGCTCTGGCTATTGCCACTCTCTGCTGCTGGCCTCCCGAAAGCTCCTTTGGAAATCTTGTACAATATTTCTTAATATCGAGCGCCTTCAACACCTCTTCTATATCCAATGGATTTTTTGCAATGTCCGATACTACTTCAATATTTTCCTCAACGGTCAAGTCAGGTATCAGATTGTAGAACTGGAATACGAATCCAACATCTTCCTTTCGGTATTCTGTAAGCTTATTCTTATTAAGTTCTGTAAGCTTTCTGCCAGCAACTGTCAGTTCTCCCTTATCAAGGGAATCTAAGCCACCTAGCATATTTAAAAGTGTACTTTTCCCGAACCTGATGGTCCTAAGATGACACAGATTTTTCCTTCCTCGAGTTCAAAAGAAGCCTCATCAAGGGCAAATACTGCTGCCTCTCCCTGTCCATATTGTTTTACTGCATTTTTAAGTTTTATAAACATAATCCTTCTCCATTCTATCTAATCTCAATTACTGTATAGCCTGCTTTTTCAATCACAGTGCGAATCTGCTCATCACTTATATATCTCTCCATAGATACTACAGCTTCCTTTTTGCTAAGATTCACTTTTGCAGCTGCACCTTCAATTTCATTGATGCTTATCTCAACACGGTTCTTGCAATGTTCACATGACATACCTTCTATGATAACTGTTTTCTTCCCTATGATATTTTTCAATTTCTTTTTCTTTGGTTTTACACTAGAACCGCCTCCACAGCAGCCACCTTCGCCCTTAAAATGCTTTATGCTGGAATGAATTCCTATTATTATCAGAACAGCTAGAATACCTATAATAACCATATCTTCCATTTTTTTCATCTCCTTAAATGTATTATTTTAGTTGAGCATACAAAGCAGTTACGTTAGTTTCCTCTAATCTATAATTTGAGATTAGCGGTAACTATCACGATTAGTGTTAGTTACCACTAACCAATATGTTATAATACTACCAAAAAAATATTTAGTCAACGAATTCTCTCTTCGTCTTAATTGCCATGCTCTCTCCTTCCTGCAATCCATCCGTCATTCAGGATTGCACCACTTTCCTGAAAGGTCCAAGTGGTTTATTTTTTTAATTTTATCTTATACGATAAAAGGCGTTATGATCCCTTGAACTCATCCATGAAATCATAACGCCATCCTTTGCTGTAACTATTTATTTTTTCCAGATACTCTATCCCTCTTAGCTCTAATTCTATATCAAACGATCTTTGTATATGCTGCGAACCTAATTTTTTATATGATGTATTTTTGTTTCTTGAGGTTTCGATATATATTATATCGGCTACTCTGAGATTTACTTTACCCTCAACAAACATTATGCATCCTCAAGTCTTCTGCCGTTTAAGATTTCATTTATGCTAACTCCATAGATTTCACTTAACAACATCAAGACATCAATTGGTGGCATGTAATTACCATTTTCCCATTTCGATATAGTTTTGTTGGTAACACCAACCCTGTCTCCCAATTCTTCTTGAGTCATGTTTTCTGATTTCCTCAGTTCCTTTAAAAATCTTCCTATCTGTTTCGTATCCATTGTCATATCCTCCGCTTGCCTAGACAACAAAATGAATAAATCCACATTTACTTCAAAATCCCGAACATATAACCAAATTATATCATATGAACATCTGTTTATATTTCTCATAAATGGCGATTTCTCGTGCTATCTTTTGTTTTGCATTTGCCTCCCAAATCTATTCTATTACCATTTCTCTTTCCAACAAATATAACTTACCTTCCTATACAAGAACAAAGTGGACAAGTCCACTTCAACTCCCTAAATCCCTCATTCATGAGGGACTTGCTCCACTTTGCGAGCCGAGCACGGTCAGCTTCAGCTGACATCTTCTTCTCGTGCGAGTGCTCAAAAAATCGTAGTTGCAAAGCAACTGCGATTAATTCCTTAGCGGAGCGTTTTTTGTTTAATAGGGAAGTTTGAAGAACTTTCCTATTAAACAAAAAAGAGCGTTCCACTAACGAAACGCTCTAATTATAGATACAATTATTAATGTCAATAAAAAATAAACACCCGTATCCTATATATTAAATCGATTCGGCAGCAATATAATCTTCTTACTTGTTGTATTATCTTGTGTTTGTCTAAATCTAATTGTAATATTCATCATATTGCTCACCGCCTTTCTTTCAAAATTTTGTAAATTCAAAGTAGCACAACTGTTTTTATCTGTCAACCATTTTTTACGTTTATATTTGCCGCTTATTTTAAAATCGCCAAATCCGAGATTTTTATTCATAAGAATTCACTGGTGGCAAACACTTTCGTCCCCTGCACACATAAAATGTTGTCTTATCATCCTTAAGTGGGTATTCTTTTGTTTCACCTTCCACCACACATACAACGCTATTTAAAGGAATCTTACAAGACAAGCCTTTAAGCTCCTTCTTATTCTTTACAGCTATAGTTATCTTCTCAGGTGGGTCCATATAATCTGACAATGCTAAGAGAAACATTGAATATCCTGCAGGATAACGTGATGCTTCTGTGCTCATAAATGCCAACTGATGCTCTGCCAGCTCTCCATAATATTCATCACCAGTGATATAATATAGCTGTAAAAGATTATATGCCATAGCTGAATTCCCACTAAATATTGCTCCATCATAAGTTTCCTTCGGACGTGTTATCAGCTGTTCATTTTCTTTTCCATATAAGAAAAATCCACCATACTTTCTATCACTAAAATCCAAAACGGTTTTTCCACAGAACCTCTTTGCTTTATCCAAATATGCATTATCTAAAGTTGCCTGATACAAAGCGAGTAAAGAATATATCTCATAAGCATAATCATCAAAAAATCCTTTTCCACTACGCTGACCTTTTCGATAACTGATATATAGTGTATCCTCTTCATACAGCTTGTCCAGAATAAAACTCTGAGCTTTAACAGCCACCTCAAGATAAGTCTCGTTCTCTGTAACACGATACAAATTACACATAGCTGCAATCATAAGTGAATTCCAAGAGGTCAATATCTTGTCATCCAAATGAAGTGCATATCTGCTTTTACGGTATTCATAAAGCCTTGATATACTTTCATCGAAATCTCTCATTTCATGTTCACCCGTATCACTATGCTTGCCCCTATTCACGCCACGCACGCTCTGCACTACATCATCATTTTTCAATAGATTTGGTATACTCTTTCCTTCAAAATTTCCACCTTCAGTTATATCAAAATACTGATTAAACGCTTTTCCTGCCTCTTCCCCAATGACCCCTATAATCTCATCCGGCTCAAATAGATAATATTTGCCTTCCACGCCTTCGCTGTCTGCATCCTGTGCGCTATAAAAGCCACCTTCAGACGATGTCATTTCTCCTATAACATATGCCGCAGTTTTCTCAGCAACATCTCGATAAATATAGCTCTTTGTAATCTCGTACAACCTGCAATAGGCCAGTATCAACAGTGCATTATCATAAAGCATCTTTTCAAAATGAGGTGCCAGAAAATAGCTATCTGTAGAGTATCTGCTAAAGCCTCCTCCGATATGATCAAATATTCCACCACGATACATCTGAATCAAAGTTTCTTCCACCATATTTATGACATCTTCGTCCTTGCTCTTTTCATAATATTTCATCAAAAATAAAAGGTTGTGTGGCGTAGGGAATTTCGGTGCATCACCAAATCCGCCATTTCTGTAATCATACATACGCTTATACAACTTAACAGCAGTTCCCACAAGCCTTTCCTGTACGTTATTTTCCATTATTTCAACAGCTTTATTTCTACTGTCTAAAAAAGCTACTATTTCATCAGCTGACTTAAGCAATTCTTCTCTGTCTGTTTCCCATCTTTCATTTACTGCTAAAAGCAGGTCTATCAATCCCATTTGTCCATATCTTGCTGTCTTAGGGAAATAAGTTCCTGCAAAGAATGGCTTCTGCTCTGGCGTCATAAAAATACTAGTCGGCCATCCTCCACTACCTGTATACGCTTGACAGACCGCCATATATATGCTGTCAATATCAGGTCGTTCCTCCTTATCTACCTTTATGGATATAAAATACCTATTTAAAATATCAGCAACCTGTTCGTCCTCAAAGCTTTCATGTGCCATAACATGACACCAATGACATGTACTGTAACCGATACTTAAAAATATAGGCTTATCCTCTGCTTTAGCTCGCTCAAATGCTTCATCACACCACGGATACCAATCCACAGGATTTTCTGCATGTTGTATAAGATAAGGACTTGTTTGATTTCTTAAGCGATTTTGCATAATTATTTTTCCCTCATTTCTCCATATAAAAGGTGACTTTAATATAATTTTTATATAACTTCTCTTAGTATGCTACCACCAAGCAAAATTATTAAATGTGACGGAAAACTTATTTTCGAATCGGTATACTTTTTTTAAATCTGCGCACTCTATTCCTGAAAGGAAGGTGTCAACATGAATAATACAGATAAGAATAAAAACGCAAAAAGTGTTTATGATGACGGCAATATTCCAGAAGTGGATCTACCAAATCCTTCTGACAAGGTGGAGCCTGTAGAGCCACTTCCAGAATCCTCAAGACCTAGAAAAGACGGACCAGGCGGAGAATAAAGGGAAGTAATTCCCTTTATTCTCCGCCTGAACATTATCTGGTTAATAATCCAGCATCTAATACAAACTGACTGCCTGTAATATATCTTGCCTTATCACTTGCAAGAAACTTCACTGATTCTACTACATCTTCTGTCTCAATCCATGGAACTGGTAATAGATTTCCTGCTGAACGCTCTGCAATCTCCTCGGCTGTTGTTCCTTCCATTTCTGCAAGGCCATCATTCATAGGTGTATTTACTGCGTTAAAATGCTCCTCTGAAGAATATCCTGCATGAATTCTCTTTGTGCAAAATGATAATTTGTATTTCCCATATAATGTTTCCTCCAATTCCTGTTTTCCTATCTATTTAGTATGAATTAAGGATAGCACCATATTTTGGATTTGTATAATATGAATAAGCTAGTACTCGTTATAATTTTTTCTTATAACAAGTCCTAGCTTTTTAACTTCTCATATGGATTAATGTGGCAAAAGTTCTATTTCTATATAATAACTCCGCCTCCTACAACCTTATTCCCATCATAGCAGACAAGTGCCTGACCAGGTGTGGGGGCTCTCTGTGGTTCTTCGAAGATGCACTCCATGTGCCCATCATCTCTTTTTCTAAGGACTGCCTTCGCACCCCTATGATTATATCTTATCTTCGCGGTTACATTCATCTCATCCTGCAGCCCTTCAATGGACATAAAATTAAAATCCTTTGCTACAATATTATTCCACATGAGGTCTTTATTTTCGCCTAACACTACCTCGTTTGTTTCACTGCGAATCTCTAGCACATACAATCTGTCACCAGCAGGAATTCCCAGTCCCTTGCGCTGTCCAACTGTATAATAAACTATTCCCTTATGTTTTCCTAATATATTTCCTTCCCTGTCCACAAAATTGCCAGGCAGAATATCATGTGGTGAATTATTCTTAATAAACTCTCCGTACTTTCCATCAGGCACAAAGCATATGTCCTGACTATCCGGTTTAGAGGCGATAATCAGTCCTGCCTTTTTTGCAATGTCCCTAACTTCATTTTTTGAATATTTGCCGATAGGCATTAATGTTCTTTTCAGTTGTTCCTGTGTAAGATTATACAATGCGTATGTCTGGTCTTTTTCTTCTGTCACCGACTTAAGCACAGAAAATCTGCCATTTTCCAGCTTTTCCACTCTGGCATAATGCCCTGTTGCTATATAGTCAGCTCCTATTTCAAGAGAACGGCTAAGCAAAGATTCCCATTTTACGTATCTGTTGCATGCAATACATGGATTTGGGGTTCGTCCACATTGGTATTCTGATATAAAATAGTCTATAACCTTCTCTTTAAAAGGTGCCTTAAAATTCATTACATAATATGGAATGCCTATCTGGTCTGCAACTCTTCTCGCATCATCCACAGCACTTAAGCCACAACAGCCACCATTATGAGCCTGGGTATCATATTCTTCATCCTGCCATATCTGCATTGTGACTCCTATAACATCATATCCCTGCTCTTTTAGTAAATATGCTGCTACAGAAGAATCAACACCACCTGACATACCTACCACGACTTTTCCCTTTTTATTACGGTTGTTTATATTAATCACGAAAGCTCTATCACCCTTTTCCTTCTTTAATCTGGCTATTTTGTCTTGTACATTCTTAATTTCTTCCATAATAATTTCCATTCTTTTCAGAAATAAATTTTTTATAAATATATATTAATCTAGTATGTCTCACTGACATCCTCTTCCTTTTCTGCAATATCATTCACTGGTTTTTCTAAGCCTTCAATAACTATATTATTCTTCTCAGCATAGTCCCACAGTGCAGCATGTATTGCCTCCTCTGCCAAAAGTGAACAATGCACCTTTACAGGTGGCAAACCATCCAGTGCTTCCATAACGGCTTTGTTAGTAACAAGCAATGCTTCTTTAACAGTTTTACCCTTTACAAGCTCTGTAGCCATACTGCTTGTGGCAACTGCTGCTCCACATCCAAATGTCTTGAATTTAACATCCTGAATAATGCCGTTCTCGTCAATGTCAAGATACATTCTCATGATATCTCCACACTTGGCATTTCCAACTGTTCCAACTCCGCTTGCATTCTCTATCTCTCCAACATTACGTGGATTATTAAAATGGTCCATTACTTTTTCGCTGTACATATTACTTTCCTCCATTCTTTTTTACAAAGTCTTCATAAAGTGGTGACATACTTCTAAGTCTATCTACAATGCTCTTAAGTTCATCTACAGTAAAATCAATCTCTTCCTTTGTTGTCTTTTCAGACAAGGTAAGACGAAGTGAACCGTGAGCAATCTCATGTGGAAGTCCAATTGCCAAAAGCACATGAGATGGATCTAATGATCCTGATGTACAAGCCGAACCGCTTGAGCCGCATATTCCTTTCTGATCTAAAAGAATCAGCAGGGATTCTCCCTCTATAAATTTGAAGCAGAAGTTTGTATTGTTAGGAAGTCTCTTTTGTCTCTCTCCATTTAATCTGCTGAAAGGAATTTCCTTTAATACACGTTCTATAAGATAATCTCTAAGCTCTGTTTCATAAGCGATTCTCTCACCTAAAGAAGCCTTGGCCAGCTCTGCTGCCTTGGCAAATCCCACTATTCCGGGTACGTTGTGTGTTCCGGCTCTTCTTGATCTCTCCTGTGCTCCACCATGAATAAATGAGCGAATCTTGACACCCTTTCTGATGTACATAAGTCCGATTCCCTTAGGCCCATTAATCTTATGACCGCTGGCACTTAACATATCAATGTTCATTTTTTCAACATCTATGTCAATATGTCCAAAGGCCTGTACAGCATCTGTGTGAAATAACACTCCATGCTTTTTTGCAATTTGTCCTATTTCTTCTATTGGCTGAATTGTACCTATCTCATTATTTGCAGTCATTACTGAAATCAGGATAGTGTCTGGTCGAATAGCCTTCTCAAGCTCATCAAGCTTTACACTGCCGTATTCGTCTACATCAAGATACGTCACCTCATATCCCTTTTTCTCCAGATATTGGCACGTATGTAGAATGGCGTGATGCTCAATCTTTGTTGTAATTACATGCTTTCCCTTGTTTCCATATGCTTCAGCAGTAGCCTTCAGTGCCCAGTTGTCAGACTCTGAACCACCACCTGTAAAGTATATCTCCTCCGATTTGGCATTAATTAAATCAGCCAGCGTTTCTCTTGCCTTTGTCACCGCCTTGTTTGCCTCTCCCGCAAATGAATAGATTGAAGACGGATTCCCATAATACTCTGTAAAAAACGGAGTCATAGCCTCCACTACCTCAGGATATACCTGTGTTGTTGCTGCATTGTCTAAATAGATAACTTTACTCATATTCCCCACTTCCCTTTCTGTTCCATTCAACTAAATCTGCCAGTGTTATATTATCCACTACATCATTAATTGCTTTACTTAATTGTTCCCACATCTTCATAGTTTTACAACTGTTACTCTCAATATATTGCCTTTTGTAATGATGATACTATCTGCTCTAAGTATTTAGTTGATAACGCTTTCTTTTTGCAATTATTATTCCATATTATCTCCTCGTATATTATACTATTTCGATAGGAATTGTAGTATTAGTTATTATAAATAACCCATAATAGTTTTTACCTATACCCCCCAATAATTTTTTTAACTGCAACGCACATCTTTCACTAAATCTTTTATAACCTCACCTGCTATAATTAGTCCTGCTACGGAAGGCACAAACGCAGTACTTCCCGGTATGTCTCTACGCTCAGTACATTTATGCTCTGCTCCAGGAGGGCAGATACAGTTTGTCCTGCAGCTGATTGCCATATCCTCAATTGGGCGTGTAGGTATTTCTTCCGAATATACAACCTTTAATTTCTTAACGCCTCTTTTTTTAAGCTCTCGTCTCATAACCTTTGCCAGAGGACATACCTTTGTATTGTATATATCAGCAACCTTAAACTGGCTGCCGTCCAGTTTATTTCCAGCTCCCATACTGCTGATAATAGGAACATTTTTTTCTTTTGATTTCATGACCAATTCAAGCTTTGCAGTTACTGTATCAACCGCGTCCACCACATAGTCATATTCTTCAAACGGAAATTCTGACGCATTTTCCGGCAGGAAGAAACAATTGTGTATTCTGACATCTGCTTCTGGATTAATCTCCAAAATGCGTTCTCTCATTACCTCTGTCTTATACTTTCCTACAGTTTTTCTTGTGGCGATAATCTGTCTGTTTATATTGGTAAGACACACTTTATCATCATCTATCAAATCAAAGCCACCAACACCACTCCTGACAAGTGCTTCACATACATATCCTCCAACTCCGCCAATTCCAAATACTGCAACGCGGGATTTACTTAATTTTTCCATAGCTTCTTTACCAAGAAGCAGCTCTGTTCTTGAAAACTGATTTAACATAATTACTCCAATATTCTCCTATCATTAAAATAGATCGCCTATATTTCGTCACCATTCCATTAACTATACTAACTATTTTTTCACCAATTATCAATAGCCAAAAATATTCCTGATAAACTTTTAATAAGCTCTGGATGTCCAGTCAGTTTTTTACTCCATATTTTTCAGTTTTGTCAATTTGAACTATCTTTCCATCTTGAACTACAATCACCACATTGCCGTACTTAAGCTCTGCTATCATGTTTTTTATCAATTCAAGATTCTTTTCTAATTCGTCATTGATTTCTTTTTGAATCATGCTTCACCTTCTAACCTAGTAAGCATTTGCATTCCTATTTCTAGTTATTGCTAAATAATGGTGTAGATAAATATCTGTCTCCTGAATCTGGAAGCAATGCAACTATTGTTTTTCCTTTATTCTCTGGACGTGCTGCTAATATAGCTGCTGCCTTTAAAGCGGCTCCTGATGAGATACCAACTAAGATACCTTCGCTTACTGCAAAGTATCAGGAAGTGTAAGGATTGCCTTATATCCCTTTGATGCTGCAACTGCAGCAAGACCGATTCCTGTGTTTCCACTTGTTGGCTCGATGATAGTTGCTCCCGGCTGTAAGATACCCTTCTTCTCTGCATCCTCGATCATCGCAAGAGCGATACGTTCCTTTACTGAACCTGCTGGGTTGAGATACTCAAGCCTTGCAAGTATTGTTTCATCTGTTACATTTGCCTTAGCCGCATAACGGCTTGCCTCTAAAATTGGTGTTCCTCCCTTGGTTGCTCTGTCAGCCATATCAGCAAAATGTTCTCTTCCAATGTTTAATTCATCCAAGGTAACCTTCAGACCAAGCGATTTAAGGTTCTTATCAATGTACTTTTACCAGCTCCGCTCATACCGATTATTCAAAAGATTTCTCCTTCATAAATGGATAAGCTTACATTATCTAAAGCTTTAAATTCCGCATTTTTTTCTCCAAAGCTTTTCGAGACTTTCTCTAAGCGAAATAACTCTTTATTCGTGCTCATCGCACACCTCCTTGGTATATTATAAAATATATAAAATAATGAAATTGTTATAGCTGGTTATAGTTTCAATTTATAGCTCCTAATACCGAAACCAGCTTATCTAACGCTTCAGTCAAAATACTTCTTGGACAGGCAATATTAATTCTTTGATATCCTTCACCTGCTTTTCCAAAGAGGCTTCCTCTGTCAAGCCATAGACCTGCTTTATGGATAATCATTCTATTTAATTCTATATCACTTAATCCATAATCTCTAAAATCAAGCCAGACAAGATATGTTCCCTCCAGCTCTGTCATTTTAACCTTAGGAAGCTTTTCCTTCAGATATGCATCTACATATTCAGCATTGCTCCTTATAACCTTAAGCACTGCATCAAGCCATTCATCGCCATACTTATAAGCCGCCTCACATGCGACAAGCCCCGGCAGGTTTAGCTGACTATATCCCGTACCGTTGACCTGTTCAACGAAACTTTTACGCAGTTCATCATTTGCTATAAAGATGTGAGATACCTGAAGACCTGCAATATTGAAGGTCTTACTTGGCGACGTGCACACTATAGATATGTCCTTGTATTCCTCCTTAACATTTGCAAAGACTGTGTGCTTTCTGGCAAATACAAAATCTGCATGGATCTCATCACTAACAACGATGACATTATGCTTTAAACATATATCTCCGATTGTGGCAAGCTCCTCTTTTGTCCATACTCTTCCAACTGGATTGTGGGGATTACATAGGATGAATAATTTAACATTCTCGCTCACTATTTTATTTTCAAAATCCTCGTAATCAATGTAATATTTTCCATCCTCATGCTGGACAAGTTCATTTATTACCAATCTTCGCTTATTGTCCTCAACAACTTCCGAGAAAGGATAGTAAACTGGCTGTTGAATCAATACAGAGTCACCCTCCTCTGTATATGCCCTTACTGCCATAGCCAATGCATATACAATTCCCGGTGTCTTTATGAGCCAATTTCCCTTTACGTCCCAGTCATAACGTCTCTTCATCCAGCTGCTAACCACATTAAAATATTCTTCGTCAGATTCGCTGTAGCCAAATATTCCGTGCTTGACTGTATTCTCAAGTGCCTCAATAATATAAGATGACGTCTTAAAATCCATATCTGCTACCCACAGTGGAAGAACATCCTTAGGTCTTCCCCTGTTCACTGCAAAATCATATTTTAAGCTTTTTGTATCTCTTCTATCTATAACGGTGTCGAAATCAAGATTTTTCTCTCCCATATTGCCTCCTTCCAGGTTATAACTAACCTTACCAAGTTACTATTATGCATTTAAGAAAATGCCTGCTCCAAATCAGCAATTAAGTCATCTGCATTCTCTATTCCAACAGATAGTCTTAAAACTCTGTCCGTTATGCCGTTCTTTGCCAGAATCTCCGGTGGCACATCTGCATGAGTCTGTGTGATTGGATATGTAATCAATGTCTCCACACCTCCAAGACTTTCTGCAAACTGTATAAGCTCTACCTTGTCCAGAATCTTCTCTACAAGCTCCTTTGATGACACCTCAAATGTCAGCATTGCACCAAAGCCTCTTGCCTGCTTTTTTATAATCTCATGGCCCGGATGCTCCTCTAATCCCGGATAAATTACTCTGGTTATCTCGCTTCTTCCCTTTAACCACTGAGCAAGCTTCTTGGCATTATCCTGTGCCTTTTCCATTCTAAGAGCCAAGGTCTTTAAGCCTCTGAGTATTAACCAGCTGTCAAGGGGAGCAAGACCAGCACCAGTAGTCTTTATTATATATTTAACCTTTCCTGCCAATTCCTGTGAAGCAGCTACAACAAAGCCTGCTAAAGTATCATTATGTCCTCCAAGGTACTTGGTTCCACTATGGACCACAATGTCTGCGCCTAGCTTAATTGGATTCTGGAAATATGGCGATAAAAATGTGTTATCTACAATCAACAGCAAGCCATGTCTCTTTGCTATGGCTGATATTTTCTCAATATCAATAACATTCATCATTGGATTGGTAGGAGTCTCTAAGTATATAGCTTTTGTGTTCTCATTTATATACTTTTCAATATCCTCCTCACAGAAATTCAGTCTGGTTATATCCAAACCATTTTTCTTGCTGACATTTAAAAACAATCTGACAATGCCACCGTATAAATCATCATCAACGATTATGTGATCGCTTGGTGCAAACAGCTCCATCACTGCTGATATAGCTGCCATACCGCTTGAAAATGCAACTGCCTCTACTCCACCTTCTAAGTTTGCAACCACTTTTTCAACCTGTTCCCTTGTTGGATTCTGAAGTCGGCTGTAATCGTAGCCTGTGCTTTTGCCTAGGCCCAGATGAGCAAAGGTTGCAGTCTGATAAATAGGAAAGCTAATAGCTCCTGATTTATCGCATGTTTCTTCTCTTTTATCTAAATGTAAACATTTTGTTTCTATATCGTATCCCATATTCTTCCTCCAATTTTCTTTTCCTATTGTTTTAGTATGATTTGATTATACACACTATTTCTATGATGTGTTAATTCAAAAAAATATGGCTTGCTATAGTTTCATCCTATAACAAGCCATATCTATACCGCATATACTACAATACTTTCTCTTTATACTTCTGCAATTCCTCTATATACTTTTCACCTAAAATACTAAGTGGCATTTTTTTATGCTTAATATAACCTATAGTCATGGTCTCATCAGTATTGAGAGGCACTGCAGCATATTCGTCTCCGTTTAATTCTTCACAGATAATACCCGAACACAAGGTATAACCATTCAAACCTACCATAAGATTAAGAAGCGTCGCTCTGTCATCCGCTTTAATAATCTGTCTGTAATCATACGTGCTCAACACCTCTTCAGCGAAATAAAATGAATTATTGTCGCCCTGTTCAAAGGACAAGCATGGATACTGCTGCAGTTCTTCAAAATCAATTATCTCTTTGTCTGCCAGCGGGTTAGATTTGCTTAAATATACATAAATCTTACATTCAAACAGAGGGATAAATTCCAACTCGTGTTCCTTTAAAATCTTATCAATGAATTTCTCATTAAATTCATTCTTGTAGACAATTCCTATCTCACTTCTATTTAATTGAACATTTTCAATGACTTCACTTGTTTTTGCCTCATGTACTGCAAACTCATATTCATCCATGCCAAAAGCCTTTGCCATTCGTATAAATGCTTCAACTGCAAATGTATAATGCTGCATAGATACACTGAACTTCTTTTTACTTGCCACATTATCAACATAACGCTCTTCTATCAAACGATAATGATCTAACATCTGTCTGGCATATCCAAGGAATTCTTCTCCCTCTGGAGTGATAACTATTCCCCTGTTGGAACGGATAAAAATCTCTATGTGTATCTCATTCTCCAAATCCTTGATTGTATTGGAAAGACTTGGCTGAGTGACAAAAAGCTCTGCTGCTGCCTTATTCATAGATTTGTTATCTGCAATTGCAACTGCATATCTTAATTGCTGTAATGTCATATCCTATTCCCCCCGCTGCCAATCCACTAAATCCTGTAATGTAATTCCATCCACAACATCATTTACCGCATCATTAATTTTCTTCCATACTCTTGCTGTAACACAGCTGTCAATACGCTCGCAGGGATTATCTTTATCCTCCACACAGGATACTGGCGCAAGACTTCCCTCTGTTGCTCTAAGTATCATGCCTACAGTGTACTCCTCCGGCTTTTTCTTAAGCTGATATCCACCACTTGATCCTCTCAAACTTGTAAGATAGCCCGCCTTAGTAAGTGCCGATATTATCTGCTCCAAATACTTAACTGATATCCCCTGTCTGTCTGCAACATCCTTGAGTCGAATTGGCTCCTCTGTCTGATTTGTAGCTAAATCTATCATAACTCGTAACGCATATCTTCCTTTTGTCGATATCTTCATAATACACATCTCCTTTTCCTATAGCCATACTATGATTTTCTTATAATATTACCCCACCACCATTTCACTGTCAACGCACTTTTCCCACACTCCCCTCTTATGTATACGAGACAATCCATATTATAGGAAGATTGTATATTTTCGCCATCACAGGCGACTGCAATCTTTCTTTTTTATGCCCATCAAGTCTATTATCATCCTTACACCGATTATCTGTGCATATTTTAAATTCGCTTGTTTCGAGAACTCGGAACTTTCTAAACGCCGTTTTTCGAAAAGTTTATTACAGTTCGTCTTTTATATGTCAGACAATATTGCTACAAGCTGTGTGCCATAGTAAGAACATACCATTGAAAAAATTGCGTGATTTTCTTAGCAGGTTCAGACGAGAATTACCTAGCCCCGCAAAATCACTGTTTGAATGAGCTCGCCCCCGAATTTCAATGGGGCGAGCGAGTGAGTTTGATTTGCGGGGCTATAATAAGGTTTTCTCGGCGAACCTGCAAGAAAATAGCAATTTTTTCAGGTATGTCTTGCTATGGCATACAGCTGTAGCTATTGTCTGCCTTCATAAAAGACGAACTACTTATTCGAAAAACGGCGTTAAGAAAGTTCACGAAACCTCTCAATGCGAATTTAAAATATGCACAGACAATTCGGTGTGGAAGGAGCTATATATTTCCGAGGGCATAAAAAAGGAAGATTAGCAGTCGGTGTCAACTAAAAACTAATCTTCCTATAATATGGACTATCTCATATGAGATTGTACCATGTGGGAAAAGTACTCATGTATTCTATGGTCGTTGTCCAGTTCGGGGTGGAAGGACAAGGCAAGCTGGTTGTTATAGCGCACTGCAACTATGTGTCCATTCTCCTTGGATAATATGTCTACACCATTTTCTACACTGTCGATGTATGGTGCTCGTATAAAGGTCATAGGTATGACACCTATTCCTTTGAATTCCTGTTCTGTATAGAAGCTGCCAAGCTGACGTCCGTATGCATTTCGCTTCACAGTGACAGGCAATGTTTTGAAGTATTCCCTATGGTCATTTTCCACTTTATCTGCAAGAAGAATCATTCCGGCACAGGTAGCCAAAACCGGCATTCCATCCTGTATTTGCTCCTTGATAGTGTCAAACATACCAAGCTCCTTTAGAAGCTTTCCTTGAACAGTACTCTCCCCTCCTGGCAGGATGAGACCATCATATTTAATGAACAAATCCTCCTTTTTTCTCAGCTCGACATAGGGAATACCCAACCTTTCCAGAACATTTTCATGCTCTGCAAATGCCCCCTGAACTGCTAATACTGCAATTGTCATACTATTTTCCTCTCTCTGCCATCAAAAGTTCTATTTCCTGTTCATTGATACCTACCATTGCCTCTCCGAGGTCCTCAGAAAGTGATGCAATCAGAGCAGCATCCTTATAATTAGTTACAGCCTTTACGATCGCATTTGCTCTCTTTTCTGGATTGCCTGATTTGAAGATACCAGAACCTACGAATACACCCTCTGCACCAAGCTGCATCATCAACGCTGCGTCTGCTGGCGTTGCAACGCCACCTGCTGCAAAGTTTACAACCGGAAGCTTTCCATGCTCATGTACATATACTACTAAATCATATGGCACCTGCAATATCTTCGCTTCCTGAAACAACTCATCCTGACGCATAGCTGTAATCTTAGCTATTTCACTGTTCATCATACGCATATGGCGAACTGCCTGCACCACATCACCAGTTCCCGGCTCACCCTTTGTACGAATCATAGATGCTCCTTCATTGATACGACGAAGGGCCTCTCCCAAATCTTTTGCACCACATACAAACGGAACATTAAACCTTGTCTTATCAATATGGTAGACATCATCTGCCGGTGACAATACCTCACTCTCATCGATATAATCAATCTCTATGGCCTCCAGTATCTGTGCTTCCACAAAATGTCCAATACGGCATTTTGCCATAACAGGAATTGACACTGCATCCTGAATACCCTTTATCATCTTTGGATCGCTCATACGTGATACACCACCTGCCGCTCTGATGTCTGCTGGTATACGCTCCAAAGCCATAACAGCACATGCTCCTGCTGCCTCTGCAATCCTTGCCTGCTCAGGTGTGGTTACATCCATGATAACACCGCCCTTTAGCATCTGCGCTAACTCCTTGTTTAACTTATATCTGTTTTCTGCCATGCTTCTTTCCTCCTATTTTTTGCCCATTCTTATGGGGACGTTTTCTTTATATAGGGAAGCTCATAAAGCTTTCCTATATAAAGAATTGTTTTTTATGAATTGTTTTTTTTTATGAATTCTATTATAATCGGTACTGACCGTATTAAAATACTCAATTCAGATATATTCAGAAATGTCAGATTAAGGAGATAAATCATTATGATAACGTATTCATTTACCAATTTAGGGTCAGATTCCCTTTACATACATTTGTATAAATGCATAAAAAACGACATATTACAGGGGGTTTTAAACCCAGGCGACAAGCTTCCATCAAAGCGTAATCTGGCAAACAATCTGAACATAAGCATAATTACAGTAGAGAATGCCTATGCTCAACTTATAGCAGAGGGCTATGTATATTCAATTCCAAAGAAGGGCTATTTTGTAACGGATATAAAAACTACACTCATTAATAAGAGAGATGAGCCTATTCTTACTACAGAAAACGTTCAACTCTCCTCTGGGAAAACCAATTATTTTGCTGATTTTACCAGCAACCAAACAAGTTCTGAATATTTTCCTTTTTCCATATGGGCCAAAATAACCCGCGAACTATTAAATAATAATCAGAATGAGCTTATGACCAACCCTCCCTGTGGCGGTATTTTACCGTTGCGCAAAGCTATTGCTAAACATTTGAAGGACTTTAGGAATATGACTGTTGCCCCTGAACAGATTATTATAGGGGCAGGTACCGAATACCTATACGGACTGCTTATGCAGCTTATGGGATTTGAAAAACGTTATGCAGTAGAAGACCCAGGATATAGTAAAATTTCTCAGATTTATGAAAGCCATTGTGTTTCATGCAATTTCGCCTCAATGGATTCAAACGGCATAAATATATCTGATTTAGAAAATCAAAATATTGATGTGGTACACATTTCACCCTCTCACCATTTTCCCACAGGGACTGTCATGCCTATCAGTCGACGCTACGAACTGCTGGCGTGGGCTTCAAAATCTGAATCTCGCTATATCATTGAAGACGATTATGATAGCGAGTACCGGTTAAATGGTCAGCCTATACCGACCTTGCAGAGTATAGATATTCAAGAAAAGGTAATATACATTAATACATTTACTAAAACCCTTGCGTCCACAGTGCGTATCAGCTACATGGTTCTTCCAAAGCACCTGGTAAACAGCTTCTATTCTAAATTATATTTTTACTCATGCACTGTTTCAAATTTTGAGCAGTACACATTGGCGCATTTTATATCAGAGGGATATTTTGAAAAGCATATAAATCGTATGCGAAACTATTATCACAGCAAGAGAGATAAGCTTTTGCGAGCCATAGAAAATAGTCCTCTCTCTTCCTATGCAACTATTTCCGAAGAAAATGCAGGCTTACATTTTCTTCTAAAGCTAAAAACAGATATATCAGACAAAGAGCTTATTTTAAAGCTGGAGCAATCCGGAATAAAGCTATCCTCGCTGTCGCAGTATTATAAAAATCCGCCAGAATCAGTTAATCATATCTTTATTGTTAACTATTCATTTGTGGCTGAAGAAAACATGGAAAAAGCCATTGATTTGATCTATAAGTCACTCATATAATGTGGCATTTTGTTATATGACACAATAGGTTTGTTTTTAAGATTTTTTGTTGGCATTTTTATGTTCATATTTTGTTCATATTTTTTCTCTTGTCTATTGTTTATGACTAAGATAAAATCATTATGAATGTTTATACGTTGGAGGATTAAATTTATGACAAAAAGAAATTGTATTGTTGCCCAGTCTGGTGGACCTACTACTGCCATAAACGCAAGTCTTGCAGGTGTGATTGCAGGAGTCCTTGAATCCAATTGTTTTGACACTTGTTATGGCTCTCTTAATGGCATTACTGGTGTATGGAACAATTCATTTATAAATCTTACAGAAAAAGCTAGTGAAGCTGGCTTTATGGATAAACTTAAACTCTCACCAGCTATGTATCTTGGCTCATGCCGTCATAAGCTGCCAAATTACGAAGCTGATCCTGATATATACAAAACTATTTTTTCTCGCTTTGACGAGATGAATATTAAGGCATTTTTCTATATCGGTGGAAACGATTCTATGGATACTGTTTTGAAGCTATCAGAGTATGCCAAAGAAATAGGTTATGACATCTCTATTATCGGTGTTCCAAAAACTATTGATAATGATTTGTGCATCACAGACCACACTCCTGGTTTTGGTTCTGCTGCCAAATACATTGCCACATCTATGTTAGAAATTGCACACGACACAACAATCTATCCAGTAAAAAGTGTTACTATCGTGGAAATCATGGGAAGAGATGCCGGTTGGCTTACAGCCTCAGCTGCCCTCGCTAGAAATAGCTACAACACATCACCTGACCTGATATATCTTCCTGAAACCAACTTTGATGAAGACCAGTTTATAAGGGATGTGAAACTTAAATTAGAAGAAAAGGACAATTTAGTTATAGCTGTTTCTGAGGGAATACACGATAAAGAAGGAAACTACATCACAGCGACAGAAGCTGCTGCTGATACATTTGGACATGCCCAGTTAAGTGGTGCCGGAAAAGCATTGGAAATGATGGTTAGTGAAAAAATCGGAGTTAAGGTTCGTTCTGTAGAGGTTAATATTCTTCAAAGATGTGCCGCGCACTTGCTTTCTAAAACAGATATCGACGAATCCTTTGAACAGGGCAGGCATGGTGTAAAATTAGCATCCCAAAATATTACTGGTTCTATGGTTTGTATTGAGCGAGTTTCAAATGCACCATACACTGTAGCCTACACACATGCTAATATCAAAAACATTGCCAACGAGGCAAAATCTATTCCTAGAGAATGGATCAATGAGGCTGGAAATGATGTAACTAAAGAGCTCATCGATTACATCTATCCGCTTATACAAGGAGAATATACTGTTGAATATAAAAAAGGTTTACCTGTATATGCAGAGGTTCCTCATTTAAGATAACACTATAGTATACTATTATATTGTATCGGAAAGCAGGCAAGTCCCTCATTCATGAGGGACTTGACTGTTTTGCCGAGCAGGCACGGTCAGCTTCAGCTGACATATTCTTTTCATGCTATACTCTAAATTTACTCATTCTGTCCATAAGCTCAAGAGACTCTTTCTTAAATGCTTCTGCACTGTCAGCTACAGTATTACTGTCGGCACTTACATTTTCTGTACTAGAATTCATGCCCTGTGCTGACTCAACAATCTGACCTGCTGCGGCGCGCTGACTTTCCATAATTGTTTCCATCTGCTCAGCCACACTATCAACCTCGCCTATAAGCTCTATTATCTCTTCTACACGATTTCCAGTCTCTTCAACTTTTCCGTACAATTTAACAAATGTTTCCTTGGTCTCTGCCACCATCTCAACATTCTTCTCCACTACTGAAACGCTTACATTCATGTGCTCAATGGCCTCATCAACAGTATTTTTTATGCTGTCAGTAAGTCTTGATATATCATCTGCTGCTGCACTACTGCTAGTCGCAAGCTTGCCAATCTCTTCTGCAACTACCGCAAAGCCTCTTCCAGCCTCTCCAGCCCTTGCCGCCTCAATGGATGCGTTTAAAGAAAGGAGATTGGTTTCCTCTGCAATATTCATAATCATACTAACCATTCCACCGATTTGAGACATGGATTTTCCAACATTTGTAATCTGCTCGGAAAGTGTATTCATGGCCTCATGGATGCTTTCCATACCGCTGTTAATCTGTTCCATATCATCCTTGCCATTCTGTGACATGGAAACACTTTCTCTCATAAGCTCTTTCGCATTGCTTCCATCTTCACTTGTCTGCTTGATTAACTCAGACAGACGCTCCATCTGTCTTCCTGCCTCATCAGCTTCACGTGAAAGTTCTTCAGCCACGCTGTTAAGTATCTCCATTGATTTCATCTGGCTTTCAGAAGAATCCAATAGAGAGCCCGATATTCTTTCATTTTCAATTGACTGGTTCTGAAGCCAATCTGCTGTGTCTCTTATCTCTGTTATAGTGCTTCGCATCTGAGTGATAAACATCTGCATATTATTACTCATAATGGCTATTTCGTCATTACCTGAGACCTCAAGATTCTGCGAAAAATCACCGTCCGCTATCTGTCCTATAACATTCGTAACCTTCTTTACTGGCTTTATAACCTTTCCCGTAACTCCTAAAATACCAGCTATAAGTACTATTGCTGAAATTACGGCTACAATAACCATATACAGTTCCATTTCGTAAAGGTCAGCCAGCATATTTTTTTCTGTAATATAGGTAACCAGATACCAGTCTGTATTTTCAACCTTGTTAAGTGTGACATAATACTTTCCACTATCTCCATCCAAATCAAGGACTCCCGATTTATTCTCATCTATAGCTAAACCAATATTATTATATAATGAATCATTACCAGATGAGTCAAGAGTAACTGTTAGCATCTTTGTATCTGGATGTGCAATTATAGATTTGTCACTTGAAGTGACAAGAAATGCTTTTACATCACTCTGCTCTGAAATCTCTTTCATTAATGAAGCAACATAATTGAGGTAAACATCTGTTGCTAAAACTCGTGTTGCCTGAGAATAATCAACACGTACAGACGCACTCACACATACATCTCCTGTCATTGAATCGTAGTAAGGCGCACCAAAAGCAAATTCTTTATTCTCTTTACCTTCAACAAACCATTCTCTCTCTGTAAGAACCCAGTCTCCATCTGGTACCCAGCCTGAACCATCGAGATATACTCCACTATCATCCCCCATATATAATCCTATAGGATATGCCTCATTCTTATCCAAAGTCGTCTCCAGATATTTTAATATCTCTTCGTCGTTATCAAAATTACCCTCTTCTATAGTATCCAAATAAACCTGTAGCTCACTGAAAATCTGCCTTGTCCACGAACTGATATCTCTGGCATAAACCTGTGACTTTGACAGAAGCTCCTCCTTTGATATCTTTGACACCATATTAGTTGCCAACACGAAAAATGCTACAATAAGTACCACAACAATAGGCACAATTATTCCTATGAGCTTTAATCTGATGCTTATTTTCTTTTTTGTTTTTGCCATCAACAAATACCTCCTTGGTAAACTAATCACCCTATAATCACCTATAATCACACACTCACACAAGTGATTTAATTATACCAAAATTGCTAATAATATTCAAGATTGGGAACAAATATGATTTATATGTTATTTAAAATGTAAGTTACACTTCCTATGTTGTCGTTTACATAGTGGTAGTATGTCATTGCTTTCTCACTGTCTGATGCGATTAGGCGTACGTTTCTGTGGATGTATCTTGTTGTTTCTTCTTCCTCGCTTTCTTCTACAGCTACATCTCTGTTTCTATAGATGTACTTGATGAGATGACCATTCTCCTCTGTTTCGTGGCATAGTCCTTCTGCGTTGTATTTACATATGAAGAGGTCACCATTTTCCATCTTGGCTGATGTCATTTGGTCGAAGTCGTCATAGGTATACATGCCTTTTCCATCTTATGTAAGATTTCCGTTTTTATCATATGTGAAGCTTGTCACCTTCGATTGACTCGTTAATTCGCTTTTAACGCTTATTCTTTCATCTAATGTATGTAGCTGATTTAAGCTGTTGTAGGTGTATACTTGTGTTTCTTCTGCTTTTATTTCTCTTGAATTTAACGTTTCGTTTGTTGTGTAAAGTGTTTTATTCAGGGATGTTCTGTTTCCTGAAACATCATAGGTATACTTATAACTGATGCCTTCTGTTCCTTGTGTACGTTCTTCTTCTACAAGTCGATTTATACCCCTTCATAAATGTTCAATATTTTCATTTCTTCTTGCAGTTTATCTTACCGGATTTTCTTTACAATTTACCCCAGCAGATTCCTATCATACCAGTTTCTTATAATACTTTTCTTGGTAAAATTGCAGTCAAAACAGCAGTTAGCGGATGATGGCATGGAAACTTTAGTTAATGAATTTTGTCTGGCAAATTTTATACAAGATTCATTTCTACTCTTTGCTATAGTACCTTTTATCGATTACATTTCCTTTATCCTCATCACCGATGATATACGTCTGGCGATACACCAGCTTTGAATCAGCTACACGAGCCATAGCTTCTGCATTAGTCATCTCTTCTACTTCCGGTTTCTTCATACCACGACTGGAGGAATACAAGTTCATACCAGCCGGATAATACTTTAATCTCTCACCTTTAACAAACTGCTTAGATACGCCATCAACTACTTTTTCTATAGTCTCCGTCTTATTTTCAGATTCTTCTTCCCCTACACTTTCATCTTCGTATTTGATATCACTTAAATAGGCTTGAAAATACAAAGCCAGACCATTTGCATCAAATACTTTGTGAGTAGATGTAATACCATGACTCCATAATTCTGTAATTGTCTCATTTTCTATAAATGGTGCAATGTCCTCAAATATCAACAGAATATGCAGATGCCACGAATTGCCGTGTTTCTCGCCTTGTGGTTCAGCAATTGCAATATACTGAAATGTTTTCTGACCTTCTGTGAAACCACTCTGTTTTTTCAGATATCTTCTGAGTTTCCGCAAGAATAACTTGGCATCTAAAAATGCTTGACTGCCCTCTGTTCATTACCTCTGCATAAGTAACAGTGAGCCATTTACATTTGGCAGACTCTGTGGCATTACACCGAATCAAGTCCATAAGCCGATTAATACTTTTTCGCACACTCTTTGGAGATTGATATCTGTTTTCAGACTTCTTTTTCTGCTTAATCTCACCGGTTTTTATATCCAGATAGGTGTCTTTGGAAATATTTCGGACTGGGCAAGTTTTGTTATTTCCAGCCACAAACTGCACAACTTGAGTGTTTCCGGCTGTTTTGAATTTTACCTTGGTTGAATCATGTAGTTTAACACTATCAGCACTGACATTTTTAACACGCATAAAAATGTACTCCTTTCAAAAAAATTTGTTTTAAAAGAAGTACGTTAAAATCGCCCTATTGGAACTAAATATGAACTTTTGATTATTGATGTCCTTAATTGCACCCAGATGGCAAATTTCGCCCTGAGGTATTCACTCCCCTATAGGTCATGAAAAAAATAAATCTATCACTCACATCACATTCACTTCGTGAAGAGGTGAGTGAGTAGATTTATTTTTTAGAGTTAAGGGTGTTGGTGTCCTAAAGTGTAACCATAATTAAATATTATAAATTAACCAACTTTTCTATTCCTTTTGCATGAATCAATATTTCTGTTAAAGATTCTGATATAAATATCATCTCATCAATATCAATGTCATTAAATGCAATCGCATACACTCCAAATCCCTGTTTTCCTTCAGCATACATTATTGCATTTCCGTCTTCGTCATCACCTATTGCCAATGACATGGTATATATTTTTGAATATAATACGCTTCATTCATCTCAACACATCCATCAGCTCCCCAAATCCTAATATATTTTTGATTTTCAACATTTATTTCTAATTCAGTCTTTTCCCGTATCAAATCTAAATATTCATGTGGAACTTTTATTGGTGAAAACTTAATTAACTCATCAATTTCCTCTTCTCTAGATGCTTTACAACTTGCATCTATTCTAAATATTTTATTCAATTCTTTAACTATACTCATTAATATTTTATCCTTTCATAGGTAACCCCAAGCTTATCTAACATACTATATTGCTGTTCCAAAACAGTTTTAATCGTTGAATCTGAAAAACCTGCCTCTTTAAAATCAGAAACAATATATGATAATTCATCTTGCAAGCTAGAACTCCACTTACCATTTCCACATGCAAGTCGCTCATCTCTTCTAGCATTTTGCAAATTAGATATAGTTGTATGTGGCATTCCTTTTCCAGTTTCGATTGTAACTGTAGGTGCTAAATCCGCATCATATCCATATTTGGACAAATTCTCCTTTGCCCATTGCTGTTGTAAACCATGATGTGACTGCAATCTTCCACCATTTGGTCCAGTACCTTTTGGTTTTGGTAAAGAATCTTTATGTGTTTTGTTAAATAAAACATAATTTGTTTCTTTGCCACCCTCACTAACACTACCATTCTTACATGTCTCTGTACTGTGCCCACTTGGATCCACATACCTTACAGGATTATTACCTACATATGCATACAGATTCAATCCATCCCCATGGTATGTATCCATCTGGGTAAAGCGTCCGATGACTGGATTGTAGTAACGTGCCTTTAAATAATACTGGTTTGTTAATGGGTCATACTGCTCTCCTGCAAACTTAAAGATATTTCTTATCTTTTCTTTACATTCAATGACATTTCCAAAGGCATCATACTCGTAGCTACACTCTATTCTATCTGAGATTATGCTACTTTGTCCAGATACATTATTAGAAGTGTTGTTTAAAATGTAAGTTATACTTCCTATGTTGTCGCTTACATAATGGTAGTATGTCCTTGCTTTTTCGCTGTCTGATGCAATTAGGCGTCCATTTCCACGAATGTATCTTGTTGTTCCATCTTCTTCGTTCTCTTCTACAGCTACATCTCTGTTTCTATAGATGTACTTGATGAGATGACCATTCTCCTCAGTTTCATGGCGTAGTCCTTCTGCATCATATCTACCTGTAAAGAGGTTGCCATTTTCCATCTTTGCTGATATCATTTGGTCGAAGTCGTCATAAGTATACATGCCTTTTCCATCTGACAGCGTATCTTACTGAATTTTCTTCACGTTTTACCCCAACAGATTTCTATCATACCAGTTTCTTACAATGCATGACTTGACAAAAATGCAAACAAAACAGTATGTAACGGATGTCTGCATTGAAACTTTAGTTAATAAAATTTATCTGAAAGAATTTTTCAACCCTACAACAATAATTGCTCTTATCCCATACTATACTTAATCCCCTATCCTCTATACATGCATGCAATAAATTATCCTGAGATGAATCTTGGATACAACTATTTCTTAAAATGCTTTTTCTCCTCTGTTTTTCTTTATAAATCTGTTATTGAGTATCATATATCTTCTAAGAATTCATTATCCCGATACCGTTTTTTTGACGTATTTCTTCGTTTCATTTATCGCTTTTTATATCATTTTTTCTGTTACCGCTACCTCTTTTTTAATTCTTATATGCTGCTCCTATGATGGATGTTGATATAAATATCATACATGACAAGAGCCAGCTGGTGTTAGTAGTACACAGTCAGCTCTAATGTTCATTATTAAGTTTTGATTTCGAATGTCCTTATATGCACCCAGATGGCAAATTTCGCCCCAAAATCATTAAAATAACTTCCATAGGTTTAGCATATAACTATATCAAAAAATATAATCAATTATTCAATATACCATTCAAATTCCTCGTCAAGCAAATCAAACTTAATATACTTATCTATTAACTCATCTTGTTCCTCTAAAGTTAATAATGCATACCACTCACCGTATTGACATTTTATATGTTTTAAACTCAATTCGCTTAGTTTTTCAATTATGCCAATATATTCATCATTAATAATTCCACTAAAGTTATTTTTCCATTCTTTTAATTGATTTTTTAACTCCTTTTCATTTATTTGATAAGATTCAGCTTCATCCTCATCTAAATAGAAATTAGAGCTGGCTAAATACTCAATTATTTGTCTTAAAATTGCATCTTCAGTATTTTTTGCATAATAAATTCCTGTTGTTTCTGCTCTTTCACATAAACCAACAGCATACTCTTCTCCATTATCTGCAACAACCCATACCCATTTATCTCCTGCACCTGTGATAGCAAATGGAACTATTGATTTAGATTCTCCTTCATCATACTCATATTCTTCAATTTTATTTATTGGCATCCATTCCATTTCATTTAGCCATAAATATAAATTATTTTGGGTATTTGTATATCCTCTCTCATTCATCTTTTGATATACAAGCGGAATTTTATAATTTTTATCAATCATATTTTTCACTCTCCTAATGTTTAAAATCCATTATCTATTGCAAATTTTCTTGTTTGCCATGCTAATTCTACTATTTTGTCTCTTGGAACACCAGCGTCCTTCAAAATTTGTATATTATCCAATACGTTTTTACACCATGATGTTCTTGCTAGATTTTTCTTGTTTAATCCTAAACTTTTTTGTTGTCCACTAATAAACTTATGAATCGGATTTTCATACAAAGCAATAGCAGGATTCTTTGTTGAAAGCCCTACACCTCTTTTGGGAATTTTGTCATTAGCTTCTAACCATGCGTTTTGTAATAGTTCATGCCCAGTTAAACCATCACCAGGGTAATCTTTAAACTTTCCATATGGAACAATATCAAATTCTTTTAATCCAGTAGAACTGCCCCCCCACTAACACTACCATCCTTACATGTAGCTATTATCTTATCATGTCCACTTGGATCCACATACCTTACAGGATTATTGCCTACATATGCATACAGATTCAATCCATCTCCATGGTATGTATCCATCTGGGTAAAGCGTCCGATGACTGGATTGTAGTATCGTGCCTTTAAGTAATACTGGTTTGTTAATAGGTCATAC
>JAFQVJ010000017.1 GCA_017408025.1 Lachnospiraceae bacterium
CCAACTGCCAATTCTAGTGCAAATACAATATTTGGAACGAGAAACATAATAATATTCTTCTTAAACATCTTTGCCAGCCAGAACAATACCAAAAATAGGCTTAAAAACAGAAAATCCAAAGCTTCTGTCACATATATTATATTTCCTGCAGAAGCCTTCACAGAAGAGCCATAATATATATTCCAATCTCTAATATATAAACGCAGTGCTTCTTCTAAGCCTGACAGGATATGGGCACCCTTTTCGCCCAGCCCCAGATACAATGTACATATAAAAATGCCAATTACTAAAATCCCCCAGCGTATAGCTCTGCCAAGCTTCCTATCTACATAATAAGAAAACTCCATAAATATGCCTACTATAGCTATCATAAAAAAAGCAAAAACTATTGTACCTACTGTATATGAAGACCAGCTATAAATATCCTCCAGCATAGTGCGTGCAGAAATCATAAATATAAGCATGCAAACAAGACCCAGAAGAAGCTCTGACATACTAGACATTATCTTCTGGGCAATATGGACTTTATATCGTCTATCTTCGATGTTTTCCTTCCATCGTATCTTTTTCTTTATTTTCTGCGCCTTTTTCACCTTTTTATCCTATCCATCTATACAATATTATAATATAATTTCCATCTGGGATAATGACTTTTCCAAATCACTTTCAGAAAGCTTTACATATATCTCTTCACCCTTTTTTAATACCAAGTTTTCATCTATGGACAACGTCCACACATAAGGCTCATGACGATATTTTTCTTTATATCTGTCAATTATGGCCTCCTTTGATGTTTCAAACTTCACTTTCATCAGTAATTCTATAAAATAAAACAGACTTTCCTCATTATCAACTCTCACTCGCTTTATATCCATCTCATCAAGGGCATACCACACCACATAATGTGGGCATCCGGCATCAATCAGCGAAAATGATATACTTGTAACCGCTTCTATATATGCAAGAGTATTCTTTTTTGCCTTTTTATTTACATGATAATCTAAAAACAAAATGATGGGACATGCCTTTGGAAACGAATGCTCCTTTACCATGATTTCATCCTGCTTTGCGCTCATCTTCCAATGAACATTTTGCAATCTGTCTCCTTTTTGGTATTCCCTTACCTGAAATAATTCACTGTTATCGTGACCAGGCGTATGTTCATCATATACATCAGCCTCACCATAAAAGTTTTTCACAGCCAGTGTCAGTCTCACCGGAACATCATGCATTGTAGGCATTACCTGAATACGCCCCATCCTTCTAACTTGAACACATACATGAAGAAGCCCGGTAATATCATATATTCTCAGCTTTTTCAATGTAACTTCATAATTGCCAGCGCCTGGAAAAATAACACTTTTCGTAAAAACATTTTGTCCACGAAGAACCTCCGAAAGCTTCATCCATGATTTTTTCTTTATTCCACTCAACGTATCTTCCACTACAATTAACGCTTTCGCCCTCATCAATGGAACAACGCTCTTATTTTTAATGATTACCTTAACTAAGTTCGCTTTTCCTGGTTCAGAAATACCAATAGGCACTTCCACCTTTCCTTTTATAGTAAATTTTCTAAATAAGAGATAACACAAGGACACAATTAAATAGGCTATCTCCACAAACCCTAACAGCATTATACATGGATTCTCATACATCATAGAAAGATCTAATGTCTCTAAGATTATTACCAATAAAACGATATAACTAAACATGATACTCCGATCTTTGCATATATGATGCTGGCTGTCTTACCTGTGAAAGAATTTCTTCCAATACTGCTGCTTCTGATACATGGGCCACTCTGGCTTTTGTATTCAATACTATTCTATGCTTAGCTATATCTAAGAATATCTGGGCAACATCCTCTGGCAATACATAATCACGCCCCTGAAGATATGCCCATGCTCTTGCCATACGAACACAGGCTATAGACCCTCTAGGACTAAGTCCCAATTCAATGTATGCATGTTCTCTGGTTGCCTGTGACAACATGGCTATATATGCAAAAAGCTGGTCATCCACAAATACTTTTTCCACCTGTTCTTTCATCATTATCAATTGATGCATACTGAGGACTGGTTGAACCTGCAATACAGATGATACGGCTTTGCCCTTTAATATCTCCACTTCATTCTTTAAGTCTGGATAACCCATACTCATACATATCATAAATCTATCCAACTGCGACTCTGGCAACAGCTGAGTTCCTGAGCTTCCCTTTGGATTCTGTGTCGCCATAACTATAAATGGTTCTGGAACTGCTCTGCTCTTGCCTTCTACAGTAACCTTTCCCTCTTCCATAACCTCCAAGAGTGCTGATTGTGTCTTTGGAGATGTTCTATTAATCTCATCAGCAAGAAACAGGTTGCACATAACTGCACCTTGATAATACACAAATTTTCCTGTTTCCTTCTGATACATATTAAATCCAACAATGTCTGCTGGCATAACATCTGGTGTAAACTGCATTCTATGATTTACAAGGGATAATGCCTTTGAAAAAGCCATTGCAAGTGTTGTCTTTCCCACACCCGGCACATCCTCTATCAATATATGTCCTCCTGCCAATATAGCTGCAAATGCTTTAAAAATGCAGTCATCTTTTCCTGTAACCACTTTTCTTATTTCATTCACTACATTGTACACAGATTCGTTGTGACGCACGCTGTTCTACCTCCTAATTATTAACCCCATGATGTACCATAGGTGTATTTTCTGTCATTGGCAAAAAAGTATATCCATTTGCCAATCCCCACGCAACTATCTGTTCTACTGCTTCAACGCTAAACTTCTTGATATCATGCTGCAAAACAACAGATACATTGCAATTCTTTATACCATTTATAACATTTGTAGCAACCTGACTTGCCGTTGTAGCTCCACCTGCATCTCCACTACTTACATTCCAATCACAATACAGGTACCCTCTATAAGCCAATCCCTGAGACAATTTAGTCATTATGCCTACGCAATATTTTTTGCTAATAGCATTTGATGTTCCACCTGGGAAACGTACAATCTTTGGCTCCACTCCAGTTTGTGCTACTACCAAATCATGAATTTTCTGTAAATCGGCATAATATGCCTCTTCACTTCTATAAATATCTTCATATGAGTGACTATATGTGTGCAAAGCTATAGTATGACCTCGTCTATATGCCTCACCTATAAGATTAACATAATCCGGACGTTGATTAGTCACAAAAAAAGTAACCTTAACACCGAATTTGTCAAGTATATCAAGTAATTGGGATGTATATGCACAAGGTCCATCATCAAATGTCAAATACACTACTTTGTTACCAGGATTAATAACATCCACTTCCATTTGCTTTTCAAATACATATACACTTCTAGTCACTTCAGATATATTTCCACTGTCATCTGACACATGATATTTCAAGCTATATGAGCCCGCCTTAGATGTATCTACATTTCCATCTACAACTATTTTTTCTGATATGTCCCCTTCCAGGTTATCTGTGGCGGTGCAACCTGGATCATCAAATACATCGCCTATTTTTACATATATATTGCTATCGCCATTTAATGACATAACAGGTGGAGTCATGTCCGCAACCGTAACGTTTCTCTCGATTTCGGTCACATTTCCAGAGGAATCTGATACACTATATTTTATAATATAGATTCCACATGTGTTTGCATCTACAGTTCCCTCAACTATCACACTCTGAGTCAAATCACCGTCACAATCATCATATGCCTGATAGCCATTTTCCACGTATGTCGTTCCCACTGTAATGGAGCTATACGCTTCTCCATTTAATGTTATTGTTGGCGCAATCACATCCTTATAAATTATAGTTCTCTCTGCAATAGCTGTATTTCCCTGACTGTCAGTCACAACATAAGAAACCACACCATCTTTCTCAGCTCTAACAACATGTTCTGTTACATCTCCATCATAGTTATCGATTGCAGTATAACCTTCCTCTACATATTCTGCCTTAGGGCTGGTAAAATTATCCGGATTACTCACTAATTCTATGGTTGGCGATGTTGTATCCTCCACTACTATGGTTACATTACTTTTACTTATCATGTCTTTGTATCCTGCTTTATATGTAACCTCATAGGTTCCCAGTTTTTTCAGTTCATACTCACCTTCAATGGTCACCTTTACCTCTGTGCCATTTCTATTAAAAATAGTACCTTTGTATATGGCTTTTACCTCTGGTAATTCCGTATCTACACCATATTCCATATGTATTACAGTTCCATCTTCTATGCCTATTTGCAGACTATACTGGTCATTGTAAAGATACGGAAACAAAAAAATTGCTACTAAAAATAGTAGTAATCCAATTATACATATACATATAGTTTTTTTACTCTTTAGTATCCTCATATCTATTCCCCTCAATATTGTCAAATAAATTATTAATCTTTAGTTTCTGCATTTATTTTAACATATACTATTTTTTTTACAATATAAAGAAACTCCAAAAGTTAATTTTTTTTTGACTTAACTTTTGGAGAACTCAGTTATTATAACGCTTTAAGTATCCTCTTCTTATACTCCATATATTCAAATGAAAATGCGAATTCTTCATCTCTGGGTTTATGCTGTTTTATACATATCTCGTCCCTTATGACACCTGGTTTTCCTGACAGTACATATATCCTGTCAGACAAATATATAGCTTCATCTATATCATGGGTAATGAATATGGTGGACATATCTATTTTCTTCATCATATCAAGGTACCACCTGTGCATAGCTGATTTTGTAAGAGTATCAAGGGCACTAAAGGGCTCGTCCAGAAGAGAAACTCCATTTGAAGACATATAGGTTCTAAAAAATGCTGCTCTTTGCCTCATTCCACCAGATAACTGACACGGATATTTATATTCACAGCCTTCCAATCCAAATTCCTTGAATAAAGGCTTAACCTTTTCCCTTGCTTCACTTTTTTTCATTCCTTGTATAACACATGGTAGTGACACATTATCTATTATCTTCTTGTGTGGAAGAAGCAAATCCTTCTGCAACATGTAACTTACACTTCCCGGTTTTCCAGTGATGTCCTCACACTTTAAGAATACTTTGCCTTCATCAGGAGCTAGAAGACCTGACAGTATGTTGAAAAGTGTAGTTTTCCCTACTCCGCTGACACCCAAAAGGGACACTATTTCACCTTTTTTCAGCTCAATACTTATATCTTCTACAACACTCACATTATCGTATGATTTTGTAATATTTTCAGCCTTCAATACTGTCATATCCATCTTCTCTCCCGCTATTGTATCATTTATTCTGGCAGATATTGGTTGGTAAATCCTACACCTGTCAAATCCCTTGTTGTAAGCTTATTTTCATAGAGCCATGTATAAAAACTATTCCATCTTTCTTCGTCTATAACACCAAAGCTCTTAGCATCATCAATATACTGCTTAGATATATACTCCTGACTTTTATATACAAGCTCTTCATTTGCCTTAAGGGAGCCTGTCTCATCACCCTCTATAAGCATTTTTGCTGCTTCCTCTGGGTTTTTGGCCGCATATTCATAGCCCTTGACTGTAGCTTCCATAAACTTCTTTGCAACATCTGGATTCTTCTCTAGGAATTCATTATTTGCAAGAATAATAGGTGTATAGTAGTCAAGCTCACTGCTGATATCCTTAAAGTACCAATAATCACACTCAACATCTTTTATCTCAGCGTTTATACCTGACCATCCGTAGAATACCCACACTGCATCAGTTTGTTTTGCCGCCAATGCCGCTGGCTCATCAGTTATGACATTTGGTATAAGTGTAACCTTACTAAAATCACCACCGTCGTTCTTCATAACATACTCAATCATAGCAAGCTCTATAGGTGAATCCCACGTTGAATACTTTTTTCCCTCAAGTCCCTTTGGAGTATCCATACCTTCACCAGCTCTTGATATTATACCCGATGTATTGTGCTGTAAGATTGCCGCTACTGCTGTAACTTCCAATGGCACTTCCATATCATACGCTGCAGCAATTGTATCCTGGGCGTTTATGGCGAACTGCGCCTGACCAGAAGCACAACTCTGTACAGCACCATCCTCTGGTGGCTGAACTATGGTAATATCTATACCTGCCTCTTTATAATATCCCAGCGCATCTGCCACATAGAGGCCTGTGTGGTTTGTATTTGGTGTCCAGTCAAGACAAAATGTTATCTCTACAAGACCATCTTCGTTCTTGCTCAGCTCTTCCCCATCATTTCCACATGCTGTAAGCATGCATGCACTCATTATTACAATCATGGTTACCGCAATAAATCTTTTTATATTCTTTATATATTTTCTCACTGTTCTTTACTCCTTTTTTCAGCCAATATCCATGGCATGGATATGGTCTTAATCACATTGACAAGTAACATGAGAAGTAAGCTTATAATGACAATAAATATGATAACTGCGAACATTCTATCGAACGCATACGCCTTCTTTACTCTTGTCATATATACGCCAAGTCCTTCAAAGCCACCGAGCCATTCAGAGATTACTGCTCCAACAACTGCATAAGATGTAGACACCTTCAAGCCTGAAAAGAAATGCGGTAATGCTGCCGGAATCTTAACATGTGTAAATATTCTATATCTCCCAGCTCCCATGGCACGCATCAAATCTATATAATCCCTGTCCACGCTCTTATAACCATCCAGTAGTCCAACTGCTATAGGAAAAAATGTTGTTATAGCCACAAGGGTAATCTTGGGTTCCATCTCAAATCCCATCCACAGCACGAGCAATGGTGCTATGGCTATGGTTGGAATAGTCTGGGTGATGATCATAATAGGATATAGAGCCTTATGCATGATAGTCCATCTGTCCATAACTGTAGCTATAATAAATGCAAAAGCTATTCCTATAAGCAAGCCATAAAAGGCTTCCACAAGTGTGACCCCTGCATGCATCATAATAAGTTCAAAATCCTCTATAAATGCTTTCATCACATCAGACGGTGACGGTAACATATATGACGGAACTATACCTGTCACACTTAATATATGCCACAACAACACTACAAGACCAATTGAAACTATAGCTGGTATTTTATTGGTGATGCTTTGTAACCTTCTTCTCAATTGTAAGTACTTCTCCTTCCGGTTTATATGAAATCTTCACATATGTGTTCATGCTCTTGCAACCTGCCTTGGCAGCAACCAGCTGACAATTCTTTACTATCTCCATCAGCTCATCATATTCTCCCTCTATAGAGGTCTCGCATGGACCAACATAATAGCTTAAACCTGTCGACTTGATGTAAGCTATAACCTCATCTACTATACGTATTACCTCGTTTTCATCCTGTGTTCCTGGCAATACCTGAATTGCAACACTTGCGTTCATAATGTTTTCTCCTTAATAATAATAAGTAATAAAAAAAGGCCTTTTTTGACGTGTTTTCCCATTACCCGCACCAAAAAAAGCTCTCTGACTATCTCATTTCACTCCCTACGACGGTATGAACCGTATCAGGTTAGCGGGTCCGGCCACTAAGCCATCTCAGCCGCGTACGCGACTCCCCGGGAAAATATTTATTAAATTTGTACTCGCTCAGTATACACCAGTGCTCCACATTAGGCAAGCACTTTTTCATTGTATAGGAAAGTTCTTGAAACTTTCCTATACAATGAAAATAAGATGAGGATTCGTATAATATTTAATTATCAAAATCTATTGTATACTTTTTCTCGCCCTCTGTAATTGTCAGTATAGAAAGATTGAAGTTATCCTCCATAACTGTCACTGTGTACTCAAATACCACATCATCAAAGAATTTTGACAGCATGATATAGCTTCCCGGCTCCTTGTCATCTATCTGCTCACACAGATCGTCATAGACATCTCTTCCACTGACTTCTCTTTCAAAGCCTGATTCCTTGATTTTTGCTTCAATTGCTCTGTATAATTCTTCCATATGTCTTCCTCGCCTTTTCATATAATATATAATTTTGATATAAACTTCTAAAAATATTATTCTGTGATCTGCTCCTCTTTAGATGAATTCTTGTCACATACCACATCATTGTAATATAAATCCCCAAATACGTCTATGCAAATCTGTTCACAATATTCTATTGAAAATGAAGAATCCTGTTTCTCCATTTCATTTAGTGCCTCAAGTTCTGGTGTATAATCCTCCAGTCTGTATGTAGTAATCTTTCCGCTTCCTTCTACTAAGTGTGTAACCAGTGGTTCTACACCATATTTTTCAATCCATACATCCTCACCATCAGTTGTAAGTGTGACCTTTGCCATGGCACCAAGCATTCTGGCTGCTGCCCCTGTATGGTCACCACTTGTAGCATTGATAAAGTTTCCGATAGAATAATACACCAATGTATCGTTTCCATTTACACCTTCAACCCATTTCACTGGCTCTACAACATGTGGATGGGTTCCTATAACAAGGTCCACTCCCAAATCAGCCAAAAACTGTGCTTTTTTCTGCTGGTCCTTAGTCTCTTCAAATACATATTCTGTTCCCCAATGAGGGCAAACTATGATAAAGTCCGCCATAGTCTTAGCCAGCTCTACATCAGCCTTTATAGCATCCTCATCCCACATGTCAACAGCATATGGCATATCTGATGGGAGAGCTATTCCATTGGTTCCATATGTATAGTTAAGTACGGCAATTTTTATGCCTTCTACCTCTTTAACATAAATTTCCTCTGCATCCGTCTCCGTGTCATGTATTCCAAGAACTCCTATCTCAGGGTAATTTTCTTCCCAGAATGACAGACATGAAAAAATCCCCTTTTTACTCTTATCAAGTGCATGATTTGTAGCGTGAAGCACTACATCAAAGCCTGCATCCACAAGACTGTCTCCCACTTCAAATGCACCATTAAATGCTGGATATCCAGACAATCCCATATCTCTTCCACCTAATATAACCTCTTGATTAACTATGGCTATGTCAGCCTCTGAAATGTCATCCTTAACCTGCGCAAACATATGGTCATAATTGTATGTGCCATCCTCCATCAAACCACTCTCATTTACACGGTCATGAAGAAGAATATCTCCAACCATGATTATGTCAATACTTATAGGCTGCTGCTCTTCCGTTACTTGCTCTGTGTCCCCTTCTGCCCCATCTGTTTTTATATCTTCTGTCAATTCTCCTGTCAGTTCTCCTGACTGTGCTACAGTTCCTGCTACTTCTGCAGTTGGCTCGTTATTTTTATTTGAGCAGCCTACTATAGCAATTGCAGTCATAATTCCTACTATAAACGATACTTTTTTCTTCATGTTGTAACCTCATTTCTTTATTGTTGTCTTCATCTAAAAATGTATATTTTTATGATAACATTAACATTCTTTTATCTAATTTTTAATTCCTTGAGATAAGTCTTCTGTTCAGCTGTTATTCTGTAGCTTTCCACAGCTTTTTGTATAGTTTTATTGTGAGTCCATACATCAAGCCTTCTCTCCTGCAGCACCCTCACAGCTTCATCATACTGTTTCGCAAGTGCTGTGGCAAAATACCACGCAACCATCATTTTTATGTAATACTCGTCCGACCTTACTGCTTCTACCAGATGAAAATACTCCACGTCAAATTCTTCATCCAAGTAATATTTCATCAGCATACCAATAGCAAAACGTACCTTGTATGTTTCATCTGATTTAATCCATACCTTTATACGCTTCATTAGCTCTGGCAAATGCTTTTTAAATACCTTAGGAGACATCATATCGCAGGTTGCCCAGTTATCTACATAAGTCAAAAATATTTCTACTCTTCTGACAGCCTCCTCATAATCCTTAATTCCTTCCAGCAAAAAAGCATGTAGATTGTTTTCCTCATAAAATTTATGGGGAAGTTCATCTAAAAACTCCTTACTTTCCTCCGTTTTTGCATATGCCTTGGCAAATTTACGAAGCTCTGGTGTCCTTATACCTATAATTCTTTCTTTATCCACTGTTGGCATAAGCCTGCTATGAAAATCCCTATATTCCAAATCCTGCATCTCAAATAATTTCTTCTGTAATTCTGTCATTTTTATCAACCCTATCCTTTTCTTTCCTACAGCCTTCACCCTCAAACGATGGTATGAAACTCTCCTTACAAGTTTCTCCCTCTTGTATATAAGCATTTTCCACACCAAGCTCCACCGCATAGTCTATAACTTTATCGTATTCGCGATCAGTTATGCTTCTTCCAAGCTCTGGATAGCGTTTCATCCTGTCAGTCTTCACTGGTGTGTATTGATTCATTATACTTATGTAAATATCGTCTCCGTAATTTTTATACAAGTACTCAATAACATTTTTTGAATCCTTCGTATGTGCCGGCAATATCATATGGCGTACTATAATACCTTTTTGAAGCATTCCTTTTTCGTCAAATATAGTCTTTCCAACCTGACGAACCATCTCTTTTATAGCTTCCCTTACTACTGTGACATAATCAATGGCTTTAGAATACTTAAACGCCAACTCCTTGTCAAAATACTTCATATCAGGTAGGTACACGTCTATAAGACCGTCAAGCTCCCTTAACATCTCAACTCTTTCATATCCACTTGTGTTATATATAAATGGCAGCGAGAAGTCTTTAGCTTTAGCCCTTTTTATAGCTTCTTTTATATGTGGCATATAATGTGTCGGCGTTACAAAATTGATATTATTTGCTCCCTTTTCTTCCAACTCAAAAAATATCTCCACAAGTCTGTCTACATCCACCTCTACACCATACTGTGACTTCCCATCAGAGATGGCATAATTCTGGCAAAATACACAGCCTAACGTACACCCTGCAAAAAATATAGTTCCAGAACCATTTTCTCCTGATATACAAGGCTCCTCCCAATAATGGAGGGCAGCCCTTACTATTTTACATTTATCCGTACTGTTACATGCGCCAGTTGACGTACTCCTATCTACGCCACAGCTACGAGGACACAATATACAATTACTATATCGCTTCATAAGTAACCTCCTGCATTGACACACCTTTCATTTAACCCTATAATGTTTTTTGCACTTTGAATTTTATAATAAGGAGAATCCCATGTCAAATATGAATGTAAATAATATAGATACAAATGGCAATAAATATGCTACTGAACAGAGGCTGCAAGACAGAAACATAATACAGATAACTGATTTCAATGCACCTGAGCTTGATATATACGCCCGTTACACAGAGGTTCAGCTACTAAACCGACACAACCCTGAAAAGGGAATGTTTATCGCTGAAAGTCCTATAGTGGTTGAGCGTGCATTAAATGCAGATTGTGTTCCTGTGTCCTGCCTCATAGAGACTAAGCATATTGAAGGACAGGCAAAACATATAATAGACCGTCTTGGTAACATTCCTATCTATACAGCTGAATTTAATGTGCTCACACAGCTTACAGGCTTTCCTCTGACACGAGGTATGCTCTGTGCTATGAGAAGACCAATATTGCCAAGCCTTGAAGCTGTCTGCAATAACGCAAAAAGAATTGCTGTTCTCGAAAATGTTATGAACCCTACAAATGTAGGAGCTATATTCCGTTCTGCTGCCGCCCTTGGCATCGATGCTGTACTTCTTACACCTGCATGTAGCAATCCTCTATATAGAAGAGCTATCAGAGTCAGCATGGGGACAGTATTCCAGATACCTTGGACATTCTTAGGCGACGAAGCAACAGGCCAGCCATCAACTGACGTTGCCACACTTAAGAGTCTTGGCTTCAAGACTGCCGCCATGGCCCTTACAGACAACTCTGTATCCATCGACAATCCCGAACTTATGTCAGAGGACAAGCTTGCTCTTATTCTTGGAACAGAGGGTGAAGGCTTGGCATATTCAACTATTGAAAACTGCGATTATACTGTTAAAATACCTATGTCACATGGAGTTGATTCACTTAATGTTGCTGCCGCCAGTGCTGTAGCCTTCTGGCAATTAGGGCACAGATAAAACTTATTTAAAATCTTTTCAAATAATATATAGCCAGCTGCGTTCTATCTCTAAGACCAAGCTTTTCTAGTATTGTGCTGATATAATTCCTTACAGTGCCCTCACTTAAGTATAGATTCGCAGCTATCTCTTTATTATTTAATCCCTGAGCCACCTGCTCCATTACCTCAAGCTCTTTCTTTGTCAAATCATCTCTTAAGACTTCTTCTCCTCCACATGCACTACGAACACCATCTCCCTTTGGACTATCACATGTATTATCCGACTTAGCCATAAGATTAGGTATCTTTGATATAACCTGTCCACCAAATACACTCTGTCCACTGTACGCAGCCTTAAGTGCCGGAATGATGCTCTCAAAATCCTGCTTTAACAGATATCCTCTTGCTCCAAGATGTAAAGCCTTGATGATATATTCATCATCTGAAAATGTTGTCAGAAACAAGATATTGGCATCCTTGTAATCTGCAAAAATCTTCTCGGCAGCCTCAAGTCCTGTCATAATATCCATACGAATATCCATGAGAAGTACATCCGGCTTATGTTCATTATAAAGCTTTACAGCCTCTTCTCCATTATTGCCTATAGCCACAACCTGTATATCACTGTCACTCTCTAATATAGTCTTTAAAGACATTGTTACAAATATATCATCATCAACTACTAAAACGCGCATCTTTAACCTCTTCCATTTTCTGAAATTCTATTATGTAATCTCTTTACCTAATCACAGTTGCCTATATAACTTGGATATATAACCGGGATTAAACTAAAATCTACTCTCATGCAACCTTTGGTATGGATATAAATATTTTAAATCCATTAGTATTAGAAAATCTTATATTCCCCCCAAAAGCACCAATACGCTCCCGCATATTTTCCAAACCGATTCCTGTCTTATCTTCATTAGTCTTTTTACAAGAACCATTGTCTTCTATTAACATCTGATAAAGTGCCGGATGCTCTCGCATTACGATAGACACTCTGTTACCATCGCTATGCTTAACAGTATTGGTCAAGGCTTCCTTAACTATCGCTATAAAGCAGTACTTTAGCTCCTTTGACAAATGTGCTCCCATATCATAATCAAGCTCTATCTCAAGGGTATTAAACTCTTCTATTATCTCATTTACCATATATTCAAGGTCTAAAGAATCATCCTTAAGATCATGTACACTCTCTCGTATATTGTTCATGGCCGTGTCTAGTGAATCCTTCAAGCCCCTTAATGGTGCATCAAGCTTTTCATCCTTGTTAATAGCCAATATAGCTCCAAGCTGTAATATTGACCTTGATAACATGTGCCCCACATGATCATGAATTTCCCTTGCTATACGATTACGCTCTGCAAGAGTAGCAGCATGTATCTCGTAATCCTGCTTTCTTATAAGCTCCTCGTGATTTTGTTTATTTTTCTGTTTCAGATAGGACTCTTCATCCTGTAGATTATGAATTTTTTCCCTTAAGGCATTCTCTCGCAATGTTCTCATACCTATTACAATTGCCACTGCCATAAAAGCCACAATAGTCCACACCTCTTTTGATAATATTCCATACTTCATACTTTCAGTATATGCGACTATCATTATAACCATCTGCACAGGAATCATAATATACTGTCTGACGCTGGCACATTCGTACGCAATAAGTGGATAAAATGCCGCAAATTCTGGCTGTACAAAAGAAATAACTATAAATATAGCTGCAACAACGGTCGTAGCAATCTTATTATTAAAATAGATAAACATACCTTCCATAATGATAACAGCAAGAATCAGGCAGACCATTATGTAGTCTACCTGATTCTTATTAAACATCAATATGGAAACACAAAATAATAATATTCTATCTAAAAGTGATGCCATCTTCCCTCTATTCCTATCTTAATCTTACATTGTTTTTTTCTTATGAAGTACAGGCTTGCTTTATGCCTCTTCTCTCTTATGTCTAAGTACCGCAAGGCCTACGCAGAAGAATGCTGCCGCAAACAATAGCTGTATTCCGCATGCTTTAGAAAACTCACCTACATTAACATCAGAGAATGTTTCTATATCTATAATAGCATTATTTGCCTGAATATACCAGTAAGTTGGTGTAAATCTTGCTATATTTTTCATTGTATCGCCCAAAAGCTCCAATGGAACGAATATACCACCAAGGAATGAGAAAGCAAGCGATATAATAGTTGCAAATGAACCCATAGTTGCAGAGTTTTTGAATAAAAATCCGCCAAAATAAGTTACACCTAAGCATACCATCAGGAAACAAAGGGTTAATATGAAGTAATATACCATCGAAGCCAATGACATTGCGCTTCCATAAAGTATTACAGCCATAATGTTAAACAAAACAAGTACTACTATACCAAATGTCACAACACCTAAAAGCATCTGCATACTGTGGCTCTTAAAAGTCTGAGCTGATACATTTATACGCATCTTCACATCCTTCTTTCCAAACGTTATAAGGATTGGACCCAAGGTTGATATAACTATTGCCAAAAAAACGTATGACATATACTGATAAAAGTAATATTCGGAAGGCTTATTGGCAATTGAACTTGAAGATATAGGATTACCATCTACCTCTTTCTTTTCTATATCCGATAAAAGCTCCACCTTCACATCCTCCCTAAGTGTTTCTTCTGTCTTATCTATAGCCTCTGACATAGAAAAGCCTGCTGCTATATATGATTTAATTGTCTGCATATAGCTCTCTACTTCCATATCCATATAATAGCCCTGAGCTGAATCAGCCACCTTATAGTTCTCATATGCCATATCATTGCCACCCGCTATGGCCTCTTCAAATCCCTCTGGAATTATAAGAATATAGTATACCGAACGATAATACAATGAGAGTCTTATGGCTTCTTCCTCATCTTCAACCTCTACATATTCATTCTTCTCCGACAGATAACTCTTCATGGCCTCACCCAGCTCACTGTCATCTCTGTTGAATACTGTAAAGTTTATCTCCTCATCCTTATATATCTTCTCGTCATTTTCTTTATTCTGAGATGCAGACATAATACATATAACCATGAATATTACAAAATATATCATTGCTGAAGGGCAATTCTTTAATGCTATCTTTAAAAACGCCTTATAAGTTTGCATATTTTTCCCTCCTTAAGATAAATATTGATGCAACAGCTAACACTACTGTCCATATACCTGCGGATACTATACATGTTACGTACATGTCCATATCATCATAGGCACATATTGAATAAAAGCAATCAGAAATAATGGCTGCTGGATTAATTCTGTTAATTATAGGACAATTCTCTTCTATTATGAACTTCATATTGCCCATCATAAGTCCTGCAAGGAAGTTTAAAAGCATAATCACTGCCATCTGTATTCCTTCTTTTGCGCTCTGCTTCCCCTTCAATATAACTCCGAAGAAGTATCCAATAGCTACGCCCAGTAATGATGCCATAAAGCTTGCCAGCACTATAAGACCATATTTGTCACCCAGATCTACACCTAATATCATTGTAAGATATACCAAAAGTACCGCAAATAATATTTCAACCAGTGTCACCGCCGCCAAGTACTCTGATGCAACCATCATCATCTTCTTAGTTGGTGATGATGCTCTTCTGATACCAACTGGAGACTGATCCGCCTGACAATGTACAGTATTAAGCAAACCATAGCTCGCGCCAAACATACATGTCATGGCAAACAGCGCAAAGTAATACTGATTGTATATGTCCATATTTTTAGCGTTTACACTCAATTCAGTACCAAGGCTTTCCTCACTGTACAACTCAGCTATAACATCCTGAACAGACTGAGGATCATTAGCTATAGCGTCTGCTATAACAGCCGCACCATGCTTATATGTATTGATGACATTCTTAAAAATAGTCTGACTAATACCTGTTCCAGAAAACGCTATAGACATATCTGTACCATTTTCCCCTGCTGCAATAATGAGTGCTCCTACAGCCTTTCCATCTTCAATAAGCTGCATAGCTTCATCATAATCTGTATAGGTAACATCAAATAACTCCCTATCCTCCATAGCCTGTAGGAATGAATTAAATGCCTCGTCAGCCTTCACTATTTCCTCTGAAGACTGTGTCACCTCTTTATCTGCTGTAATCACAACATTTATAGTTTCTACATTTTCTGTCATCTCTGTAATATCAGAAAATGCCATAAAGAAAAATGTTCCCAGAATAATCGGAAAGGCTCCTTGCCATAATAAAAGATATTTATTTTTCAGTAGCACTTTTACTCTGTACTTATATAAATGCCAAAACATATTAAATCACCCCTAATCTCTAAGTTCTTTTCCAGTAATTTCAAGGAATACGTCATTTAATGTTGGAAGCTCTGAGTAAACTCGGCCAAACTGAATATCCTTTGCTTTGAAGAAATCAATCAGTCTCACAAGATTTCTCTGTCCCTTTGTATAATGAATCTTAAGATGATTATCCACATACTCTACCTTGTATACATGTGGAAGCGCCTTTACTTCCTCTATAAGCTCCTTTGATGCATCAAGAATTTCTGCCTGAATCATCTCTCCTGTCTTAATCATATCCTTAAGCTGTTCCTTCGTGCCGATAGCAAGGTTTTTTCCCTGATCCATGATTGCTATTCTTGTACAAATCTGCTCAACCTCTTCCATGTAGTGAGATGTATATATAATGGTTGCGCCATTTTTGTTAAGCTCCTGTATACCCTCAAGAATCTTGTTTCTACTCTGTGGGTCAACTGCAACTGTAGGCTCGTCCATGAATATAAGCTTTGGCTTATGTGCAATACCGCACGCTATATTTAGTCTTCTTAAAAGTCCTCCCGAAAGCTTCTTTGGCAGGAATTTTCTAAACTCCTCAAGTCCTGCAAATGCAATCGCCTCATCTACATACTGCTTTCTAAGCTTCTTATCCTTTATGTATAATCCACAGAAGTAATCAATATTTTCCTGAACTGTAAGCTCATCAAATACCGCCACATTCTGAAGAACTACACCGATATCCTTCTTCGATTCATAGCTGCTGGCATCCATTGGCTTGCCAAATACCTTTATGCTTCCTTTATCATATTTCAAAAGTCCCAATACACAGCTGATAGTTGTAGACTTTCCGCTTCCATTTGGTCCTAAGAGACCAAATATCTCACCTTCTTCTATCTCAAGATTAAAATGATCTAATGCTACTAGCTCCTTGTATCGTTTTACAAGATTTTCTACTTCTATTACTTTACTCATATCATCATGTCCTTTCCCTGATAAGTTTTTGCTTTTCATCAGTTTACGTTAATATATTACCAAACGGTAAATGTATGTGGTAGTGAAAATTGTCACAATTCTTTGATTAATTCCTGCATTGTAGGTATATGACATTTGTCATATACTATTAAATTATATTATAAAAATCATGTTTTTTCGTGGTGTTCTTTTTCTACATATAAGGAGTATAAATGAATACACATGATACTGTTTTCAGCTCTTAAGATTAACAGACAATTTCTTTATTCTAACCATTATACAAGGAGATTGATATTTACTTCTATTACTTTATCACCAAATAGAACAAATCGTAGTTTTGGAGCGACAAATCATTTTATACACTTGTCGCTCCAAAACATGAATTATATATTTAGATTTTACATCAGCTTATTATAAAGCTCAACTATCTCTTCTACAGACGTGTCTCTTGGATTACCAGGACGGCACGCATCTGCGTAAGCTGATTCTGCAAGGAACTGAATATCTTCCTGAATATATTTTATTTTGTGGAATAAAACCCTTTGCAACGAACCTAAACACATGATTATTATTACATAATACGCGTCATATATATTTTTAACTGCTTTTTGTCTATTTTACAAAAATAGCTACAGCACTTAAATTGTCATTATCTCTTTTTGCACGTTTATGTATAATCTTTAACATCTTACCTATCCATTGCTGAGGTGTCTTGCACCCTTTTAACACCTTTACCATTTCATTTTCTTGAATGTATTCCCAAAAACCATCTGTGCATAGAAGTATAGCATCATTTTCCTGCACTTCAACTGGCTCGAATACATTTAAAATTTTCAGTTTGGGCGATAATCCTATAACCTTGGTTAGTTTATTTCTATCTTCATGAAATCTCATGTCTTCTTTTTTTATCTGTCCCATATCTACACATGCCTGAGTAACAGAGTGGTCCTTGGACTGAAATATAATCTCTTGATTTCTAAAGTAATACATTCTACTGTCTCCAACATTAAGATAATTAAATCTATTCTCAATAACAAATCCAGCTACTACTGTAGATGCCATATCTCCAAGACTATTATTTTCGTCTTTAGCCATGCATATTGCTGTGTTAAGTTCCTGAATCAGAGTATGCATCGTTAAATTTTCTATATCTTTTATACTTTCAGATCTTTTTAGAATGTAATCAACTACCATTTCTGATGCCACTTCACCACATTGATGTCCACCCAAGCCATCTGCGACTACAAAAGTATCTTTCACTACACCAACACAATCTTCATTGTGATTCCTTCCGCCCTTATCCGAATATTTTCCCACAAATATTTCCATTTCTCACCTATCTTCTTGTTACTATAAATTTAGTATTCTCGCTTCCCAAATAGAAGGAATCACCATCAGAAAGCTCAACAGGTGTTTCCACACTTACTTTGAGTCCTTTATTTATAAATGTTCCATATGTAGACCCCTTATCCACAATAACAAGCATTCCATTCTGATTTTTCACCATACAATGATAACCCGATACACCCTCTGCATCTACTGGAAGGACTATATCACATCTTTTCGGATCACGACCTATATACAGCTCTGTTTCAACAACAAATTCTTCATTTTTTAATGCCCCCGCCACACATTTTAATGCTGGCATAGTATTTACAACAGCCACCGTCTTTGATATATCACTTGATTTTTCTCTCATCTCGCTGTTTACAGTTCTATTCTCTTTAACAGATGCAACAATCTTCTCTTTGTTTTTATTTACAAACAAGAATACCACTATTGCCAAAATAATACCGCTAATTACGATATCAACACCTATTACCACAATTCCAAAAACGTTTACATCTTCTGTAGTTGTATAAGGAACCTCTTCTACATCTATTATTCTTAATAATTCATCTATACACACGGCATAATAAGATGTATCATCACTCAAATCCGTTATGCTAAATGTGTTTATTCCAACTACTTCTCCCGCTTCATTTACCAATGGTCCACCCGAATTTCCACTAGTTATCTGCAAATCAAGCATATAAACATCACGTTCTCCAATCATTGTTTGCTTTGAAATCAAACCACTAGTTGTAACTATATCACTTTTATCATATTTTAGATAATCGTTATTGACAGCCGCTCTCCCCGGAAATCCTAACGAATAATGTGTTGTATTAATATCTACATCAACATTTTTTCGAATTTTAAGAGGTGTTACTTCTGTTGTTGGTTCTGGCAAGCGTAAAACTGCTATATCCTTTTCGGCATCATAACGATATATTTGTGCACTTACATACCTATTGGCAGCAGCCGAAAAATATACATTTACATTACTCGCCTTCTCACCATCCTCATCAAATACAACATGATAGTTTGTAACAATAAATGAAACTGGTTCTCCACTCTCTCCAATGGCAAATCCGGAACCCTGACCTTCGTTAGTAGCAATACACACTACTCCATTTTTTGCTTCCGCAAAGGTTTCTGGAAATTCATCATAAGGGTATATAAACACAAACACACAAATATTAATTATTATTAACACCGCACTCAATATAATAGCTCTCATTTTATTACTATTCATCTTATCTTCCTCCTATGGTAACTGTAATATGTAATTCCATTCAGTAATATCAGGGTCATCATCGCCCCATACACCATCTTCCATAAATCCTTTTAAGCATATTCCCATATAATCACCCATATACCCAGAACTTGCGTTATATGCAGTAAGTTCTCCATATGGCATTCCTGCCACCCATGTACACTGATAATATATTTCTGCAAAATCGTACCCACGCCAATTACTAGAAGAAAAATCTATAGTCGTGGCTGCACCATCCTCTGCTGTTCCACCGCCTATCAACGCATATGCAAACGTACCCAATCCGTTTGGCACTCCATTACTCCACTGACCACTGTAATAAGCACTTGTTTTTTGTATATCAGTGTATGGTGACTGTATAATATCACCTATAAATTTTCCTTGTCCATTTGGTTTACCATTTTCAATATAACCTGTATATTTTCCTGGATAAGTCTCACCAAATATAGTTAATTCATATGCCTTATTTGTTACATAATTTGATGGTGTTGTCGTTTCTTTAACCGTTGTTGTTTCCTTAGGTGTTGTCGTTTCTTTAGCTGTTGTCGTTTCTTTAGCTGTTGTCGTTTCCTTAGTTTTCGTTGTTTCTTTTGTTTTCGTTGTCTCCTTTGTTGTAGTCTCGCCAACATCTACAGATACCAATTCACTACTTTCCAATACTGTAGTTGACTCCTCTTTATTAGTTGAGCTCTCTTCAGCATTGGTTTTTTCCGCATCTGCATATGTCGTATGCTGTGTCGTTGTCTCGCCGTTATCTGCCATATATGAGGTTGTATCTTTAACCGTCTTTCCAACTGCTCCCATACCAGTATTACTACTATCATCATTACCTAAGAAAAATAATGCACATACACCAAGCGCAACAACCGTGGTTATAGCAACGCAACACACAACTATACCTTTTCTAGTTTTTATAAAAGATATTATACTTTTCTCTTCAATACCGTGTTGATTCAAAGCTACAGTTTGTCCAATATCACCCTGACTTGATGCTGCCACTGTTTCTCCTATTTCACTGTCATCACTTTGGCTTGATACCGCTACCGTTTCTCCGATTTCACTGTCATCACTTTGGTTTGATACCGCTACCGTTTCTCCGATTTCACTGTCATCACCTTTGTTTGATATCGCTACCGTTTCTCCGATTTCACTGTCATCACCTTTGTTTGATATCGCTACTGTTTCTCCGATTTCACTGTTGTTACCTTGGCTTGATACTGCCACTGTTTCTCCTATATCTTTTACTACGCCCTTATCTTCCATCATAGAAACAGTCGTTTCATTCTCTTGATTTATTAATGGAATAGGCTTTATATCTAATGAATTCAACGCATTCTTAAGTTCAAATATGTTTTGATATCTATTTTCAATACGAACCTCCATACATTTCTTCACTATATTCCACAGTTCTTTATCTACTCCATATTCATCTGCATTCCCTATGTCCGAATCCTCTATTCGTTCTGTCGCATCATCAGGTGCATTTCCAACCAGGCTATAATACATCGTCGCACCCAAAGCATAAATATCACTCCAAGGTCCTTGTTTGCCCTTGCGTTGATATTGTTCTAATGGTGCAAATCCCTGTTTTAATATTACAGAAAGACTTCTCGATTGTTCAATAAGAACTTGTCGTGCTGCACCAAAATCAATCAGTTTCACTCCTCCATCTTTCATAATATATATATTGTCTGGCGCAATATCTCTATGCAAAACATTCATACTATGAGTAATTAATAATGCATCTGTAATTTTATTCACAACATAAAGAAGCTGTCCCTGACTAAGCTTGTTATTATTCTCTTTAATAAACGTTTTCAAATCACAACCTTCCAGATATTCCATAACAAAATATACGGTATCATTTTCACGGAATATCTCGAACACGCTTACTATATTGGGGTTACCATTAAATTTAGAAACCGTCTTAGCTTCCTCATAAAACTTCTCCGCGCCATTTACAAAACTGTCAAACTGTTTCTCATCAGTTACCGACACTTCTTTTTTCCATGTATCTCGATGTGCAATGCCACTAGGATAGTATTCTTTCACTGCAACAACTTTTTTGTTTCTGGTATCATATGCTTTATACGTTATGCCAAATCCACCTTTACCCAACACCTGTCCAACAACATAGTCTGTGTTAAGAACTGTTCCAACAGGTAGGTTTCCAACACTAGGCTTATATTTAGAACGCTTATAACCACAGCATTTACAAGGCTCACTTTTTATCTCGGAAAAGCAATTATCACATAGCCTCTTCTTTCCTATATTCATTTTATCACACTCCTTATATCACGAATACATTCTATACACAATTATATAACTAATTCACGCCAATAGCAACAAGATTTTAGACAAAAGGTGACATATAAAAATAATTATGAGAATGTTTATAAAGAAAAAATGCAAATAAAAAGAAACCCTTAGGGGTTTCTTTTTCCTTCCTTCCCCTTATTTACCTTTTCTCTCCTCTCTAAACTCAGCTCGAGCTTCGCTCTTTATCTCCTTCGGAGATAGGCACTTCGTGCCTTAGCTGAGTTTATCGTGGGACGAGTAGAAAAAATGCAAATAAAAAGAAACCCTTAGGGGTTTCTTTTTGCTTGCATTTATTTCTACTCGTCCCAGTTGTGATATACTGCTTGGACGTCGTCGTCCTCATCAAGTAAGTCTAAGATTCTGTTAATCTTCTTGATATCATCTTCTGATGTTAATTCTACATAATTCTGTGGAAGCATTGTTACTTCGGCTGAAACCATTGGGATTCCTTCCTTCTCAAGTGCCTGGCGTACTGTCTCGCAATCGTCTGGTGCTGTGAGAATCTCGAAGCTGTCTTCTTCTTCTGCGAAGTCCTCTGCCCCTGCATCAAGAGCTGTCATCATAATTGTATCTGCGTCTAACTGGCACTCTTCCTTATCAATAATTATCTGTCCCTTCTTATCAAACATATACGATACACAGCCAGTTGTTCCTACATTTCCGCCACCCTTTGTGAATGCGTTTCTTACGTTTGAAGCTGTTCTGTTTCTATTATCTGTAAGTGCATCAACGATAATAGCTGTTCCGCTAGGACCGTATCCCTCGTATGTAACTACTTCGTAATTAACTGAGTTTGCATCACCAGCTGCCTTCTTAATACCTCTGTCGATTGTATCATTTGGCATATTATTAGCCTTTGCCTTTGCAATAACGGCTGCGAGCTTTGAGTTGTTTGCCGGGTCTGGACCACCCTCTTTAACTGCTACTGCGATTTCACGACCGATAATTGTGAAAATCTTACCCTTTGCAGCGTCGTTCTTCTCCTTCTTATGCTTAATGTTGGCAAATTTTGAATGTCCTGACATTTCTTTCTCTCCTTATCCTTTAGATATGTTTAATTTATCAGTTATCACTGATTGTCTTCTTTTTCATCCTCCTGCTGCTCCAATATTGTAGCTCGCACAAGAGATATCATCTTTCCTTCTATAGCAAGTATCTCATACCTGCAATTCTCTGTGTTGATAACAATATTGTCACCTATATCTTCTTCTGAAGGAATTCTTTCGAGCTTACTTATAAGATATCCATTTAATGTGTCGTAATCTTCTTCATCAAACTCAATCTTAAGCTCATTTTCTATATCATCAAGAGGTGTTGTCCCCTTAATCACATACGTGTTGCCATTTTGATGTACAATGTTCGTATCCTCTTCATCATACTCATCAAATATATTTCCTACTATTTCTTCAAGAATATCCTCCATTGTCACAATTCCAGCAGTCTGACCATACTCATCAATAACGATAACCATATGATTCTTTTCTTTCTGCATCTCTTCGAACAGTGTATCGATATTCCTCGTCTCTGGTATAAATTTCGGCTCACGCATGATATCGACCAACTCTTTCATTGGTCTATTTAGCATGTCGCCTTCCTTATAACATGTAAATATGTCCCTGATATGAACTATACCTATGATATTGTCAATATCCCCATCATATACTGGAAATCTTGAATTAATCTCATCTACAACAAACTCCACTGTCTCAGCAAGTGTCATATTTCCGTCAATGGCAACTATATTTGTTCTATGAGTCATTATTTCCGAAGCCTCTTTTTCATCCATTTCAATAATGTTTGAAATCATCTCAGCTTCCTGTTCCTCAAGAACGCCTTGCTCATGACCTTCATTAACAATGGACATAATCTCTTCTTCTGTAACATTTTCGGTTTCATCATAGTAATCTATACCAAATATTTTTAAAATAAGCTTTGCAAAGCCTGTTGCAGTAATAGAAATAGGCGCAAGCAAAGTAACCATAACATTTACTATTCCTATTAATCTCCTAGTCCACTTATCTGGATTTCTTCTTCCTATATTCTGAGGAACTATAACTCCAACAGCCAAAAGAGCTATCAACATTCCAAGCACAATTATCACATATGCTGCAACAGTAAGTATGGTACTATTCACATTGTCAAACTGCTTTTCCAGCGCCCTATCAAGAATACTACCATATAATCTTATCTGATAAAAGCCTACTGCTATGGCAAATGATATGCCCGTAAGCTGCACAGATGTGATAAAACGCCTTGGCTTCTCAACTATTTTCAGAATTTTCTTTGCTTTTTTGTCTCCGTCTGCCACTTGGATCTCAAGTTCATTTTCATTAACGTTCTGACATGCTTCTCCAAAACAGTACATTATAAAATTAACAATCAAAACTATTACAAATAAAATTAACCCTCGTATGGGACTACCGTCCATTGTGTAATCAATCTCCTCTCTTGTTAACAAACAGCCCGCTTACAACCTTCTTGCATCTGGATAGTACTACAATACAACAATCTTGTCTTTTGCCAGATGCGTATAACACAAAACGAGTTAATGACTAATATCTACTAATCATTAACTCATAAAATATACCATAAATCACCCTAGCTCGTCAACACTTGCGCAATCCACTATAGTTCTAAACTCACTATTAAAGCCTGATTTACTCTGTCCATAATATTTCCTTCCAGGTGGCAAACCTTATCTTTCAGACGTTTTTTATCTATAGTTCGAAGCTGCTCCAATAATATTACAGAATCCTTTACTATATCGTAATCATTTGAGTTAAGCTCAATATGCGTTGGCAATTTTGCTTTATTCATTTTGCTAGTAATAGCAGCTACTATAACAGTAGGACTATGCTTATTCCCCGTATCGTTCTGTATTATTAATACCGGTCTTATACCTCCTTGCTCAGAGCCAACTACCGGTCTTAAATCAGCGTAATATATATCTCCTCTTCTAATAACCACTTCTAACACCCCTGATAAATATGTAACATTTCAGAACCATAAAAGTTTCAAGATAGGCTCTGAAAAGTATTTTCTTTTATATACTCATTATCTCCGGGTATTTCTTACTTATTCAAAAAATTATATTATTTTTCAAAGTTTATTTAAAAACTCTAAATAATCTCATACTCATCTATAAAATAGTCCTTCATGCAGACAATTTTTCCATTCCTATAATACACTCTTGGAATTCTCTTGCCCAAATCGCATACAAACTCATAATTGAATGTACCTGCAAGCTCAGCAAGCTCCTCCACTGATATATTTTCTTCTCCATCCTTGCCGATAAGTGTAACAACTTCGCCTTCTTTCACATCCAAGCCGGACACATCCACCATAAACTGATCCATACACACTCTGCCAAGAATAGGGCATTTCTTTCCTTTAATGAGAACATATCCTTTATTTGAAAGATTTCTTGGATAACCGTCACCATACCCTATTGGTATAGTTGCCACTTTCGTCTCCCTATCTGTCACATAGGTTGAACCATAGCTTATACCTATTCCCGCTGGCAATGTTTTCACAAATATCACGTGGCTCTTTAGTTCCAATGCCGGGCGTAATGCAACTGCTTTCTTATTTACTTCATCCGATGGATACATGCCATAAAGAGCTATACCAGCTCTAACCTCTGTCATATTGGCAGCTGGCATATCTATAATACCTGCACTGTTTGAACAATGTACAAGTTTGATATCCACACCTTTTTCAAAGAGACATCTGACAAAACCGGTAAATTTTTCTAACTGACCATTTGCCATTGTCTTATCTGCACTATCTGATGATGCAAAATGTGTAAATATACCTTCTATCTCTATTTTACTAAGATTTGATATCTTTTTCACCATTTCAACAGACTGGTCATTTACCATAAATCCTATACGACTCATACCCGTATCCACCTTTATATGGATATACGCTGTCTTTCCCAACTCTGTAGCGGTCTTTGATATGAGCTCAGCCATCTCATAGCTAAATACACTCATTCGCACATCATTTAATATGGCATCTCTCACTCTATGCTCATAGATAAATCCAAGAATGTATATTGGCTTCGTAATGTTATGTCTTCTTAGATTAAGTGCCTCGTCTATTGTAGCCACAGCATATGCAGATACAAGTTCATCTATAGTTTTCGCCACAGGCACAGCTCCGAAACCATATCCATCTGTCTTTATAACAGCAACCATCTGTGTTCCTTCTGCTGTATTATCACTCAATTCTTTCATATTTGTATAAATATTATCAAGATTTATACTTGCGTAAACTCTATAGTATTTATCAATACTTTCCATAAGACCACATTACTCCTTCTTTGTATTTACGTTTTTTAGCCAAATTATTTCTCCTTCAGTTCTTTTAATACTGCTGGAATACTGTTTAAAATATCTGTAGCTGTCATAGATGTCTCTCCTATAACTTTTGCAGCCATGTCACCTGCAAGGCCATGTATATATGTAGCAATTGATGCTGCCAGAAATATCTTTTCGTTATCTTTATCAGAAGAAGCTTCGTATTCACACATACCTCTCACATCCACTCCACCTGCAATAACCGCCGCAACTATGCCCGTCAATATATCTCCGGAACCGCCTGTTGCCATACCAGCATTTCCAGACGTGTTGATGCAAATCCTATTATTACACTTATCTCCACAAGATTCAATACCCAAAATAACGGTTGTTGAATCCTTCTGTATAACATTAATATTATGCTCATAAGCATATGAACCAGCCACACCTATGATATTCTCAGCTATAGTCCTTGTACTTTTCCCAAAAAGTCTGGCCGATTCACCTATGTGAGGTGTAATGACAGTCTTTTTATGGTAATACTCCTTAAGCTGTGGATTCTCTGCTATTATATTTAGTCCATCTGCATCTATTATTATGCTCTTATCCTTATCCCTAGCCACACGCATTGTATGTTTCAAGAGTAGCTTTGCAGTTTCTCCCTTTGATATTCCAGGTCCAACTACAACTACATCAGCCCATGACACATTTTCTTCTAGCATCTGCATCATATTTTCCTCAGATTCATCTGTATCATATACATTTATCATAGCTTCTGGTATCTTATTGTATATGAGGTCTCTATTGTCTTTATGGGTAATAATCTTGACAAGACCACATCCCAGCTTACACGCCGCCATAGCAGAAAAATATGCAGCCCCATACACATTTTTCGAACCGGCAACTATCAGTATTTTACCATAATTTCCTTTATTAGAATGTTGATTTCTCTTCGTTATCTGATATAATTCATCCTTATTCACAGCTCGACATAAATCACTTTTATCAAGTCCTTTCAGATATGCTTTTTCAGGAAAACCTATATGCTCCACCACAATTTTTCCAGCAATATCTTTTCCTTTGTACAATAAAAGACCTGTTTTTAATGCACCAAATGTAAATGTTATATCAGCATTTATAGCCGTCCCCATAACTTTTCCTGTATCAGCACAAAGTCCAGACGGAATATCCATAGCATAAACCTTTACTGCACCTTCACAAGAATCTTGACCTTTTCGCGTTTCGTTTACACACTCTATAACATCAGCATACAAGCCTTCCACATTCCTAGTGAGACCAATTCCAAAGATTGCATCAATGATGCAATCATAATCCCGTATTTCATCTCTTATAATGCCTCTCAGCTTATTATATGTGTTATTCTTGTCCATCGATACATGGGATTTTTCACTATTACTACTTACAATTCTTTCAAGGTGTTTAACCGATACTTCGCAATTTATGGCAATGTTTCTTTGCTCAACCCACTGCTTCGTTGCCTTAGTTTCATCCCCTATCCATAGAACATCTGCCTTATATCCAGCCAGACATAACATTCTTGCCAACGCTATTCCATCTGCACCATTATTTCCTGTTCCACAAATACATAGAAACTTACTTTCCTTAGAAAAATGCTTTTCCATATATGAAAACACCGAAAAAGCTGCACGCTCCATAAGAACCATTGATGGTATACCTATCACATTCATGGTGTAACTGTCGACTTTTTTCATTTTGCTTCCATATACTATCTTATCCATTGATTTATTTACCTTTCAAAAGCAATTGTTTATAATCCGAACATTTTTCCAAAATTATTTTTCAAGCACCGCCATAGCTGCGGCGTGATCCTTTGTATCTGTTATGGATACATATATTGCTGTTGCGCCTATTTTTTCATAAATTTCCTTTGCGCCGCCATACAAATTTACATATGGTTTTCCCAATTCATCCCTCAACACTTCTATATCCTTTGTCTCAAATCCTCTGAATCCAGTACCAAATGACTTTGCTACAGCTTCCTTAACTGCAAAGTTTCCCGCCAGTGTTGCCGCTTTTCCTGCACACAATTCAATTTCCTTTTCGGTATAGCAACGCACTAAGAAGGCTTGTTTTTCACAAGCCTTCTTAACACGTTCAATTTCTATCATATCATTACCAATGCCCAATATCATATATGACACCTTTACCTTTTTCTCAGTATCTACGTTTTTAGCAAAATTCCTGCGGAATTTTGGTCATGACACCTTTACCTTTTTCTCAGTATCTACGTTTTTAGCAAAATTCCTGCGGAATTTTGGTCCATGACACCTTTACCTTTTTCTCAGTATCTACGTTTTCAGCAAAATTCCTGCGAAATTTTGGTCATGACTGTTCTCTGTACTTTTTGTAATCTCTGATTATATCACTGTCTACCATATCTAGAAGATATTTCTCCATCATTGCATTTTCTTCCTTCTTCTTCTGCAACAAAAGTACTCTCTTCTTAAGCTCAATACGAGTCTCATTTATCCAACTCTCAAGCACTTCTATATCTTCTTCATTTTCCTCGTAGCTATCTAATATTTCATCCATACTTTCAAGCATAAGCTGCGCATTAATTTCAGCCATATTATCAGGAATGTCCAACTCTTCATCCTCAAGAAGAATAAGCTTGTCATTTATATCATCTATAAGTTCCTTGCTCTTTTTAACCTTTTTATCTGCACGGCTATCCTCAGGTGAATCCATATTTTCGACTATTTCCTGCATAAGCTGCTTCTTTATACGTTTCAAATCTTTTCTATCGTTGGTTATCCCACCTTGTCTCTTTATAATATCATTGAGTTGCTTTTCAAGCTTAGCAATATTTGAAGGCTTATCAGGTGTATTAAATATCGCCTGCCACTTTACATCCAGTGTCAACGGTGGAATATGCTTTCTCTTAATTTTTTGTACAATATCTTCAAATTCTATGTAATCTTCATCGACTCTTCTCTTTGCCATACCTTTCCCTCCGTTTTTTTCCATTTCATAGCAATGACTTTTTATCTGCTTTATCTTATATCAATACAATCTTTTTACAGCATTACTTCTCAAGCATGTATGAAATTCTCATAAGACTTTCAGACAAATGCACACTCTCAACTATAACATTGTCTGGAACATTTAAATCTGTGTGGGCAAAGTTCCAAAATGCCTTAACTCCCAATCGTGCAAGTCTCTCAGCTACATTTACGGCCTGAGTCTTTGGAATAGTAAGTGCAACTATATCTATCTGATGTTCCATAGCAAAATCTTCTATTTCTTCAAGATTTCTAACTTCTATGCCACGTATAGTCGATCCCTTAAGCTTAGGATTGATATCAAAAATACCCTCGATAATAAATCCACGCTTTTCAAAATTGGCATAATTCGCTATAGCTCTCCCTAAGTTTCCTGCACCAATAATAACTACTGTATGCTTCTTATCAAGACCTAAAATCTTACCAATTTCCATGTATAAATGCTTAACGTTATATCCATATCCCTGTTGCCCAAATCCACCAAAATTATTCAAATCCTGACGTATCTGAGATGCAGTTACCTTCATACGGCGACTCAGCTCATTGGATGAAATTCTCTCCACTCCCATCTCTATAAGCTCGCCTAAATGTCTGTAATATCTTGGCAACCTTTTTACAACTGCACTGGAAATCTTATTATCAGCCACTGCTCCCTCCTCCTGGACGCATCTTACGTATACTTAAGTCTTGTCCTATCACTGTTATGCTACATTTTATTATAAATGCAACAGCTTAGCTTGTCAAATATTTAACGTTGCTCTTTCCCCTAAAATATGGTACTCTAAAGCTTGGCTATATTTGTCGTATACATATAGATTTGGAGGAGAAAACCATGATACTTTCATGTAGCAATATATCTAAAACATTTGATGATAATACCGTACTTTCAAACTGTTCGTTTCATGTGGAAGACCATGAAAAAACAGCCATTGTCGGTGTAAATGGAGCGGGTAAATCAACTCTTCTCAAAATCATCATGAAAGAATTGAGTGCTGACACTGGTGAAGTAGTTATATCTAAAGACAAAACCATTGGTTATCTTGCACAGTATCAGGATATTGATACCGATAACACAATCTATGATGAGCTTCTCACAGTAAAACAGTTTCTTATAGATATCGAAAACCGTATACGCTCTATTGAGCATGAAATGAAAAATGTTTCAGGTGATGAGCTTGAATCGCTTATGAATACATATACACGTCTTACTCACCAGTTTGAAGACAATGGAGGGTATGCTTACAAGAGTGAAATCGTCGGTGTATTAAAAGGACTTGGTTTTACAGATGAGGATTTCTCTATGAAGATTTCTACTCTTTCCGGTGGGCAAAAAACCCGTGTTTCTTTGGGTAAGCTACTTTTATCAAAGCCAGATATCATCTTATTAGATGAACCTACAAACCATTTGGATATCACTTCCATCAGCTGGCTTGAAGGTTTTTTATCTAATTATCCTGGCTGTGTTATTATCGTGGCCCATGACAGATATTTTCTTGATAAGATAGTTACAAAAGTAGTTGAAATTGACCGTGGCTGTGTGACAACATTTTCCGGCAACTATTCTGATTATGCTACAAAGAAAGCTATGCTCCGCGAAAATGCTATGAAAGCATACATAAACCAGCAGAGAGAAATCAAACATCAGGAGGAGGTTATCGCAAAGCTTCGCTCCTTCAACCGCGAAAAATCCATTAAACGTGCAGAAAGTCGTGAAAAAATGCTTGATAAAATCGACGTTATTGATAAACCAATAATGACAGATAACAGCATGAAATTCACACTTGAGCCAAAGGTTTTGAGTGGAAATGATGTACTAACTGTTACAGATATTTCTAAATCTTTTGGTGACCTGAATCTTTTCAAAAATGTCAGCTTTGAAATTAAGCGCGGCGAACGCGTTGCCATCATCGGCAGTAATGGTACAGGAAAGACAACAATACTGAAAATTATAAATGAAATAATCTCTGCTGACTCTGGTGAAATTAAAACAGGCTCAAAGGTTAATATAGGCTATTATGATCAGGAACACCATGTTCTCGACATGGAAAAAACCATATTTGATGAAATATCAGATGCATATCCAACCATGACTGGAACTGAGATTCGTAATGTTCTGGCGGCATTTCTATTTACTGGTGATGATGTTTTTAAACTTATTGGCGACTTAAGTGGTGGTGAAAAGGGACGAGTATCTTTAGCAAAGCTTATGCTTTCCAATGCCAATTTCCTTATCCTCGATGAGCCTACAAACCATCTGGATATGGATTCAAAAGAAATTCTTGAAAATGCACTTTTGAATTATACTGGTACAGTACTGTATGTATCCCATGACCGTTATTTTATAAACAAAACTGCTACTCGTATACTTGACTTAGAATGTGGCATGCTTGTAAATTACACAGGAAATTATGATTATTATATGGAAAAGCATGATATCCTCTCCCCTGCCTTGAATCCTGAGAAATACGGCCTCGTTTCCACGAATAGCCCTTCTGATTCTTCAGTAAAGTCTAATTCCGATTCAATTAACGCCACATCTACTGCCTCATCAAAGCAAGACTGGCAGGCTATGAAGGAAGAACAGGCAAAGGAGCGCAAACGCCAAAATGATTTGAAAAAAACAGAGGATGAAATATCTAAAACCGAAGCTGAAATTGCAGCTCTGGATGAAGAGCTGGCTAAAGAGGACGTCTACTCTTCTTCTGTTAAATGTATGGAGGTTCATAAGGAACAACAGGCACTCAAGGATAAGCTTGATGCACTATACGAAAAATGGGATGAGCTTATGTCATAAGCTCATCCCATTCCTTGTATTCACATACAATATATAATCATTACTTATTAAAGCTCTATGCCTAACTTCTGGCATGTTGAATTGATTATTTCTAAAAGTTCTTCGTCTGTAATTACTGTTACACGACCTGTCTCGTACTCATTGTCAACCCAGCTCTTTACTTCCTTTACAAGCTCTGATTGCTTGTCGACTCTCCTATCATCCTTAAGCTTGAAATATGTGTTAATCCAATGAGCAATTCCTGCAAGACCTGATGTGTTTGAAACTGCTACAAGTACTGGTCTATTAAGAATCTTCTCTGTATCAAATATATTATATATTTCCTCATTTTTCAATAATCCATCTGCATGAATACCAGCTCTTGTTACATTGAAAGCTGAACCGACAAAAGGAGTTCTTGATGGCACCTTATATCCTATCTCTTTCTCAAAGTATTCTGCCATCTCAGTGATAACTTCTGGTCTCATACCATCCATTGTTCCACGAAGCTGTGCATACTCAAATACCATTGCCTCAAGAGGTGTATTACCTGTTCTCTCTCCGATTCCAAATAAAGAACAGTTTACGCCACTAGCTCCATAAAGCCATGCTGTAGTTGAGTTTGTAACTGCCTTATAGAAATCATTATGACCATGCCATTCAATCTGCTCACTTGGTACTCCACCATGTGTCTTTAAACCATATATGATACCCTGTACAGAACGTGGAATAACTGCACCTGAAAAGTTTACACCATATCCCATTGTATCACAGGCACGAATCTTAACAGGAATCTTATATTCTTCCTGAAGCTTCATAAGTTCAAGACAAAACGGAATAACAAAACCGTGAATATCTGAACGTGTTATATCTTCCAGATGACATCTTGGTGCAATACCTGTCTCAAGACATTCTCTTACTATGCTTAAGTAATGCTCCATACACTCTCTTCTAGTCATCTTCATCTTATAAAAAATATGATAATCAGAGCAGCTTACCAGAATACCTGTCTCCTTTATTCCAAGGTCTTTAACAAGCTCAAAATCCTTCTTGCTTGCACGAATCCAGCTTGTAACTTCTGGAAACTCATAGCCCCTTTCCATACATTTATAAACCGCATCTCTATCTTTCTTACTATAAAGGAAAAACTCTGATGCTCTGATAATACCCTTAGGACCACCAAGATCATGGAAATAGTCGAACAATCTTACTATCTGCTCTGCTGAATATGGTGCTCTTGACTGCTGACCATCTCTGAATGTTGTATCAGTAATCCATATGTTATCCGGCATACAATGAGGAACTATTCTATCATTAAATGCAATCTTTGGAACTTCAGTATATGGAAAAAGATTTCTAAATGTATTTGGCTCATCAACATCTACCAAATGATATATATGTTCTTCCAATTGCAAAAGATTTGTATGTGTATCATATTTAACTTTTCTATTATCCATTTTTTCTTCTCCCTCCATTACTCCATATAAATTGTCTACACTATTTTATACGATAATTGATTTCTTGTCAACAATTTATTGCATTAAAGCATAAAAGGAGACCGCAATAAATTTTCTCCATTACGATCTCCTTCTTTTTTTATTTTATTTACAGCTTGAATTCCTGTATACACTGATTAAGACCTTCTGCCAGGCCAACAAGCTCCCTTGTCTCATTACTGCACATATCAACTATATTTGATAACTCTGACATTGAGGCTGAGGTTTCTTCAGTTGATGCAGCATTTTCTCCGGCTATAGCAGCAAGATTTTCAATACTTGTAGCTACAACTGTCTTAAGCTCATTAAGATTGCCCATCTCTGTTTTTATGGCTATTATAGCATCATTTACTGATGCTATTTCATCATTAAGAGAGGTAAACATCTTCTGTGTATCTACAATTTTTTCGCTTTGAGCTGTCATTATACCCTTAACATTATTCATTGTCTCTACACTATCATTTGAATTTTCGATAAGCTTATTGACTATATCCGCAATCTTTTCTGCAGATTGTCTCGACTGGTCAGCAAGATTTCTAATCTCATCAGCTACTACAGCAAAACCTCTTCCATTTTCACCTGCCCTGGCTGCCTCGATAGAAGCATTAAGTGATAAGAGATTTGTCTGGCTTGCTATATCTGCAATAAGATCTGTCGCTGCTTGAATCTCAAGTGCTGACTGGTTTGTAAGATTTGTCTGCCCCTGTACAGTATTAACTGATGCCATAGTCTTCTCATTAATATGACTTAATTCTTCCAAAGTATTTCTTGCCTGATCACTATAGCCAGTCATCTTCTTCGAACTTTCACCAAGATTTTCAACATTTGATGATGCTTCCTCAATAGCATTACCCATGTTAACCATCTCATTTTTTGCAGTCATAGTTTCATCTGCCTGAGAAGTTGCTCCATTTGCAATTTCGTCGACTGCAATATTGACATTTCCCATTGTATCAGTAATTCTTCCGAAAGACTCTCCAAACTTGTTGGAAAACTCTGCCAATGATTTTGATGCATCAAAAATTCTTGTAACGACATCCTTGAAGTTGTTAATTATCAGCTGAATACCTCTTGCCATATCACCAACTTCATCTTTTCTAGCCACCATCTTACCATCAAGTTCAAAGTTAAGATACCCTTTAGATACCTTTTCCATGTGGCCAACTGACTTGCGAATAGTCTTTATAATCATTCTTATAAATAATGCAAGCAATATAATAGCTAAAACCACAATTGCCAATATAACTACTGCAATAATGACAAGATAAGTTGCTATATTTGACCAAGTCTCATCCTTGTTTACTGCAACTAATACTATTCCACGTACACTACCATCCTCTGCTTCTGCATAAGACATATAATATCCGTAATATGTCACACCATCTACATCTAAGCTACTTGTGAAGTAATATCCATCCTTATTTACAGCTTTTACAACTTCATCACTTAATGTGAGCTTAAGATTGTCTGAACCGTCAGAATTCTTATATGATGATATGTATGCCTTACCATCATAAAACACCGATGTATATGTTCCCATTTCGTCGCGCATTTCATATATGTAGTCTTTCTCATATGCCAGACTCATCATACCCTTGTAAAGCATTCCATCATCGCTAATATTATAATCACTTGCACTTAAGCTTCCATAATGACTTTCTACAGCATAAGCCGTAGTTTCAAGCTTGTCCTCCACCAAAACATTAGCAAGACTATTCATACATATGAGAACTGTAACTATAATCGCAACTGTTAATACGGACATGGCTGCTACAACTATACCCACTATCTTTCCTGTAAGCTTAACGCCCGCTTTCTTTGGAGTTTTTACTGTTTTTGCACCCTTTACTTTTTTGGGTTCCTTTATAATTTTTTGATTTTTTTCTTTGCCCATCTTCCCTGCGTCAGATTGAGCCTTCTGTTTCTTTTCCATATTTACCTCCTATACTTAGCATTTGCCTTTAATCCCACTCAACATTATTTTTAATTATATCATAATTCTACAAGAAAATCTATGAATATTATAACTATAAAATATTTTTTTAGAATTTATTTAATTTTACATGGAAGTGTGTAGAACCTTTATACACAGATCAGGGTGTCAAAAGCCCTAATGCTATACAACAAAAGGACTATCACATTGGATAGCCCTCTCATAATTTGTCTATACAATTTTCAACTAAGAATTATTAGCAAACACCCTGTGCGAGCATAGCATCTGCAACCTTCTCGAAACCAGCAAGGTTTGCACCTACTACGTAGTTGCCTTCAAAGCCATACTTCTTAGCAGCTGCATCAAGGTTATGGAAAATATTTACCATAATTGTCTGAAGCTTAGCGTCTACTTCTTCAAATGTCCAGCTAAGTCTCTCACTGTTCTGTGACATCTCAAGAGCTGATGTAGCAACACCACCTGCATTAGCAGCCTTACCTGGTGCAAAGATAACACCATTCTGCTGTAAGTACTCTGTAGCCTCGATTGTTGTAGGCATGTTAGCACCCTCTGCTACTGCTGTAACACCATTAGCAACAAGTGCCTTAGCGTCATCAATTAATAACTCATTCTGTGTAGCACATGGAAGAGCGATATCACACTTAACTGTCCATACACCTCTACCCTCATGATACTCTGAGTTTGGTCTATAATTCTTGTACTCTGTAAGTCTTGCTCTCTTAACTTCCTTGATTTCCTTAAGAGCTGCAATATCGATACCCTCAGCATCGTATACCCAACCTGTTGAGTCAGAAACTGTAACAACCTTTGCACCCATCTCTGTAGCCTACTCAGCTGCATAGATAGCTACGTTACCAGAACCTGATATACATACTGTCTTACCAGCTATATCTATTCCGTTAGTCTTTAACATTTCCTTTGTGAAGTAAAGTAAGCCATAACCTGTAGCTTCTGTTCTTGCAAGAGATCCACCATAAGATAAGCCCTTACCTGTTAATACGCCTTCATATACTCCTCTGATTCTCTTATACTGTCCGAAAAGGTAACCAATTTCTCTAGCACCTGTTCCGATATCACCAGCTGGAACGTCTGTATCTGCTCCTATGTACTTGCAAAGCTCTGTCATGAAGCTCTGGCAGAATGCCATAATTTCTCTATCACTCTTTCCCTTAGGATCGAAGTCTGAACCACCTTTACCGCCGCCAATAGGAAGACCTGTTAATGAGTTCTTAAATACCTGCTCAAAACCAAGGAACTTGATAATACCAAGGTTTACTGATGGATGAAGTCTTAAACCACCCTTGTATGGTCCAATTGAGCTGTTGAACTGTACTCTGTAACCTGTGTTAACCTGTACCTGACCCTTATCATCAACCCAAGGTACACGGAACTTAATCTGTCTCTCTGGGTTAACCATTCTCTCAAGTAAAGCTTCTTTTCTGAACTTCTCCTCATTAGCATCTACAACTGGACGTAATGAATTCAAAACTTCCTTAACGGCCTGATGAAACTCTGGCTCTGCTGGGTTCTGCTTTACAACTAACTCAATTACCTCGTCTACGTATGACATATACTTTTTTCCTCCTTAATACGCGTCGTCAAAAGCGACTATATTAGAACTTTTTTAATTCCGGGGTTAATTATAATACATCTTTTTTTCCAATTCAAGTATTTTTGCTTTAACGTGTTAAATTATTTCTTATATTAGATATAAGAATTGCTTATATCTTACCTTGTATCATATAACTGTATTTCTGTGGAACAAATCGGACAAGTCTGCATCAAATCTCTAAATCCCTCATTCATAAGGATTTTCCCGTTTTGCCGAGACAAGCACGGTCAGCTTTAGCTGACATATTCTTTTCTTCCATTATTCTTTCAAGCTCTTTCATATTTTTTTTACAAGTCTCTATTTCTATATAAATAGACCTTTTTCTTCTTTTATAAGCAATATAAATCGCCAGCTTATGTGACGAATTTATAAACCTAGACCAAACACCACCTATCCCTATGTACATAAAAACACAACCAACCACTTTTAAAACTAATGCTACAACACCCAAAATTGTTCCACGAAAATAGCTAGCATCTCCCACTAAAAGTAAGAATCCTAAAACAAAAATAACAATCATTACATTGCTAGATTTCCTTTCTGCAATCTGTTCTGTTAGAAGATTTTTTAAATTATCATTTTCACACATCCATTCGTTTCTAATATTATGTGTTTGAGTAAAATATTCAAAGTTGTATTCATCATATTTATTAGATTTTATATCAACATTTGGTACACAACCTTTCACACCGCCAATTATACGATAAATAACTATCGATAGTAGCAAAAAAACAATCCCCTTATATAATCTATTATTTTTTTCTTCTGGTAGTTCCGTTTGCATAATCGCACTAGTAAGAATAAGTTTGTCATTATCGAAATAATCTATTTCATCTGTTCCTATAAATAAATCTTTATTAAACGCAAATCCACCATATGGCGCGCTAATCATTTGTCCTTGAAAATATACCTTACCCTGAGACAAATTTTTCAACTTTTCTTTCGTGTCCTGTTCAGTTACTATAACCTGAATATAGCGGTTTTTTTGCTCGTTATCTATATGCTCTATCAAAATTGTATATATTTCATATTCAATACTACCATCAACATATACTTCTTTATCTATATAATCATCTATATAAAACGATGCATACTCTCCAACACAAAAATCTTCTAATCCTATTTCTTCTAATGTATTTCCTTCTTTATGAGAATCTTGCCGCATACTGTGCCACACACATATAATTTGTATACCATATATCATCATTGCAAATGCCATAAAGAGCCCTATTTTTTTTAAGTATCTAATCATTATGAACCTTAATCTTTCCATCTTCTATTTCGATAACTCTATTGCACTTTTTCGCAACTTTCTGGTCGTGAGTTATTATAATAACGGTTTTGCCCATTTTATTTACCCGAATAAAAGCTTCCATAATCTCATCTCCTGTTTTACTATCCAGTGCACCTGTAGGCTCATCAGCCAAAATCATATCATTTCCCGCTGCCAATGCTCTTGCTATTGCACACCTTTGTTGTTGGCCTCCTGAAATCTGTGTAGCATATTTTTTCGTAAGTTCAGATATACCCATAAGTTCTAGCTTTTCATTAACAATTTTCTTTCGTTCCTTTTTAGATATATTTCTTGCCAAAAGAGGTAACTCTACATTTTCATATACCGTATAATCCTTCATCAATGCAAAATTCTGAAAAACAAAACTTATATGTTCTTTTCTAAATGCGTTCAACTGACCTCGTTTTAATGCGCTAACTTCACACTCATTATATTCATACTTACCACCTGTAAGCGAATCCATACAACCTATAATATTAAGCAACGTTGTTTTGCCAGATCCACTTGGTCCCATTACCGCAATCATTTCTCCATCTTTTATCTCGAGACTAATTCCATTAAGTGCATTTGTCTTAATACCTTGCGTTTCATATATTTTTGTAACATTATTTAATCTTATCATCTCTACGTTATCTCCCTAATTAGTTTAGACGGTGTATTTCTATTTATTATTATTAATGGCACAATCGTTGACGCTACCATAATAAGTAATCCAATTCCTATCACCTGATATATTACTATACCGTTAAGTACTGCTAATTCATTTGAAAAAGTAACTGTTTTATCAAATACAAGACTATAGTAACACCTTGCAAATGAGTATGCCGTCATTATTGCAAGGATTGTTTTAACAAGATTTTCTAATATCACTATCAGTGCCACATCTTTTCTTGTTACGCCATTTGCATACATAATACCATACATATTCATAGAATCAATTATTGTAACAGACTGAATACATATACTCACTAATACTGTTGTAATAGTTATAATTATAGCAATATCCAAAATCATCCCTACCACATAATTCATTGGTTTATTATATATTTCCAAACTTTTTTCGGCATTAAAAAAAGATATATCTTCTCTTGCAAGACCATATTTCTCAGCGATTTCAATTATTTCATTATGTATCTCTTCTACTGTATGTTTTTTATCTATCGCATAACTAACATAAGGTCTTGAATATTGGTAATCCTCCATTGGATACATAATAAAAATCTCATAATCGCAATTTATAATTTCTATTTCCTGCGGATCTACAAGTTTTGTTTCAACAAACTCTTCGCCTTTTTCAAGTATTCCGGCTACAATATATCTCACTTTAGTACCATTCTCTAGTTCCTTTATATACTCTGAACCAACCGGAATATCCTTATAAGCATTTCCTAACACTAGATATGCAGTATCCGTCGGCTGATTTTTTGAAATATCAATCTTATCTACATAATCAAATTTATAATATGGCAACAAGCTTACTTGAATTTCTCTCATTCTCAAGCCATTATTCATATTTGTATATGTTTTATTTGAATTGCTTGCCTGAATTTCTCCAAGCTTCCCTTCAAAAACTGTATTTTTTATAGTTTGTACTCCTGAACATCCAAACCCAACTGCAAGAAACCCATCTAAATTATGTACTTCTTTTACAAATTCTATAATCTGTTCTTCTGTTAAACTAGCATTTTCAAAATCTATCGCCTCACACTTTTTTGCAGGTGCTGACAATATATTTTCACACTTATTCAGTACATATTTTTGTTTATTATATTCTATTAAAACCTGTCCTATCAATACAAAAATAATAACCTGTAAAAGCACTACTATTGCTAATTTCTTTTTACTCCTAGACATATTATCTAGCGAAAACTTAAATATATTCTTTATACTCATTACAGCACCTCCTTCATACTACTTGCAGGTGCTATTCTAATTACTTTTGATACTTGTAATGCTACAGTAACAAAAACTACTATAATACCCATTACAAAAACTTTAGCCACATCTTCCAATACAGCTTCATTTATCAAATTTGCGCCTTTAACTGCATTATATATTACCTGCATTAAAAAACCAAATAATATTGACACTATCAAATACTTAAATAAATCCTTTATTAATAAATTAAGAATCTGAAATAAATTATAACCATATGCTTTTCTTATGGACAACTCTATATATCTATTTATTATCCACAAATTGGTTATTGCAAAACAATTAAACAAGCAACATAACACAACCAAATATATAGTATTTTCTCTAAAACCATCTATAGCATCATTAACTGCATGAACACTTGGATCTATGCGTTCTTCCAATAAATAAATATCTATTTCTTTACTTTTAAATTCATTAATCAAATCTTCTATATCTTCTCTGTAATCATAATTATCACTTTGATAACAACAATAATAGTTCGAATAATTATCCGAACTCTTTCTTATATATTCATTGTAATCTCTCTCATTCAGTGATTCAGCAAAAGCTATTACTGTATAATCTATATTGTCCGCTACTTCTTTTTGTAACACACCTACTATCTTATACTCTACTCCTAATATAGTAATGTATCTATCCTTTCCCTTTACACATGCCTCTTTATAAATATCATATCCTACTACAACTACCGGTTGACTATCATCTATTTCCAGTGCTGGATATTTTCCAGAACTCAACTCAAACTTTAATTCTTCCTCGTACTGCACCAACCCATACACTACAGTCTCCATATTAATTTCCTTAATATATGCCGACTCATTATTGATATATATATTTCCTTTGCCAATTATTAATTCTTTAATGTTTATTTCATTTTCTTTGTTAGGTGTCTCTATATAAATATTTATGTCTTGATTGTATCTATTCCTATCATTAACTTTAACATCCATAGCCTTCAATATAGACACAGTATTAAACAACATAAACATTAAAATACTGAAACCTATTATCATTAATATACCTATAGGTATATTTCTAAAATATTTTTTTATATTATACATACTCACAACTCCTTGTAATATATGTTAATAAAGATTATTTTTCCTTTCTTAATTATCTTGTACTTTTACCGATATATCGTCTTTATCTGTTTCTAAAGTTGTCTTAACACTTGAAAAATACCAATGTTTTGTACATTCCTCAGAAGTATGCACGACATCATCAAAAACACTTAAGCGCCCTAGCAAACTTAAATATCCAATAGTTGATGTCGCATCTTAAGCTTTCGATAATCCTTCAGCATCACTTCCCATCAAGGCTACATATGAGCGCCCACGATGCATGCCCCATCCACTTTCAACAATAAGTGAACTTACATAACCCTTAATATTCCCTTCATAATCATAACCAAATTTATCAGCTGTATTTGTCGCAAAAACTATTGTCACATTCATCAACACTAATACACATATCAATGCAATTAATTTAATTCTGTGTTTTTTCATTTTTCCTTTTACCCTTAAATAATCTTTATTAATTATACAATTTTATCTCTCTCTATATATATTGTCAAGTTTCCTAACCTCAAATCATTATCATTTGCAACAAAAGTCGTGCTTTCAAAAAGCATTTCCCTTTATTACACTTTCGTCTACAACAATCATAATCACTGTTTAATGACACCTACGATTATGAGGATGCTTTATTTCGTGTTGACCCTAAATTAAAAGATTTTCGAGACATAAAAGAACTATATATTCAATTCAACTCACGTAATGATGGAAAACCTATAAGTGCTCGTAGCGAACTAGATGAATTCATTTCTATATATCAAGCTTCTGATTATGATATCTTTAAAGATTTGGGTAACCTTCTTGAAAAATACAAAGATTATACCATCAATTCATTTATTATGGTTGAGAAACATGAGGTTGGAAAAGTCTATGACAGTAGACTTTCAAACTGACCAATCGAATCTCCCAACCGAAAAGTAACAATTATTAAGCAACAATCAAAGGAGAATTACACATGGACAATTATTGTGCTTTTGGCAAAAACCATAAATGTATGAAATGGCTAGATTATGAATTAACAAGACAAGAACTCAAAGAAGCTGATGAACTTTGTCATGGAAACTGGATAGAAATACAACGCCTCAAAGAAAGATTTCATATATTAGAAAGCTTACTAAACGAAGCTAATATTACAATTTCGTAACAATTTTAACCAAATTTAATAAGGCTAGCATTTTCAAACGCCAGCCCATCAATCTAGACCATCAAATCAAACCATCAAAAACTAATCGTAAAAATCTACCAAACCATCTAAAACTTTGGCAAACTATCAAAAAGTTTGATTATCCAAAATCTGTTATTCTATTGTGGTGCAGCTGTTGTTGTCTCCTCTGAACCGCCTGTTGTCTCACTGGATGATGTATCAACAGTCGCTTCCTCGCTAGTCTGTGAACCTGTACTTATCATAATATCATATACTTTCTTAAGCTCTGCATCCTGGCTAAGGGCTGTATTGAGTCTACTCTCAACCTCAGCCTTTTTCTCACTTATCAACTCAATCTTAGACGCACCAGCTATATAGCTATCGATTTTTTCTCCAACTGTTATATTATGAATTATATACCTGTTATTTACAGAATCATATTTCACAATAAATGTCTCGGCACTTGGTGCCAATGTCTGAATATTATATAATTTTGCCTCATATGTTACAAACACAATATATGCATTCTCAATTGCACTTTCCAACTTATAACATTCAATATTCTCGTACAACTCAATATATTTTTGTCGACTCTTGTACTTTTCAACATTGATATTTGTAGTATCATCTACAACTAATGCAACAGCTTCCATATCAGCCTTGATATAAGCTGCGTCTATATAACCCACTATTAGTGAATGAATATCCGAGTCTTCTGCTTCTGGAATTATGGTTGGCTTCTCTGTAGTTGTCTCAAGCTCACCTGCGGATGTTTGCTCCTCAACAGGCGCTGATGTCTTCTGCTTATCCCCACTATCCTTATTATCATAAGGATATGTGGCAACTATAGCTATAACAAGCAACACTACCAGACATATCAACGCACTAAAAAGTATTTGCATAGCATTCTTATCATATACTTCAAGCCATTTTGAATACAGCTGTTTCAGCTTATCAACAAATGCCGATGAATTCCCTGATTTCGGTTGTTTTTCCTTCTTCTCTTTTGCATTTTTTTGACGCTGAGCTCGTTTATCATTTTTTCCTTTTTGATTCTTATTCTGATTGTGGTTAAGTCTTCGTCTACTTTCAGCGACCACATCAAAATCACGACTTAAAAACTCATGTATATCTTCATCATCACTTAGATCCCATTCTTTCAGATCCGATCCTGAGTTATTTACCATCTCATCTAGTATATCATCTATATTTTCATTATCTATATTATCTTTGCTATCAAAATCTTTTCTCATATTTTCTCCTTAAATCATCAACAAATGTATAGTAAAATCTATATATAACTTTAACTTCGATACTTTCATTCATTAAGAAATTGTATTAAAAAGAACACAACACACATTTATATTAGCAAAGATAATAAAAAAAATCAATAAGCTATTGCTTTTATTAACTTTTGAAGTGTATAATACATAGGTCGCGCACCTGTAGTCTAATGGATAGAACGCACCCCTCCGGAGGGTGTAATGTGGGTTCAATCCCCGCCAGGTGCGCTTTTTGTATAGGATTAGGGCTTTTAATACCCTAATCTGTATAGTAAAGCTATGGAAACTTTCCTACACAACAAAAACGCTCCGCAAAGCTGGTTTCTATGGATTTCTCCATTTTATTCCTTTTCCTCTTTCATATATATATATCGTATCTGATAAAACTTCACGAGGATCCAATTCTTTCTCATTTACATCTTTAACAAGATTACACAATTCTGCGTAATCTATTTTTTTATCTTTTCTCAAAATCATCACTTCGTGTATACTACTAGGAATAATGTATAAATCCGACTGCATTTTTTCTGCTATTGTTTCCATAACATCATCAAACAAAAGATACACTGCGCCATCCATCTTATTTGAATTTGTCAGTACATACATTGTATCTTTTTCTGACATTTCTATAGCTTCAATAGATTGTACCAATGCGTAATCCAATTCCTCATCATTACCCACATTATGTTGATAATGTTTAACCTTATCGTACAATATTTCTTTCATCACATCACTCATTGTGCTAAATCTATATGGCATTTTTTCTCTTGTATTATTTATAGCATCCTTAAATAATGCATCCTCATCCATATCCCATATCTTCAGATGACCATTTGATATATTCATAGTTGCGTTGCTTATGCCATCATCCTCAATTCTGAGAAATGCAACCATCGACAAATCATAATAGTTAAGATGTGGCATATCCTGCAATAGTTCTTCATTCATAGCCGTATTGATTACTTTCACAAACAAACTATCTTTCATCTGTTTATAGTCCATAAGCTTCTTCGAATCCAGCTCCACTCCATCCTTATATTTCTCATACTGAACCATTATGGACAAACAAATATCAGTTATGTTCTTTCCTTCTTTATAGCTGTCATAATATTGTTCCAGATATACAGATGGTGCAATATATCTTCCTTTTTGCAATATTACAATCGCCTCATATGCAACGTGATTATTTTTCAGCACACGCTCTAATTTGACGTCATAGCCGTCACCCATCATTCTTTGAAGTTCATTTTTAATACTTTCACAAAATTCAATATATTTCATTTTCAATTTATATCGGGGATTGTGTTTGATTTATATTTTATAAAAATTGATTAAAGATAATATTATAGTAATTGTTTTCGAAAGGTTTGTCAAGGGATATTGAAATTTTGGTCACTGCGCTCGCAATCGCAGTATTCGCAACTCTCGAGCTTCGCTCTTCGTTGCTCATACTGTATTTTTTCCATTTTTATACGTGTAAACTCGATTGCTTTGCTTCTTCGAAGCGCTCGCAATCGCAGTATTCGCAACTCTCGAGCTTCGCTCTTCGTTGCTCATACTGTATTCTTTCCATTTTTATACGTGTAAACTCGATTGCTTTGCTTCTTCGAAGCGCTCGCAATCGCAGTATTCGCAACTCTCGAGCTTTGCTCTTCGTTGCTCATACTGTACGTTCGTCAAAAAAATAGCAGTTTTCGTGCAAGCACGAAACTGCTATTTTCTTGACTCACTGTTTACACTACACTCTTGAAAGGTATTCGCCTGTTCTTGTGTCAATCTTGATAACATCATGTGTTTCTACGAATAATGGAACATATACTGTAGCACCTGTTTCTACGATTGATGGCTTTGTAGCACCTGTAGCTGTATCGCCCTTGAAACCTGGCTCTGTCTCTGTTACTTCAAGTTCTACGAACAATGGTGGCTCGATAGCGAATACGTTACCGTTGTGCGAACAAACCTTAACCATCTCGTTTTCCTTAACGAACTTTAAGGCATCGCCAACTGCATCTTCTGTCAATGCAATCTGCTCATATGTCTCTGTATCCATGAAGTTGTATAAATCACCATCTGAATATAAATACTGCATTTCTCTTCTATCGATACGAGCCTGTGGGAACTTTTCTGTTGGTCTAAAGCTCTTTTCAATAACACCGTTTCCTGTGATACTCTTAAGCTTTGTTCTAACGAAAGCAGCGCCCTTACCTGGCTTTACATGCTGGAACTCGATAATCTGATAAATGTTGTTATCCATCTCAATTGTGATACCATTTCTAAAATCGCCTGCTGTAATCATAAAAAATATTTCCTCCTAAATGTCGCATAAGCTGTATTCATTTTATAATAGTACATACTTTTTTTCAACTATTTTTTTGAAATTTTATCCATTATTTCGGCACAAATTTCGGATACCGACTTATTATCGGTGACAACTATCACATCTGCCACTGCAAGATAACGGTCTTTACGCTTGTTCATAAGCTCTGTTATAAACTCCACATTCATATTTCCATTTAGTATTGGTCTGTCTGTTGAATTCTTTACTCTCTCAAGAGTTGTCTCAGGTGTAGCTGTGAGAAGTACTATTGTTCCACCAGCTTTCATGTGCTCCACATTCTCATCCTTAACCACGACGCCACCACCACATGATACGATTCGATTCTTACTCTGCATTATCTCTATAAGACATTCTGTCTCTTTCTTTCTGAAATATTCCTCACCATGCTGTGCAAACATATCATTGATAGACATTCCTTCCTTCTCCACAATGTAGGCATCCATATCAATTTCTTCCATGCCTGTCAGCTTAGTAAGCTCTCTTGATACTGTTGTTTTTCCTGCCCCCATAAAGCCTATGAGCAAAATATTGTTTTCCATGTTTTATTATTCCTTTCTCTGTATTATATATTAAATTGTTTAAAACAACATAACAACCTGGACAAGTCCACTTAAACTCCCTAAATCCCTCATTCATGAGAGACTTGCAAGCCTTAGTTCTCCTGTTTTCTATATCACATCAATAGTGTCAGTGCTATTCCTCTACAACACCTAGAATATCTTTAAGCTGCCCTGCTTCCACCTGTCCGGGTGCTGATGCCAGTTCCTTTGTTTTGGCTCCAAATGTCATCGCTGATCCAAACACTCCACCACCTATGCGGCTTACAATACCCAGTCTTCCCATTGACATTGATATAATCGTCATCTCTGGACACTGGCTTTTTGCATCATATGTAGCTTGGAGTAGATTCAGTACATCCTGCTCACTCTTTGGCATTACTGCAATTTTAGACACATGGGCTCCTTTCTTTTTCATAGTAAGAAGTCTATCAACTATAACATCCTTTTCTGGTGTTTTTCCAAAATCATGATTGGATGCAACCACTTTCACTCCATATTTCTCAGCCTTTGCTACAATTTCTTCCAGCAACCCTTCGCCCATAAAAAGTTCAACATCAACAGCACCTGCTTTTTGCTGTTTTATAACACTTCCTATTAGAATTTTATAATACAAGGTATCAATGGCTTTCTCTCCACCTTCATTTTTCGTTCTGAATGTAAATAACACAGGCTTATCTTGAAGTACATCTGTCAGCTTGTCTAACACATCAAGAACCTTTTCATTATTCATTACATCCTCATAGAAATCTGCTCGCCATTCTATAATGTCCGCCACAGAATTCTTAAGCTCCTCCCCCTCCTTCAATATTTCTTCTTTAGTCTTGGCTATAATTGGAAGACAGATTTTCGTTCCGCCTGCCCCAAGCTCAACATTCTTTATAAATGTACTCATCATTTGCCTCCTGAATAATCTACAATAATATTCCTATGATAATGGCAGCTACAATAGCCAATACTGACACACCTGCAATAATTACTATTACAACACCATGCTCTCTCACAAACTCCTTTAACCTGTCAAATATAGTGTAATCCTCATATTCATCCATTTCCTCATCATTGTAAGCTGTATGAAAAGGATTATCATCATTCATATCTTCTGAGAAATCCAGACTCATGTATCTATCATATTCTTCCTTACGCATCTTGCGATACTCTTCCTCCGTCATTCCTGGAGGTGTATTTTTTTTATTATATATATTCTCGTCAATATCTTTTAAATTCTTGTACCGTTCCACATTTACAGATGAAGTTTTTTTCCCTTGCTTCTTTGTCTCCATTCGCGCCTGCTCGACTCTTACTCTTGCCATCTCCAACCTATCATAATCGATAAATGACTTCTTCTCATTTTTTTTGTGCTTACGTTTCTTCTTATCCCGAATATTATAAACCACGTATGACAATAAAACAATTAAGCATAATACACCTATTCCTAATATGGCATTTTTTGCACCTTTATATATTTCTCGTGCTTCAGCTGTAGAGTTTCCTGTAATCTCTTTTATAATTCTCTCTCCGCCCTTAAGCCATGCTATCAGTATTGCAAATACAAAAAAAGATGATAAAATCGCAAGGACTGTAAATAAATCTTTTCTTTTTTGCCTTTGCATTTCCTTTTCTTCTTCACTTAACTCTTTCTTCATTTCCCTTCCCCTTTCATAAACACTGCTCTTTTTATAGCTCCTGAACCGTATTTATTCCTTATAGAATCAACTGCTTTATCTACTGCTTCTAACTTCTCATAATCAGTATTATCAAATAGATTAATCTGTCTGGATGCAGATTCTCTGCTAACCTTTCCAACCTGAATTCCCAACAATCGTATAGGTGTTCCATCCCACAGTTCATCAAACAGCTGACACGCAGCTTCATGAATCTCTGAAGTCAGATTGGTTTGACTATTTAGCATCATCTGATGAGAACATTTCTGTAAATTAAAATCCTTAATAGTCACAGATACTGATTCCGCCACAACACCATCTGCTCGTATTCGCCCTGCCACTTTTTCTGCCAATGATAATAATACCATCTTAGCAGTGCTCTCATCTGACACATCAAATGGAATAGTTGTGGAATTGCCATAGCCTTTGTTTTCTTCAGGCTCTGTTTCTACCATGGACATATCCTTGCCATTTGCAAATCGCCAGATAGCTTCTCCCTGCTTCTTTAGATTTGAGCGCAATATGTCTATATCAGTTTTTGCCAACTCTCCTATGGTGTGTATGCCAAGCTTTGAAAGAGCGTTTGTTGTAGACTTTCCTACATATAATAAATCACCCACTGGCAACGGCCACATTTTCATCTCTATCTCATCTGTATACAGAGTATGTATCTTGTCTGGTTTCTCAAAGTCAGATGCCATCTTTGCAAGCAATTTGTTGTCAGATATGCCTACATTTACGGTAAAACCTAATTCTTCCTTTATACGATTTTTAATGGTTTCTGCCGCCTTAATAGGCTCTCCAAAAAGTCGTTCTGTGCCTGTCATGTCCATAAATGCTTCATCTATACTATATTGTTCTATATCAGGCGTGTAATCTCTAAGAATATTCATAAAGCTTTCCGAATATTCAGTGTACATCTTGTGATTAGGCTGTACTATAGTCAAATCTGGACATTTCTTCAACGCCTCCATTATGGATTCACCTGTTTTTACACCGAAATTTTTAGCTAACGTGGATTTTGCCAATATAATTCCATGCCTTTTAGACTTATCACCGCCTATAGCCGATGGAATATCTCTAAGGTCAATACCTTCTTCGCCTCTTCGCTTTCTGTCGGCAGCCTCCCAGCTCAAAAAAGCAGAATTGACATCTATATGAAATATTACCTTTTTCATGCTGGGTCCTCCCTCTAATATGTGACGCATTAAATTACATTAATGTAAAGTATATCACAAAGCTTTATTAGTTTAAAGACTTAAACTGTTGACATTAAAAATAATATATTTTATTATAGCTTTAAACGGTCAATTCGTACAGAAAATTTTACTCTATACGTGACTTTTAATATTTTATAACAAAAATTCGCTACATGCGACAGAATGGAGATATGATTATGAGTCAGAATATTACAGGTCATACAGTGCTGACAGGTCTTCTAGGAACACCTGTAGCTCACAGTATTTCACCTCTTATGCACAACGAAGCATTTAACCAGTTAGATCTTGACTACGTTTACCTTTGCTTCGATGTAGGAACAGACACATTAAAGACTGCTGTAGATGGTTTGAAGGCTCTCGGAGTTCGCGGTTTCAACTGCACTATGCCAGATAAAAACCTTATGTGTGAATTAGCAGATAAGCTTTCACCAGCTGCTGAAATGATAGGTGCTGTAAATACGGTTGTAAATGATAACGGACTCCTCACAGGTCACAACACTGACGGTGTAGGCTACATGATGGCTGTTAAAGATGCCGGATATGATATAATCGGCAAAAACATGACACTTATGGGTGCTGGTGGTGCTGCCACAGCTGTATGTGTACAGGCAGCCCTCGATGGAGTTGCTTCTATAAATGTTTTCAGTCTTAAAGACCAATTCTGGGACCGAGCTGTCAAACTTGTAGATACTATCAACGCTAAGACTTCTTGTAAAGCTTCATTATACGATATAGCTGATACAACTTCCCTTAAAGCGAGTATAGATAACAGCTACATACTCACAAACGGAACATCTGTAGGTATGGCTCCTAATGTTGACAACTGTATAATCAAGGATATATCCTTCTTACACGAAGGTCTTGTAGTATCAGATGTTATCTACAATCCAAAGGAGACAAAGCTCTTAAGACTTGCCAGGGAAAATGGCTGTAACACATTCAACGGTCTATATATGCTTCTCTATCAGGGTGCTGAAGCATTCAAGATATGGACGGGCAAGGATATGCCAGTAGATGTGATTAAGGAGAAGTTTTTCTCGTAATAGTATACTTCAGATTTAAATTTTAAAGGTCGAGGACATTTTTTAATATGTATAGACCTCTTTCAAATCATCACAGAAAAAGAGTAGAGTCATGAGGGACTTGCTCCACTTTGCGAGCACTTGCACATAAAGAAGATGTCAGCTTCAGCTGACATCTTCTTTATGTGCAAGTGCTCATCTTATTTTTATTGTATAGGAAAGTTTCGAGAACTTTCCTATACAATAAAAAAGCTCATTGCTTTCGCAATGAGCTCATCCAGTGCGGAAAAAGGGACTTGAACCCTCACGTCTGTTGACACATGATCCTTAGTCATGCCTGTCTGCCAATTCCAGCATTTCCGCATATCGTCTTGTTAAGATTTTGTTTTTCTCAACCCGACCTCAATATAATATCAGATACCCCTACAAATGTCAACAACTTTTTTTAAAATTTTCATTGTTTTTTGATTTGTTTCTGAAACCATGTATTTTTGCTACTTTATATGTATTTGATACAATTATAATCAATTCTTTTCTTTTTTTCATTGACTTTACCCTAAGGTTTAGATATAATATTTTTGCTGAAGATATTTCAGTGGCATGCAGTTGTGGCGGAATTGGCATACGCGCATGATTCAGGTTCATGTCCATGTACTTGGGTGAGGGTTCAAGTCCCTTCAACTGCACTTCTACTAAAGGAAAATACTTTGAAATACTAACGACAATATACATATATACATAAGATAACTCACTAATGATAATTGTACAGATATACATAAGATAACTCACTAATGATAATTGTACAGATATACATAAGATAAAACCGAGGTGATACACACCTCGGTTATTTTTTATTGTATATGAAATTTCTCGAAACTTTCCTATACAATAAAAAATAATCTTGCTTGCAAGATTCTCCGCCTACGGCGGGTCGCTTTAGCGACATCTTCCTATCCGCCGTAGTGCGATCCTTAGCGGAGCGTTTTTGTTTAATAGGGAAGTTTGAAGAACTTTCCTATTAAACAAAAACGAACTCCACTCTTGCTTTCACATGAGTGGAGTCCATCTTCATACTATTTTTCTTTTACTTATTTATTGTAATTAACAATCTTACCGAAATCTGGCTTAAGTGAAGCACCACCAACTAAACCACCATCAATATCTGCCTGTGCAAATAATTCTGGTGCACTTGCTGCTGAAACACTTCCACCATATTGAATACGAATTGCTGCTGCTGTTGCATCATCATATATTTCTGCGATACATGCACGAATAGCAGCACAAACTTCCTGAGCCTGCTCAGTTGTAGCAACCTTACCTGTTCCGATAGCCCAGATTGGCTCATAAGCGATAACTGCTGTCTTAGCCTGATCTGCTGTTACATTAAGGAATGCAATTTTAATCTGCTGGCGAATCCAGTCAATAGTAATACCCTGCTCTCTCTGTGTTAAAGACTCACCACAGCAGATAATTGGTGTAATACCATGCTCGAAAGCCTTAAGAACCTTCTTATTTACTGTCTCGTCTGTCTCAGCAAAATACTCTCTTCTCTCTGAATGGCCAATGATAACATACTTAACACCTACATCATTCAGCATTGCAGGAGCGATTTCGCCTGTGTAAGCGCCACTCTCCTCAAAGTACATATTCTCAGCACCGATGTTGATATTACTACCCTTTGCTGCCTCCATAGCTGGAATAATGTCGATAGCTGGAACGCAGAATACTACGTCAACTTCGTCATTTGCTACTAAAGGCTTTAATTCGTTTACTAATGCAACTGCCTGGCTTGGAGTCATGTTCATCTTCCAGTTACCAGCAATAATTTTCTTTCTTGCCATTTTGTTTCTCCTTATATTTTTATAGCATCTCACCCTTCGATAGATTTCATTCTGAAATTATCTCAACGTGGGCGTCGCCCACTAAAGTTAAACAACTCCTTAGAAAATTAAGCAAGCTTATTTCCTAAGTCTTTCTTTAACTTTGATTGGCTCGTTGCTTTCACGCTACTTATCGTTTGCTGCTGCTACGCCTGGAAGTTCCTTACCCTCAAGGAACTCAAGTGAAGCACCACCGCCCGTAGAGATGTGTGTCATCTTATCACCGAAGCCTAATGTGTTTACAGCTGCTGCTGAATCACCACCACCGATGATTGTTGTTGCGTCGATATCTGCTAATGCCTTAGCTACAGCGATTGTACCCTTAGCAAAGTTTGGCATCTCGAAGCAACCCATTGGTCCGTTCCAAACAACTGTCTTAGCATCCTTGATAGCATCTGCGAAAAGCTCTGCTGTCTTTGGTCCGATGTCAAGACCTTCCATATCATCTGGAATTCCACCACGCTCAACTACCTTGAAGTTAGCATCGTTAGAGAAATCATCAGCTACTACGTTATCAACTGGGATAAGTAACTTAACGCCCTTCTCTTCTGCCTTCTTAAGCATGTTTACAGCATATTCCTTGTAATCTTCCTCAAGTAATGACTTACCTACAGGCTCACCTAAACCAGCCATGAATGTATAAGCCATACCACCACCGATGATAAGTGTATCAACCTTATCAAGTAAGTTCTCAATAACTGGAATCTTTGAAGAAACCTTAGCACCACCTAAGATTGCTACGAATGGTCTAACTGGATTATTTACAGCGTTACCAAGGAATTCGATTTCCTTCTGCATAAGGTAACCAACTACAGCTGTGTCAACAAACTGTGTAACACCAACGTTTGAACAATGTGCTCTATGAGCTGTACCAAAAGCATCATTTACAAATACATCACAAAGTGAAGCTAATTCCTTGCTGAAAGCTTCGCCGTTCTTTGTCTCTTCTGCTCTGTAACGTGTATTCTCAAGAAGAATCACATCACCATCCTTCATAGCTTCTACAGCAGCCTTTGCGTTTGGTCCAACTACCTCTGGATCAGCTGCAAACTTAACTTCCTGTCCCAAAAGCTCTGTTAATCTCTTAGCAACTGGGGCTAAAGATAATTCAGGCTTTGGCTCTCCCTTTGGCTTACCAAGATGTGAGCAAAGGATAACCTTTCCACCATCATTAATTAACTTCTTAAGAGTAGGAAGAGCTGCAACAAGACGGTTCTCGTCTGTTATGTTTAATTCAGCATCTAATGGAACGTTGAAATCGCAACGTACCAATACTCTTTTGCCCTGTACATTAATATCATCTACTGATTTCTTATTAAGCATTTTTATGCTCCTTTCTATTTTTATATTGTATTAATAAAACATAAAAATCAAAGTTTGCTTGCAAACTTTCTGCGCCTGAGTGATATTGCGAAGTAATTATTCACCTTTTGTGAAGTGCGCATATACTATCCTTTAATTGTTTTATAAAACAATTAAAGGGTCCAGTCCCGTTATGGAACCGGACCCCTTAGGCCATTCTTGCGAATTATATAAGCTTAAACTTATGCTAACTCTGAGAAGTACTTAATTGTTCTAACCATCTGGCTTGTGTATGAGTTCTCGTTATCATACCAAGAAACAACCTGTACCTCATATGTGTCATCATCAACCTTGCAAACCATTGTCTGTGTTGCATCGAATAATGAACCAAATCTCATACCAATGATATCTGAAGAAACGATTTCATCCTCATTGTAACCGAATGACTCGTTAGCTGCTGCCTTCATAGCTGCGTTGATACCATCAACAGTTACGTTAGCACCCTTAACTACTGCTGTTAAGATTGTTGTAGAACCTGTAGGAGTTGGTACTCTCTGAGCAGATCCGATTAACTTTCCGTTTAACTCTGGGATAACTAAGCCGA